>CADCDO010000041.1 GCA_902800345.1 Fibrobacter succinogenes
TTCATTTAGGTCGCTCGCAAAGCTCGCTATGAGGTATGGGCACGATTGCTTACGCAATCTTTGAGGTATGGGGTAAAAAATCAAGATATAAAATTGCGCCAATGGCGCCTTACTTTAGCCCAAAGCCTTGCATAGCAAGGCGACCTGAAAGGGCGAAGCCCGACCTCATAGCCCAATCTCTAAAACTTCACCTCTGGTGCTTTTTCGAGCGTTGCCCTGTTTTCCGTTGCCTCGTACATGGCGGCACGCTTAAACTTGAACATGCCCGCAAGGATGTTGCTCGGGAAAACTTCGCAAGCGTTGTTGAATTCGCGCGTCGCAGAATTGAAGAAGCGACGGGCGGCTGCAAGTTTATTTTCAATGTCCGAAAGTTCCGTCTGCAACTGCAAGAAGTTCTGGTTCGCCTTGAGTTCCGGATAAGCTTCCAACGAAACCTTGAGCCCGGCAAGCGCACTGCTCATGGCCTTGTCGGCGGCAACCTTCTCGTCAATAGTCGAAGCACTCATCGCAGCGGCACGTGCGGCCGTCACCTTTTCGAGCACATCCTTTTCGTGAGTGGCGTATCCCTTGACCGTCGATACAAGCTGCGGCACGAGATCGAAACGCTGCTTGAGCTGCACATCGATATTCGCGAACGCATTCTCGCGATTGTTGCGGAGTTTGACAAGTCCATTGTACATGGAAACTCCCCAGATTACAAGAATAACGGCAACGACAATGACAATAATTGCAGTCATAAGAACTCCTTTGTTAATGCCTTACATCGGGAATATAAAAAAAATTCAATGACAATGAAAAAAGCCCACGGAACTCTCCATGGACTTTAAATGAAGTAGCCACAAACTCCGAGCTCGCGACGATTAACTGCGCACACTACTTTTTCGCAGTAGCCTTCGCAGCCTCTTTCTTCTCTTTTTCTTCTTCCGGCATCGGTTTAGTATCCTCAAGCAGGCGGTCGGCCCATTCCATCCAGAACGTGCACCGTTCGCCTTCGAGTTTCATCTTCGCGAACTTCACCGGTTCCGTTTCGACGGCAAGCGTCACGACGGATTCCTTGTACGCCTGCGGAAGCCCTGCCACATGCGACATGCGCTTCTTAAGTTCGGCGACAGTTGCATCCAAAATATCGACTTCGAAACGTCTTTCGATGTAGCGGCGAGTAATGAACCCGAGCGACATGAAGTAATCGCCCTGGTTGCCTTCGGCAAGGTAATTCTTGTCACGCAAATTTTTGAGGGCAAGCACGGCTTCTTCGTACGGCGGCAACTGCGGCGCCTCGCCACGCTTTGCAAATTTCTTGTGCAGGAACCATCCGAGGAACACGAGCAAGGCAACGCCAAGCACTGCGAATAAAATATAGAGCCACTGCGGGAGTCTCGGGTCGTTCATCGGGTCCTCGACTTCGATAATGTCCGCCTCTTCGCCAGTCGTGCGGCTAGAAACCTTGACCGCCACAGGGTCCGTGTGCGTCTTGACAGTATCCGTGCCAACAATGGCGTTCACCTCTTGCGGGGCAATGAGAAAGTCGCCGCTCACGAACGTGTTGAGCGTCGCAAGCCAAGTGAATTTCGCTGTTCCCTTGGGCATTCCCTCGGTAATCTTTTCGTTCTTCATTTCCTTGACTTCAAAACTGCCAAGGTTCCCGACAAAGCTCGGCAAATCCACAATGGCGTTTTCAGGTGCCGTGACCTGGATTTCATAATTGAACTTATCACCGATAAAAACCTGGGCGTTATCGACATTCGCCTTGACCGACAAGTCAAACGCATGTGCCGAAACCGCTAAAAACGCAAATACCACTAAAAAAGCTGCGTGAAAAAATCCGCTCTTGTGTGAAATACCACGACCATTCATTCTATTTTGCACCTTAAAAACATTCATTCGTGACATAAAAACCTCTGTGGCAAAGAATATACAAAAATATAAAGCTTTTGCACAAGTAAAACCGGGCTCACCGCCAAAAGTCCGTCATGCACCTTTTGTATATTGTACAAAAAGGATGGATTATGCAAAATAACGCTCCAAACGGAAAAAGACTACTCCTTTCGCTTAAGATTTTTGCTGTTTTACTAGCAATTATCACCATCGCAGATTGCATGCCATCAGGCAATCTAGAAAAAAGCGATGCTGTCGCCGTTTCATTCTTGTTCATCTTCATACCCTTTTTTTTCATTACCATTGCCGTTGCATGCATTTCTCGCCTATTCTGGCTTTTGTGGATTTTCCGTGCCGAAGCAAACTTGCGGAAAGTAGCGACCACGACATTTTCCCCGTGGATAGCGGTTTTCTTTTCGTTCTGCCCGATAATGGATGTCTTCATCCTCAAGGATATCGTCCAAAACACGGAACGTCAGCTTGACGCCAAACAACCGGATAGCCCTGCAGCCCCCATCAACTTAAAACCGGTTTATATAGCCTTCGCGTTTCTAGCCGCCAGAATCTGCTACGTTTTCTTCCCCTATTCTACACCTCTAGATACCACATTCACGAATGTTGTTATCACTAGCATAACAATTTGCCTTGTCCGGGCAATCGAACCTTTCCTGAAAAAAGAACAGCAGCTCTTTCGAATTTACGAGAACGAAATCCTGGACAAGAAGGTAGATGAAGTCCTGCGGAACCGCAAAATAGAAGAAGCGGCAAGAATGGTACAAGAAGCTAAGTTTGAATAGGAGTTGGGTTCACCGACAAAAGTCCGTTTTTTTTAATGCAATAAGTACGTCATGCGGGCGGGGCCCCAGCTCAGAGTGGATGCTTTCAGCATCAGCAATTACGGCTCAGCTATGTTTGCACAAGTGCAACCGCAGCATTCGCCTTTGTCGCTACGGTTCGGTCATGCCGGTCTGCATGCAGCCCGTCGCGACACTCACCTTGCAGACTTTTGCGAAGGTATTCCTTGGCCGACGCCTCCATTCTCACGACGAACAATCGTTATCCCCAAATTATTTGACTATTTATCTCGCATTATTTAGACTTATGCATAAATGAGACTTTATTTTTTTATTTGACAAAAAAAGAAATAGGAAATTTCGGACATAACTTCGACATATATGGTACAAGAAGCTAAGTTTAATTAGGTTTTAGGTATGAGGTATGAGGTTAGGAACGTCATTCCGAACAGTGTCGCTACATGCGTCATCCTGACCCTGAAACGTAGTGATAGGGGAAGGATCCAGTGAAATCTTGTAATGCGAACACAAAAAATCCATCATGCACCTTTTGTATATTGTACAAAAAGGACGGTTTATGCAAAACAACGCTTCAAATGGAGAAAAACTACTCCTTTCGCTTAAGTTTTTTGCTGTTTTACTAGCAATTATCACCATTGCAGACTGCATCATACTAGCAGCCGCTCTAGAAGACATCGATGGCAGAAGCGCTTTATTCATGTTTACCTTCTTCATGCCACTCTTTTTTATTACCATTGTTGCGGCATTCATTTCTCGTCTATTTTGGCTTTTGTGGATTTTCCGTGCCGAAGCAAACTTGCGGGAAGTAGCGACCACGACATTTTCCCCGTGGATAGCGGTTTTCTTTTCGTTCTGCCCGATAATGGATGCCTTCATCCTCAGAGATATCGTCCAAAATACGGAACATCAGCTTGACGCCAAACAACCGGATAGCACAGCGGCCCCCATCAACTTGAAACCGGTTTATATTGCATTCGCATTTTTAGCCGTCAATATCTGCTACGTTTTCTTCCTTTACTCAACCCACTTAAGCACCACATTCCCGATTAGCATTACCACCGGCACAATCATCATCGCCGGCATAATAATTTGCCTTGTCCGGGTCATCAAACCGTTCCTGAAAAAAGAACAGCAACTCTTTCAAATTTACGAAAACGAAACATTGAACACATTGAAAAAGAAGGTAGATGAAGTCCTGCAGAACCGCAAAATAGAAGAAGCGACAAGGATGGTACAAGAAGCTAAGTTTAATTAGGTTTTAGGAATGAGGTATGGGGTATGGGGTTAGAAATGTCATTCCGAACAGTGTCGCTACATGCGTCATCCTGAGGGGTTCACCCCGAAGGATCCAGTGAAATCTTGTAATGCGAACACAAAAATTGACTGGATCCCTCGTCGCTTTGCTTCTCGGGATGACGGAGAAACATTAATAAACAACCATTGACCAATGACTATTGACTAACCACTAATCACCTTCTTCAGGATTCTCTGGCTTCGCAGCGCGACGGTCGGATGCTCGCGGTATATGAGTGCAAACAAAGCGGTATAAGGAATTTCACACAACGCCAATTCGCGCATGGCTGCTTTCGCCACTTTCTTATCGGACTTTTCCAGCGCATACTTGTCACATTCATACTCTTGACTCCAGCAGTAAAAATGGAACAGCATGCGGAACGGAATCGCGACCAAATGCAACCACAGCACGGCTTCAATAAAACTGGCATTCCAGCGTACCATCATTGCAGCCATGAACCACACTGAAACCATGCACAACGCGACCTTCATCAAGTTCCGCAATACCGCATGATGCAACACCTTGTGCCCTTCCTCATGCAGCTTCATAAATTTAGATTCGGGCACATCCTTGCGATTCTCAGGCAAAGGCACAATGTCGTTCACCAGCGGAATCAATCGCAGCACGGCAAACACGCCACCGCGTAACTGTGTAAGCCTGCGTTCGCGAACTTCAAGCGCAATACGCGTGGCAATTTCCACACAAAGTAAAATATACAACATAACAGATAAATTCCGCGCCGTTCAATCCATGCCTAAGCAAGATTTTTCACAAATGCGTTCAAGCGCTTCGCCGATTCTTCAAAGCGAGCCTTTTCCCATTCCATAAATCCCTTATCGACCGGATGGGCAATATCGTAATCGTCAAAAATTTTGCGGCCGCGCTCGTTGTCGCGATCCAGACCATGGCTTACATTATCAAACCATTCCTTGTCAAGTTGTCTGTAACGCTTTACAAGGTCATCCATCGTTTCGGGGAGTGTCACGACTCGCGCAATTTCTTTGTTCGTATCTACAAGAAGCCTGCGCAATTCGCGCGGAGACTGTTTCAAGAGCGATTCGTCTTCTTCAACAAGCGAAAGCATCAAATCGAACACATAATGTTCCAAGTAATCGATATACGTCTTGACCGCATCCTGGCGCACGCGTTCGCGCATAAAGTTTTCACCAAGACCGTCGATATCATCTTTCGTATAAAAGTCCTTGACTTTTTCCACCTGCAAACGGTTGTATGCATCGAACACAAGGCGAGCCGTTTCTGGATTGTATATCGAATAGAACGAATACGGCACAAGCCCCTTGCCGCGAACGGAATACTTGTACGCATTACGGTCAAGCGCATAGGCGTTCCTGGAATAGTTCCAGCCCGGCACAATTTCGTTCAAACGAGGAGCGACACCGACCAGTTGCGGATCGCCCGGACGCACGAGCGAGAACGGGAACTTGAGACGTTGCGGCAAAGTCGTAAGCCCGCTTGCAATTAAAGTAAACGGCGACTCGCGGAAGTTCGACGGGAACTTGATATTCACGCCAAGCCCGAAGAACATTCCCTGCCCCGGCATCACTTCCTGGTCGGGCATGCGGCCTGTGTGGTTGCTGCCGACATTCGCACCATAGCCCAAGTTGCCACAACCTTCCGGCCAAAGCGCTGCAATCAAAAGCGAATGGTGGTGCATCTGCGTCATGGGGCCCATGTACGAACAGTTCACTTCGCCTTCTTCGATATGGCAGCACGGAGCGATGATGGAAGACTTCACAATCGCCTTGCTCCCCACTTTCACGCGACTCATCAGCACAGAACTCTGCACTTCGGCGCCAGTATGCACCGTCACGCCCATCTGCACGTCCGTATTTTCCATAATCACGGAATCATATACATGGCTTGGTTCTTCGAGCGAACTCATGATAATGGAATTGCGGATCTTTGCAGCACCCTCGATACGCGCATGCGGACCAATCCAGCTGTTACGGACAATGTTCGTATTCAAAACGACGGCGCCTTTCCCTACAATCCCGAACGGCAGCGCAAGCTCGGACCTGTAAGCCTTGAGCATCTCGACAAAGGATTCCTGTACACCTTGTTCCGCCTTGTGGAACAACTGCAAATCGACAAGCTCCATCGTGATTTCCGGAAACACGAGCACCTCGCGACCGCCCATCTCGTTACCGACATTGATGGAAGAACCCACCATGTAGTTGATCTTGCCACTGCTTACGAGAGTACCCACGTTCTGCACAACGGCACTGCTACGGACAAGAACGTTACTGAGCATCGAGACCTTGTAAATCAAGGCGTTCTCGATAATGCAGTTGTGCACCATGCAGTCATAAATACCTGTCGCGACCGAAACGTCACCCGGTAAAAGGAGCGTCCCGAAAAACTTCGGCAGGCGGACATCGCCCATAAAACTCGAACGGAAAATCCTGTTCGGGTCAAAATCCGGCTCGACCATCACCTTCGTCCAGTCATCGCAAGTGTTCCCATTTTTCTCCAAAATCTGGATTTCGAAAGCCGTCATCGGACGGTACTTGCTGGTCAACGACTTGATGACCTTAAAATTTTCAACCGAAGAAGCCAAAACACTGCTCTTCAGCGCTTTTTTCAATTTTAACAATCGCTGCATGGTTAAAAAATAGACTAAATTAGAGGCAATGATGAAGGAAGACCTCTTCAACTTGATTAAAAAGCATCAATACAATATCTCCATTTATACTGAAGATATTTTTGAGAGACGTTGTCAGGAAGAAATTATCCGCAGTGACGAGGATAATAGTTCCTTCGTATATGTTGAATTCGACTTCGAGATTATCGACAAAATCCTCGGCAACGAGACCAACTCGCAGCAATTCTGGAATTCCTTTTTAGAAACACTTTCAAAGAACAGGCGCGGCAGCGACATCCTTGGACTCCTGGAGCACGAAAGCGGCATCGGCCTTCTGTTGCTCGATTCAAAAATCGACGGCTGGAGCCGCCTCATAGGCCGATTCAAGCAGACCGCAAGCGCACACAACTTTGAAATCATGGACCTCGTACTCGACAAGAACGTAAGGCCCATCGTCTATCCCGCCTGCATCCAGGACATCAACAAGGCACAAGAAGCCGAAAAGCAGGTACAATGAAAGTCCTCGTTATAGGCTCCGTCTATCCAAGATTTCAAGAAGACTCCGAAGTCCCGTGGCTACGCTCCTCCATCGAACACCTGAAAAAAGCAGGCGTCGAAATTCAAGTCCTCGCCCCGTCGTACAAGGGCCTCAAGAGCCACAACATCGACGGAACGCACGTCAACCGGTTCCGTTACGCACCCGCCGCCTGGGAGATACTGACACACGAAGAAGGCGCCCCAAGCAAGATGGCCTCAAAGCCCTGGCTGCAACTGCTCGCCATCCCCTACATCATCAACGGATTCATCCAGTGTCTCCGGATTTGCCGCAAATGGCGCCCGGATGTCATCCACGCCCACTGGCCATTTCCGCACGCCTATATCGCACTCGGCGCCGCAAAGCTTTTCAAAATCCCGCTCGTCCTGAACTTCCACGGCGCGGAACTTTTGCTCATCCGTAAAAAGAAATGGGTCAAGCCACTTCTGAAATTCGCCATCGGACGTGCGCAGGCCGTCTTTGCAAACTCAAGCTTCACCGCCAGTAAAATCAAAGCTCTCAAAAACGTAAACGTCGAATGGAGCCCGTACGGAACGACTCTTGAGACAAAAGACAACAGCGGTGTCATCCTGAACGAACGTGAAGACAACCTTAAAAGGCGAGAGTCGCAGCCATGCTTGCATGGATATGACCGAGCCTCAAAGGTTGGGGCGACGCCCCATCCAGTCACAATTACTCCGCATGCCGTGAACGGCAAGTTCAAGATTCTTTTTGTCGGGCGGCACATTGAACGCAAGGGCATCCGCTATCTCATCGAAGCTGCAAAGTACTTGCCCAGGGACAAGTTCGAAATCCGTATCGTCGGCGGCGGCGACTTGACCGAACAACTTAAGCAGCAAGCAGCTTTATTGGACGAAAGACGAGTAGCCTGTCCTGAGCTTGTCGAAGGAAGAGACGAGAGTGGTTCGACAAGCTCACCAACCTTGTGTCATCCTGAGCGAAACGAAGTGAAGTCGAAGGATCCAGTCAATTTTAGCGAAGTCGAAGGATCTCCAGCATCAATCATTTTCACGGGCAAGCTTTCCCCTGAAGACCTCGCGAACGAATACCGAACGGCAAACGTCTTTACACTCCCCGCCATCGTCGATAGCAAGGGCGATACCGAAGGACTCGGAGTCGTTCTCATCGAAGCCATGGAACTCGGACTCCCAATTGTCGCAAGCAACGTCGGCGGCATCCCGGATGTCGTCATCGACGGAGAATCTGGAATCCTCGTTCCCGAAAAAAATCCCGAAGCGCTTGCCGACGCCTTCAAACGTCTCGAAGAAAACCCGTCGCTTATCGAGAAGCTCCTCGTCGGTGCCCGCAAACGCATCAACGAATGCTTCTCTTGGAACGGCATCATTGAACGGCAGATAGGCGTTTATAACAAAGTAATTAATCAATATTAGGAATTTTACGTACTTTAGCACTGTTTTTAAAGCACTTAGTACGTAATTTTGCTCCTTTTTTACTCAAAAAACACCGAAAAACATCGAAAAAGCATTTTTTAACGTCAAAAGACGAAATTTTCCGGGCATTTTTCACTATTTTTGCAATTTTTACGTACTAACCCACTCAAAAACGCCATTTCAGTACGTAACATACAAAGTAATCGCAAAAATTTTACGTACTAATCCCTGCAAAACGAGCACTAAAGTACGTAAACAACAAGGCGAAGGCGGATGTAGCCTAAATCTGGTGTTGGGACAAACTCTTTTCGCGAAAAACCTTTGGCACTACCTGGCACTAACCGCAAAAAACTCTTGACACCACCCCATCTTCCGCATTAAACGCACAAACAGCCGGACAAAGCACAAATAACATGACAGAATACAAAAAAACCGCGATTTTTCGTGGCATTCATTATGGTGCACTTAACACCTAAAATCTAATAACTACTTGATCTTGAATCCGGCTTTTTCAAAGGTAGCCCTGTTTTCCGGATTCTTCATGGCAACGTTCGTAATCCAGTCATATTCCGCAATGCCGCCCTGCAAACCCGCACGTGCGCAAAGCTGATCACGGGCAACGTTGTAAGCATTGAGAATCTGGACCTTCTCGAAATCCTTCGCATTGTCGATACGTTCGGACCACTTGACACCAAGTTCTACGAGACCGTTACTCGCTTTGGCATAGATATTTGCCTTTTCGACACTGATGTTGGATTTTGCCGGAGCCGTAAACGGGAGAACCGTGACAATCGGCTGCGATTTCGGGACAATCACCTGCGTGGAGCCAGACTGCGAATCCGAACCCTTAGAATCGAGACAGGAAACAAAAAAAGAGGCGATTGCCAAAAGTGAAATTGCTAGAATTTTTTTTGACATACTCGCCTCTTTTTTGTTTAATAGCGGTTCAGGGATTTGAACCCCGGACCAATGGATTATGATTCCAGTGCTCTACCGCTGAGCTAAACCGCCATTGACTGCAAATTTAGCAAAACGGCTTCGACTTTTCAAGGGGTCTGTGAAAAATAAACCTTTGTTTCTAAAAAATTTTCGCCCCATTGAATGACACGCCAACCAGGAGCCGCAGAACTCAGACAAAATACCGACTTGTTCGGATCAATCTGCATCTGCGTTGACGGCGTGACGTGCACCGTCTGGTTTTCAATTTCAACCGTACTTTCGAAATGGTAATGCCCAACGAAAATATGCTTGAGATTCTTGATTTTAGAAAGTGTCGCCTGGACTTCATCGATATTCTTCATCGAATATCTCAAGTCCATAAACTTGTGATCGCAATGGCAAGGCGGATGATGCACGAACAACAAAACTTCGCCATCTACCTTTGCGGCTTCTTTTTCAAGCCATGAAAGCTGTTCGCTCGACACGGTCCCGTTTGCGCTGTCCAAAAAGAAAACGGAACGGCCGTCCATTTCAAAACGGTAATAGCACTTGCCGTCGTGAACCTTACCCTTCAAGTCAAAAAACTTTTCCATGACTTCCACATTGTCATGGTTTCCGGGTATGACGCAAACCGGGACTTTCGAATCTTTCAAAATTTCGGAAATATACGAATACGCACCCGGTTCGGCATTTTCATTTGCCAAGTCGCCAGAAAGTACCAAAAGGTCCAAATCCTTCATAGATTCAGAATTGTAAGCCGCTAGGAAATTACTACGAACATCGATTCCCTGCACAAGGCTTTCATCCTCTCCTATGTGGAGATCCGTAATTTGACCTATCTTAAGCACCTTCTTTCCCATAAAGTTATTACAACTTAGAACATATTAGAATATAGCTATTGTTAATAAGAAACGAGTCTATCAAAATCTTTTTTATGCTTTTTGTGATAAAAAACAAATTTTCTACCAATTTTTTCTTCTTTTTTCGACAATCTTCAACATACTTTCGTTATCTTCTCGTGAATTCACATTGAAAACTCGACTTCAACATCTATCAACGTTGAAAAAAGTGGATAAGTTTTAAGTTTTCAACATCAATCAACATTTTCTTTATTTCTCTATCTCGTTGATTTTTATAGACTTACGCTCTTCGTTTTATTTTTTTATTCACTATTCACTACATTAATTATCAACTATCATATATAAATATATCTAGTATTATTTAATATGGGCGGTGAATTGATTTATTTTCTCTATGCGTGATATTGCTCATCTCGCAGTTACCCTGAAAAACTGCACCTTCGTTGATAATAAGCTGTTCCGCCTTTACATTTCCGATTATTTGTGAATTGTCCTGGAGAATCAACTTGCCCTTGCAATCGACATTCCCTTTTATGGAACCTGCAAGAATGGCTGCATTGCACTTGACATCTCCTTCAATGTATGCATACTTTTCAAGAATAAGCTCACCGTCAATTTGAACATTTCCGTGAACTTTTCCCGCGATTCTCAAGTCCGTCTTTCCGATGATGTCGCCACCAATTTGGACGGCATTGCCAATTTGTGTCAGTTCCTGTTCATTTTTGCTAGACATGCTTTCCCCTAGTAAGTAAAGATGGATTCCGGATCTTGTGGAATATTGTTTTTGGTGACAGAGTAGTGAAGATGTGGGCCGCTTGTATTGCCGGTATCCCCGATGTATCCGATGACATCGCCCTTTGTTACATTGGCGCCTTTACGAGTCCTTATACTTTTGAGATGTGAATAAGAGGATTTGAATCCGTTCTGGTGATCGATGACTACCGTATTCCCGAGATCGCCACTTTTACCTGCGAAAGTGACTTTTCCGCTACCGGAAGCGAAAACCGGATTCCCCTGCCTGGCTGAAATATCGATACCCAGGTGCTTGTTTTCGTAGGAGAACTTCTTGCTGATGATTCCAATCGCGGGAATGACGTTCGGAATTCTTTCCATCCGGCTTTTGTCGTCGGTCGTAAGCCAGTTGTGAATACCTTCGAAATCGATGTCGTTCTTGCTGGACGGCACATGTGAAAAACGGTTGCGTTCTATGATGCTGTTGATTTTGTTAGAGTCATTTTCGAGGAACGTCTCAAAAATGTTCTGGATTCGGTTTTCCATGATCCACAGGGAGTCCAGTCGCGAGAACAGTTCTTCGTAGTTTGCGTTCTGTTTCACAAGCTGTGCATTGTGGACACGCATTTTTTCGTAATTCGCAAGTGTCTTGTTGATTTTTGCGATGTGGAATATAAACAATCCGAGGATAATGACGACAACGACAAGTCCGATGTGGAACAAGATGAACTGCTTGCTCGATATGCGGTACTTCTTTGCGCCTTCCGGATTTTCCGGTATGATTTGGATGGTATAGTACTTGCGACTCACGATTCTACCGTTAACGGTTTTCCATTATTTCCTGAATTCGGGTCAGGTCATCCATGGAATAGTAGTTAATGACGATGGTACCTTTGGACTGGTCCTTGGCATTTGGGTTTAAAGCTACCTTTGTGCCGAAGAACGTTTCGAGGCGAGATTCAAATTGTTTCATGTCGGCGCTGAGTTCGACTTTCGGCCTTGCCGGGACATCTGCAGTTTCGGAATTTGCACCGTGGACTTCCGGAGGGAGCTCGTCGCCTACTTCGCCAGAAGCATTTTCTGGTTCACCTTCTCTCTTCTCTCTTCTCTCTTCTTTATTCTCAAACGGGTCTTCACCGCGGCTGATGGCTTCAATCTGTCGGACGTTCAAGCCTTCTTCGATGACGCGTTTCGCAAGCGCTTCGGGATCCGCGATTTTTTCACTGCAAAGTGCACGGGCGGCACCGCCTGCGAGTTTGCCTTCTTGAATCCACGCCTGGACTTGGTTCGGCAACTTCAAAAGACGAAGTGCGTTCGTGATGGCGGAACGCGACTTGCCTACCGTTTTTGCCAAGTCTTCATGCGTGTAGTTGTGGTTGTCTATCAACTGCTGGTACGACTGTGCGACTTCAATCGGATTCAAATCGACACGCTGGATATTCTCGATAAGTGCCCATTCGTTCATGGTCTTGTCATCGAGATTGTCATAAACCTGTGCCTTGATGGTTCTGCAGTTTGCAAGTTTGGAAGCGCGGGTACGACGTTCACCGCTGATAATCTGGTAACGGTCGCCTACCTTTCGCACGGCAATCGGCTGGATAAGTCCATGCTTTTCGATTGTTTCAGCAAGTTCCACAAGCTCATCGTCATCGAAGAACTTGCGCGGCTGGAAAGGGTTCGGGTCAATCAAGTCAATGTTGATTTCGACAATTTTCTGATTGTCCGATTTTACGTTTTCATTTGCGCCGGTATTGTTGATGGCGTTATCGACAGAATTGCCGAGAACATCATGTGCCTTAAAAATTGCAGAAAGACCGCGACCAAGTGCTTGTTTACCCATAATAGTTTCTAGTTGTTAGTCAATGGTTATTAGTTAATAGTTTATGCAGGTGATGAGGTATGGGCTCGGTCGCCTTAGGCTCCCTTTGAGGTATGGGGTTAAGCAATAGAAAATTCGTTTTTGCCCATAGCCCAAAGCACCGTAGGTGCGACCCCATTGCCCATAGCTATCACTTCTCCTTATTCAATATTTCCTCGGCAAGTTTCATGTACGCTTGCGAACCTGTGCTCTGCACATCGTAAAGGATGACCGGCTTGCCATGAGACGGAGCTTCGGAAAGTTTCACGTTGCGCGGAATCATCGTTTGGAAAACGGTGTCGCTCAGGTTTTCACGAACTTCTTCGGCGACCTGTTTCGAAAGACTCAGGCGGGAATCGTACATCGTGAGGAGGGCGCCTTCGATTTTCAAGTTGGAATTCAGATTCTTCTGGACTTCGCGGATTGTCTTGAAAAGTTCGGTCATGCCCTGCAACGCGTAATATTCGCATTGTACAGGAATAAGCACGCTCGTCGCTGCAGTCAGCGTATTGATGGTGAGCAAGTTCAAGCTCGGAGGTGCGTCGATGATGATGAAATCGAACTCTTGCTTGAGAATATTCATCACTCGTTCGAGACGGCGCTCACGGCTCATGGCATTTACTAGTTCGATTTCCATGACAGCAAGGTCAGGTCCGGAAGTGATAATCTTCAAATAGTCAAGCGTCGTGTCAATGATGGCCGGCTTGATATTTTCAAGTGTAAGATTGTCCGGGTTTCCGGCCATATCGAGAATTTCGTGGATATCCATTTCCTGGGATTCCATGAAACCAAGACCTTGGGATGCGTTACCTTGCGGATCCATATCTAAAAGAAGAGTCTTCTTCTCCAGGGCGGCAAAACTTGCAGCCAAGTTGACGGCCGTCGTGGTCTTGCCCACGCCGCCCTTCTGGTTGCATATTGCTATCACTTTACTCATTTATTACCTCGAGTGACTAAGGCGTAATCCTGTTCTTCGTTCGGCAGTTTGTATTTCCAGATGTTGACTGCCGGGTCGTTTTCCAGGTGTGAAATGCTATTGAAACTTTTTAGAGTAACGAAGAGTCCACCCTTCTTAAGGGCGGGCTGTGCACGTTCCCAGTCGTTTTCGAAAGTCGAGAGGGCGCGGCAGCTGATGAAATCCAGGTCGGTAAGGCCCGAAGTCTCGAAGCGCTTGCCTACTACGGTCAGGTTCTTGAGTCCGAGTTTTTCCTTCGCGTAGTTCATGAACTCTACGCGCATGTGGCGAGGCTCCACCGCATAGAACTGGACCTCGGGCATCGCAATGGCAAGCGGGAAAACCGGACAGCCTGCACCTGCACCCATATCAGCCCACTTTTTAGACGAAAGATCGCTTCGCTGGTAGACGATAGACGATAGGACACCTCTTTCGTCTTTCGTCTTTCGTCTTTCGTCTAGTATATATATATAGGGAACGAGCGAGTCGGCGATGTGCCTGCTGAGGAACTTCTCGGAATCCTTCGCTGAAATCAAGTTGCCGAATTGCTTGGTCTCTACCACCAGATCGGCAAAGTCATAGAGCTTGTCCATTTGCTCTTTGGACAACTCAGAGAGAATATGTTCCTTTAGGAACTGGTTCAGAAGATTCTGTTGCTCTATGTTAGTTCTGTAACTCAAGTTTTCTTTTCGCCGTCATCCTGACCCGTAAGGGGAAGGATCCAGTAATGTTCTTTCATGTTGAGACTATAACTTCGTTATAGTCTTACAGTCTCATGCTTGGTCATGCCGGTGTGCGAGCACCCCGTCGCGACACTCGCTATTGTGTTGGGCCTATAACTGCATTATAGGCCTACACCCTGCGGTTTCCAAATAAAAATACACAAGTGTCTTTTTGCTTGGAAACCTTGGCTGTGTTTCACGTGAAACATGCGATAGCGAGTGTCGCAAAAATATGCTTGCATATTTTTATGACCGAGCATGAGCATGTAGGACACGAAGTGTCCAAACATTGCCAACATTTATGTTCCGACTTGAAATTTAGTATAACTTTTTTAGAAAACAATCAACAGACTCCCCCGCATCCATATTTTTATAAAATATATGTTGATAACATTTTGATAAATGTTGAGAAACTGTTAAGCCGAGAGCTGCGAAAAGTATGTTTACATACTTTCCATAGCCGAGGCGCTAGTTTCGCGCTTGCGCCGAAATTGTTAAAGTGAGTGTCGCGAAAACAAAAAATCCTCCCTATTCTGGGAGGATTTTTAAAAAGTTTAATTGCTAAAGATTAGCGGTAGAACATGAAGTAGGTTCCGACCTTATGGTCTAATCCGTCTTCGATATATGTCTTGGTTAGCAAGATCATTCCGTCCTTGACTCCAGTTTCGTAACGATCCCAGGTAATCCATTCGCCGTTGCGGTTCTCTTTCATGTAGCAGGTGTTGATGTCGTTTTCGTCCTTGACGATAATATCGTCCTGGGTCGGCCTGAAGATTGTATCGTTTCTCAAAACGTAGATGCTGGTGTATTCCCCGCCATCGTCCCTGGAAGTAGTGGCCAGGGAGTCCCCGTCGAAGTAGATGGTTACCGTGTCGCTGATTCCGTTATCCGTCGAGATGAACGTAGTGATGTTGCCATCGCGTATGGCTCTGGTTTCCTTGGTATTGACGGTGGTCTGGTATGTCCATTCTCCTTCGCGGAGGTTCGACTCGTAGGTACTGTCAAGATGCATGCCGGTCCGGTAGGCTTTGTAGGTATAGATGGACTTGCCCCTGTTGTTGGCAGTGCCCTTGTCCCAGTACATGCTGTCTGTTACTAAACCATGATAATCCTTGTCATAGGTTGAAAAAAACGATTTCTGAAAATCGAATATTGTTTGGATACAGTCGGTGTAGGTATATTCTACAGGATTATTGACGGCTGTGCTAGAGGAATCGTCGCTACAGGCGATGAAAAGCGCAGCTGCTAAAAGAAAATATTTTGATTTCATTAAACTCTCCAGGATGAGACTGTGATATATTATATAAAAATTTTGCTTGTTGGATAGCTCTTGAAATTATGTTATGCGTGAATTTAATCAAATGAATAAAAAAGTGCAAGTGTTTTTTGCTGCGCTTACCTCGGAAATGTCAGTAAACAGTTTCTTGCCGCTTCGCTCGTCTCACAATGTTGGGACTATAACTTCGTTATAGTCCTACAGTCTCTTGCTCGGTCATGCCGGTGTGCAAGCACCCCGTCGCGACTCTCGCTATTGTGTTGGGACTATAACTACGTTATAGTCCTACACTCTTCGGCTAGCAAATGAAAATACACGAGTGTATTTTCGCTTTCTAGCCTCGATTGTGTTTCACGTGAAACATACGTAGGGTGAGAGCAGCGAACACACTTGTGTGGGCATTGCCGAACCCAAGATGTAGGACTCGAAGAGTCCAAACACAATCAAGGATACTATTCTTTGGTTTGTTTATCGTCTGGGAATTTTTCTATCGGGATGGGGAGCGTAACTATCTTCAAAAACCATCCGATGTTTCGTTGCTTATTCGTGATTTCGAAAGAAACGCCAGCTGTTGTCTGTGCGAACATGATGCCGAATTGGATTCCAATCTCCTCGACAAAACCAAATTCCTTGAATGAGTAATGTGTCTTGTTGTCGTATGTCGTTTGACGGAGAAACCATTCAAAAGCATGGCTTTCGGCGAAAGATACGCCGGAGATATTGTTTCCCCAGAGAATCAGCTTTGTGGTTCCGGACGAAAACCATAATCCGCCAAGTACGATGTTCGAGAAGAAACTTTTTTCAGGGATTGCCATTCCGGTAAAACCTAAAACTGTATTTAAGATGGCGCTTCCGATAGATATGTCGCTGATTGTCTTGTTGTCTTCAGTTTTGTCTAATCGTATGTCAAATCGGAAAATGGTTTGGTCCAACAATAGACGATCTAAATTAAATAGTTTGCTTCCAACATTTAATGCACTGATTTGGACTATATCAATTTCAATTCTTTTTGTAGAGGTAAACCCTATCCCGCCTAAAAATAAAATGTTGAAGGGATTGTATTTATTTTCATAGATGTTGCTTAATTCTATAGAAATAGTAGAATCCTGTGAGGAATCCCCCAATCCAGGTATTTTGGCAAAAACAAAAGATATAGAGATAAGGAATATGGTAAGAGACTTTTTAATCATAGTTGCAAGAACTCACCAACCTTAGTCTGCCATGATGCCGTATTTGGGATAAGTGTAATCAAGTATATAATTCCTCAAAGTTATACAGTAATCTCAATTCGATTTCCTTCGGGGTCGAGGACGACGCTTTCGTAATACCCGTCGCCAGTAGTTCTCGGTTGACCTACAACGGGAACTTCATCGGCAGACATCTGTTGAGTCAGACGGTCTACCTCTTCTTTCGAACCGACAGAAAAGGAAAGATGGGTAAAACCGAGATGTTGGGTAAAACCGAAATGTTGGGACACTTCGTGTCCTACCTTAATCGGCTCGGAAATAGAACCAGATATATTTGGTTCTGCTTCACTCGCCTCATAAGGTTTCACGTGAAACACGGCCGAGGTCAGAAAGCGAAAAAATGCTCGCATTTTTTCATTTGCTGACCGATGGGTGTTGGACTGTAACGAAGTTACAGTCCCAACATTTCTTTTAACATCTATATCAGGGCGGTGCATGACTTCCAGGCGGGCACCATCATCGAAGGTGATGAACCGACTGGTGAACTGTTTTGTCGGGTTATGGTAAAGTGGGTGGACTACCCCACCGAAATATTTATGGTAGAATTCGCACACCTTATCGATGTCTTTCGCCCAGATAGCAACATGTTCAATTTTCATAGGACCTCTGGCACAATATACATAAATGTACCCTTCCGGGAGTTTCCTCATTCCATCTTTCATAAGTTTTCAACATCTATTCACATTTCTGTTGAATGTTATGGGGAGTGACTAAAGGGTTCGGCTTTGGGGTGTCGCGACTCTCGCTATCGACTGTTTGCTCCTTTGGAACCAACTCGCTTCGGTTCGGCAATAAAAATACACAGGTATATTTTTGCTGCGCTCATCTCGCAATGTTGGGACTATAACTTCGTTATAGTCCTACAGTCTCATGCTCGGTCATGCCGGTGTGCAAGCATCCCGTCGCGACTCTCGCTATCGACTGTTTCACGTGAAACACAACCAAGGTTTCCAAGCAAAAATGTGGTTGACGCTTCGCGTCCATTTCTTCGGCTCACAAATAGAAAACATAAATGTTTTCTGCTTGCTTCGCCTTGTGAACTATTGCACATTTTTATTTGGAAATCGAAGGGTGTAGGCCTATGGCGAAGCCAGAGGCCCAACATGAGCCGAGAGCCGCAGAACACACTTGTGTGGGCATTGCCGAACCCAAGATGTAGGACACGAAGTGTCCAAAGATGCAACATTATTAATATACATAGGTGCAATCTAATTATCTTTTTTTATATAGTGAATTATATTTATATCGAAATTTTGTAGGAGGTTTTCATGATAGAGATTGAAGTTATTCAGGGGGACATCACGAAGCTTACAGTGGATGCTATCGTGAATGCGGCGAACTGTTCGCTGTTGGGTGGTGGCGGTGTCGACGGTGCGATTCATCGGGCGGCGGGTCCGGAACTTTTGCGTTCATGCATTCCGCTGAGAGGTTGCGAGACGGGAAAGGCGAAAATCACTCCCGGGTTCAAGTTGCCGGCGAAGTTCGTGATTCATACACCGGGACCGGTTTATCGTGACGGTAAACATGGGGAACCTGAGCTTCTCGAATCTTGCTATAAAAGCTGCCTTGCCCTTGCTGAAGAGAACGATTGCGAGACGGTCGCCTTCCCCGCTATTTCCACCGGCGTCTATGGCTACCCCTGGGAAGACGCTACCGAGATTGCCGTGAGGACGGTCCGCAATTTCGCTGCGCAGAAAATAAAGAAAGTCATCTTCTGCTGCTTCAGTGCGGAGATGGAAAGGATTTATAGAGGAGTAGTAGGAATTAGACAGTAGAAAGTGGTTGGGGAAAGAGACGAGAGAACGCCGCTGCGCGGCTACAGACGAGAGACGAAAAAAAAATTGTCATTGCAAAGGGCAAAGCCCTGAAGCAATCTCCGGCAGTCGCTTGATGCCTCGTAGTTCATGGAGCCTGCCGAAGTAAATTTTAGTCCATCGTAATGAGGTCGATAATGGATTGTAGGGTCGTTATACTTTTTATTGTCCACCCGTAGATTTTTAAAGGTAACGATCCATAATTAAGCCAGTTCCACCATTTTTTAATTGTAATTGCGACCTTTTTATTTTTATTCATTTTTTCCTCTTTTTTGAATTCTCACGTTTTGGTCTATGTGACGGACGGAAAAGCCCAGAAGGTTGTTTCCGTGATTCCGGAACCTGTACTCTTACCAGCAGATATGACAGGCGGGGAAACCCGGAAGACTTTCCCGTGATTCCGTTAGAAAGCCACGAATTACGATTTTCCCCCAGGTGCCCAGATTCAGGGCGCATATGCTACACGGTGGTTAACTTGCTTCCTGACTCGGTTTTTCTGCAAATGTCATACTTTTGCAGAAGATTTATTGTATATTTATGCAGAATGCAAAAAAGGAGATTGAGTATGGCCCAGGCAACTATTTCAGCGCGTATCGATGCCGAAGATAAAGAGCGTTTTGATCGCTTTTGCAATAATGTAGGGCTCTCCTCCTCCGCAGCAATTTATATGTTCATCAAGCATGTCATCAACGAACACAGGATTCCCTTCGTGGTTCGTGAACCCGATGCTGTTTACAGCGCCAAGAATATGTCGGTTTTGGAGAAAAGTCTTGATGAGTTGAATTCTGGTAAAGTTGTAGTGAAAACTATGGCGGAATTGGAGGCTATGGAGAAAGGCTAAAATTGCCTTTTCAGAACGTGCTTGGGCAGAGTATTTGTATTGGCAAAGCGAGCGCTCGCCATTTAAAGGGATTGGGAAACCGGAAGCGTTGGTCGGTAATTTGAGCAGCTATGAGCTATGAGGTTATCGGGTTTGTCATTGCGAGCTAAAGGCGAAGCAATCTCCAGCTACGAGGTCAGGGTTAAAATCTAGGGACTTTTCCCCGAACATCGAGCCTTACTTTAATCATTACTAATAGGAGAAAACACATGGAAGAAATCAAGAACTTCATCAAGGAATGCGGTGCCTATTTCCTCGCGACGGTCGATGGTGACCAGCCGCGCGTACGCCCCTTTGGCACCATCGAAATTTTCGAGGGCAAGCTCTACATCCAGACGGGCAAGTCCAAGAACGTCTCGAAGCAGATTCAGGCAAACGGCAAGGTCGAAATCTGCGCCATGAACAAGGCCGGAAAGTGGTTGCGTGTTGCCGGGACGCTTGTCCGCGACGACCGCCGCGAACCCAAGGTCCACATGCTCGAAAACTACCCCGAACTCAAGGCGATGTACTCCCCCGATGACGAAAATACCGAAGTTCTTTACTTCAAGGATGCGACCGCCACGTTCTACAGCTTTACGGAAGCACCTCGTGTTGTGAAATTTTAGATTTATTATCCAAGTAATAAGCTCAATTTAAATGCCGAGTTCTTCGTGAATTCGGCATTTTTTTTACGAAAAGAAAGGGGCTATTTATGCTTGGAGTAACCTTGCGTTGTCAAACAATGTATATTATATAGTTGATAAACTATAAAAATTAATTAACAATCAAAAATTTTATATCACCAATTTGTTCACTGTATAATGGGCATGTTGATAAATAATGGTAAAACTTCCCCACAATCTCATTGTTTCACGTGAAACATGAAAAAAAAATGTGGATAATATGTAAAGAGTGGCGTTAAATCCAGCTATAAATGGTTTAAACAATTAACATTATATTCACATGAAAATTTTAACTTTAAAATGGTTTTCATCCAATAATCATCGTTCTATTGTTATATTGTGTGTTGGGTATAATGTAGGATAACGCAATTTATGCAGGACAATACGAAACGTGCCAACCGCGTGCTTTTTTGGATGAAGGTCATCTTTATTCTTTTCGTCGCTTTTTGGCTGCAATTTGTTTTCATGGTGGCTAGCATATATCTCTTATTTGGACATTGGCTGGCTTTGTGTACGGGGATGCTTTTTATGGCATTCGCCTTTTGCATCGGTGCCGGTATATTCATATCGCTAGTTGTTTTTTGCATTAGTTATTTGTCGTGGCTGCATCGGGCAATTTCGAATTTGCGGTTGTTGACGACGACATCTTTTTCGCCGATGGGCGCGGTTCTCCTCACCTGCATCCCGTTTGTCGGTTACATTTTGAATTACTTCATTTTTAGCGATATGGTCAAGAGCCAAGAAGGATACATGCAACAGCGTGGCATTCTCAAGGAACGGTTCCCGAAAAGGATTTTGAACGCGTGGCTTATCGCATCGCTATTGTTGTTGTTGATTGTTTTTGTAGATCCTAACCAGCTTGGATTTTTGACGGTTGTTTCTCCGGCGGTACAAGCCGATGGCAACCATTTTGTAGAATTTTTAGAAAAGACGCTTGTTGTCGTGATTCCCATTTTGTACATCATGAGTTTCTCTGCATACGTCAAACAGGAACGCGAAATTTTCCGGATTCATACGGAAGAACTTTTCAACAAGCATGTTGATGAAGTTATCCGCGAACGCGAGATTATGCGTGCCGCCGAAATGCTACGAAAAAGCCAAGGCATGGAGAATTCCCAAACTCCGCAGGAATTGCATTCAAAGTAAAATAAACTGCGCCGAGCGATAGAATCTAGTAGCTGTAGCTTCAGGAGGTGCGAGTCATCAATTGGAGCCTGTGTAAGAAAATGCGGCAAATTCGCGATTCATCTCTCGTCTTTCGTCTATAGCGAGCTTTGCGAGCGTTCTTTGGACTATCGCTTCGCTCAAGTCCCAAATGCTAGGCTCGGTCATATCCATGCAAGCATGGTTGCGACTCTCGCCTTACGCATTTGTCGTCTAATTGTTACAAATACGTTGCCACGAACTTTTTCTGATATTCCGGATCTTCGTGCGCCCAGTGTTTTTCTTCCATTGCCTGGTACTGCCAGTTGATGGCCTGCATGAATTTTTCCGGTTCGCAGAGATTCCGGAACATCGCGTCGATATCGTCGAGCGTCGCATTCAACCCCACCAGCTGTTCCTTGGGCGCGTAGCTGTATGGACAACTTGCGAAGTCGCTGCCGATGAACACTGCTCCGAGAGCCGCAGCTTCTTTGAGCTTCAAGTCGCTCTTTGCGCGATTGAAATTGTTCGCCGCAAGCGGCGCCAGGAAAAAGTCCGGCTTGTAGCTCGCCACCGTCTGTGCGAACGGCAAGAAGTTCGTGTATGGAATCTTCGTGAATTTTCCTTCGAGGTCCTTGAGGAAATCGGGCTCGCCGAAAATGTAGAAGTCGATGCTCCCGTCGGCGACGTGCTTGCGAATCCACGGAACCCATGCCCCTTCGAGGTCGCCCGCGACACCGTCTGCAAAATGCCCGAGGCTGCCCGCGTACATTACCTTCGGAATGCCCGTGAATGCGGACTTTCTCTGCGTCATTCCGAACAAAGACTTCGAAACACCGTTCGGCATCACGACAGCGTTTACGCCGAGGTCGGACTTGACGCGGCTTGCCAAGTATCGTGTAGAACAAACTACTGTATCAAAAAGTGGCAGAACTTGTTTGAGGCTCGTGAGCATCATCTGGTCGTGATTTTGTATGTGCTTTGCGTACGAAGCGATAATCGGCGAAAGGTCCCAAAGGAGATCGTCCATGTCGGTCACCAGCTTGAAACCGCATTCCCTCTTGAGCTTGGAGTAGTACAGCGCAATCTGTGCGCGGCCCGGCGCCGTCGGCTTCTGCAGAATCACCGCGCGCGTCTGCTTGAGCGCGTCTTTGTTGGTGCAGATGATTTCGGTGATGGACGGGATGATATCAAAGTCGTTCTTGCCCATGAATTGGAGGAACGGCAAAATGCAGCGAACCCAGTCCGGTTGCGCCATGTCGTAAGGATGCACGATAACTTGCTGTCTGTTCATAGTTGGAAAAGTAGTAAAAAATTTCTCACCCTCATTTTTCATCTTGCAACAAATTCTCGAACAGTGGGCGATATCCTGCGATATCTTCTACCTGCATGATGGTCGTGATCTTGTTGCCGGCATCTTTGGAGGATGCTCCGCAATGGAACAGCTTCTCGCTGGCGGTTCCGAAATCCAGGTAGATGTACCTGTCATGGAACTTATTCCCAGTGGCGTGAACATCGCCAAGCTCCACATCTGGGCGGGCAGCTCTGAAGTCCGCCTTCATGCTTTCGGTCAGGTAGGTACGACCGTACTGTTCGCTGAAAATCTTGATAGAAACACCATTTGCCACGCACCGCAACAAATCAAGGGTCTTTACATCCAAGTAATCATCTACGATTAGCACCGACTTCTTCGCCATGCTGTAAATCTGCGTGTAGGCGACATCGGCCTCCAGCCGCTGCCCGTTCAAAATCAGGAAGTGCTTGAAGGTGCTCGGGTCGATGAAATTTGCCATGACCTTTTGGAGGAAACTCTCGTTTCGCTCCACCTTGTTAGAAAGCGAGCGGACATCCGTGGCAATCTCGGCGATATCCCGCGTGTTTTGGCTCGTCTGCGTCGCCAGGGCGACCATCCCTGCAGAAACATCTGGAGCATTCTCCGCCGCAATGTAGTCCTTCATCTGCTTGAAAAGGCGGATGAGGGCTTTGCTCTGTGCGGTCGCCTGTTCACCTTTGAGGACCGTCATGAGCATATAGATGCCCTGCTCCGTAAAGGCATAGGGCAGGTATTTTGCATATTTTCCATGTTCTAAGGTCGGTTTTTCCGACCTTAGAATCAACAAAGGATCCGAGACTTCATCAGATCCTAAGGTGCAAAATTTGCACCTTAGGATTTCGTAGTACTCTTCTTTTTTTAGCTGAAATCGAAAATCTTCATCGAATTTTTCGATGTTATTTTTTACTTGACGGTTAAAAAATCGTGTTTCATACCCGTAAATCTCGGCAAGGTCGGCATCGAGCATGACCTTTACCCCGCGGATGGTATATATTCGCGACTTGAGCATGTTCTCGTCTATCAGGGAAAATTCGGGCTTTTTCGGCGCGACGGCCTCGGCCGCACTGACCACAACATCTTTCTTCATCGTCAACTCCTTTGGCATACAAGCGAAAAATACCAAAGACTACACACTTGTGCACTAAATATAGATTCGAAAATCCAGTTTGTCAATAGGACTGTACATTTTTTTGACAAAATCAAAGTGGAGCGTCTAACCCACGCCCCATGTTGTGGTGACCAAGTTTCCCTCAAAAATAAGTTGAGACCAAAATGATGCTTTGAAGCTTGAAAAATCTTCTATTTGACAGTGAATCAGTTTTTGCGCAAAAATACCCTGTACTTATTATGGAGGAAATGAAATTCAACAAAATGCAGAAAAATAAGGATTCAAATATGAAAAATGCTTGTAATGAAACTGCTAAGAGAATACGGAAAATGCTTCAAATATTATGTAAGGTGTGTAAACGAACTGGGTGGATACTTTTGATCTTTGGCCCTACTAGTGCATGGTGAACTTGAAGGGTGTTTTCGTAGGTATCTGTGATTCCTTTTATTAATAATTAACTTATATTTCCCAATATGACGCCAGAAGCAAAGGCACGCGAAGAAATTGACAAGAAACTAGTCCAGTCGGGCTGGGTTATTCAAGATGTCAAGTATGTGGATATATTGGCGTCTCTCGGCGTTGCTGTTCGCGAGTTCCCGACGAGTTCCGGCCCTGTTGATTACGCTTTATTTGTGGATGGGGTTCCGGTTGGTGTCATTGAGGCAAAACGCGAAGAAGCGGGCGAGATTTTGACTTCTGTGGAATCGCAATCAGCTCGTTATGCGAATAGCATGTTCAAATGGATTTCATGCAATTACAGAATACGTTTTGCGTATGAGGCAACAAACAAGCTAATTCGCTTTACTGATTATGACGATGTTAAGTATCGTTCTCGTAAAGTATTTAGTTTTCATCGTCCTGAAACGTTAGATTTATTGTTGAAACAATCCAATACCGTTCGCAATAATTTGAAGAATATGCCTGCGTTGAATACGGAAGGTTTCAGAAAGTGTCAGGTAACGGCAATTAACAATCTGGATAAATCCTTTGCTGAAAATCGCCCCAAGGCTCTTGTGCAAATGGCGACGGGTGCGGGTAAGACGTTCACTGCGATTACGGCGTCGTATCGGCTTCTGAAATTTGGCAAGATGAAACGCATCTTGTTTTTGGTCGACACAAAAGATCTTGGTGAACAAGCAGAACGTGAATTTTTGGCTTATCGTCCGTCAGATGATAATAGGTCTTTCTCTGAGTTGTATGAAGTTCGTCGACTTAAGAAATCCTTTATACCTAAGGATGCTCAGGTTTGCATTTGTACGATACAACGCATGTATTCCATATTGAAGGGCGAGGAACTTGATGAATCGGCAGAAGAAGTTCATTTTGAGGAGTTAGAAACTGCGGACAAAAAGTCTCCCAAACCAGTTGTATATAACGAGAAGTATCCGCCGGAATTTTTTGATTGCATTATTGTTGATGAGTGCCACCGTTCCATTTATAATGTTTGGAATCAGGTTCTTGAGTATTTTGATTCATTCATTATCGGTTTGACAGCTACACCGGACAAACGAACATTCGCATTCTTTGATGAAAATATTGTTAGCGAGTATTCCCGCGAGCAAGCTATTATTGATAATGTCAATGTGGGCGAAGATGTCTTTGTGATTGAAACCAAGGTTGGCAAGAATGGCGGACATATCCTGAAACAACAGGTGGAATGCCGTGACAGGATGTCTCGCGAAAAACGCTGGAAACAGCTTGACGAAGAGGTGGATTATCAGCCGTCTCAGTTGGATAGGGATATTGTCAACTTCAGCCAAATCCGTACGGTCATCAAGACGTTCAAGGAAAGTCTCTCAACTGTTCTATTCCCGTGCCGCAAGGAAGTTCCGAAAACTTTGATTTTTGCAAAGACCGACAGCCATGCTGATGATATTGTCCAAATTGTTCGCGAAGAGTTTGGCGAAGGCAATGAATTCTGTCAGAAAATCACTTGCCAAGCTGACAAGGCGGATTCCCTGTTATCATCTTTCCGCAATAGTTACTATCCGCGAATCGCCGTTACGGTGGATATGATTGCGACGGGAACAGATGTCAAACCGATAGAATGTCTTATCTTTATGCGTGATGTCCGCAGCCGCAATTACTTTGAACAGATGAAGGGTCGCGGAACGCGAACCTTGAACAAGGACGATTTGCAGAAA
>CADCDO010000042.1 GCA_902800345.1 Fibrobacter succinogenes
TATGAAATATCTCACAGGAAAAAATATTTATCAATAGCGGAATTGACAGCAACCATTTTTTTCGCATAAATCACCTCAAGAGAATCGGAAGCGCGGGGAGATAATCACTTCCAATATATTGTAGCATCTATCTCCAAATCATCAGTTTCTAACGAGCCTTGATTACGCCAAATACAATTATAAAAAAAAACGATTTTGTCAACAGAAATTTTGTAAATTAAATTTTTCGATTTTATCCTAAAAAAACGTTATACAGTTACCGCAACAATTTGGTAGATTTATCTTTATGTGAATTAAAAATTCAAGAGAGTCCCATGAGAACAAAGTCGTTTTTACCAATTGCTCTTGCCACTTTGGCATTATTATACAACGCTTGTGACAGCAGTTCGACGAACGAACCGGAAGCAAGCACAAATGAAACGATTACCATATTTGATAATTTTGACATGACAGAAATACCCCAGTCATGCACAGCACAACTAGATAGAAACATGGTAACCTTGGATATTGTGCTGAAAGACTGGTCTATCAAAGAAGTACAATTATTCAATGGGAACAAAGTACTTTTCACCACCATTTATAATGGTTTAGACGAACAAGAACTGGGAAAAATTTGTGATTTAGCAAAAAATGAAATAAAAAAAGGAAACGCGCCAAAATATTTAACCAATACAGATTGCGAAGGGAATGTTTTTTCAGGGGAACTCTTATTAGAAGGCAAAGATACATTAATAACTCCAGCCTTATTAGCGCTCACTCATGACATCACATGCAATAGACTCCTTAATGGAACCCTAACTATCGGGGAGTTTATGTCCGGCAATGACGAATCTAAAACTGACCACATTATTGATTAATCGGCGAACAAAATTTTATTCACATACAAAATTCCCGCCGAAGTATTCTCACTTGGGCGGGAACGAAATCGTCTGCTAGAAAGCCTTTGCTAGAACGCTTTTTTTGCCGTGCAGAAGAAGCGGATGCGGCTATATTCTCCGTTCGGCGTTTCAATCATTTCGCGGCCTAGGGCTTGTATGATAGTACCTGCCAGCGATATTCCATACTTCGGGAAACGTTGTTCGAACGTAGCGTCCCAGTACCAGTCGCCCTTTACAACAAACGGGTCATTCGTGCGAAGGTTCCATTCGGCATCGCTTCTGTAACGCAGCGAATGCGAAATACGGAACGTTTTTTTGATGAGCCAATCGGCATTGAACGAAACAAAAAATTCCGACGGATTAACTTCAAAACGTTTTTCTTTGCCGTCAATGCGTTCAAAGCCAGTCAGAGCCGTAAACCTGAGCAAATCTTTGTACCAGAGTTTAACCCAGAATTCGCCCGTAACGGCCTTAATCCAAGAATTGATGCGGGATACATCTCCGTGACGGAACGTGTAGATACCGTCCTTGACATACTTATCCGCTTCAAACGTTTCTGCCCCATGCTCGGCCCAAAAACTGCCACGAAGGCCAAATCCGATAAAGTTCGTGAGAGTATCGTCAAAGCGCACAAATGCTTGCAACAAATTCATTTTTCCATTTGCCGTAAGCGAAATCGTATCGCCGTCAAAATATTCGTGGGTATCGGCAATCGGGTTCAACCGCGTTCCAGACATATTCTTGGCGCCAAGCGTAATTTTCATTTTTTCTAGAACGGGGATCTGGTATTCAACGCTATCCTGCACGAGCCAGTCCCTGTCATTGACGCCGAACATGACATCGAATTTAAGTTGTTCTGACGGGCGTACACGCATTTCGAGGAACGGCCACAAGGCGCGATCGTTTGCGAGTCCTGTATAGACGACTCCGTCATCATCGACAAAACGGAACGCAAGGCCAGCAGAAAGTTGCAGCATTCCCCGCTGGCAGTTTTCGCCGCAACTATAAACGATGGAGCCGTTCACTTCTTTGCGTTCTCCAGATTCCTTTTTACGGTAGTTCTGGTACTCCGCATTTTCATAGACAAACGTTGTCGAGAAATTGCCTACATCTGCACGCGCTTCAATGCGAGGTTTATACTGCACCGGAATCCATCTGGAGCTTTCGGTAAAGATCCATATATATTCCATTCCGGCAAGTACAGAGGCGTTCACGAAGTCATTCGTAAAGCCAAGTCCGCCATACGCCGAACTGAACATGGGCCAGTTTTCGCCAAAATACGAGAACGAGCCGTCAACTTGGTTCATTCGGTAGGCGCGCGCCGAATAGAAGCAGTAATGGTCATCTTGGAACAAGCGGAACGTAGCCCACAGCCCATGGAACAATGGCGTGCGGAAACCGCCTTCCAAAATCGGAGTTCTGTTGATGGGGCGTTCTTTCGATTCCGTAAGAAAATCCTGATAAATCAAGTCACCCAGTTCGTTACCCGTTTTCATCCAGATGGACGGAGTCTCGATAGGATTCCAGCTCGGGAGTACAGACAAGCGATTGAACAGTAGACGATGGTGCAATTTTCGGGGAGTCCACAATTCGCTTTCGGAGTGTATGCCGCCTGCCCCAAGGGCTCGGTCAAAATAGAACGTGGGCGAACCGATCAAGAACGTTCCATCGTCGCGGGAAACGACTTCCATACCTTCCATTTCGGGATCGATAGAAGCGAAAGCGGAAGTCAAAGAGACTGACAAAGCAGATATAATTATTTTATTAATAAAGGAGTTCATTACCAAATGCTCCTTTCCAAAGTGAGTCCGGCATACAACATATTAGACCGTTTGGGGAGGGTCCAAAGTTGTTCCCACGAGACATGGAAACCGGCGCTATATTCCTTAAATTTAAATACGGGCAAACTAATTCTTGCATACCAGCCAAATTCCGTTTCGTTGTCCGTCAGTGTGCCGCCGCGTTTTTCGTAATGGATCTGTTCGGCATCGGCACGGGTCCAGCTGCAAGTAAAGCCTGCGCCAAGCACAACCGGGCGAATCACTGGCCATTTCCAGTCGGCACCGACGCGCCCCATAAATTGATGGACTCCGTCGTAGTAAATATCAGTCCGCGGTTTAAAATAAGTGTATTGGAACATCACGACACCATCTACGTTGTCCCAATATGTGTAATGGACGCCGATTCCACCGTACAAGGCATTCTCTACGGCATCCATCAGATCGCCCATCGGGTAAATTTCGCCGCCTTCGAGGAATACGGAGAAATGGGAAAACGAGATATCTTCTTTTACGGCGACGGAATCGTTTCGGAACTCAAACGAATCTTCCGCATGCAAAAGCGATACTAGACCTAGCGTTAGAATTGTTATGAATTTTTTCATTTTTTGTATTCCAAAGCTTGTGCAAAAAAGCCATCTAAACGGGAATCTTTCAAACCCGGCAAAATAGGGTCGCCAACTTTTACAAATTCGGGATGAGCCTTGACGAAGCGCGCAATGACTCGCGTTGTTTCTGCAGGGTCCGGACTGCATGTGGCATACACAAGCCGCCCGTTAGGCGCAAGTGCAGCGGATGCGTTTTCAAGAATTTTGAATTGCAGTTCGGCAATTTCGTTGATTGCCTCGGGAGTCATGCGATAGACGGATTCCGGACGACGAGCGATAACGCCCATGTTGCTGCAGGGAACGTCAAGGAGGATGCGATCGAATTTTGCTTCAGACGAGAGACGAGAGACGAGAGACGAGAGAGGAGAATGCTGCGGGGAAGTCGCAGAGGTATGGGCCACGAGAGCTTGGGGTACTGCGGCGAGGTCGATGACTTCGGTCTTGATATTCTTGAGTCCAAGACGGTTCATCAGGTCCTGCATCTTTTCGAGACGCGAGGCAGACGAATCGCTTGCGAGGATTTCGAGCGAAGAGTCCATTTCGGCCATGAGCGCTGTTTTTCCGCCAGGTGCGGCACAGGCGTCCCAGACTTTTAGGCCGGGCTTAATCGCCAAGAGTTTCACGACTTCGAAAGCGGACGGGTTCTGGAACGAGAACTCGCCTTTTACAAATTCAGGAAGCGCAAGCAACAGCTTGACGCCCACATCACGCGGAATTTCGATATAACGGTCAAAGAGAATCGAGGCGCCCGTAATGCCGATTTTTTCGGCAAGCACTGGAGCGCTCGTCTTTTGCAAGTTCACACGGATCCATTCGGTCGGGCGCTCCAGCGTCGCCTTCGCCAAGGCTTCGGCGCGGTCGCCTCCATAAACGTCGAACCAGCGACGTACAAGCCATTCGGGCACGGAATTTTCGATACTCACGCGACGCACGCGCTGCGGCGGAAGCGCGGGCTCGCCTTGACGACGAGCCGTGCGAAGCACCGCGTTCACAAGACGCGCCGTACTTTCGCCAAGATTAGCGGATTTCGCAAGTTCCACGCTAGCGTTAATCGCAGCATAATCCGGTACGTCCATGAAGAACATCTGGAAAAGCCCCATTTCAAGAACCACGCGGGCTTCGAGCGATGGCATTCTCTTCGTGAGCGATTTGATGAAATACTCCAAATACAAGTACCTGCGGCAAACGCCCAAGGCAAGTTCCATCGCAAATGGAGAGAGTCCGCTTTCCTTGATAAACGAGCCGTCTTTCAACCAAAGTAAAAGGACTCGGTAGGCTTCTTCACGTTCTGTCAGCAAAATTGAAGTCCCTCGCGCTTTTGGATTCCACGCATAAAGTCCGCGACGGGCATGGGCTTTTTGCCTTCCGCCTGAATTTCGATGACCTCGAGAACGCCATCGCCAGTGCCGACAAAGAAACGGTTATCCTTAAATTCGACAACGCCCGGCGAAAGTTTAGCAATCGCAGAAGCTATTGAGCCTTCGGCTTTGCAGGCTCCAACGCCTACGACATCCGTCTTGCGGAGATACACCATGCGGCCACCGAGCTTTCCATAGCCACCCGGCCACGGATTAAATGCGCGGATACGGTCATGGATGGTCTGCGCAGACAAGCTAAAATCAATCAGCCCCTCTTCTTTCTTGATTTTCGGGGCTCCGCTTGCCTGAGCGTGATCCTGCGTCAAATCCTTTTCGCAACCGTTCTTGAGCTGGGCAATCGCATCGTCCAAGGCATCGCACCCCGGAGCGACCATTTTATCGAGCAAGCTCGCCGTCGTATCCTGATGGTCAATCACGACCGTGCGCTGTGCAAGAATCGGACCGTGATCCATCTTTTCGTCCAGGCGGAAAACCGTCACGCCCGTTTCCTTGAGCCCATCGGCAATGGCACGCTGCACAGGTGCCGCACCGCGATACTTCGGCAACAAGCTTCCATGAACATTCACGGCGCCAAACTTCGTGACAGCCAAAATGTTCTTGGGCAATATGGAATACGCCACGACGACATACAGGTCGGCATCGTACTTGCGGAGTTCCGCTTCAAATTCCGGGGACTTCAAGTCCGTCGGCTGCAAAACCGGCAAATTGTGACTGAGCGCAGCCTCTTTCACCGGCGGAGGCGTAAGCACACGGCCGCGGCCTGCCGGGCGGTCCGGCTGAGTGACAACAGCTAAAATTTCATTATCGGAAGCAACGAGATGCTCCAAGAATTGAGCCGCAAACGCGGGCGTTCCCATAAATACAATCTTCATGCAAGAAAATATAGCTTTTGGCGCTAGAAAGGGTGTTTCCGCCCCGATTTTGGGGAGAAAATAGGACATTTTTGAGAAAATATGCTACCAAAATGATTTTTTTTGCATGTTTGGTAGCATAATTTCTACTTTATATGTAATAAAATATCATTTTCGATCCATTCGTATGTTACCAAATCAAGAAAAATTTCCGTTTCGGTAACACTTTTTTTGAAATTTCAGGGAAAGCAACGGGAAAATTCATTAATTTATACAGAAAACATGTTACCAAAATGCCGTTATTCGTCCATTTGGTAACACTTTTGGCTATTTTGGGGCCTTTAAATTCAATTTTCGAACGTTCAAAAAGCTATCTTTGGCAGCATGCGAATTCTTTTACAACTAGCCCTCATCTTGGGGATTTGCTACGCAGGCGATTTGATTCATAAAAGCACAGACATCCCAATTCCCGGCAACATTCTCGGAATGCTCATTTTACTCGTTTTACTATGCTTAAAAATTGTAAAACTCGATCATATTAAAGAAGTGAGCGATTTCTTTTTGAAACGGCTCTCGTTCTTTTTCTTGCCGCCGGCGATTGGGCTAATGCTTGTCGGCGACGACGTGAAAAGCAGGTGGCCGTTATTGCTCTTTCTCTGCATAGTCCTCACGATTGTAACGATGGCTGCCACAGGTTGGACCGTACAGCTTCTAAGTAAGAATTCAAAAGACTGCACACCCACGCCTAAAAACTCCTCAAAACAAAGCAAAGTTTAAATACGCAAACGCACCATGTTCGGAATCATACTCACAATCATCGCATTTGAAATCGGAATTTTCATCAACAACAAATGGCGGAATCCGTTATTGAATCCGATTCTCATCGCCACAGTCCTCATCATAGGCTTTCTTACAGTCACGGGTATCGAATACGAAACATACAAAGTCGGTGGTGACTACATTTCGTTTTTTCTCGGGCCTGTAACAGTTCTGCTTGCAGTTCCCTTGTACAAGCAGATACAGAGTCTCAAAAGATACTGGTTCCCGATTCTAGCAGGAATCACAGTCGGGAGTGCGACAAGCGTCATCTGCGTGATTGCCTGCGCCAAAATGTTCAACTTGAGCAAGACGCTGATGCTTTCTCTGACGCCCAAATCCATTACGATTCCGATGGGCTCCGTATTTTCAGAACAAATTGGCGGCATTCCGTCCATCACGATAGTCTCGATTGTCATCACAGGAATCACGGGAGCCGTCACGGCGCCGCTTGTGTGCCGCTATTTCCGCATCAAGAATCCTGTAGCGCAGGGAGTTGCCATCGGGACCGCTAGCCATGCCCTCGGCACGACGAAAGCGATGGAAATCGGCGAAATTCAAGGCGCCATGAGCAGTTTATCCATAGGCGTCGCGGGCGTGATTACCGTATTCATAACACCCGCGCTGCTCAAAGTGTTTGCGTAAAAGAAGAATGGCACCCCCGGCACAGAGGCCCGCTCACTTCGGCTTTGCTCACTTCGGCGTTGTTCAGTGCAGGCAGGACAGGCTCTGGCGAGCATAACAAAGCAGAAACAACTACAGACTAATGACCAACGACCATTGACTAAAATTCAATAGTCCAATCGCTATCTTACCTGGCTTTTTCCGATCAACACCGTCGAAATGATACTTTCGGTTTCCGGAATTTCAAGCAATTTTTTTAATTCATCATGGTAAAAGAAATGTTCTTCGCGAGCGATTTTGTTAAGCAATCGGGCCGAAACGTAAAGTGATTCCGTGAGAACGCCTGCGTTCAGGTTCATGTAACGGTAACCTCGATTGCCAAGAACTTTGCAGGATTCATTCAAGTCCGACGTAAGAACGACGGCCATCATGGAATTTTGAATTTGTTCAGGAACCGCAAAGCATTTGTTAAATCTTTTGGGATTTGCGGAGCCGCCCTGCATATAAATGGACTTGCGTACAGGAATATAGCGATACACGCCGGAATACACAAACATCACATCAAAGACGACAACCCAAATTTTTATAAGCCCGGCCCCGAAGGCGTTCAACTGGGCAAGTTCCAGCCAACGTAACATCGACGAAAAATCATCCAAGTCTAGCGTTCCGTGAACAAACGGAGCAATCACTTTCTTGTCCGGACGCAAATACCACAGTTCGCGCAAGTAATATTCGTTCGTGAACTTCGACGGTGTAAGCGGGAACTCGTCACCTGGCAACGCCTGGGCATTCAAACGGCGCACCTTCATGCAAAGGTTCAAATCATCAATATTTTCCAAATGATTTTGCAGCATGAATCGCGACGGATACCGCGAGATATCAAAAGTCTGTTCTTCCGTCCCTACGTATGCATTCATTTCCGCATGGTTCGAATAAGCTAATTCACCGACACCATCATCGACAGAATTGAACGCAACCATGCTTTTTTCAGGAAAAACGGCAATTGCCGCCATGGGGACTTCAGTTGCACCTAGTTTGAGCGTAACCGCAATCGAATCATCGACAAATCCACCCAGCGTAAATACCTTTTGGCCTCTGGACTTAGCCAGGAGAATCGTATTGGCGCATGCCGCTCCGACATCAATCTGCACTTGTCTATACGCGGACTCCCGGAAACGCCAAACGACCCTTTCGAGAAGTCCCGTATAAAGGAAAACAGTTTGCGACTCTTTGACAAACTCTTGCTCCGGGAACGCCGAAAGGATAGCCTTACGGGCATCCGCCCCTCCCAACTGTACAAGCTTCGCCTCGTCTCGGTCAACGTAATAGACTCCATCGGGAACATCCATACCATGAATCACCGCATAAACGCAAACCGGATTCAGATAATCCGCCGAAATAGGCGCAAGGAGCGGCATGAATCCCGCCGTGAGAGGAAACCTCGAACACCCCTCATAACGTTTGTCGGCATACGACTGTTTTTCCCAGTGCATAATGACCGGATCCCCGCTACCATGGGGTATGTACTGAGTCGATTCGTGGTAAACTTCCGAAAAATAGCGCATCTAAAAAAAATTTAAAAAGTTTAACGATTAAAGCAATCCAAAAGTGAACCTAAATAAAACATTTTTGTGCAATTTTTTTCAGCAAAAAGGACTTTTAGACCAAAACAGTGGTTACACTAGTAACCGATTTCTATTTTTTCACCCTGTTTACACAAGGTCGATAATTATACTTTTTAAGAAAAAACCTTAAGAGGGCTTTATGCAACTCAAGAATTTTTATCCAAAAATGGGCATTTTAGGAGCCGCCGCGCTGTTGGCTCTTGCCGCCTGTGGCGACGACAATTCCACTTTACCTCCGTACGTAGGCAATCCTGAAATTGCCCAGCCGGGCACGAATCCCAGCGACACCCAAGCGGGGAAAGATTCTATTCCATCGCGGGACTCCACAGCGACTCCTCCTGCCGATTCAGGAACGACAACACAACCTGGAACGCAGCCCGCCGAAGGCACTATCACATTGCCTCAGGGTCTCGGTGTTTTGGTCGATGATTTTGAAGACGGCGACAACGAAAGCAAAATTGGCGATTACTGGTACACCTATGATGACAAAGGCAACAACGGCGCCTCCGTTATCACGACTCCGCTAAACGACGAAGAAAACATCATTCCGGGACGCGTCAACAACGGTTCCAATTACGCGTTGCAGGTGAACTATACGCTTGACAAGGGCGAGTACGAATACGACCCGTATGTGGGTTGGGGGTTACATATTGCTCCTGACGATGCCAACGCTCGTTTTGGCGGCATTACCTACTGGTACAAGGGTGGCGCACACGAAGTGCACATCGAAACATCCGACGTGTTGGACTACGACGTTCATCTGGCAAAAATGCCGGCATCCCGCACTTGGAAGCAGGCTGTTGTACGCTTCAAAGACTTAGTCCAAGGCGGTTGGGGCGCTGAAGTTCCCTTTGAAGCCAAGAACATCATGGCTATCAGTTTCCAAGCCAAGGGCAACAGAACTAAAGTCGTCTCCGATTCTCTCTTTATAGACAACATTTATCTGCAAGACTCTTCCGAAGTCGAAAAAGACAAACCCGATATGGAAATCAAGGATCCCGTGATTCCGGAAGTGACATTCACCGAAGCCGAAATCACGGTAACGAACCCGTTGCAAGAAAAAGCGATGAAGTACCTGAACAAGGGCGTAAGCTTCACCAACTGGCTTGAAGATGCCAACGGCAAATTCAAGAAGTTTGAATTTGGCGAAAAGGATATCCAGATTCTCGCCGAAAACGGATTCAAGAGCATCCGTTTGCCGATTGACCTTGATTTGTACGCCACGAACCGCGATGCATTTGTCAAAGGCACCGATGCAGAACTCAAGTTCGATGACGATACGTTGTTCATGGTTCTCGATTCCTTCGTCGAATGGACCGGCAAACATAACATGTCCTTTGTGATTGACTACCACGAATACGACAACAGCTACAACTCGACAAGTGCGAAGGATTCGAACTACGTCAAGATGATGGCGGAAGTGTGGAAGCATGTCGCCGCGCACTATGCCGAAAACACCCGCGAAGACGTGTTCTTCGAACTGTTGAACGAACCCGACATGTCCGACGGAAAGGTCACAGCGGCAATGTGGACTACAGCAGCCCAGGCAATCATTGACGCAATCCGCACAGTCGATCAGACGCATACGCTACTTTTCGGCGATGCCAAATGGTACTCCATCACCGAACTTGCAAAACGCACCCCGTTCGCCGACAACAATATCATCTACGTTATCCACACTTACGAACCGTTTGCCTTTACGCACCAGGGCGGTTCCTGGACGGATTACGCGACAATCAAGGGACTTCCGTTCCCCTACGATCCGGCCAAATGGTCCACCGTTTCAGGCGATTTTGGCGTAACAGCAAGCACGAAGGCTTATGTGAAGACAGCCATCAAGGACTACTACAAGACGGGCAACAAGGAAGCCATCATGGTTGAAATGTTGAAGGCCAAGAAGTGGGCCGCCACGAACAACGTTCCAGTCATTATCAACGAGTTCGGCGCACTCAACCTGCGTTCCACCGCAGAATCCCGCCTCAACTACTTGACTGCCATGCGTGAAATCTGCGATACGCTTCAGATTCCGTGGACGCATTGGGGCTACACCGGCAACTTCTCCGTCATCGAGGATGGCAAGCTGATCGAAGGTCTGGACAAGGCTCTCGGCGTCGGAAAATAATTTTTCCTTAAAATCCACACAAGTAAAGCTGCGCAATGACTTGCGCGGCTTTTTTAATTTGCGCGGCTTTTTTAATGAGGAATCGGGAGGAAATAGAGATTGGGTGCACGATAGCGAACTTAGCGTTTAGAAACATCATCGGAAAGTACAGTTGACACAGATAGTTAAAAAATCACATCTTTAGAGATACTCCTTTGAGAATAGAAATTCTTATCTTTATTAGTAGGGTAATAATCCTCATCTCCTCCAAATCGCCGCATGAGCTAATCATGCGGCTTTTTTTTGAGCTATCAAATTTCTAAATTTCCATCATGAAAATAAAGATTACGAGCATTTTGGCAGTCTGCACTGCATTATTGGCAGGGGCAGCAAACGCAGCCGGTTTTTACGGCAACCAGAGCGATCTCAAATGGAAAACCGTCGGCACGGAGCATTTCCAGTTCATTTATCCGATGGAATATTCCACGCACGCCGCTAAAGTATCCGCTTACGCCGAAGCAGTCTATGATTCCGTCACCAGCCGCTACCACAAGGCGCTTCCCGGTCGCGTCAGCGCCGTTTTGAACAATGCCCTTTACAGTAACGGAAGCGCCGTCCCAAGCGAAAACGCCGTGAACCTCTGGCTCACCAACTGGGATTTTAAAATACGCAGCAGCCACGGTTGGATTTCGGACGTGATTACACACGAATTCAGCCATCTCGTAAGTATCGAAAGCGGAAGTAAATTATTCCCGAACCTTTACGGTTTCCAGTTCAGCTATACCGACTATTACAACGAACGTACTCGATCGGACTTTGTCACGATGATTCCGTTCACGTTGCAACCGCTCTGGTTTGCAGAAGGAACAGCCCAGTACGAATCTTCACGCATGGGTTTTGACAGCTGGGACACGCACCGCGACATGCTCCTGCGCACGGCGGCGTTAAACGACAGTCTCATGACTCTCCCCTACATGCACGACTTTTCGGACAACTCGCTGTTAGGGGAACTTGGCCCCTACACACAAGGTTTTTCCCTCGTGCTTTACATCGTAAAGCATTACGGTGACGAAGCGATTCCGAATATTTGGAAGGAACTCGGACGCCCCTACCGCGCAACGCTCAACGGGGCTATCCAAAAGGTTCTCGGCATCAGCGAAGACGAACTTTACGAGGCATGGAAAAAAGAAATCACGGAGCACTACAAGGCGCAAAAAGATTCTCTCGGCACGTTGGTCGAAGGCATCAAGATTACCAAAGATGCGTTTTGGCAAGATTTTCCCGTCGTTAGCGGCAAGAACCTTTATGGCATTTCGAACTTTGGAGGACTCTGGTTTGACGGAAGCGTTTTCAAAATTCCGCTGGAGGACACTTTAGAGACGAGAGACGAGAGACGAGAGACGAAAGAGGTTTGTTCTAAGACGAGAGATAGTACAGCGGCAATCGCGGACTCTAGTAAAGCGGATTCCAGCAATGTCATCGACGGAGTGGAAGTTGGTGACATCGAAATCGAAGGCGCAGATAGCAGCCTCATCGATATTACCGAATTTGCCAAGTCCGGATTCAAGGCGAAAAAACCGTGGTTCGACAAGGGAATTGACGTTTATGACGACAGCCTCCGAGGCCCGATTCTCGCCTACGTCAGTTACCAGAATCGAGACAAGGATGGACACGCCCACTTTGACATCGCTTTGAGCGACACGAACAAGAACGTGGTTTCGCTCACATACCTCACCGACGCCATTTATCCGTCTTTCAACGCGCAAGGCACCGAAATTGTCTTTGTGCGCCGCGAACCGTTCAGCACGCGATTTGTTTTGAGCAAGGTTCCATTCAAGAGCGACTTGAAGAACGTCTCGGCAGAGGAACCTATTGATATTTTCAAGGCCGATTCCACGCTCCTCTACTACAACATTTACAGCCCCAAATTCAGTCCGGACGGCAAGCGAATCGCATTCAGCTTCTTTGACGATGTGCAGCGCGGAATTGCCGTCATCGACACGAACGGGAAAAACTTCAAAATCGTAAGCACCAGAGGATACGATGAACGGGATGTTGCCTGGATAGACAACAACAAAATCATGTTCGCCAGCAACAGGAACAACATATTCAACCTCATCGAAAAAGACTTGAGCACAGGCAAGGAGCGCGCACTTACGAACGTCATCGGAGGCGCATTCACACCGACGCTCGCAGGCGACACTATTTTCTTTACGCAGTACGACAAGGACGGATTCTCGCTTTACAAGATGCCCTACAACAAAGAAGCAGAACCCGTTTATCGCGACAGCATCGTCGTAACGGTTCGCGATAGCGTTTTAGAGGTCAGAGATACAGTCCAAGTCGCATGCAACGACACCTTGAACGCAGCCCCCCTCGCCAACAACGTTGCCGATTCCGCAAACTGTACGATTCCGCAAGAAATCATCCGCAAGGACATCATTCAAGTAGAACGGCGCGACACCATCAAGGTCGCCGTCATCGACACCGCCCAACATGAAATTAAATTGTACGGAACAATTCCGCAAAAGACAGTCAAAAATATCGAACTTGTCGATCGAGAATTTGCCGGCGCCGAACGCAATTACAAACCGATACCGAACATTCCGTTGTTCGTCCCGATTTTAAGCATATCCGAAAACGCTCCAAGTTTAACCGTCTTTGGCGAAGGCGAAGTCAAAACAAAGATCGGGCTTGCCGTCGTCATCAGCGATGCGCTCAAAAAGAACAACGTTCAATTAGGTTTGCTGCTCGAACTCGGTAAAGGCATAGACTTCATCAATGGCGACGGTCTCAATCCCAGACAAGAGAAGGAATTCTTTATCGCATGGGACAACCACAGCACGCCTCTTGATCTCGGGCTTTCGTACACCTACGCCAATTATACAAACAAGGATACAATCCGTGTCGAAGATGTCGGTGGGAATGGAGGCGACAGCATAAGAACCAGCCGCTACGCCTTTGCAACACAAGCCATTACAGGAAACATGGGCTACAGCATATTCAAATCTATCGACACATTGCAAGCCGCCATCAGCTACGATTGGGCCAACGTAAACTTTTACGAAGACACAATCGAATGGACATACAGCAAGCGTTTTAGCGCCATCATCGGATTCGGTCTTTACGGAGACCACGAAGGCGAAGGTGGTTCGGGAATTTCCGGTCAAGGGAATGGGCTGTTCGCTTACTACCAGTACGCCAACAGCGATCTCAGCCGTCCGGGAACTCTCTACGTCACCGAAAACGGTCGAATCGAAACTCACTACAGAAACTTCACATTGCACCAGTTCGGGCTCAACCTTTACGGAAGCGTGCAGACACCGTTCCTGCATGCGCGCCTTGCCGCCGGCGGAAAAATTTCCAGTTACCTCCATTGGAATACGGACGACGTAAGCGACACGCTGGATTCGTACTATTACCTCCCGGTATTCCTTGACGGTTACCCCTACTTGCGCAGCAACGAAGACTACACGCTCTCAGGCACAAAGACTGCGATGGCGGAGCTTCATTACCTCTACCCCATCTACGACGACTGGCGCCATGACCTTTGGATTTTCTCGACACGAAGTTTGTACGTAGATTTGTTCACGCAAATCGGTGCCGCATGGAACGGCAAGTGGTTTACAGGCAAACTCACAGAGCATGGATTCTGGGACCGTTCTGTCGGTTTAAGTTTCCGCATGAGCAACAAGCTCTGGGGAAGCATTCCGCTTGATATTTCGCTAACGCTTGCTCGCGGGCTAGACCGCATTGGCGAAAACAGCGACTTGAGCGGTGGCACAAAGCTGGACCCCATCCACTTGACTTTCTTGCCCAAGAGCCTCCGCCCGACGAGAATCAAGTTCTCCATAGGAATGGGGTTTGTTAATTCTTGGCAGTAGCCAGGAATTAACCGCTTCGCCGGCGGCTCGGTCATGATCATGCAAGCATGATCGCGACTCTCGCCTTGGGACGCAGTTGTTAATTCCTGGCAATAAGGAGATGCCTGCTCGGCAACTGGCATAACACATAAAAAGGCGACCGAAGTCGCCTTTTCATTAACTAATAGTTAAAGCTTGGCTTTTTTGTTTCGCCGGGGAGCAGCTGACCGGGGCTTGTGCGTTCGGCATCGCGGCCCCTGAAATTCGGATTCAGTTTTTTGATATCACGCTGCTTGACTTCGGCCTGGACATCCATCAAGTGGCGTTCCCATTCCTGCAGGGCGCCATCGAGTTCCTGACGGGCGTTCAGCATCAATTCCTTGAGTTGCATGAGTTCCAACATGCGTTCGCGTTTCATCACCCAGAGTTCTTCTTCTTCGGGCATGCGTTCGATGTTGAACAAAAGATTCATATACTTTTTCTCGGCTTCGCGATATGCTTTGTACGTATCTTCATAGACAAGGTTACGGTCATCCGCCATCGTCTGCTGCGACGATACGTGTGTTGCACAGCCCATGAAACCCATGGCAACAGAAAGAAGCAAGAAGGATGAAATTCGCATGTAATTTAAAATACAAAAAATAGCTGGTAGAACCTAGGACAGCGGCAAAGCCGCCCCTATTCCGCCACTTCGGGCATTTCGCGTTTGATGTTGTAAAGTCTCTCGTACGAGACGTGGCTCGTAAACGTGACGGTATCCTTCGTCTCCGGATGGATCATCGTATGCGTTCCGACCTTGACTTCACGTTCCTGACAGGGCACGCCGGTCGTGGGTTCAATCATGACTTCAAACTCAGTGCGGTACTCGCCCTTGTGACCAGCGGTATAAGTTTTAAACTTATCCGGGACAATTTTGCTGCCTACGTGCTGTTCCCAAATAAAGTACGGGAAGCTTTCGGTTTCATGCAAATAGACCACGTAATCGAGACACTTGCGATGGTCGCGGTTCGTGAAACCTTTCGTCACAACGGAGTCAATCTGGATAAGCGCAAAATTCAAGCGCCCCTGCTGTTTGAGGAGTTCCGTCACATTGCCCTTGACCGGGACGACGCCCTTGAGCAGATGGTCCATTTCCCACCGGTGTTTTTCCAAGCGCTTGAGGTGCGGCTTGTAATCCGGATTCAGCAGTTGCTTGCGCCAGCGTTCCGGCATCGGGATATGGGCGAGCAACGTATCGTAGCCGTCATCAATCCCAGTGAGGCCGGTCACATTCCTATCGACCGCAGCCAAGTTGACTTCCTTGATGCGCCAGGCGAGCTCCGTCGGCATAAAATTCTTGAGGTATCCACGCGACTTGTCTATGACATAATTACGCTTGACAAACGTCGTATCGCCTTTCGATGAATAGTTCAGGTCCGCATACGTTGCCGTAATCGTCCCCATTTTTTCTTCACCCTTCAAGTCCAGCGTTGCGTAATAGCTTTCGGTATAGAGTTCCAGCGTAACAGGTTCGTTTAATTTATAGTCAACAGATACTTCGGATTCACCGCAAGCGCAAAACATTGCGGCAAAAAACATTCCACTCAAGAATTTTATTTTATTCATCAAGAAACCAATTATTGATTAACGATCGTAAGTTGTTTTGACGCGATTAGGCCCTTTTCGGACGAGACTTCAATGACCACGGTTCCTTCGGCCTTGAGCTTCGTCATTTCGCGGGCTGTCGCGTAGCCCCCGCGACGGGAACGCCCTTCAAGCGTATAGGCATCCAGCTTATCTGTAACACGGGCTTCGTGCTTCCAGATTTCGGCGCCCTTGTGTTCTAGCGTTCCTTCGTAGAACGCAATCTTCAATTTGTTAAAGTCAAAGCCCGTACCGTAGCGAACTTGGATAATGAGCTCGTCAGACATCCTAAAAACGCTACCTGTATCCGCGACGTAACCCTGAGCAGGGTTCCATTCACGGCCGCAAGCAATGATTGGGTCAGGACTTGAACATCCCGCAAACAGCGCACCCAGAGCGAGTGCCGCGGACATAACGACTTTCTGTTTTTTATTCATTGGATCCCTCTCTTTTAATCCTTCTGCACTTGACAAATTAGAAAAAAACTAGCGGTCAAGTACAAACATCATCTCAAGATGGGGCGTTTGAGGGTAAAAAGCAAAGCCTTCGGCATGGGAAAGGGCAAATCCGGCCTCCACAAACTTGGAAAAATCACGTGCAAGGGTCACCGGGTCGCACGAAACATAAATGAGGCGCTTGACAGAACTCTTGACAATGGCGTTTAGTGCTTCTTTGGGCAGTCCTGTTCGTGGAGGATCGACGATGAGCGTCGCCGGGATATCGACAACGTTTTCAAGGAGCCAGTCTTCGGCAGGCGCGGAGACATTTTCAACAACTCTCCCGTTTCCAAGCGTTCTTTCGTCCAAATTAATTCTTGCATGTTTAAGGCAACCTTCATCACGTTCAACGGTCGTAATTTTCTTAAACTTGTCCTGCAAAATGCAGGCAAAAAAACCGACACCGCTAAACAAGTCAATCAACCAGTCATCCGTTGACATTCCACTTGCAAGCCCTTCGTCAACAGCTTTACGCACGGATTCGACAAGTTCCGGCAAAAGTCCGAGATTGCTCTGGAAAAATACGGAAGCATCGGCTTCGATTTTCCGGCCCGCAATTTCTACGACACTTACGGCGTGGGCATCAAATTCAGACTTGTGCATTCCCGGATAGTAAAACGAGATTTCGCCTTTCCCGTTATCGAACAAGTTCACATCGATATCGCGAGAACGTTGAAAATCGCGGCGACCGTTCGACCCGCTATTAGAAACGCCCGAGAGAAGCGTCGCGGCTGGCCCGTGCAAAAATGCGTTCAGCGCATCCGTCAGTACGGGGCAATTTTCAAATGGGATTACGTTATTACTTTCTTCCCCGCGGAATCCGAAAGTTGCGCGACCCTCCGGGGCCTTGCGGAACACGACTCGCGCACGGTTCCTGTAACCCCAGGCGTTTCCCGTATGGATGACAAAATCCGCGGGCAGTTCCGCATGCGCCAAGCGCCTAAAGTTTTCGCGTTCAACTTTCTCCAAGTATTCCGCTTGCTTTTCGGACGCGAGATGTTGCAAACTGCAACCGCCGCACTTTCCGTAAAGTGGGCAATGCGGCTTTACGCGATCGGGACTCGCCTCGATAACTTCGACGACTCGCCCTTTGGTAAAATCCTTCTTTTGGAACGTGAGACGCACCTTGCAGAGTTCTCCCGGCAACGCACCAGCCACAAAGCACACGCGACCGTCTTCGAGACGCGCCATGCCCTCGCCGCCCTGCACCATTTTTTCAATGCGGAGCGTATAGCATTCTGCCTTTGAATTTTCACGGCGGTCTTTATCGCGATTCGGGCAAAAGCGGTTATTGTTCGGGCGATTGTTTCTGCGAAAGTCTGGCATGCAGACAAAAATAGAAATTAAACGAAATAGTGAATTGATATCGTCATCCTGAACGGCGTATTGCGTCTCGTCATCCTGAGGGGTTCACCCCGAAGGATCCCGTAAAGGTATGGGCTCGGGCTCCGCCCTTTGGGGAATCCTCTGAAGTTGTTTATGAGCGCGGCAATCCTAAAATCGTAAGAAAAATATATGTAAAGTTTTTTTTTTACAGACAACGTATTTTCTACAAAGCGTCTTTGTTGTATTTTTATATGTAATGACTTGCACGAAATTTTTTAAAGTTGCCATCTGTTCACTTATTTTCACCGTGAACGCCGCCTGGGCCTCGCAGGCGGTGCGCCTGCTTTGCGAGCGGAACCGCACGGACCCCAGCTGGATCGACTACCGCATCTCGCTCAAGAACACGTCGTCGCATTCGATTTTCAACCCGAAAATCCACTACTACGCCGCGGACACGAGCCTGCTCGTCGATGTCGACTACGTGACCTACCCCTACTCGGTGACACGCAGCGTGACGAACGTGGGCGGGATGGCCGACATCAAGTTCAGCGTGCACGGGCTGCTCTACCCGCAAAAGAAAATCGAGATCAATTTCAGGATCCACCGCGAAAAATGGACGCCGGTCGATTTCAGCAAGGACTGGTCGTACGCGAAGCGCGCGAACGTGTCCGAACCGAACTACTTCATGACGGTCTATGACGATTCGCACAACATTCTGTGGGGTTACGACCCGGTGAACGGGAACAGCAGCACCGGCGACGTAATCGCATGGACAGACCGCGGCAAGAACACCGCCGTAAGCAAGTTCAGTGGCGGCAACGAGACGCTTCCCGCCGGGCGCTTCTGGCTCTTCAAGGACACGCCGCTCTCGCCCAAGGAACGCGACCTGCTCGCGCAAAGGGGCGTCTCGAAACTTTCAGTCGGCAAGTCCGATGGGAAGGTCGTGGCCGTGCTCAAAACCGAAAACAGGCTAAAGAAAAAGACGCTCGACAGTCTCGTGGCCGGATTCTTCAACGCCATCCCCGTCGCGGACACCGTGCCCCTGAGCGTGGAACTCACGGACAAGGACCTCTATACGGAGAGGAACGTCTGCGACTCGAACGGCGTCTGCAGCCGTCTCGTGGAGCCGCGCACGAAAATCGACATGGAAATCATCTGCTGGGAAGACGTCGATGTCAACGACTGCGTCACGGCCGTGCACGACTGCGGCGGCGAGAACATCGGAGTCGCCCGCGGGTTCCTCGTCGCATCAACGCCGAAGGACTCGCTGCAATGCCTCGGCAGGAGCAGGAGCGTCGAGGCGCTGGACGTACAGCGAGAAATGCCCACGTTGACCCCCACGGGCCGCAGCGGCGTCAACATTTCAGACCTGCAGAACGACAGCAACTGGATAAGCGCACTGAACGCCGACAGCGCCACCATGGACTGGCTGAAAGGCTTGGATTACACGGGCGAGGGGATAGTCGTGGGGGTGTATGAAGACAGCGTAGACTTCGATCACCCTACCTTCATCGAATACGACTCCGACTCGCTAAGGAAACCGCATGCGCGGATAATGGACTCGAGCGAATATTACGGACTTGATTACGAAACAGCAAAAGCGGTCATGGACAGCAATATAAAACTTAAAAATGTTGGAGCCTTCAAAATCGCGAAATACCATGGTACTGCTGTTACGGGTATCGTCGGTGGCAACGGGAACAATTCCAATAAATTCAATTACCGGGGAGTCGCCCCGAAAGTCCATTTCTACACATATTCTTCAAGACATATAAATCAAATCGGACACGTCGTCAACCATTCCCATGTATCCAACGAACATACTTTCTACCATATAGACGAATCCTTGATTGACAACGCCATCTTTAATAACTGGAAAAGCGAATGTACTCCATTTAACTCAAACAATCCCCCATCATTTTCCAACTGCATAGAAGGCGACACGCTGGTCAAAACCGTGATTTATGGAGCGGGGAACAGCGGCTTCATCAGTCCTGACACAGCCGAATTTCATCATCATCAAAGTTACCACTCCATATTTGCCCCCGCCAAGAACCCTATTGTTGTCGGCATGATCAACGCCGTCGAAAAAACGCGAAATCCTGGATCCAGCATGGGACCCACATGGGACGGGCGCATCAAGCCGGACATCATGGCCCCGGGGGGCTCCAATCAGTTCAGGGTAGATGAAACCAGTCCCTTCGAAGTCGAGATAGACTACATAAAATTGTACAGACAGGGAGAATCAACCCCCTATATCGTCAACGATTTTGAGACGAACCGATTGAACCTCGACTTAAGTTGGACCTATCCACCAACAAATCCATGCAAAGAAGAAAATCACCGGTTGCATTGTCTAGTCAACCACCATCCTATATCAATCTACAACGATTCTACATCACCTATATTAACTATACCGCCAGCAACAGAACTGTATATTGCATGGAGACTGACCGGCAGAACCGACATCGATACGACGGACGAAGTGGAAGTCCGTTACAGAATCGTCAAGGACAATAGCAACAGGGACACCACCCTTTATGGCGAAGTCTATTTTGGGACATGCCCATCCGATCCGAAAAAGGCATGTAGTATCCAAGAAGAAGACCATATCTTTATACCATGGCGAGTTACAGATAAATTCGAAAGTATCCGTGTGAATCTTTCCAGTTTGCACCACAACATCAAAGCAGACGAACTACGCATCGATTTCGCCTTTACAAAAGGGATCACGACACCGGACATATGCCATGGAGACAGTTGCGGATACTGGCTGACTCCTGCCGCAGGAACCTCCATGGCAGCCCCGTTCACATCAGGCGTCGCGGCGCTCATGTACCAGAAGTTCCAGAAACTGACCGGCGACCCGCTGGATAAACACTCCATGCGGAACTCCACCGTGAAGGCGTTGATGATACACACAGCCGTGGATATGGAAGATTCGGAGGATGTACACTTCGATTGCAATACCGACCTCACCGTAGCCCACAACGACGGGGAATGCCACTTCACGCCGTACGGCAAGGGACCCGACTTCGCCACGGGATGGGGCTACCTCGACGGGAAGGCCGCCCTGAACATGATTTCGGGCTACAATCCGACAACAAAGGAATTCCCCAAGTTCAAGGAAATCGAAATCGGGAACGGGTACGAAAAACGCTGGACTGTCAAGGTGGATTCAATACGCAACTACTTAAGGACAACATTGGTATGGGATGACGCCCCCGGTGTCCAAACGAAATCGACATGGACTTACTCATACAAAGATCGCAAACTCATCAACGACCTCGACATGTACCTGATCAGCCCTTCCGGGAAATACCATTACCCGTGGAGACTGGATACGTTGCCTACGGAATTCATCAGTGCAGCAGGACGACATATTGATGTTCGCGTTACAGAAAGCAAAGGCTTAGAAAACATCCATGAAAGCGACGTCTATGACGCATACAACTCCTGCCCGTCCAACGTCAAGCTGGATTACGAATGTTTCGACCACCTGAACAACGTCGAAGTCGTCGATGTCGAAAACCCGGAACCCGGGACTTGGCAGGTCGTCGTATTCGGGCGCTCTGTCAATGAACCCAACAACGATTCCGCAAACGCCCAAGTCGCAACACTCGTAAGCGACCTGAAACTCAGCAGAAATGAAAAGTGTGAAGTGACTCGCGACTACAAGCCGCAAACGGATTACAGATGTACCTACGATCTCGGGAAAGACATCGTCTATTACGTGACATTCCACGACAGCACCTTCGTGGGGAACGGCGACGATATCGTCCTTACCGATGCAAACGGAAACACTATCGGGACTTATGTGGGTAACCAACTTGCCGGAAAGACTATAAAGGTCAAGTCCAAGAAACTTACCGTCACCCTGCACAGCGACAACGACGACTCGCAGGGATGGGGATTCGCCGTCTCGAAAATCAAGACTGTCCCGGCGGCAATCCTGAAAATGCCATTCGACGTCATCCAGAAAAAAAGGAGAACTCCATGAAAATATTACTGAGCGCAGTCTTTATCTTTGCCATATCGCTTTGGGCAACGACAAACGAGAACTGCAACGTTCCTTCAAACCCAGACGGCTCGTGCGTGCAGAACGGCTACGTCTGCAACCTGGGCTTCAACGTCGTCGGAGAGGACAATATCATGCACTTCGACCTAGGAGCCAATTCCACTTGTGCGGACCTCCTCACGAGTTCTTTGGCGCCCAAAGACAGTACTCAGGACTCCACGGTCCGGATTTTCCTATGGGAAAACAAGGAAAACATGGGGCCCCTTTCGCTCACCTTGACGGGCTCGCTCGCCATGCTCGCTTTCAACAACAATCAACAAGTGAGCATCATCTACAAAAAAGTAGACGACGTCCCGTTTGGAGGAATAAAGTTGCTGTCGATACAGTTAATCAACACTCCTGCAACCACTACACCATAAATCAGTATATATTTAGGATATAGGGAGGCCATCATGCAAAAAAAAGGAATCTGCTCTTTTATAGGAATTTCAACATTCCTCCTAGCCTCCTGCAGCGAGGAGAATCCTTCTGACATTCTATTCACGATTTCTTCATCGAGTTCCTTGACGGAAGAAAATTCTTCAAGTTCCGTTATTGAGGAATATTCTTCTTCTCTCGACTCCTTTTCAAGCAGCGTCGAAACCAGTTCCTCTAGCTGGGAACCCTATTCTTACGGGGAACTGATTGACGAACGCGACGGACAAACCTACAAAACCATAAAAATAGGCGAACAGCTATGGATGGCCGAAAACCTAAATTTCAGCTATTACAGCAATGGCATTAAAGCCTTGTGTTATAAAAACAGTCTGGACAGTTGTGCAAAATACGGGAGACTTTATATGTGGTCAACCGCCATGGATAGCGTCGCTGTTTACAGCAAATCGGGAAAAGATTGCGGTATTTGGAGAAACAACCGACAGGCTCCATGTCAAAACCAGGTTTACAATTACACCAGGGGTTCCTGCCCCGAAAACTGGCACATTCCGACCGAATCAGACATGAACAACATTGTCGACTTCGCCAACGCATCTGCCGAGAACCTCAGCTGGATAGAGCATTACTGGTTTTATGGTGGGAACGAAAGCCTCAGGGACGGGCAGCTCTCAGAATACGGATATTTTTGGACATCGCTAGAAACCGACAGCAGCCAAGCAACCGTATTAAGCGCAATTGTTGACAAGATCAATTCATATGATGAACTGAAGCAGAATTTTCACTTCATTCGTTGCGTCAAGGACGAAAAGCCCCTTATAGTGCTGGAACATGGCGAGATGACTGACGAACGTGACGGACAGGTTTACAAGACCGTGAAAATAGGCACGCAGACATGGATGGCAGAGAACCTGAACTACGCCTATCCAAAACAGGA
>CADCDO010000043.1 GCA_902800345.1 Fibrobacter succinogenes
ACATGCTTCTGGACTCCAGGTCAATCTACGGTTCAGTTAGACGATTTGGGCCCAATCAATTATTATGAAAGCGGATCTACTTTTTGCTTATCAAACCATGATAGGGCAATTTTCTACGACAACCACCCCAAAGAATATGCATTTTCCGTCCGTTGCGTAAAGGATGCAGAAGCTTCTGAGTAAAAACGCTTTACCCCCATCGCGATAAATTTGTATATATTTACAAGAGCGGAGGTGGCAATGCGTATCAACAGTTTTTTATTACTCGCGGGACTTTTGGCTTTCCTTTTCTCTGCCTGCGGCGAGGAGAATCCGGCTGTTTTCCCCATTGACAGTATAGCAAGCGAAGCAACATCTTCAAGCATTCAAAATGCAGGAATTTCATCCAGTTCGCTTGCTACGAGTACATTATCTTCTTCAGAACAAACGGAGTCCTCTTCGCAAACAACACTTTCAAGTTCTTTGACGGTAGAGCAATCCTCTTCATCTGTTGATGCAATATCCAGCAGTTCAAATCTTAGTTCTTCAGGCTTTGGCCCAGTGTCTTTTGGCGAGATGACGGACGAACGCGATGGACATGTGTACAAAACAGTAAAAATAGGCGAACAGATTTGGATGGCCGAAAACCTGAACTACGCCTATCCTAAGCAAGATAGCAGTTCTGATAGCGTAAGCTGGTGCTACAACAACGAACCTGACAGTTGTGCTAAATACGGCAGGCTCTATTTATGGTCTGCTGCCATGGACAGTGCAACCTATTTCAAAGAAAAAATTGAGATCTGCCTCATGAGTTGTTCTCAGAATTGCTACATGTGTGGATTTGGAAATAATTGGCAGCACGGTTTAAAAATTGAGGATTACTACGATTTTCACCTTCCTGGAGTTTGTCCCCCAAAATGGCATATTCCATCAGTAGAAGAATGGGATGCTTTGTTTAACTATGCAAATAAATTGTCTTCGAATTTAAAATCTACAAATGGTTGGCTCGACGATGGCAATGGCAGTGATGTTTTTGGATTTAAAGTACTGCCCGCAGGACAGCTTTATAACCATAATGAATGGTACAATGTTGGCAAAGAAGCATGCTTTTGGACGCCAATACAAGCAACAAAAATACTCGATGATATAGCCCCTATTTCAGAATATGAAGATGCTCTTGCTTTCTGTTTTTCAAGTCAAGAACGATCTATTTTGGAAAAAAGCATGGAAAAAATACGGAGGGCCGTTTCCGTCCGTTGCGTAAAGGATGCAGAAACCTCAAAGTAAAAACGCATAATGGCAGCGGAACTGATATTTTGGGGCGCTTGTATAATTATAATACAAACTGTCCGTATAATAATAATACAGGTTTAACATGTATAATTATAATACAGACCCTAATGAATATAGTGAAATATCGGTTGATAAAAAACTTATTGTTACTGTTTTTCCCGCATAAATAAAGGGGTTTCATTCACAGACAACATAAAAAACAGACTTATTCCATCTGCTGTATAAAAGATTCATCCGCAGTTAAATAATCAAAAAAAAAGTTTTCATTTTTTGCTCCCTCCTTGAAAAAAAATTATACTTATTCATTGGATATGAGGAGGCGGGTGTGAAAGTCGTTCACGTAGTGTTACCCTTATTAATGTTGGCCGCACAATGTTTTGCAGTTCCTGCGAGCAACGATACATTTTTCTTGAAACAGCCCGATGGGAGCTCCATCGAGGTTCGTTACGTAGGCGACGAAAACTTTCACGCGCTGGTATCTGCTGACGGCTACATTCTGCAAAAGGATGCTCTCGGCTATTATGCCTATGCCAACGAAAAAGGAGAGTCTTCAGGAATTTACGCCCGCGACGCCCAAGACCGCAGTACAACGGACATGGAATTTTTAGCAGGACTCGATCCGGAAGCCATCTATAAAAAAATGATAGACAACGCTCCAACGGAAGATGTTCCCGACTACGGAATTCCTAAATTCGTTTCACCCAGAATACAGCGTTTACCCACTCCAAAATACAACCTTACATTGGGCGAACTCCGTGGAATAATATTGCTTGTACAATTTTCCGATGTCAAGTTCAAAAGTTCGAACCCCCAAAAGCTATACACGGATTTCATGAACAAGGAAGGGTTCAGCGAATTTGCACACAGCGGCAGCGTAAGGGATTATTATATACATAATTCCATGGGAAAATTCACCCCGACATATGATGTTTACGGCCCCATAACGGTTCCTGGCAGCAGGGAATCTTATGGAAAAAACCAGACCGGAAACAAAGGCGCAAAAAAAGCCCTTCAAGAAGCATTGGATACGCTCGTCAAGCGAGGCGGAATTGATTTTTCGATGTACGACAAGGACAAAGACGGATTTGTTGACTTCGTTTTTATGATTTTTGCAGGTGTCGGTGCAGCCAATTCTGGAAACAAAGACGCCATTTGGCCCCATGCAGGGAATATCGGCAATATAGGGAACCCGAAAAACGGGGTAAAACTAACAGACGACATTTATATGAACCGATATGCCTGCGCTAACGAAATAAGCGGCAATGCCTACAAAAAAGACAGCACTACCTCTACCATAGAAGGAATCGGAACGGTCGTACATGAATTCGGCCATGTCCTTGGCCTACCCGACCTGTACGATACAAAAAAGACGAATCCCCGCAAGCCATTGGGCAGCTGGGACATCATGGCAAGTGGAAACTACAACTGCCCCAGCAACTCCTACAACACGCAAAGCTGTTCGCCTCCTTTATTTTCCGCTTTCGAAAGAATGTCACTTGGGTGGTTCACGCCGACGGAACTCAACGATACCGGTTCCGTAAAACTGGACAAACTAGATGACAATATAGCCTTCAGCGTCACCAATCCCAAAAATCCAAATGAAATGTTCTTACTGGAATATCGAACAAAGAAGAACTGGGACAGGGGGCAAAAATCTTCAGGAATGCTGATTTGGCATATCGATTACTCCGATTCCGTATGGAAAAAAGGAGGCATCAACAGTGACAGCAACCACATCTATGTCAATATCATCGAAGCCGTACCCGAGACTAGTACCAGCGCGGCAACGACAGACCCGTTCCCGGGCTCGGGCAAGGTCACCGATTTCAACAAATTCATATTCTGGAACGGCGACGACATGAAAATTGCCCTTTCCAACATTACAGAATCACCGGACACAAATTACATCACCTTTACAGTCGATATGACTATTAGGTCGTCATCCTCAATGTCGTCAAGTTCCTCCGTCCTGTCGAGTTCCGCGACATCTTCAAGTTCGTCGATTTTCTCCAGTTCCGCGGCATTATCGAGTTCAGGAACAGGTTTGACAAGTTCGAGCGTTCTGGATTTGTCCAGCTCGGTTGCAGTTTCATCCAGCTCGGTTACGATAATTTCATCGAGCAGCGTCTCGGAAACGTATTCCTGTTCCGCGACAGAATCCTCATCGTCCTTGAACGACTTAGAATCCAGTTCCAGCGAACATACGATTTCTATTGCATACAAGACGCCTGCGCAAAGCGTGCGGGTCCAGGCGCACAACGGGGACATTTACATCCATGCTCCACAACAAGGCGAAAAGACTGTGCGGATATTCTCGCCCATCGGAACATTGCTGTTCGAGAAAACGATGGACGGCAACGAACTCGTCATTGAAAAAGTCCGCAAACGGCGGAACCAAAACATTATTTTATCGATAACTCAAGGGCATAAACAAATATACACAGGAAAGCTCCATGAGATAATAAAATAATCTGTGTAAAAAAAGGGGGGGGACATGAAGTCCATTCAAATGCTATTACCGTTAATGGCGTTGACGGCGCATGCTTTTGCAATGCCAGCAAGCAACGCGACGTTTTTGTTGAAACAGCCCGACGGGACATCCATCGAAGCACGTAACGTGGGCAACGAGCATTTTCACGTGTTCGAAACAGCGGATGGCTACATTCTGCAAGAAGATGAACTCGGCTATTACGCCTACGCAGACGAGACGGGGGAATCTTCAAAGATTTACGCCCGAGATGCGAAAGACCGCAGTGCCTCGGACATCCAGTTCTTATCGAAACTCAAGCCCAAGGCGATTTATCGAAAGCTACGCGAATCAGCGCAAAAAAACGAAATCCTAGCAGAATACAAAGTCCCAGCATACGCTCCACAAAAGCGGCAATTCCCGCCCAAGAACAATGCAAAAGGTGAATTGATAGGCGAATTTCGAGGGATTGTCATACTCGTACAATTCCAGGATGTCAAATTCAAAAGTCCCGACCCGCAAAAGCTATACACGGACTTTATGAACAAGGAAGGATTCAACGAGTTTTCAAATCAGGGTAGCGTAAGGGATTATTTCATAAAAAATTCCATGGGAAAGTTTGTCCTGACATATGATGTTTATGGGCCAATCACCCTCCCTGAAACTAGAGCCGATTACGGGAAAACCAGTGGCGCCAATAATTTTTTCGGGGCAGGACGCGCTTTCAAAGACGCTGCAACAATGCTGAGTCAACAAAAGAATATCGATTTTTCGAAGTATGATAATAACGGAAATACCGTAATTGATTTTCCCGTTTTCATTTTTGCCGGCGTAGGTTCCAGTGATTCACCCGTCAAGGAGGCTTTTTGGCCGCATCAAGGACTATTAGATTGGTCCCGGTTGCAAGCGGGCGTAAAAATGAACAGTAATCTTTATCTCAACGAATACGTCTGTGCTCCAGAGATTAACGGTTACGCCTACACTAGAGACAGCACCACCTCCACCATACAGGGGATTGGAGCCGTAATTCACGAAACAGGGCACAGCCTTGGGCTACCGGATCTCTACAATACAGTACAAACTCATGCTCTATTCAACAATTCATCATCCAGCAGTACAACATCTGGAATAAGACGAAAGACCCTGGGTACGTGGGACATAATGGACGACGGCTCTTATAACTGTGCAACCAATCCCTTTCAAGCCTGCACACCTCCGATGTACTCCGCATTCGAACGGATGACTCTGGGATGGCTTACGCCAACCGAACTTGAAGAAATCGGTTCCGTGAAACTGGATAAAATCGACACCAATGCGGCCTACAGCATCACCAACCCTAAAAATCCTGATGAATTTTTCCTATTGGAGTATCGGACAAACAAAAATTGGGATAAAGCAGTCCCGAATTCGGGAATGCTGATATGGCATATCGACTATGTCGATACTATTTGGCTCCAAAGTATAATCAACGCCAACTATGAACATATGCATGTGGATATTGTAGAAGCGGATACTGCAAAGGACGCTAGAACCCATGCCTTCCCCGGTTTAAAGAACGTCACCAATTTCAACAAGTTCATATTCTGGAATGGCGACAGCATGAAAATCGCCCTTTACAACATTACCGAATCGCCGGACTCGGAATACGTCACCTTTACCGTGGACCAGCGAGCACACGACTCCTATTGCATACAAGACACCTGCGCAAAAAGTGCGGGTCCGGGCACACAACGGAGATATTTACATCCATGCTCCGCAACAAGGCAAAAAGACCGTGCGGATATTCTCGCCCATCGGTGCATTGCTGTTCGAAAAAACGATGGACGGCACCGAACTCGTTATTGAAAAAGTCCGAGAACGGAATAACCAAAACGTTATTTTATCGATAACTCAAGGGCACAAGCAAATATACACCGGAATGCTCCATGAGACAATAAATTAATCTGCGTAAAAAGGGGGGAACATGAAATCAATTCAATTACTATTACCGTTAATGGCGTTGGTGGCGCATGCTTTGGCAGTGCCTGCAAGCAACGAAACCTTTTCGTTGAAACAGCCCGACGGTACATCCATCGAAGTGCGCAACGTAGGCGACGAGCATTTTCACGTACTCGAAACAGCAGACGGTTACATACTACAAGAAGACGAGCTTGGCTACTACGCCTACGCAGACGAGACGGGAGAATCTTCAAAGATTTACGCCCGAGATGCGAAAGACCGCAGTGCCTCGGATATCCAGTTCTTATCGAAACTCAAACCCAAGGCAGTTTATCGAAAGCTACGCGAATCAGCGCAAAAAAATGAGATTCTGGCGGAATACAATGTACCATCATACGCACCACAAGAGCGACAATTCCCTCCCAAGAACAACGTAATAGGTGAATTGATAGGCGAATTTCGAGGGATTGTCATACTCGTACAATTCAAGGATGTCAAATTCAAAAGTCCCGACCCGCAAAAGCTATACACGGACTTTATGAACAAGGAAGGATTCAACGAGTTTTCAAATCACGGTAGCGTAAGGGATTATTTCATTAAAAATTCCATGGGAAAGTTCGTCCCGACATTTGATGTTTATGGACCAATCACACTCCCTGAAACTAGGGCCTTTTACGTAAAAAACGGTAATAACAATATTTATACTGAAGCAAGACTAGCCTTTAAAACCGCTGCAGAAATACTGAGTCAACAAGAAAATATCGACTTTTCAAAGTATGATAAGAACGGAAATTCCGCTTTTGATTTTCCCGTTTTCATTTTTGCCGGCGTAGGGTCCCATGATTCACGCGTCAAGGAAGCGTTTTGGCCGCATAAAAGCCTATTTAGCACTAACTTGCAAGCAAGCATAAAATTTGGCAATAATCTTTATCTCAACGATTACGTCTGTGCTGCAGAGATTAACGGTTACGCCTACAATAAAGACAGCACAACCTCCACCATACAGGGTATAGGAACAGTAGTTCACGAAATCGGACACACCCTTGGACTACCGGACCTCTACAACACATCATCCATCCGTTCATCATCCATCCGTTCATCATCCAGTAGTAAACCATCCAATAGTTCATCTTCTAGCGTCATAAGAAAAACTCCTGGTAACTGGGAAGTCATGGACGTGGGCGTTTATAACTGTCTAGACAATCCCAGTCAAGCCTGCTCACCTCCGATGTACTCCGCGTTCGACCGGATGTCTCTGGGATGGCTTACGCCAACCGAACTTGAAAAAGTCGGTCCCGTGAAACTGGACAAAATCGACAACAATGTCGCCTACAGCATTACCAACCCTAAAAATCCTGATGAATTTTTCCTATTGGAATATCGCTCACATAAAGATTGGGATAAAGCTATCCCGATTTCGGGGATGCTGATATGGCATATCGACTATGTCGATTCCATTTGGCTATATAGAATAGTAAACAACAGGTATGAACACTTGTATGTGGATATTGTAGAAGCAGATACGGCAATGAACGTTAGAACCGATGCTTTCCCCGGTTTAAAGAACGTCACCAGTTTCAACAAGTTCATATTCTGGAATGGCGACAGCATGAAAATCGCCCTTTACAACATTACCGAATCGCCGGACTCGGAATACGTCACCTTTACCGTGGAGGATATAGACGGGAGATTGTCAAGCGCTGCAGGACTTTCATCATCTTCGCAAACAATCGAGTCCAGTTCCAGCGAGCAAACTGTTTTTGCAATGCACCATACACCTGCGCGAAACGTGCGGGTCCGGGCACGCAACGGTGACATTTACATTCAAGCTCCGCAACAAGGCGAAAAGACCGTGCGGATATTCTCGCCCATCGGTGCATTGCTGTTCGAAAAAACGATGGACGGCACCGAACTTGTCGTTGAAAAAGTCCGAGAACTGCGAAACGCAAACGTCATCCTGTCCGTAACGCAAGGGAACAAGCGGCTGTTTACGGGAATGATTGCTCAGAACTAGTCGTTAGCCATCGGTTGTTGCATTTCATCACGTATAATTACATGTACGTCGTTTTTGCTATACCTATAATGGAGATTTTTTCTAAATTTCCGCCCAATGGAAACGACATCGATAGTTTTGCCCAACGCACTTACCGCAGCTAACAGCAAAAAGCTGCTCTCCAGCTGCAGGAGTGCCCTCAATAAAGGGGAGCTACATCTGGACGGATCAAGCCTCACCTCGATGGACTACAGCGCCGATGCGTTTTTTGCACTTTTGGCAGAACTTTCCGAAAAGACGGGCAACAGGCTCGTCCTCGCCCACTTTAACCCGGAAATCAAGCAGCACTTGCAGAACCTCCGCAAGATGGAGCCGCCCGAAAAGCCCCAGCGCGAAACGAACAATGTCCTCGAAATGATGGGCGATGTCGGATTCATGCTGCTCCGCGAAACGTTCGAAGTGCTCGTTTTGCTATTCATGTCCATTTACTGGACGCTGATCGGGCCGTTCGACAAGGGTAAAATCCACTTTGGCGGAATCACCAAGCAGATGTTCAAGTCGGGCAGCGAAGCCATGGGAATTTGCTTTTTGTTCGTAGGTTTGATTTGCCTTACGATGGCACTCCAGAGTTCCGTGATGCTGAACGCGGTCGGCGGCGGTTCCTACCTCGCTTCGGGGCTTGGGTTCCTTATTTTTGCAGAAATCGGCCCGCTGCTCACGACGATTATTCTGGCCGGGCGTTCCGGCAGCGCCATGGCGGCAGAAATTGCGAACATGAGCGTCTGCGAAGAAGTGAAGGCGCTAAAGTCCATGGCGATTCCGCCGGTGCAGTACCTCGTGGTCCCGCGTTTCATCGCTTTAAGCGTCACGACACCGATTCTTTCGTTCAGCGCATCCATCGTCGGTAGCTTTGCCGGATTCCTCATTGCGTATTTCTTCTGCGACATTTCTTTCTCGAACTACATGATGGGGCTCCGCGACGGCATCGACCCGATGACGTTCCTCAAGAGTACCATCAAGGCGCTTGTGTTTGGCTGGATTGTAACGCTCATCGCCTGCAATAAGGGGCTGAACGCCCACGGCGGTGCAGAGGCGGTCGGTAAAGCGACCACGTCCAGCGTTGTGGCTGCGATTTGCACGATTGTTGTTTCTGACACCCTTTTCGCCTTCATTTTCTACTAGAGGTCAATATGGACGAAATTCTGAAAGTTGACCATTTGAAGGCGAGCTACGGCAGCGAAACCATCCTGAAGGACGTTTCTTTTGGCGTGCGCAAAGGCGAAATCCGCATGGTGCTCGGAAGCTCCGGCTGCGGTAAATCGACGCTATTGAACAACGTGCTCAAGTTCATCAAGTCGGACGAAGGCACGATTACGTACTTCGGAAAATCATTCGGTCCCAAGGAAGGTCTCGACAGCGAGACGCGCATGCGTACCGGCGTACTTTTTCAAAGCGGCGCTTTGCTTGCAGACTTGACCGTTGCCGAAAACGCGATGTTGCCCCTCAAGCGCAGTATGCCCTACATGCCCAAGAGCCAGATGGAAGCGATTGTTGCAGACCGTCTCGAAAAAGTGCACCTGCTCCACGCGTTCCACAAGTTCCCCGGCGAAATCTCCGGCGGTATGAAAAAGCGTGCGGCGCTTGCCCGTGCGATTGCGCTCAAACCGGAACTCTTGTTCTGCGACGAACCTTCGACAGGCCTTGACCCGGTGACCGCCCGTTCGCTCGACGAACTGCTCCTTGAACTGCGCGACACGCTCAAAGTTTCGATGGTCATCGTGAGCCACGAACTCGAAAGCATCAAGATTGTCTGCGACCGATTTGTTTATCTCAAGGACGGTTACGTTCTGAAAGACGCAACTTTGAAAGAAGGCATGGAATCCGACGATCCCGTCCTTCGGCATTTTTTCAACAGGCAGTGCCCCAAAGAAAACAATGCTACTGATTTTTATAACTTTGAATTTATAGATTGAGTTGGAGATATAATGGAAACCACCCGATCAGAAAGAATAAAACTAGGCGCATTCATGCTCTTTTGCGGAGTGCTTATTTGCGTGTTCCTAGGTTATGTACTTAAGCGCTATTTGAGCGAGCAATTCGACAACTACTACACCATTTTCGACACGGACGTGAACGGGCTTTTTGTCGATGCGAAGGTGAAGTTGAACGGTATTTCCGTCGGTAGCGTCACAAGCATTACAATCAACGAAAAAGACTTGAACCAAGTCGTCGTCGCGTTCAAGGTGCAACGCGGCACACCGATCAAGGTCGGCACACGCGCCGGCATGACGGCAGGCATGAACCTCACCGGCGAAAAGCAGGTCATCCTTTCGGGCGGAAACTACAACGAACCCAACGTTCCCGAAGGCGGGCTCGTGCCGGCGGCCACATCGATGTTCGACCAGATTACAGGCCAGGTGGGCGATCTCTTCGGTAAGGTTTCCCCGATTGTCGATGGACTCAACCGATTGCTCTCCGAAGAAAACGCCGAAGCGCTCTCCCGCAGCATCAAGAATTTCGAAAAGACGACGGAAAACCTGAGCAAGCTAACGGAAGATTTGAGGAAACCGCTCAACACGATGAGCAAGTCCGCCGCCTCGATGCAAAAGATTCTTGCAGAAATCGAAGAGGCGAAGCTCGCCGCCAAGGCCGACGCGAGCATCACGACGCTCAAGGAAAAACTCGACGCCATCGATACGAAGGGCCTGAACGACAACCTGATGCAAACCGCGGAATCGATGAACAAGCTCACGCAGCGTGTTGACGCGATGGTCTACAAGAACGAAGACCAGGTGGGCAATGCCGTGGAAGAACTCAACACGATTCTTGAAAACCTCGAAGAATTTACCCAGAAGATTAAGAACAACCCGTCCGTACTCATCCGCTCCGAAGGCAAGAACGGTCGATAAAAAGGAGAAATCATGCGTATTCTTAAAGCAAATCGTTTGTTGGCAGTCGCCGCACTCCTTTCCGTTTTCACACTCACGGGTTGCCTCGGCGGTTCGACGGAACCTTCCCGCTATTACACAGTCTCCGCGGAATCCATCTCGGTGGCCGGGACCGCCAGCGATGCCCGCGTGCACGTCAAGAAATTTACGATTGACCCAGCCTACCAGCGCAGCAACATCGTCTATCGCGAATCGCCGTACGACTTCATGTTCTACGATCTGGATCTCTGGGCAACGCGCCCGGAACAGATGCTCACGCAGGTCGCAGGTGAATACCTGGTCAAGAGCAACCTCTTCAAGTCCGTGGATTTAAAGCCGATGGGCAAGCCGGACTTTGAATTGCTCGGCAACGTGGATGCGATTGAAGAAATCGACGAAGGCAGTTCACAGTACGCCCACCTCGCCTTGCAGCTCACATTCCGCAAGACAAGCGAAGACTCCCCGTTATGGGAAAAACGATACGACGAACGTGCAAGCATGAATAAACGCGATGCACACTCCGCTGCCGAAGCACTCTCGAAGCTCTATGCAAGGTTCATGCAGGACGCACTCGAAAATATCGCAAGAGTGAAATAGGTATGGGCACGGGCCTTACGGCCCTTTGATGTATGAGGAATGGGGTTTAGTTGGTAGAACTTAGGGACGTCATCCTGAGGGGTGCCCGTTTTTTAATACAAAAAAAAGACCCCGGAACTGAAAAAGTCACCGGGGTCGCAAAATCATAAAGTACTACATCGAAAGTCTTCTGTTCACGTGGGCTTCAACCACGTTCACGATGTAGTCACCGAGTTTTTCGCAGTCGTTCACTATGTCCATGTAGTGCACTCCTATCTGGTAGCTGTAACGCTGTGCGTTCAAGTCGTTCACGTTGAGCTCCTTGAGTAACTTGCGATAATCGTTGATTTCGTATTCCAGCGAAAGGACCGTTGCATCCGGTCGCAGAACTTCATCATGCAATCGATACGAGTGTACTGCTCTTCGGTATAATCTTCGCCGCACTTGAACTTGCGATTGAGAACGCGGGCCATGTTATAGCAGGCGTCGCCAATACTCTCGATTTCGGAAATTTCCTTGAGCATGCACTGCAGTTTAGTCTTACTTTCGGGGCTTAGGCGGCCTTCGCTTACCTTGTTCAGGTATTCACCGATTTCCATTTCCAGCTTGTCGCTGATACCCTCGTATTTTTCGATGCGTGCAAAGAGTTTCGCGAACTCACCCTCGTCCTTAAGCTTTACAAGTTCGGGCACAAAGCGGAACATTTTGAGCGTACGTTCGGCGAACAGGTTGATTTCCTTGCGGGCCTCGAACAACGAGAGTTCCGCAGTGCTCATGAGGCCACCGCGAATAAACTTGATGCTGAAATCTTCGCCATCTTCCTTTTCTTTGATAATCTTACAGATAAGCTTTTCCATCGGCTTGATGAACCAGATAAGGAGCATCACGTTACAAAGGTTGAATGCCGTATGGAACCCGGAAAGGGCGTATGTCACACGGACACTCGCATGGGCAATTTCTTCTTCTGTTTGCGGAACAAAGTTCGGGTCGAAACCCACCACATGGCAAACCATGTTCACAAAGGGGTGGAATATGATAAGCACCCACACCACGCCGAACACGTTGAAGAGCATGTGCGCCAATGCCGCACGACGCGCCTGCGTACTCGCCGAGAGCGCGGCCAAATTCGACGTGACCGTAGTACCGATGTTTTCGCCCATCACAAGCGCGATACCCTGATAAATCGGGAGTACGCCGCTAGAGCAGAGAATCAAGGTAATCGCCATAATGGCCGCAGAAGACTGCACGCACATCGTAAGTATTCCTCCCAGCAAGAGGAACAAGAGCGTACTGAAGATACCCCAGCCACCCGTCGATGAGAAAAAGTCGATTATCGCTTGGTTATGCGAAAGGTCCATCGCCACAGCATTCTCGCGTAGCGTCGTAAGTCCAAGGAACATGAACGCAAATCCGAACACGAATTCGCCGAAGCTTTTCACGCTACTTTTATGCACGTAGGAGAGTGCAATTCCAAGTCCAAAAAAAGGCCACACGAAACTGCTCATGTTAAACTGGAAACCGAATATCGACATAATCCACGCCGTCGCGGTGGTACCGATGTTCGCACCCATAATCACCGGGATGGCCTGCTTGAGCGTGAGTAGCCCCGCATTCACGAAGCTAACCGTCATCACGGTTGTCGCCGTCGAGGACTGCACGGCAGCGGTAACGAACGTACCCGTCAAAAGCCCGCCCACACGGTGTTTGGTCATGGTGCCAAGGACTGCGCGGAGGTGTCCGCCGGTGAGTTTCTGCAAGCCTTCACTCATCGTCTTCATGCCGAACATGAGAAGAGCGAGGCAACCGATCATTTTTAAAACTGCAAGAATCATAGAACCTTATTCGTATTTAAAAAGGGTGAAAAATCAATCCTGATTTCGGTGCCGAAACCGACGGTCGAATTCAGGTGAACAGCCGCATGGAGGACTTCTGCGATGTGTTTCACGATTGCAAGCCCGAGTCCCGTTCCTCCGGTTTCCTTGGAGCGGCTCTTATCGACACGATAGAACCGTTCAAAGACGCGGGACTGGCATTCCTCCGGAATTCCAATTCCGGTATCCTTCACGACAACGGCATTCGGCTTCACGAGCACGACCACCTTGCCGCCCTGTTCCGTATAGCGGACAGCGTTATCCACTAAGTTGAAAATCATCTCGTAGAGCAGTTTCGAGTTTCCAAGGATTTCTGCGGAAGTGTCGCCGTCCAGCGAAAGCTGGATGGACTTTTTGTTTGCGTTCAGGCAGAGATCCTCGATGCAACTATGCGCTACGTTCCAAAGGTTGACTTTTTCGCTTAAATCAAACGGCTCGCCTTCCGGGTTGTCCAGCCTCGAAAGCGTAATAATATCATTTGCAATGGATTGCAAGCGGAGCGCTTCCTTGTGGATTTTCCCCGCAAAGACCTTGACATCTTCGGGCTTCGCCAAGCCACTTTCAATAAGTTCCGCATAGCCTGAAATGGACGTCAGCGGTGTTTTCAGTTCGTGCGAGGCATTGGCCGTAAATTCATTTTTCAGATGCGAAATTTTCTGTTTCTCGTTCGAGAGCTGTTCAATCGTCAATTGCAGTTCGAGGTCCTGCTTGCGGATGGTGTTGACGAGAGGCGCGATTTCCTTATAGACGTTCTCTATGCTCATCCATTCGGGCGTTCCCAACTGATCCACCAACTTTTGGAGCGGGCTGATGAAGGCTCGACTTAGTCCAATCGCAATCAGAATCGACGCAGTGACAATAGCCGCCAGCAAGACGATAAGATACGGGATGGTCTTAGAAAAGACCTGCTGCAGATTCGCCTGGCGCATTCCAAGGCGCAAAACCTTACCATCCCCCAGCCGTTTGGCAAAGTAGAACACCTTCGCCTGCAAGGTTGAAGAATAACGGAGGTCTTCGCCGACGCCTTTCTCAAAAGCGTCTATGACCTCTTCGCGGTCGTTGTGGTTTTCCATCTTGACCGCTTCGGCGTCGCTGTCGTAGAGAATTCCACCTTTCGGGTCAATGAGCGTAATGCGGAGGTCCTTGCTTGCATACCGGGATAATTTCTGGGGTTCGTCTCCAAGGGCTTCGTTAGTATAGGCCACTTCAATCAGCCGTAAGTTCTCTCGCAGCTGACTCTTGAGCTGGTCAGTCATTTCACCTTCGAAAACACGCACCGTAAAAAATACAGCAAACAAAGCGGCAATCACGCCCATGTAAATCAAGCTGTATCGTAAACGGTCTTTCATTGAGCCTTGTACCCGACATTGCGAACCGTCTGGATGATGGAACCCTGCTCACCCAATTTCTGCCGGAGCGTTTTGACATGCATATCGACAGTCCGCGTATCCATTTTAAAATCAATGCCCCATATTTTTTCCAGAATCTGTTGCCTAGAATAGACAAGCCCCGGATGCGACAAGAAAAGTTTCAAAAGTTCGTATTCCTTGTAGGTCAGCTCCACATTGTCGCCACCAACGGTAACGGTGTGCTTCGCTTCATCGAGAAATACTCCCCCGAGAGATAACGTTTTCTGCTCTTCGGCATCGGTATTCAATCGGCCCGAACGACGGAGCAACGCCTTGACGCGAGAGATAAATTCCAAAATGCCGAAAGGTTTCGCAATATAGTCATCCGCTCCCGAGTCGAGCCCTTTGACTTTATCTAACTCGGAACCTTTGGCCGTAAGCATGATGACGGCAACGTTTTTGGTAATTTCCTGTGCGCGAAGACGCCTTAAAATGCTAAGGCCATCTTCGCCCGGCAACATGATATCGAGAATGAACAAATCCGGCACGCAAGACTTAACCGCTTCATCCAGGCTTTTCCCGCAATCAAAAGCGTTGACTTCGAAACCGCTGCTCTTGAGCGCATAGGTTTCCATTTCGCGGATTTCGGAATTGTCTTCTACGATGTAAATCATGTTTAAAATTTACGAATTTACGCAACATTAAAATAAAAAGACCCTCTAATTATTTCAATGCCTAAAACAAAGGCTTCGCAAAGGTTTTATTTACACTTTACACAAATTTTACAAAAACATAAGACAAAGCCCCAGCTCAATGACCGGGGCATCTAACGCAAAGCCTCAAAAGACTTGCACTTTTTCAGCATTTTACACCAGAAATCTCCTGTTCGCATGGGCTTCGACCACATTCACCACGTAGTCGCCCAATTTTTCGCAGTCGTTCACCACGTCCATGTAATGCACGCCCATCTGGTAGCTGTACTTCTGGTTTTCGATATCCACGATGTTCTTCTCTTTCAGGAGCTTGCGATAGTCGTTGATTTCGTTCTCCAGGTTCAGCGTGCGGTTCGCATCCACCTGCTGCGAATCGTCAAGCACAGCAATCATGTGCACTAGAGCCTTTTCGCACAGCCCCATAATATGCTTGATATGCGCATACTGGTCCTCCGTAAAGTCTTCCTTGCTGCGGAACTTGCGGTTGATGGCGCGGGCCATGTTATAGCATGAATCGCCAATGCTCTCAATCTCGGAAATTTCGCGGAGCATCGCCTGGATAGTCGTCTTGCTTTCGGGGCTCAAACGGCCTTCGCTTACTTTATTCAAGTAATTTGCAATTTCGATTTCCATGTTGTCGCTAATGCCTTCGTACTTCTCAATGCGGGCAAACAGTTTCACAAAGTCGTTCTCTTCCTTCATTTCAAGCAAATTAGGCACGAAGTTGAACATCTTGTGAGTGCGAGTCGCGAACAGGCTTATTTCCTTGCGCGCTTCGAGAAGCGAAAGCTCAGGAGTCCCCATGAGGCCCGAGCTGATGAAATGCAAACGGGAATCTTCTTCTTCTTCGGAGTTCTTGGGCTTAATCACGCGGCACACGAACTTTTCGATGTACTTGATGAACCAAATCTGGATAAACGTATTCGACACGTTGAAAGCCGAATGGAACGTCGCAAGCACCACGGAAATTTTCGCGAGGTTACCAGCATAGCCTTCGTCGCCCGGGCGAATGCCGAGGTCAAAACCGACCACGTGGCAAACAGCAGCGAGGAACCACTTGAGCACAATCACCACCCAGATAACGCCTATTACGTTAATCGTAAAGTGAGCAAGCGCCGCACGGCGGGCCTGCGTATTGGCGGAGAGCGCCACGATGTTCGCCGTAATCGTCGTACCGATGTTTTCGCCAAGCACGAGCATGATACCCTGGTCGATGTGCAAAACGCCGGTGGAGCAGAGAATCATCGTGATAGCCATGATGGCTGCAGAAGACTGCACACACAACGTAAGCACTGTACCCATCACGAGGAAGAACAGCGAATTGAAGAAATTCGGGTCGTTGAAGCGAGCGAAGAAGGCGCTAATCGAAGCGTTTGCCGCCGGGTCCTGCACCACGCTAAAGCCCGTCTCCTTGAGCGTCGTAAGCCCGAGGAAAAGGAATCCGACACCGAACAGGAACTCGCCCAAGACTCGCTTCTTGTTCATATAAACAAGTATGATGCCGATGAAGAACGCCGGATAAACGAAGTTCGCGATGTTGAACGAGAACCCGAGGCTCATGATCCATGCGGTCACCGTCGTACCAATATGGGCACCGAGGATGATCGAAATCGCCTGCATTAGCGTTAAAAGCCCCGCATTAACAAAAGAGACCGTCATCAATGTGGTGGCGGTCGAACTCTGTACAGAGGCTGTTACAAACATGCCGGTGAGCATACCTGTAAAACGATTTGTAGTCATGGTGCCAAGCACATGCCGAAGCTGCGGCCCTGCCATCTTTTGCAGCGCCTCACTCATCGACTTCATGCCGAACATGAGCAGCGCCAAACATCCCAACATTTTTAGAGCCATCCAGGCCATATAGTATTTACCTCTATTACGCCACTACCGGATCATCGTCGCTGCCTTTCAGCTAGTTCGGGCTCATGGCGGTGAATTGTTTATTGTAAAGCTGGCGTAAAATATAGAAAAAGCAAAGTAAAATCTTTGCAAAGAAAAAAAGAAATCCCCGTTCATGTTGAACCGGGAACAACGAAGGAGAGAGAGGTGTGGGGTGTGAGCTCGGGCCTTCGGCCCTTTGGGGTGTGAGGTGTGAGGTGATTTTCATTACACACTACACACAGCACACAACTTCTCGAGCCTCGTGCCCAGAGCAAAGCGACCTCATAGGAGCTTTAGCTCCGTGCCCATAGCCCAAAGCGAAGCGACCCCAGAGCAACGCGAAGGATCCAGTGAAATTTAACTGGATTCTTCACATCGCTCCGCTCGTTCAGAATGACGTTTGAAGCAATTAAATAGAGCGCACCATGGCGATGGCCTGGCTTGCAATGCCCTCGCCGCGACCCGTGAAGCCGAGCTTTTCGGTCGTCGTTCCCTTGATGCCAATCTGCTTCACATCGAGGTCGAGCACGCGGGCGATGTTCGCCTTCATAGCATCCTTATGCGGATTCACTTTCGGGTGTTCGCACATCACAATACTATCTATATTCACGATTTCGAAACCGGCTTTCTTGACTTCCTCGCCCACCTTGCGCAAAAGTTCCAAACTGTCGGCCCCCTTGAACGCCGGGTCCGAGTCCGGGAAATACGTGCCGATGTCACCAAGACCTGCGGCCCCCAGCAGCGCATCGCTGATTGCATGCAACAGAACATCCGCATCGCTATGACCGAGCAAACCTTTCTCATACGGGATATCCACACCGCCGATAATGCACTTGCGACCCTCCACCAGCTTGTGAACATCAAAACCAATCCCAGAACGATAGACTTTTTCCATAAGTATTTCCTTTTCGATTTCACCAAAAATTTAGATAAAAAGTTATTTTTTTCGCATGAAAAACGTTAAAATTGCCTTTTTTCTTTTACTGACCCTCGTAGCATCATTGCAGGCGGCATATGTTGCCGTTCTCGAAACAGGAGCTGACGCCACTATAAAAGACAAGGTTCCCCTCGCCGACCGTCAATACCTCACAAACGTATTGCGCGAGCAAGCCGTAAAAGAACTCCCCGCCTCGCAGAACTTCACCATCATGACGCGCGAGAATATAACCGCGATGCTCCCTCCCGGCAAATCCATTGAAGATTGCGAAGGGAGCTGCCTCGCCGAGACCGGGAAGAACATTGCCGCAGATTTCATTTGCCAGGCACGCATAAGCAGTTTTAACGGGACCCTTACGCTTTCCGCAGAACTCTATGAAACAGCGGGAAACAAACTCATTGCGAGTTTCAACGGTCTTGGGTCCAACTTGAACGCATTGCTCAAGCTCATCATACTCAAGTCTCCCGACTTTTTCCGTAGCGTAAAAACCAACAACAAGAATCCCAACGCCGCTTGGAAATCCACACCGCAACAATACCCTGCACAGCAACAATATCCTGCGCAACAGCAGTACCCCGTGCAACAGCAGTACCCTGCACAGCGGCAGTATCAAGCGCAACAACAGTATCCCGTGCAACAGCAATATCCCGCACAGCGGCAGTATCAGGCGCAACAACAGTATCCCGCGCAACAGCAATATCCTGCGCAGCAGCAGGCAACACAAAATCAAAATTTTGAGTATTATACGTCTTCGAGTTCCAACACGACCGTAGCGACCTGGCCCAAAGCTGGATTCTTCCTACACGCGGGTGTCCTCGATGCAGGCTTGGGTGTAAAACTTCGCTTAAGTCGCCGGAACGGAGTCTACATGACGGTCGACATCAGATGGCAATCCTATAATAGCGATGATTTCATTTTTCTTCCGCTCATGTTTTATTTTGGCGGAAACCACGTGCACTTCACTACGGGTTCAGCAGTATCCCTCAAGGCTAGCGGCGGTGACGTAGTCGGGATGCTGCTCCCTATGGGCTTGAACTGCGACTTTGGCAAACATTTCGGTATCGATGCGCTGACGTTTTTCCCTTTATTTGAGAGCGGAAATTCCAAAGTGGCACTCTCACTCGATTTCCGTTTCGTGTTCTAGAAAACCTCTATTTCAGTTTTACGCTTTTTCCCCTGCTCCCGGCAGGGGATTTTTTCATCCCCCAATTCAGCAATCTGTTACCATTTAGAATAACGAATTATGTAATTAATGTTATTTTTATCGTATGAAAAATTTTAAACTTTTCTTTTTACTTTTTCTCATTCTCACAACTGCATCACAAGCAACCTACGTGGCCGTGCTCGAAACAAGTGCCGACGGCAGCGCCAAGGATGGTGTTTCGCTTTCGGACCGCCAATACCTTACGAACGTCTTGAGGGAGCAGGCCGTCAAGGAACTTCCCGCGGTGCAGAACTACACCATCATGACACGCGAGAATATCCAGCAGATGTTGCCGCCCGGCAAAGCCATCGAGGACTGTGAAGGCAGCTGCCTCGTGGAAACCGGCAAGAATATCGCCGCCGACTTTATTTGCCAGGCGCGTGTGGGGCGTTTCGGAAAGTCCCTGACGCTCTCTGCCGAACTTTACGAGACCGCCGGCAACAAGCTTATCGCGAGCTTCAACGGTCGCGGCGAAAACGTCGAGGAACTCCTTGAACTCATCAAGAAAGAGTCCCCGGCCTTTTTCAGGAACATCAAGGGCACGTCGGGCTTTGCGGGCGTCAGTGGAATCGGAGCCCTGGGAAATACGGGCGATTTTAGCTATGGCGGCAAGAAAAAGTTCATCGTGGAAATTACGTCGGAACCGACGGGAGCCGTGCCGACCATCGACGGCAAGGCCGTACCCAAATGCTTGAGCACACCGTGCAAGGTGCAGGTTGAAGAAGGAAACCACAGAATTGTAGCATCGCTGGAACGATACGACGATGCCGAAACCATCGTGGACATCAAGACCAACAACCAGAAAATCGACTTCCAGATGGTGCCGAACTTTGGCTGGCTAGAAATCAAGCCGGTACTTTCCGGGAATATCGCCAAGAAGGGAAAACTCACCGTAATGGTAGACGGAGCCCGAACCGAAGAACAGAAAATAGAACTGGAAGCAGGCATACACAAAGTCATGCTTACACACCCCTGCTACGATCCGACCGAATTTAACGTTTCCATCGCGAAAAACAAGACCGAAATTTTTGACAAGGAATTGAGCCGCGGCAATGGCGGACTGGAGCTGGCCGCAGAAAATAACGGAGAACCCCAATCCGTAGCCATGTTTATCGACGGTGTAGAAGTCGGGAGCACCCCGTATGCAGGAGTCGTCCCGCTGTGCGCCGACGTAAGACTCAAGGGCGAAGGCTGGACCGACAAAGTCGCTTTTGAACCCAAGTGGCACGAAGTCGTGCATGTGACCCACCAGCTCACCTTCACGCCCGATTCCATCGTAAACGCCCAGGATTCGTTACAAGCCATTGCAGATTCCCTGGCAGAGGCGCAAGCATTAACCGAAGCGCAGGTTCAAGCGGTCACCGACACGGTCGCAGCTGTGACCCCAGACAGTGTCAAATTGACCCAAGTCGAAGAAGCCGCAGAGACAACTAACGTAGGCGAAAGCGTCCCCGCAAACGTCAACGACAAGCCGGCGAAAAAAATACGCTGGATTCCTATCGGAATTGGCGCCGGAGTGTTCGTCGTCGGGACGGTGCTCGCTATAGTCGGCAACAACAAGGCAAAATCCGAAAGCAAGGTCAGCCCAGTAAACCCGACCGAATACAAGGATCAACATGATAAAATCCAAAGTGCACAGACACTCCGCAATGTCGGCATTACTTTCGCAATTTTAGGTGCCGCAGGCGTCGGCATAAGTTTCTTGTTCTAAGGAGCAAACAATGTTTAACCGTACACCTAAATTTAACGGATTTTCCGAAATGAACCCACAGCACTCCATCAACCCGCGCACCCGTACAAACGGGAAACGTCTGCCAGTCCTTTTGCTCGCATCGTTATTGTCGATGATCGCCTGTTCGGACTACGTAGGACAATACGAAGACGAATGGAAGGATCCCTATGGCGACGAGAACGCGTTCAAAGAAATGCTAAACAGTTTTGACTGGCCCTGGGCTTCGACCTGCAATAGCGGAGACTGGATATGGTGCAGCGTCCAAGAAGATGGCTCATTCACAAGCCAAACGGCGACCGGAGAAAGCTGGAGCCAGTTTACCCAAGGAACGGTCAGCTTGAGCTTTGCAGGCAAGGACGACAACGCGTACAATTTCTCCACAGACCTTTTACCCGAAAACCTGACACCGATTATTAGACGGAACGGTGGTATCGCCGTTCAACTGGAAAAGGTCTCCGGCGCTTTCGAAGCGGGTATTCAAGTCAAAAGCAACGATATCGCAAAGCACAGCAATATCGTCATAGCGTACGGCAACGAATATTCCGAAGCCTACCTCAGCTTGAGAAAAGTCGACAAATCCGGAAACGTGGAAAGCGAATGGCGTCAACAATTGAACGTTGGCGAGTTTGAAGTCTTGACCATCGCCTACGAAAACCTAGAACATGTGAAAGGCGAAAAGAACCTCAATTCATTTATCAAGAACGAAGCGAACACCATCGCTTTCGTCATCACCAAGAAAACGTCTGTAAAAAAAGGACTTAATGTGGTCGCCGTCGGTTTTAGCGGAAATGCGCTTGTCGATCCGAAATCCAGCAGCGCCAAAGCCAGCACGGCAACATCCAACAGTAGCGTAAAATCCAGCAGCAGCGTAAAGACCAGCACGGTAAAGTCCAGCAGTAGCGTAAAATCGACCACCGCCAAATCCAGCAGCAGCGTAAAAGCCAGCACGGCAAAGTCCAGCAGCAGCACGAAACCCGTCACGGTATCGTCCAGCAGCAGCGTAAAATCAAGCAGCAGCGTTGTAATGCAATTTATCTGGAACGGAAAAGACAAATCGAACGTGATACGAACCGGTTTCGGCAGCGGCTCTCCTTGGGAAGCCCTTCTTGACACAGTAAAGAATGGGACAACATCCATGTTCGCCCCCAAAGAAGGCATTTACGAAGCCTGTAACGGCTTGTGCGGATTCATCAAGTTCGGCCCCCAAAACGCATGGGCTCAAGAATCATTTAAACTGCAACCAAGCCAAGAAAAAAATATAGCCGTTGACGTCTCGTCAATGAAGGGTCTCTGCATTGCATACACCTCTGACAACAACGCCACCTTGTACCTCGATTCCAAGAGCAAGAACACCTTGGAGCTCGGCGCCGCGAAAGTTACTTTACCCAAAGTTGAAGGCAACGACAAATACTATGTCAAGAACTTCGAATGGAGCGACTTTGAAAAGGGTTCCTGGAAATTGTCGGGCGAAGACGCCGCCCAATCACTCAGTTCCATAGCAATCGTTTTCGAAGGTGCATCGGGAAGTTCGCAGTTCTTCAATATTTACCAAATCGGTAGTTACGGCATGTGCGGAAACGACAACGATATATCTCCAGTCGATATCGACGCCAGTTATTTCTACAATATGTTGTTCAAGACCGCATGGGACTACTTGAACCCGAGTATAGAATATGGCGAAATGACAGACAAACGTGACGAACAGGTTTACAAGACCGTAAAAATCGGCAACCAGACTTGGATGGCACAGAACCTGAACTTTGAAACCGACAGCAGCTTCTGCTATAAAGACAGCGCTTCGTACTGCAAAAAGTACGGTCGCCTTTACATGTGGTCCGCCGCAATGGACAGCGCGGGGAGATACTCGAACATAAGCAAGGGCTGCGGCAAAGGCAAGACATGCAAACCGATGTTCGACAACATCGTCGGTATTTGCCCGGGCGGTTGGCATTTGCCATCCAAAAGTGAAATCGAGACCTTGTTAACTTATACAGGAGCTACCGATAATCCCAAAAAACTAATGTCACAGATAGGATGGGACAAGGTCAAAAAAGGAATCTATGGAACAGACGATTACGGCTTTTCCATGCTACCTTCCGGATCCCGATATTTCCACTACGATTCCCTTGTCTACGCCACCGAAGGTTACTGGAGCTATCTCTGGACAACAACCCAAGAGAATGAAGAAGCTGTGTATAATTTCGATATCGAAGCTTCCAGCGACAACGCCAGATTGGAGTTCTGGACATTGGACAACGAAGCGCTCCCCGTTCGTTGCGTCAAGACAGAACCCATCCCCACCGATATTTCCGATGAAGATCTTATCTGGTATGGCGCCAAGGCGATGGAAACACAAGAGAGTGTCCTCGACGCTTTTGTGGATACAAATTACTTCAAGAACGATTTCGGTTTCAATACAACAGACTCCAAGTACATAGAGCTGGGAGCCAATATTACACTCAGCGCGATTTCCATAGAGGTATCCAATGCGTGCAAAGGAGGAGCCTGCGGCAAAGTACTTGATGCATCGGAATCTCCGAGATTACAATTTATCGTTGATTCCTCGAAAACGAATCTAGAAGACTGGGGCGGAATTTGCGTAACGTATTCTTCGGAAGCAGACAGTATCATATTATCCATTAGCACCGGATACTCCCCCATATTCACGGATGGCTGCACGACACTTTTGCCTAAGTCAGAAGACATAACGACATCTTGCAGATACTGGACAGATTTCCAATGTCGCATGAAATATGATATGATGTTGCCGTATGTCAGCACCATTGACTTCATATTCCCGCCTAAATCGGATAGTGCAAAATTCAATATCGTGGCCGTCGGTACGTACAAGTCCGCAAAAAACGTTTACGATGAATTTATGGAAGCCCCGAATAACAAGACTTGGGCACAGGATTTCATGAGCACGACTGCAAATTATGAAGAATTTACCGACACACGCGATGGCAAAGTCTACAAGACCATTCAAATCGGTTCGCAAACGTGGATGGCGCAAAACCTCAATTATGAAACTCCTGAAAGCGGTTGCTATGGCGGCAAGGAGACCAACTGCAATATCTTTGGAAGGCTCTATACATGGGACGAAGCCCAATCCGTTTGCCCGGATGGTTGGATGCTGCCAAGGACGAGAGATTATCGCATTCTTGCCGAAAATGCAGAGAACGATGCTATTGCTGGTAACAACTTAAAAACTGTGATAGGATGGGCAGACTGGACAACAAGCTTCAATGGAAATGACAAATATGGGTTCTCCATTTTACCAGCCGGTCTCAAATACGGTACTGGAAATTATGATTGGATATATAAAGGAGCCTACTTCAATACCGCCACTGAAGATGAAGTCAACGGCCCCTGTATCGCAGAAATTATCGAGGATGGCAATTTCTTTAGCAGTATTTGCAGCAAAAAGGACGGTTCCATGTACTCTGTCCGCTGCTTGAAAGAAAACAACGTCCAGGATTTCTTGAATCCGAATATAACCTATGGCGAATTTACGGATTCCCGAGACAATCAAGTCTACAAGACCGTTGAAATCGGCAATCAGACCTGGATGGCACAGAACCTCAATTTCAATTACAATGATGACGTAAACAGCTGGTGCTATGACAACGACACCATCAACTGCAAGCAATATGGAAGGCTGTATCAATGGTCGGCAGCCAAGGAAGTTTGTCCTGATGGTTGGCACCTGCCGACAAAGGCTGAATTTGAAGAACTCATTCAGTATGTCGTCAGCGAAAATGGCGAATCCGAAGTTGTGCAAAAGTTAAAATCCGCAAACGGATGGGCAAGCAACAGCAACGGTACGAACGACTACGGATTCACGATATTGCCTGCAGGTTACTGGCATCCATCTACGGGACAATTCGCTTATGCGGGTTACGGCATGGATTTCTGGACATTTACGGAGGACAACAGCGATGACGCTTACCTCATAAATATATCCTTTGATACCGAAAGCATACCGAGAATAATCGCCCAGACAAAAGAATACGGTTTCTCCGTCCGCTGCCTAAAGGGGGATCCGATAATCAACGCCACGGATTTCTTGAATCCGGAAAAAACTTATGACGAGTTTACGGATTCCCGAGACGATCAAGTTTACAAGACCATTCAAATTGGCGATCAAACCTGGATGGCGCAAAACTTGAACTACAATATAACAGGTAGCAAATGTTATGGTGATCAAGCAAGTAATTGTGATTTTTATGGTCGTCTCTATGATTGGAAAACAGCTAGAGAAGTTTGTCCTACAGGCTGGCACCTGCCGAAAATAACAGATTTCAAGACAATGGTTGAAAAAATCGGTACAGACGCCAATAAGAAGCTCTTGTCCAAGCAAAATTCAGGAAACGAGACTATGACGGATGACTACGGCTTTTCGGCAATTTTAGCAGGGTACTATGATTATGAAAAATACAAGGATAACGGAAACGCAACTCACTTTTGGAGTTTTACATACCATGCAGCAAATGCAGCTTACATCTTCAGTTTAAGCGAATCCGATTACAGCTACAATAAGCATTCTTTCTTCGATACAGATGGTACAGGTTTCAATGATCAGCTAAGCGTCCGTTGCATAAAAGATGGCAATATAAAGTACGGCACACTTACGGATGATCGCGATGGAAAAGAATACAAGACCATAAAAATCGGTAGCCAGACATGGATGGCCGAGAACCTGAACTACGATTATCCAAAAGAACCATCAGACGAAATACCTCTAAGCGTCTGCTATGAGGATAAATCGGAAAACTGCGAAAAGTACGGCCGTTTTTACAAATGGAGTGCGGCCATGGATAGTGCCGGTTTGATAGAAGGAAATACGGCAAACCATTGCGGTTACGGCAAGGAATGTACCCCATCTCAGCCCGTTCGTGGAATTTGCCCAACAGGGTCGCACTTGCCAGATGCTACGGAATGGCTTAATTTGGCAATCGCGACAGGAATAGAAGACCATGCCGGCATACTCCTAAAATCATCTAATGGTGGATGGATTGACGAAGGCTACGAAGACTGGTATTCCAATGGATCCGATGATTTCGGTTTTTCTGTAATCGCCGCACCTTATGTATATAATGCTGGCATAGAATCCTTTAAACATGATCTAGCTTATTTTTGGACATCTACGGAAATCGATAGCGAAAAAGCAAATGCTGTCGCGTTCGCCGCTCCTTGGTGGGATATCAAACAAGATGAAGCAAGCAAGAACGGGAACTGGTACTCCGTCCGTTGCGTAATAGACTAAAGCAATTCCGCCCGCCACAATACTGCAAAACCCGGTCTTCAATGGCCGGGTTTTAATTTTATAAGTTTATTCGGCCTTATTCACAATAAATCTTCTGCATGGCATCAACAACTTCAGGAAAGATGCGTTCGTTGACATAGAAGCATTGTTTATCTTTGCGGAAAACAAATATTTTTCCGCCAAAAGCATCGTTTTCAATCTTGTAAAGTTCGTCCTTGTCGAATGTAAACGTAAACTCATCAGAACGGGTGCATATTACAAACTTGTCCTTATACCATTTGATTTCACACACGCAGTTTTTTGAATCGGACAGGTCGTAATATACGGAAAAAGGAACGAACAAAAAAAGTATTCCTAAAAGAGACGCTTTTCCGTCTACCGCAAAAAAAATGAACATTCCCAAAATAGCTAAAAGAACTGCAGCAACATAAGACAAAAAAACAAAGATTGAAAATCCAACATTCCGCGGAGATACATACGAGACGTATTCTTCCTTATTCTCCATAGGCTCTGTCTTAACTTGGGGCAAAGCACCGTCAGCCGAATTCTGTTTTGCCACCGGCTTCGGAGCCCCGCACCAAAGGCAACGAGGCATATCGTCTTCGTACGGTTCACCACATTTCGGACAAATCATTTTTTGGAGAGATCCTTTTTAACAGCAAAATACAAAAATTTACAAGCAGAACCTCTTAAACCACATTTGGAATACGGGGTCACTTATAAACAATCCAGATTCCCGCATTTCAACCAAATCACGGTCGATAAGAATTTTCTTTATTTTAGCAATGTTTGATTTTGTTCCCAAGCGAAATTCATCCATAATATTCTTTGATGTAAATTCTTCATGAACTCCGCTGGCAAGAGCTCGAAGCATATTCATCTGATAGCTCGTCAACCCTTCGGTCTGCTGCATAAACAAAGCCGCATTTTGAGAAATAAGCTCCGTAACAGCACTATCTACAATTTTAGAAGTTACATTCTTTTCCGTTTTCAGCATCACAAGCCACGCCAATTGCTGTACATAAGAGGAATAACCATCTACTTCATTACATATACGAGCGGCCAATTCTTCACTAATGACAAGCCCTTGCTGTTTAAACTTTTTACAAATAAACGGCACCCATTTCTTTACTGGAATAACGCCAAGATAGATAGCATCGCCAAACTGGAAAAAAGGCATGCTTTTATTCTGAAAGATGTTGGTCATTAAATGCTTTTTGCTACCGAACAAGCAGTAAGAAACATTTTGCTGTAACTGCCACACACTGCGAAATCTTTTTTGGACAGTCACGGACTCAGGGAACTCCCCTATTTGCTGAAACTCATCTATGCAAACAACAATATGCTTTTCTTGTTTTTTTGCAATAATTTCAGCCAATTGCAAAATCTGTTCGGGAGCATATTCCTTTGGCGTAATCCCTAACGAAACAGAATAATCCGTTGTAGGGTCTGGGCTAAGGGTAATTCTTGGAGAAACTCGTCCAAGAAACGTCTTGACATTTTGCAAGAATAAATCCAGCTTTGACGAAGTCTGCTGAAGTACGGCAGCAGCAAGCTTATTATAGAAGTCGTATTCACTACGACAATCAAAAATATCGAGGTAAACTACAGATACCTTTTTCTTATCGACCAAGTTTTTGACATGACGAACCAAAGACGTCTTGCCAATTCGTCGGTTCGAAATAAGCAAAGTGTTTACGCCATGTTCAAAATTAGCCTTGAGCCTTTTAGTTTCCTCTTCACGATCCGTAAAGTTTTCACCCTCAACGGAAGCTCCATATATAAAAGCATCTGCCATAATAGACCTCTAGCTATAATATATATAATTTTTTCAAAAGTTCACCACTTGGTGTACCAAATAGTTCACCATTCGGTGGTCCACCATTCGGTGTACCAAATAAAAAAACAAAAAAAACATCCCGGCTTAATTCAACCGGGACGTTTTTCAATTCATTAGATCCTTCGCGCTTCGCTCAGGATGACATGTATCATTATCCAATCAATGCATATGCCGGATGGACGCTAATCACGAGGAGCGCGATAGCGGCAACGGCGACCGCAAAGCGGAGCAGATAGACGTAAGCGACGTTCACCTTGCAGCTATGTCCGCAGCAAGCATTATCCTTAGCCGGGGCAAAGAGCACGTAGACAATGCGGAGGTAATAGACGGCAGCCACCAAGGAAAGGCCAAAGCCAGCAATGGCAAGCCAGCCGAGACCTGCGTTGAATGCTTCGGTGAACAGCGTGAACTTGGCGAGGAATCCAGCAACCGGCGGAAGGCCGGCGAGCGAAGCAAGGCACACGGCAACGCCAAGAGCCACAAACGGGCGGCGGCGACCAGCACCCTGGAGGTCTTCGAGATTTTCCTTGCAATCATCCATGCCCGACATGTAGGCAATACCCGTCAAGGCGCCCGCAGAAGCAATGGCGTAGGTGACGAGGAAGTAGAACATCGGACCCATCTGGATTTCGCCCTTGCCGAGATAATCCGGGAGCAAAAGACCGATGACAATAAAACCAGCGTTCATCACGGCGGAGAACGCCAAGATGCGACGCACGGAATTTTGGGCAAGACCGCTAAACGCGCCAATCACCATCGAAAGGAGCGCGACGACCACGATTACATAGAACAAAGCCTGGGACGGATTTGCAACAGTCACTGACTCAGCGAGATTCCAAACAGCTTCGGCACCAGAGCGCGTCACGAGAACGCTCACCCAGACAGTTCCGAGAGCGGCAAGAGCACCGACCTTCACGACAGCAGCCATAAAGCCCGTGACGGCGACAGAGGCGCCCGTATAGACATCGGCCACCCAGAAATGGAGCGGAGCGGCACCGGCCTTGAAGAGGAGACCCGCAATCACAAAGAGCATGCCCACGCTGTAAATCGCTATGCGGCCGTCAATCACCTGACCGCAGAAATGCGTCGAGCCCGTGGCACCGTAAATCAGCGAAACACCGTAAAGGAAGATGGCGCTGAAAACTGCACCCGAGACAAAGTACTTGAACACGCCTTCGTTCGCGTTGATATCCTTGCGGCGGATGCCCACAAGTGCGTAAATCGGGAAACTCGTGAGTTCCATCGCGATGAATAAAGCGACAAAGTCGATTGCCTGAGTCATGAGCAAGGCACCACTTGTTGCAAGCATCATAAGGCCATAAGCTTCGCCACCCTTGAACTTTTCACGGCCAAGCGTCCACTGGAGCCCCGCAATGCCGAGGAAGCCACACAGGAGGATTGCCATGCAAAGTACGCGACGGACGGGGTCCATGGCGTAGAGGTTCAAAAGCGTTTCGGTATTGGCGTAATACAATGCGATAGCGCCCATAGCGATGAAAAATGCAGAAACCCAAGGAAGCACCTTGTGCTTGTTTTCGTCGCCAAAGAACGGCTCGGCAGCAAGAGCGACCATGCCGCCCAGCACAACACAGATAACCGGCAAGAGATAAATAATGTTATTCATCATCGGAAGCCCCCTTCACAGTATTTTCATTCGCTTCATCGGCCCCGGAAGCATTGTTTTCCGTCTTCATCTGGGCGATGATAGATGCGCGTTCATCTTCCTTGAAACCAGCGGCGGCAAGAGTCGAATCCAGCTGGTGGATTTCATCTTCAGTCATCGGAGCGTTGCCCTGATTGATGGAAGCATCGCTCAAAACCTGAGCGGCGGCGGCATCTTCGGTTTCGTCAGCCTGCATGAGCGAATCCGTCACGAAAGCCGGATGGAAACCGAACACCAGGAGAAGCGCAAGCATAACGCCAATCGAAACGCCTTCGAGCGGAGACGTGCGACGACCTTCTTCGTATTCACGAGCTTGTTTGCCGAAGATGACCTTCTGGATAAAGCGGAGCATGTAAGCCGCCGAAAGGATCAAGGTGAAGCCCGCCACGAGAGCCGGAAGCGGCCCCATGTCCCACAAGGAGAGCAGCACCGAGAATTCACCGACGAAGCCCGCCGTACCAGGGACTGCAAGAGCCATAACGCCCGCAAAACCGAACAGCGTGCTGAACACCGGGTTCTTGGAAGAAAGACCGCCCAGCTGGTCGAGTTCGCGCGTACCCGTCATACGTTCGGCAATGCCCATCAAAATGAACTGGGCGCCGGCAGAAATGCCATGGGCCACAAGCAGCACAAGCACCGCCGGGAACATGACTTCGGAACCGCTAAAGACGCCCGCAACAGCGAGGCCCAAATGCCCCATGGAACTGAATGCGAGGAGTTTCTTGCCGTCCGTTGCGCGTAGAGCCATGAGAGCGCCATAGACCGCCGTAAAGAGGCCAAGCCACATCATGGCTGTAATCGCACTCATCGAAAGCGGGAAAATCGGGAGCACCCAGACGATAAAGCCAAACACGCCCGCCTTGCTCATCGCACCCGTGAGGATTGCAGAAAGCGGAGCCGGAGCTTCGGCGTAAGTAATCGCCTGCCAACCGTGGAACGGGAAAATCGGAGTTTTGACAAGGAACGCGAGGAGGAAGCTCACGAGGAGCAGGTTCTGCGTACCTTCAGGCAAACTCTGGAGAGCAATCGCGAGCGATATGAGCATCGAGTTGTCCGCAATCGTGAGCAAATACCACAACGCGACCATCATCGGAGCAGAACCGACCAGCGTGTAAATCGCGAACGTCATCGCCGCCTTCATTCTGTCCTTGCCACCGAAGCCGGCAATGAGTACCGCAGCGGGGATGACCATCGCTTCGAAGAAGAAGAAGAACAGCACGGCATCAGCCGCAAGGAAGGTGCCGTTCATGGCGCCCATCAACGAGAAAATGCCGATAGCGAAATTGCGATAGCTCCTGCTAGTAATCCCGCGGGCAGAAATCAACGCCACGAGAGAAAGTCCGCAAGAGAGGAACACCATCCAGGAGGCAAGTCCATGATTGTACAAGTAGTAATAGACAGGACCTTTGCAACCAGGGATGCGGAACCATTCGATAGCTTCCGTAGCAACGTTTCCGCCGGCAATGAGAGCAACAGACATCGCCGTGAAGGCTATGCCCATCAAGATTGCAAGGCGGGAAGAAGACTTGGCGTCTTCCTTGGACGTCATCACCATGAGAATGGCGGCAACGAACGGGGCGAGGACAAGGAGATGTAACAGCATTAGAGAGAACCTCCAGTCAAAAGAACAATTGCCATTAACGCAATCAAGCCCAATATGCTAAGGGCAATCTGAACGCGGACCTTGCGCACCTGGAACGAAGCGGCACCGTCGCCGAGAATCGTAGCGATTGCACCAATCGTCCACTGAGCAGCCGCAAGAATCTTATCCACGACAACATCGCAAATCCATGCGAGCACGTTGACCGGGATAATGCCCACGTACTTGTGGATGGTATCGAACAAGAACGTCCACGTAGCCTTGCCGCCTTCGGGAGCGGAGCTCCCCTTTGCAACCGGAATACGTGCCTTGGCGTAAAGCTTGTAAGCAATATACATACCGAGCAAAGCAGCAACCGTGCCGAGAGCAGCAAAGATGACCGGGTTCAGGTGAGCCGTCACGACAGGGGTATTGTAAGCCTGGGCGGCACCGACGACCGGAGCGAGCGTTTCGGCAAAGAACTTGATACCGATGGAATCGGCCCAGAGGAAACCAGCGAACACGGCACCCAAAGCGAGAATCACCATCGGGATGAGCATGACAGCCGGAGCTTCATGGATGTGTTCTTCACTTTCCTTGGAACCACGGTAGCTACCAAAGAACGTGAGGATAATGAGGCGACCCATATAGACTGCGGTAATCACAGCCGTTGCAAGGCCAACCGCATAGACGGCACCGTTCAGCGGAATGTTCGGAATTTCTTGACCAAAAATAGAGAAGCCCGGAATGTACATCGAGCAGTTCATGAACAAGCGTTCAAGAATCAAGTCCTTGGACCAGAAACCGGCAAAGAACGGGAAGCCGACAATCGCGAGGAACGCGAAAATCATGACGCAAGCCGTGACCGGAGTCTTCTTGAGGAGACCGCCCATCTTGCGCATGTCCTGTTCACCGGCGAGAGCATGGATCACGGCACCAGCGCCAAGGAAGAGCGCCGCCTTGAAGAAGGCGTGGGTAAACACGTGGAAGATAGAAGCGTCAAAGGCGCAAACACCGGAAGCCATGAACATGTAACCGAGCTGGCTAATCGTGGAGTAAGCAAGCACCTTCTTGATGTCGTTCTGGAAAAGTCCCGTAACGGCGGCCCAGAAAGCGGTGAGCATGCCGACCACCACGATGATGTCGAGAACGACCGGGAGGAGGGCGAACATGCTGCCGAGACGGGCGAGCAAATAGACGCCGGAGGTCACCATCGTCGCGGCATGGATCAAGGCAGAAACCGGAGTCGGACCCGCCATGGCATCCGGAAGCCAAGTAAGAAGCGGAATCTGAGCGGATTTACCCGTGCAACCGATGAAGAACAAGATGCCGGCCACAGAAAGGAACGGAACAACCAGTTCCAAATGGTTTCCGTTAATAATCATTTGGATAAAGTTCACAAGCGCATCGTAATTGAGGATGGCAGAGCCGCCAATCGTCACGAGGCAGAGCATACCGAGAATGAACCCGATATCGCCCACGCGGTTCACGATGAAGGCCTTGTTCGCTGCCTGGCAATTCTTGAGGTCCTTGTTCCAGAAACCGATGAGGAGGTAAGAGCAGAGGCCGACACCTTCCCAACCGAGGAACGTGAGGAGCAAGTTGTCCGAGAGCACGAGCACGATCATGCTGAACAAGAAGAGGTTGATGTAGGCGAAGTAACGGGCAAAGCCGCGGTCGCCGTGCATGTAACCGATCGAGTAAAGCGTGATGAGCGAACCGATGCCCGTCACGAACAAGAGCATGATGCGGGAAAGGCCATCGAACAGGAATCCGATATCCACACGGAACATCGGGATGTCAATCCAGTTGCAAAGCGTTTCACGAATGCCGCCATCCGGCATGTTGAGCGAAAGGAGAGCCACCCCAGCAAAAGAGAGTGCCGGGAAGAGGACTGCGAGAGTTCCAACGAAACCTTCAGCAGGGCCCTTCTTGCTGCCCGAAGAAATAACGGCGATAGCACCGAGTATAATGCATCCCAACAGCGGGAAGAGAGGTATGAGTCCAAGAGAAATCATTGCTTACTACCCCTTCATGTTAGAATACGTGTCGGCGTCAACGCTTTCACGGTTGCGGAAAATGAGGATGACCATGGCAAGGCCGACGCAAGCTTCGGCTGCGGCGACTGCGATGGAGAACAGCGGAACCACCTGCCCCACAATGCTTGCATCCGCAGGCAGAGTCTTCGCAAAGCCCACGAAGGAGAGGTTCACGGCGTTCAGGGCAAGTTCAACGCCCATCAGCACAAAGAACACATTGCGGCGGGAGACCGCGACGATAAGGCCGATGGCAAAGATGACCAAGGCCAAAATCTGAACATATATAGCTTGGAGTTCCATTAGTGTTTATCCTCCGTTTTTTCGGAATCCACGGAACCCAGGCGCTTCTTGGCGAGAAGCACTGCGGCACCCATGGCAGAAAGCAGAAGAACGCCGAGGACTTCGAAAAGCACGAAGTAACCCGGGCCTGTCTGAGCTACATCAAAGAGAGTCTTGGAAGTGATTGCCACAGAACCGCGAATCGTTGCAACATCGAAATCGAACGAAGAGCGGACAAAGGCAAATCCCACGAGACCGGCAAGCACGATGACGGCCGGAATCACAAAGAGCGAAACCTTGTCGAACATCGGAGTCTTCGAGTCGCGAGCGCCGTTCAGCACCATAATCACGAACGTGAGGAGCATCATGATGGCACCGGCATAGACCATAATCTGCACGACGCCGAGGAACGGGCTTCCGAGAAGGCCGTAAATACCGGCAAGCGACACCATCGAGCATACCAGCGAAAGGGCGCCGTAAAGCGGGTGCCTGGAGAGGAGCACGCAAACGGCACTGCCGACTGCGATAATCGAGAGGACAATGAAATAAATCAATGCGAGCATTATTTTACCTCCATGCCCCAGACCTTGCGGGCCTCGGCATTCTTTGTACCGCCCGGAGCCATCTGGCTCTGTTCGTCATCCGGGTAATCCTTCGGATCCCAGTTGGTGAGATCGTAAAGGTGTGCCACGAAGTCTTCGCGGGAACGGTGTTCGAAAATAATTTGCTTTGTATCCATGCGGAGGGCATCGACCGGGCAGGCTTCGGCGCAAAGGCCGCAGAACACGCAAGTCAAGTGGTCGATGTCAAAACGCATCACGCGCTTTTCGATACGCGGGTCATCGCTCTGCGTCGCTTCGATGAAAATGCAGTGGGCAGGGCAAGCCGCTGCGCACATGCCGCAAGCGACACAACGTGGCGTACCATCCGGGCGAAGCATCAAACGGTGCCTGGCACGGTAGGTGTTGCGGACTTCAGGCTTACCTTCCGGGTAAGAAATCGTCGGAAGTTCTTCGTAGCGGAACAAGCCGCGGGCCGCATGCTTAAGGGTTGTCCACAGACCGCGAATCGCCTCGAAAATGTAAAGGCGTTCGATGATGGTCATCGGTTTTTGCTTAATAACGCGCATTAGTTACCCCCTAAAAGTTTTGCAATGACCGCAGTCACCACGAGGTTGATGAGGGCGATATTCAAGATAGGAAGCGCGGCAGCGTCCAGCGGACCCAAATCCAGACCCAGCAGAAGATGAGGCTCTTTGCAACGAGCACGAGCAAGTGGATGAGTGCCGTACCGACTGCCGTTGCAAAGCTACCGACAGCAAGTCCGTTCACCACGAAGTTTTCAGGATTGTAGAAGAACCAGGCTGCAACACCGAGAGCGATAAACACTGCGGTTGCGACCCAGGCCACAATCTTGTAAAGCTTGTATTCCTGGAGGATTTCAAAGCGGTGCGTAAGCTTGGTCGCCTTGAGCTTTCTGGAATAGCGGTAAATCATGTGGAGGAAAGCGAGAGCGATGAAAGCGAGCACGCCACAGAGAATGGCAAGGGAGCCACCCATGTGTTCCTGCATCGTTTCGGTCGTCACGAACGGAACCGCATAACCGCCAAGGAACAGCGTCGCAATGAGGAAGCTGTTGATGCAGATGTGCGAGTATTCGCCCATGTAGAAGAGGCCGAACTGCATAGCGCCATATTCGGTGTGGTAACCGGCAACGAGTTCCGGTTCACCTTCGGCGACGTCGAACGGAGCACGGCCCGTTTCAGCAATGCTTGCAATGAGGAAGCAGAAGAAAGCGACCGGCTGGGCGACGATGCCCCACACGTGATGTTCCTGCCACTGCACAATGTCCGTGAGGTTGAAGGAACCGGCGAGGAGCAAGATGCCCATCAGCGAGAGGCCGAGGCAGACTTCGTAACTGATCGTCATGGAGCTCGTACGGAGAGCGCCCAAGAAACTGTACTTGGACTTGGAAGCCCAACCCGCGAGCATGGCACCGTAAGCCGAGATCGAGGAGAAACCGAAAAGCAAGAGCACGCCCACATCGGAATCGATGATGGAACCTGCAATGCGCACTGTTTCGCCACCCCAGTCAAAAATCATCGGGCCAAACCACGGAATGACGCACGGGCTAAGGAACACGATGGCGAACGGAATTGCCGGAGCCACATAGTAAAGGAACTTGTTCACGCCAGCCGGAGCAAACATTTCCTTGAAGAAGAGCTTAGTACCGTCGCACATGTTCTGCACGTAGCCGAGCAAACGAATCTTTCCGAAGTACGGAATCTTGATGTAGGAGCGGTTCGGGCCCTGGCGGTCTTGCATAAAGCCAGCGCCACGACGTTCCATCGGGATTAAAAGGAGGATGTAAAGGACAGGTACGAAGCAGAAAGCGAACTTCGCAATCGTAATTGCCCATTCAATCATAATATCCATTATGCGTTACCTCCCTCAAGGAGCTTTCCTGTGCTCTTGATGGCGTCATAGGTAATGTCGGCGAAAGCCGGCACGTATTCACGAGCCTTCTTGAAAGCTTCGCAAGCCGAATTGAACTTGTTCCCTGCCAAAGCGGAAATCACTTCGTAGGCCGGGGCAAGCTTTTCGTCCGGGCAAGTCGGAGCGGCAGAGAGTTTCTGCAAGATGTTCAGGCTGTTGACCATCGTGCCCTGGACTTCGCTCCAGTGGCGGATACCGAATGCGACCTTCGCCTTCTTGGCGGTAGCGTCATCGAAAGCGGAAAAGGCGATACGGTTCGAAATCTTGTCGAGAACCTTGGCTGCGGCAGCGTCTTCGCCGTAGAGGTCTGCGTTCACCGTGATGAGGTTGCCGAAGTCGCCTGCACGCTTGAGGAGTTCGGCAACGTCTGCAAAACCCATGAGCTTCATGCCTGCGCGGTTTGCCACCGGGTCACCGCTCTTTGCGATACCGTCCGGAGTACCCACCTTGAGGAGGGAGCCGCCGAAGAGTTCAGCGCGGTCACCGAGAGCATCCTTGAGCATCTTGAGAGCAGCGAGGTCTTCGTTCGTGCAAGCGCCACCAGCAACGAGAGCGATCTTGCCACCGCTAAGCTGGATAGCGGAAACATCGATTGCCGGCAAGCGGTTCTTGTCGAACTGCTGGAAAGCGAGACGGCTCGTATTGGAGAGCCAGCTGCGGTTCACTTCCGGGTTGCAACGCGGCATCACGCGGTAGATGCGGCCATCGGCATGGTCAAGCCAAATGTTTGCACCGAGGGAATCGTCCATCGAAATCGTCGGCGTATGGGAAAGGAGCCAAACGCGCTTCTGGAAGCGGAAGTACTTTGCCGTCATGGCGCCCGTCGGGCATACGTCCGTGACACAGAGGTCGTATTCGTGGTCGAGCTTAGCTGTTCGTCCTTCGCGATGCTACGCATAAAGCGTACGCAACGGTCGCACTGCACGCAACGTTCTTCGTCGAGCAAAATGCGCGGACCGATGTCCACATGCTTACCGCCACGGAGCTGGCCCTTCGCATCAATGAACTGATGTTCCGGATTGCCGTGGTAATTCTTGCCGTATTCCGGACGGAGGCGGCTTTCGTTCTGGCCTGCTTCCATGTAGTTTTCCTGCAAGGTGCATTCACCGGCCTTGTCGCAAATCGGGCAATCCAGCGGGTGGTTCACCAGCATGAATTCCTGTGTGGCCTTGCGAGCGTTTTTCACACGGGCGCTGGATGCCGGGGTATAAATCTTCATACCCGGAGTCACAGGAGTATAGCACGAAATCACGAGCATGCGACCGCGCGGGCCTTCCTGCTCTACCAGGCACTGACGACAGTTACCCGACACCGGCAAATACGGATGATAACATACGTGAGGAGTTTCAATCCCGACAGCCTTCAAGGCTTCGAGGAGGTTGGTATCGCCAGGAACCATCACGGCCTTGTCATCCACGAAGATTTCCACCTTCGGGCTTGCTTCGGTCGGGAGTTTCGGCATATTGTAGTAGTTACTCATATTATTACCAGAAAATTCCAGGACGACTTGTTTCTTGAATACGCGGTTTTGCGTGTTCGGGGTTCTTAGCGATATATTCGTCAAAGTCCGCACGGAACTTTGCAGTGTAGCTCGAGACCGGGCCACCGAGAGAAATCGAAAGCGGGCAAATCGTCACGCCACCAAATCCGCTAGAAAGGCTCTGCATCAGTTCCACATCACCATCGTGACCGTTACCGGCCACCATCTGGTTCAAGATGCGGTGCAAGAGGCCTGTACCTTCACGGCACGGCGTGCATTGGCCGCAAGATTCGTGGCTGTAGAAGTTGCCGAGGCAATTCAAAAGGTCCACCATGTTGTGCGTATCATTAATAACGATCATAGCGCCGGAACCGAACATCGTCTTCATCGAGGCGAGGCATTCGTAGTCCATCGTGGCGACGGCAGCTTCTTCTGCCGTCAAGGGAGCGCAAGAGGAACCGCCCGGGAGCACAGCCTTGAGCTTGCCGCCCACGACGCCACCGGCGTAATCGTTGATCATCGTCATCATCGGAGTGCCGAGAGGCGCTTCATACACACCCGGATTCTTCACGTCACCGGAAATGCAGAACACCTTCGTACCACCGGCGCGCGGCGTACCCATCTTGGCGTAGTCGCTCGGGTCGTGGCTCAAAATCCACGGAAGCGCCATAATCGTTTCGACGTTGTTCACGCAAGTCGGGGACTTCCAGGCACCGCAAACAGCCGGGAACGGCGGTTTCAAGCGCGGTTGGCCCTTCTGGCCTTCGAGAGAGTTAATAAGAGCAGTTTCTTCACCGCAAATGTAGGCGCCAGCACCGCGATGCACAAAGATATCAAAGCTGAACTTCGTGCCGCAAATGTTTTCGCCGAGGTAGCCAGCGGCGTAAGCCTGGTTCAAAGCCTTGTTCAAGGCTTCGATGCACGGGAGGAATTCGCCACGGCAATAGATGTAGGCCGCGCGAGAGCCAAGTGCCCAAGCGGCAATGATAAGGCCTTCGATCAAGCGGTGCGGATCTTCGAGCATGAGGAAGTGGTCCTTGAACGTACCGCCTTCGCCTTCGTCAGCGTTTACGACAATGTAAACCGGCTTGCCCGTACCACGCGGCACAAAGCTCCACTTCATGCCCGTCGGGAAGCCTGCACCACCACGACCGCGGAGGTTAGAACGTTGCACGTAATCGATGAGCTCAAACTGGCTCATGTTGAACAAGCGTTCAGAAATGTTCGCGTAGCCACCCAGTTTCTTGTAGACTTCGATGTCCTGGGCGCCCTTGCCAAAGTTCTGCGTACAAACTTTTACACATTCAGCCATAATTAAACCGCCTTTTGTTCCGGTGCGGGCTTCTGCTTTGTCACAGCAACCGCCGAGGGTTTAGCAACACGTTCACCGGAGGTCGCAATCATACGGTATTCGTCGCCGACCTTTCCGTTCGGATCTACAAAAGCCTTGTCCTTCACGCCCGGCTCGCCCACGGCGACCCAGTCCTTGCCGTTCTTCTTTTCGACGACAATCTTCGTGAATTCCGGAGCGCCCTTCCAAGTGAGGGTGGCGCCCGTTTCGTCAGCTTCGGACTTGACATTCAAAACCGGAGAAGGAGGAGCGTAGTCCGCCACCTGCGGCTTTGCAATAGCACCCGGAGCGCCCGGATGACCGCAGTGGCCCTTCACCGTACCGCCGAGCACATCGTGCTTCGGAATGTTGTCTTCATGGGCATAGCACCACTTGAGAATGCGGTCGATGCTGTCTTCGGTAAGCGTCGTACCCGGCTTCATCGTGAGCACGTCGCCATCAGCATCCGTCGCAAAGTCGTCGTTCACGAGCATCATCGGGCCGTTACCGCAAGAACCGAGGCATTCGACCTGGAGGATCGTAAAGAGACCATCCGGAGTCGTTTCGCCCGTCTTGATGTTCAAAGCTTTTTCAATATAAGCGATAAGGCTCGGAGCGCCCTTGATGGTGCAGCTGATGTTGCGGCAGAACTGCAACAGGAACTTGCCCTTCGGAGCGTGGTTGTACATCGTATAGAACGTAGCAACGCCAAGAGCATGAGCCGGAGCGCAACCGCAGACGCCTGCCGCCCAGCGAATCCCTTCGCGCGGCACCCAGCCGAACACGCCCTGTACAAGCCAGAGCACTTCGAGAAGTGCAGCCTGACCGACCGGATAGCGGCTGAGCAAATCTGCACAGCGTTCCTTGATTTCGGGCGTATTGAGTTTCGCGAGCACATCCTTTGTAGGAGGCTGCGGCACAGGCTTGTTCACATAGCCAAACATCTGGCCCGGATCCGGCAACGCATCAATCGGCTGCGCCGGACGGTCGAACTTCAAATGATTGTTCGAGACAAATTGGACAGCGCCAGTAATATGTTCTCTCATCGGTCAAGTTCTCCAGCAATAATGTTGAGACCCGAAAGCACGGCCATGGAGTCAGCCAAGAGACCGCCTTCGACGAGTTCATGGAATGCAGCAAACTGCGTCGCACCTTGATGCGGTACGGATGGCCAGAGCCGTCAGAAATAATCGTGAAACCGAGTTCACCGTTAGCGCATTCGCTACCGCAGTAGTATTCACCTTCCGGAACGCGGATGCCTTCATACACGCTCTTGAAGCGCCCGATAAGGCCTTCCATGTCCTGGTAAGCGAGCTTGTGCGATGGCACGCGGATACGCGGATCGACGAGATCGACCGGGCCCGGAGTAAGGCGTTTGAGAGCCTGGCGCACAATCTTCACGGATTCTTCAATTTCGGCCAAACGAACCTGCAAACGGTCGTTGCAGTCGCCCTGAGTGCCGACCACGACTTCCCAGTCGTAGGTTTCGTAATCGTAATACGGTTCATCCTTGCGGAGGTCAGAAGCGACACCGGAAGCGCGGAGGCACGGGCCGGTCCAGCCGTAGCTGATGGCCTTTTCAGCAGAAATCTTGCCGATGCCCACCGTACGGTCAAGGAAGATGCGGTTTCTGTCCAAGCAGGCGTGCAAGTCCTTCAAAGCCTTTTCGGTAGAATTGAGGGCCGCGAGAACATCCTGTTCAAAGCCTGCGTAGCTATCACGAGAAAGGCCGCCAATGCGTGCAAAGCTGTTCGTGAGGCGCGCACCCGTGAGCTTTTCCCAGATGCACATGATTTCTTCACGCGGGTTGAAGGCGTACATGAACGGAGTCGTACCGCCCAAGTCCTGGAACGCAGCGGCAACGCACACAAAGTGGTCGTTGATACGGCTAAGTTCGTTCACAATCACGCGGAGCACCTTGCAGCGTTCCGGAATTTCGACCTGGAACATGTTTTCCACGGCACGGCAGAATGCGATGTTGTTCATGATAGCGGAGCAGTAGTTCAAGCGGTCCGTATAAGGAACCACTTGCTGCCAAGTGCCACGTTCGACCATCTTTTCGAACCCGCGGTGCAGGTAGCCGATTTCCTCGACAGAAGCCACGATGGTTTCGCCATCCATGGCTGCCATGAAACGCAAGCAACCGTGAGTCGCCGGGTGGCTAGGCCCCACGTTCAAGGGCATCAAATTCAGCTTTTCGCCATTCGGATCTAATACGATCATTCCTTGATACTCCCTTCCAAAAATTCGTTGTCGTTCGTTTCCACTTCCTTACTGCGCTGGACGACCTTGTAACCGAGTTCTTCAAGGCGCTGTTCCAACTGCGGAAGCAGGTAATCGTTCGTCGAGAGCCACTGGCGCTTCTGGGCAGGGTAATCCTTGCGAGAGGTCATAGACTTCACGTTCGTACCAGTTGGCATTCGCATAGAGGTCGCTAATCGTCGGCACCTTGAGGTCTTCTTCGGAAACCAGCACCTTCAGACGGATGCGGGCCCCCGGATTCTTCATGCTCTTGAAAGCATAGGCGACCGCATAGCGCGGGCCCTCGTGATTCGGGTAAGTCAAGTAGTCGATACCGGCAATATCCACGAGCATATCGAACTTGATGCCGGTTTCATCCTTGATGAACTGGACGACGTTATGCAGGTAAGAAGCAGAGACGATAGCCGTCACGCCCCACTTGTCCTGCATTTCGCGCTTGGCACCAAACTTTTCTTCAAGGGCGGCGAGGATTTCTTCAACAGTCATCATCCTACTCCTTCCAGAATTGGGCTTTCTTTACAAGATTCTGTTCTTTCTCTTTCACGAATTCCTTCACGTCAGCGACTTTTTCGTGAACTGCGACTTTAGCTTCGCGCTTGACCTCGGCAGTCTTCGCCTTGATGAACTCAAGCTGTTCCTTGACGCTTTCGGCACGCTGCTTCATGAAGGATTCGTCTTTGACCTTCTTCTGCAAATCAAACATTGCATCGAAGAAAGCTTCCGGACGCGGAGGACAACCGCCGATATACACATCCACCGGGATAATGTGGTCTATACCGGGAACCGTGCAATAGCAGTCGTAAAAACCGCCAGAGCTAGCGCACGCACCCATGGCAATGACCCAACGGGGTTCAGCCATCTGCTCGTAAATGCGCTTTAAAATCGGAGCCTGTTTGTAGGTAATCGTACCCGCAACAAGCAGCACATCGGACTGACGCGGCGTAAAACGCACATATTCAGAACCGATACGCGAAAGGTCGTAACGACCCACTTCCGTACTCATGAATTCAATTGCACAACAAGCCGTACCGTAAGGGAACGGCCACAACGAATTAGAGCGCCCCCAGTTGACCAAAAAGTCAAGCGAGGACGTAATGATATTCGGCTTTTCTGCCTCATTACCCATAGGAGTTACCTCATAAATTTCGCGCCAAAAGATAGAAATTTTCATGACTGGACGCACAGAAAATGTAAAAGCAACATGCAGGAAAAACGCCTATCCCCGCCCGTTTTTCAAATGCAATAAAAAAGTAAGCAGCGGAAGGGAATCAAGTTGGTAGAACTTAGAGCTTAGAACTTAGTAAGAAGTAAGCAGTCATCCTGAAGGGAGCTTCGCGACCGATAGGATCCAGTGCGGTATGAGCTATGGGCTCGACTAATGTTGGTAAACCCATCAAACCACGAACTTTTGAGATTGTGAGGTACGAGCTGAGTACTAATAATCGATGATAATCACAGTTGTCCTTCTCAGTATGGCAAAATAGACGTCAAAGTAGCACAAAATCAATCCTTTAGTACTTTTAAAGTGCATTTTCGCCCAGGCGTACCTATAAAATGCTCTTTTTTTGGGATTTATAGGTACTCATTCGCGCTTTTTAGAACTTTTTGCGATCAAATTTTCCTAAAAGTACCTATAAACAGAGGCAAAACAACACTTTTATAGGTACCTACAGGTGATTTTCCAGCAGCAAACCGCATAGTTTATTCAAAATTTAGGTGCTGAGTACCTATAAATCGACCATTTTGCAAAATTTATAGGTACCCTCCCTCAATATTTAGACTATTTTGCACTCTAAATTCCATAATAGTACCTATAAACAAAGGTAAAATGACACTTTTATAGGTACACCTCAATAAACACACCTGCATAAGTGCGCCTCCACATTTTTCAACTTTCCACGATAGAAATCACAATTTCATGGAGATAATAAAAAAATGTTCTCACAATAGTTCTCATAAATATTATATTAAGTTTCGTGGAAAACTATATAGACATTTACCAGTTCACGCACTTCCGCAAGTACTTGGAAGAATACCAGGCGGCTAGAGTCCAGTCCGACCCGGAATTCACCCGTACCGGAATTTGCAACATGCTCGGCCTTCCCAAGACGCGCAGTTATTTCGCCGATGTTCTCAGAGGGAAAAAAGTCAGCCCCCGTATGACCTTGAAATTTGTCGAAGTCCTCGGCCTCAGCAAGAAAGCCGCCAAGTACTTTGAGACCATGGTCAAACTCGACCAGGCAAAAACAGAAACCGCACGTAGCGCCGCCATGGAAGAACTGCTGCACCTGCACCCGAATCCGCAGCACATCCTCGATTCAAACACCTACGAATATTATAACCACTGGTACCATAGCGCAATGTTTGCTATTCTTGATGCTATGGACGTTACCGATGACTTGACACCCGTGCAAAAGAGAATCTTCCCGAAAGTTCCACTCGGAAAGCTCAAGGACTCGCTCGTGCTTTTGGAAAAGCTCGGGCTTGCACGGAAAAATGAAGCGGGATTCTGGAAACCCACAAAAGAATCCATATCTAGCGGTCCGTACAACAACGCGGAACTCATCAAGCAATACCAGCTGCAATGTTTCGAACTCTCTAAACAAGCGCTCATCACACGTCCCAAGATGCCGACCGTCATGAGCACGCTCACGTTCAGCATCTCGAACACCGCCTACAAAAAACTCGAATCCGAACTCCAGGAATTCAAAGCCAAGGCAAGGCGCATCATCAGCGAAGATAACGAAAAGGCAAGCGGCGTATATCAAATGAACCTGCACCTGTTCTCCAACCTCGACCCGGAGGGCAAAGCATGATGAAATTCAAGTTTTTAAGTACCGCAGGACTTTTTGCTTTAACGACAACGTTCTTTGCAGCCTGCTCCGACGACAACTATGCCGGCGTCCTCACGGAAACCGAATCCGGGACAACCCTCGCAAGCATCGAAGGAATCGTCAAGAACGAAAAAGGAAAACCCGTCGCAAGCGCAAAGGTCAGCCTGATCACGGCCGACCATATCGCGGCACGCATGGCTCCCCTCAAGACCGCCACGACGGACAAGTCCGGCAAGTATTCCATCGACAGCATTTCTGCGGGCGATTATGCCTTGCAGATTAACAACACGGAACACACCCAATCCGCTTACCGCACACTCACCATCGAAGACGACAAGACGGACACGCAAACGCTCAAGCCCGAGACCATGCTCGAAAAGAACGCAAGCCTCAAGTTCAAACTTGATTCTTCGTTTGTCAAGGGCGACACGCTCTGCATCACGGGTACGCTCAACTGCATCGCCGTAAGCGAAAAAGACATCAAGGCCGGATCCGTAACGATGGATGAAATTCCGCCGATGGAAGCTACAAAAATTGCGTTCATCCGAAAAGCGGACCGCAAGATTTCGACGCAAAGCGTCAATTGGGACTTTACGCCAGGAGAAACGCTCGAAGCCTCATCGGCTCAAGTTTCCATTTTCGTTTCAAGCGAAGCGATGGAAGCCGCGAAAACTCTGAACGGAAAGAAAAAGCTTGATTCCATGATTATTCCCGTAACCATCAATACAAGCGTCAAGAATCCGGTTCTGTTAAACGATGAAGGCGACACGCTAATACTCTACAAGTTCGAGAACGACAAGAACGCCAACCGCTACTTGACCGTCATCCCGAACATCGATGAAGGAACATACAACTTCACCATATCGTCAAGCAATTCCGTTCGTGAGTCCAAGCAAATCCTGAAAGCATACGGAGAAACCGAACCCGGCATAACCATCACGCAAGACGTCAACTGGAAAGCATTCGGCGACAATCTCGGAATAAGTTTCTGGATTACTAAAGGCAATCCGTCTACTCCCGACGACACCATATTCATTGACACACGCGGAAAAGAAGCCGACGTTGCCTTCAGCATAAAACCCGGACAGCAACCAGACAATCTTTGTACCGAATTTTATAAAAGAGACTCGCTGAGCCAAAATTATGAAATACCTTATTTTTCCATGATGGACACGTCCTGTCATAAAATCCTGGACGGGGAACGTCATCACTATTCTTTATTCATCAAGAAAAACCACATTATTATCGTCATAGACGGCAAAGTTGCCGACACTAAAGACGTCCAACATCCGTTCCAGTCAGTCCCCCCCATTTCCATCGGGAACAACAAACTAGAAGACGTCATCGTCTATACGCTCAACGACTCCATTATACAGAAAAGCAACAACGGATGGGAACGACTTCACGCCTGGCTCAGAGCATTCTATACGTTGCAGAAGTAATTCAAGCTATGGGCACGCTACGCTTTCAGCGCGCGAGCATAGCTCGCTTTGAGGTCATCAGGTAAGAGCAAAAAAAATACCCACAAGCCCAAAGCTCCTCATAGAGGAGCGCCCCCATAGCCCATACCACCATATACAGCCTACTTTCTACTATTAACCAACAACTATTTTTATATATTCAATCTCATGAAAGTTCTCGTTCACGATAGAGGTGTTTGCCTGGAATGCGCCGGCTGCGTCGGAGTCTGCCCTCAAATGGCACTCGACATGTACGGCCTAGACCTGCAAATTGATTTGGAAAAATGCACTCGCTGCGGACTCTGCACAAGAGCATGCCCCGCAGGCGCACTCAAGCTCCAGGAGTTGAACGATGTTCTGTAACAAAGAATACGATGTCGTCGTCATTGGCGCAGGCCCCGGCGGAAGTGTCGCCGCCAGGAACCTTTCCCGTGCAGGCCACAAAGTTCTCTTCCTCGAAAAGCGCGAAAAAATCGGTTATCCCGTGCGCTGCGGCGAAGCAAGCACCAAACTTTCGGACTTGCAGACTTACGGCCCGATAGACGAGGACTGCATCGAGACGATTATCAACGGACTTTATATTTACGGCCCGAACGGCGTGAACATCGACCTCGCCCAGAAAGGCACGGGCATCATGCTCGACCGCGAAAAATTCGACCCGTGGCTCGCCCACCTCGCCGAAAACGACGGGGCCGAGCTCGTCACCCGCGCACGCGCAGAATTTGTCGGTGACGTTGAAAACGGGGCACGCCTCGTGCGTGTGAAACTCGGCGAAGGCGCCGGAGAAACGACAGAAGAAATTCGCGCCAAGATGGTCATCGCCGCAGACGGTGTCGAAAGCCGCATCGGAAGACAGGTCGGTCTGGACTGCATTCAAAAGCCAGGTTTCACCTGCACCGGCGTCGACATCCAAGTGCAAGGAATCCTCACCAAGCCGGATTATCTCACTTTCTGGCAGGGTCACGATTTTATCAACGACGGTTATATCTGGAGTTTCCCAAAAGTCAAATCCAACGTCACGAACTTCGGCGCCGGATTCCTGATTTCGGGCAAGCACAGCCAAAACATTTTAGACACCACGATGGAATGGCTCTACAAGCTGTTCCCGAACGCCCAGATCAACCACGTTGTCGGAGGCGCCATCCCCGTTTCAAGCGTCCTTAAAGATTATACACTCGACAACTTCGCCCTCGTCGGCGATGCGGCGCACCACACCAATCCCCTCACCGGAGGCGGCATAGCATCCGCAATGCGCGCAGGCCGTTTCTGCGCCCAGACCGTCCATGAAGGATTTGAATGCGGCAACTTGAGCAAGGAATTTCTCAAGACGTACGAGAAGCGCTGCTACGATTACTTTGGACGCATGCACGACTTTGAATACAAGTTCCGCAGATTCCTCTTGAACGTCAACAAGAACGACCAGACGGAACTCTACAAAGTCCTCCAGAACTTCGCGAAGCACGGCTGCAAAAAGCGAGCCTTCTTGCAGACCCCGGTCTCCTCCGCGAAAATGCTGTACAAATTCTGGAAGTTCAAGTAATTGGTCAATAGTCATTGGTCCGCAGTCATTAGAAAAGCCGACTAAACTCGGCTTTTTTCGATTTCATGCTACTAAATTTGATTATTTCAAATTTTTGTAGCACATTTTTGCAAAAACACCCCCCCCAAAAAAAATCGCAAAAAGCCCAAAAACGCACGACTTTTCATCTACTTACAGTACAGCCATGCAGGGGATTCGCACGGTTTATCCCAACATTCAAAAGAATCACATTGCTGCGTAATCATCACCAACTCATTATTGTAAAAAGCAAATGTGATTAAATCTCGGTTAAAATAAGAGATTTCTCCTTCAAGGATTCCCCACGCATAACGATCTCTTCTTTCCAAATTGTCGCCACCGATAAAGCCCAAATAGACCGTATCGTTTTTACTTTCCGCTCTGTAACACCAATAATTCACCGTTGAAAAAATTTCGTTTGTATCTAAATAATGTCTAGCTTGTTTATAGAAATCCACATACGATTTTTCAATTTTAATCGGCAACTCATCATACGATGATTCGTAAGAACAAATTCCTGCGATAAAACACACAAGGCACAAGGCGATTATTCCAAGAACTTTCTTCAAGCTAAACTTAAAGAACAAAAATTTCTTTATCTTCGCACGCATGGACATATCTCTATATATACAAAAATCCCGCAGATTTCTCCGCGGGAAATTTTCAAATCTGGTCTGGATCCTTCGCCCATTCAGGGCTCAGGATGACGCGAGGGAACTATTACAGCTCCACGACTTCAGTCCAGCCGAACGGGTCTTCCGCTTCACCGAACTGGATAGCCGTGTACTTCGTGAAGAGTTCCGTGCAGACAGGGCCCGGATTCTTACCGTCACCGTAGGTGAATTCCTTACCGGCAACCGGATCCACAATCTTCTTGATCGGGGTGATCACGGCGGCGGTACCGCATTCGGCGGTTTCGGAGAATTCAGCGAGTTCTTCGAACGGGACCTGGCGGCGTTCCACGGTGTAGCCGAGGTATTCAGCCAACTGCTGCAAGCTCTTGTTCGTAATCGACGGCAAAATGGATTCGGACTTCGGGGTCACGTAGGTCTTGCCCTTGATGCCGAAGAAGTTTGCCGGACCGCATTCGTCGATGTACTTCTTTTCCTTTGCATCGAGGTAAATCGTGCTGGAGTAACCAAGCTTCTTGGCCTCGGCGAGGGAAAGCAAGCTGGCAGCGTAGTTACCGCCGACCTTCACCGTACCCGTGCCCTGCGGAGCAGCGCGGTCGAAGTTGCGGCTAATCATCATATCGACAGGCTTGAAACCGTCCTTGAAGTATGGACCCACCGGAGTCACGAACATCAACAGCAGGTATTCGTCGGAGGGCTTCACGCCGACTTCCGGGCTCGTACCGATGAGAAGCGGGCGGATGTAGAGCGTTGCACCATGACCATACGGCGGAATAAAGCGGGCGTTGGCCTTCACCACTGTGTGGACCATCTCGCGGAACAGTTCGACCGGCGGCACGGCCATGAGCACGCGGTTCGCGGTGTTCTGCATGCGCTTCGCATTCTCGTCAACGCGGAAGATACGGACCTTGCCGTCCTTGCCCGTGTAAGCCTTGAGGCCTTCAAAACCTTCCTGGCCGTAATGCAAGCAAGTAGCGGCCATGTGGATG
>CADCDO010000044.1 GCA_902800345.1 Fibrobacter succinogenes
GCTCTACGAAAAGCAACTTCAATCCAACGAAAAGGCAGCCTTTGTGCAAGGCGAGCGCCATGGTCGAGGAGAAATTTTTGAAGAATTTTTCTACGATACAGCAACGCTCTCTGTCGTAAAACAGCAACCTGTAAAGCAACACTACACGGTTGGCGACGAAATTCCCACCACAGGCGAAAGCTACCACTACCCCGATGATTTTGATATCATCATCCTGCGCGACAGCATCGCCGTCAAGGTGCGCGGCAAGCGTATCGCGGCAGTTTCTCCTGTTACCGAATACCGCTACGGAAATGTCCCCGTCATCAACGGGCGCGGCTTTGAACTTGCGGTACATTCCGATGAAGAAGTCCGCCAATTGCTCAGCGAATATGATGATATCAAGGACAGCGCCCGCGAAGCGTTCTTTAAAAAGTGGTCACGTTTCGACACCTACCGAAAAGTCGTGATTCACTAATTTTGTTAGAAACGAACTCCCTAATACCACATTTTCTCGTCGCCGATGGTGGTGCTGGGACCGTGGCCGGGGAATACGACTGTTTCTGCGGGGAGCTTAAGGAGTTTGTTTTTGATACCATTTACGAGAGCGTATTCGTCACCGCCGTAGAGGTCGCTACGTCCGCGGCTGCCTGCGAATAAAATATCGCCTGAAAAAAGGAGTGGAGGCACGTTATTTTGTCCGTTCACTTTACCCGGATTTTCGCAGAAGAAGGCGAGACCGCCGGGGGAGTGCCCTGCAACGTGAATCACTTGCAGACGGATTTCTGCAATTTCGACGATGTCGCCGTCGTTCAGGAATTTTCCCAAAGCGGGGGCGATGTCGTTGCAGGGGAGCCCGAACATTTGAGCTTGTTCGATTTGTAAACCTAATAGAAACTCGTCGTCCTTGTGCGCTTCGGCTTTGACTCCGTAGGTGCGTTCTACAAATGCGTTCCCGAGAACGTGATCTAAGTGCAGATGCGTATTCAAAACGCGAACGACTTTGAGTTTTTCGCTTTTGAGGTAATCGGTGAGTGCAGTCTGTTCGCGGGTATTGCTCACACTCGGGTCAATCAAAATGGCTTCGCCCTGGTTGTTACTGAGAACGTAACAATTTACACCAAAGGGATTAAATACAAACTGCTTGATTTTCATGACGACCTCTTAACGTTTCTTTTTACGCTTGCGTTTTAAATGTTCCCGTTTGACGCTTTCCATGGAAACTTCGTGGAGAATGTCGAAGACGCGTTCGCGGGCGTAAGACTTGTTCAGTTTTTTATGCGTGACATAGTCCAGCAAGCACACGCATAAAAGTAACAATCCGACGAAAATCGAAAGTGAAATCGGCCAAAGATGGACTGAAAATTTTGTGGCAACGAGTCCGAATGCAGGGGGCATCAGGATGGAGCCGACGTAAGAACCGGCGAGTTGGATGCTGATGGCTTGGCTGGAGAGCGCTTCGCCAAATCGTGCAGGAGTCGCGTGGATGAGCGAGGGATAAACGGGGGCGCAACCGAGTCCGAGCAGACAAATGCAGACGGGCTGCATCCACAGCGGGAGCGGGAGCGAAAGTACAAGGCAACCTGCCGCGACGATGAAAATTCCGGCGTAAATCAGGCGGTGATCCGTGAATTTAATCGCAAAGAATCCGCTCACGATACGGCCAATCATCACGGAGGCGAACATTAGCGAAACGATGAATGCGCCGACTTCTGGCTTGAATCCGCAAGCGATGAGGTATGTGCCGCACCAAAGGCTTGTCGAAATTTCGAGGGCGGAATAGAAGAAGAACGTGAGGAACGAAAGCTTCATTCCGGGGACGCGGAGTGCTTTGCGGAATGTGAGTTGTGCGAGATTGTTGGAGTTGCTGTCGGAAGTTGTTTTTTCGAGAGTTGCTGAGCCTGATACGCCGCCACGGGCTTCCGTTTTTTTCCATAGCGGGAGTGAAATAAGAATCATGGCGAATATGATTGCTAGGAACACTGCCACGATTTCGTATGCGCCTCGCCAACCGCCGCCGGTCAAAATCGATAACGATAGTAGCGACGGGCCGAGTGTAGCCCCGATTCCCCAGCTTGCGTGTAGCCAATTTGTATGCTTGGATTCCAGATAAACGGCGGCGAAGTTGTTCATCGCCACGTCAACGGCGCCAGCACCAATGCCCATCGGGATTGCCCAAAGGCAGAGGGTGTTGAACGAGTCTGTAAAACCGTAGCCGATAGAAGCAATTGCAGTGAGCGCTATGCTGTATGCTATAAGTTTGCCTGTGCCCAAAATGCGGAGAAATTTCGGCGTTAGGAGGCTGGAGACGATTGTTCCTATTGAGACGATAATAGAGAGAATGCCTGCCGCCGAAATGGGAGCGGATAGGTCTAGACGCATCAATGGCCAAGATGCCCCGAGTATGGTGTCGGGGAGGCCTAGTCCAATAAATGCAACGTAAATGACGACTAGCAAAAAAAACATCGCAGGTAATTTAAAAAAAGATGGCGGCTCTGGGGCCGCCATGACATTGTTCTGCTAGGGATCCTTCCCCGGACTAGTTCCGGGACTCAGGAAGACACCTTTACGCCTTTATCTCCCAGGTCGTACCTTCTTTAGAATCCTTGATGACCACGTTCATCGCGGCGAGCTCGTCGCGGATGCGGTCACTTTCGGCCCAGTTCTTGTTGGCACGGGCTTCCTTACGGGCTGCAATCAGCGCTTCAATCTTTGCGACATCCACGCCGTCGTTCGCGCCCTTCTTGGCATATTCTTCACGAGGCTGGTCGAGCTTCAGACCGAAAATCTGGTCGAAGTCGGCAACGAGGGCGGCCTTTTCGCCGTCGTCAATTTCGCTCTTGAGCATCGTGTTCATGATGCCGAGTGCACGCGGCATGTTCAGGTCGTCGCCGATGGCTTCCTTGAACTCGTTCTGGAACGCCTTGGCAGCATCGCTCGTAATCGCGGTAGCCTTGCCAATCAGCGGGTCCGTCTTCTTGTGCAAACTTTTGAGGCCTTCCTTGGCGCCTTCCAGAGCTTCCCACGTGAAGTTCAGGTAGTTGCGGTAGTGGCTGCCAATTGCGAAGAAGCGGTAGTCGAGCGGGTTGAAGCCTCGGTCCATCAGGAGAGATACCGTCAGGAATTCGCCGCTGGACTTACTCATCTTGCCGAACTTAGTCTCGGTGGTGCCGTCCTCCAGCTTTTCTTCGCTTGCTGTGCGGAGGAACTCGCCGTGCATCCAGAAACGGGCGAACTGCACGCCATTGGCGCATTCGCTCTGGGCGATTTCGTTGGTGTGGTGCACGCGGATGTGGTCGGTGCCGCCGCAGTGGATGTCGAGCGTCGGGCCGTTGTACTTCATGGCCATGGCGGAGCATTCGATGTGCCAGCCGGGGAATCCCACACCCCACGGGCTGTCCCATTCCATGGCGCGCTTCTTGTCCTTCGGGCTGAACTTCCACAGAGCAAAGTCGGTGGCGTTCTTCTTTTCGCCCATGTCGATGCGGCTTCCCTTGCGCAGGTTTTCCACGTCGAGGCGCGCGAAGTCGGCATAGCGCGGGAACTTGAGGCTATCGAAGTAGATGCCGTCGGATGTGCGGTAGGTGTAACCCTTTTCTTCCAGGGTCTTCACCAGGTCAATCTGTTCCTGGATGTGCTGCGTGGCAGGCGTCCAGCGGGTCGGTTCCTGGATGTTTAAGCGGTGCCAGTCAGCCATGAAGGCGTCGGTGTAGAACTTCGCGATGTCCCAGACGGACTTGCCTTCGCGGGCGGCGCCCTTTTCCATCTTGTCGTCGCCGGAGTCGGCGTCGCTGGTCAAGTGGCCCACGTCGGTGATGTTCACGATGTGGTTCACCTTGTAGCCGTAGTACTTGAGCGTACGCACCAAAAAGTCTTCGAAAATGTACGTGCGGAGGTTACCGATGTGGGCAAAATGGTACACCGTCGGGCCACAACAGTACATGCGCACGGCGGGAACGCCTTCAGGAAGTGTGAAAATCTCTTTCTTACGCGATGCTGTGTTGTAGAATTGAAGTGCCATTTTAGCCTCCGGTTAAATGTGGCGCAACATGCGCCAAGCGCGGACAAATATAGCAAAAGGCGAGAGTCGTGCCAATGGCTTAAAAGCCAATTGGCATGACCGAGCCGAGCTATATGCACTCCGAAGGAGTGCCAAGATAGCAAAAGTGTGCAAGGCGAGTAAGGCGCAAAAACTTGTTTTTGCATTTTCTAGCCACAGCCACGGACGTTGTAAACGTCAAAACAATTTTTGTTTTGGCATGGCTGAGGCGCCTATCTTGCACTCCGAAGGAGCGCATATTTAGAAATTTTTAAGGCGGACGGCAATTGTGCGGGACTGATAACTCCTTATGATTTTGGCTAAGGAAGTTTTGGACGTGTTTGGTGCGGATTTAAGGGGCTTTTGATGCTTTTACGTACCTGGCCCCGTTTTTTACGGTTGGTTAGTACGTAAGAAAATTTTGATTAATTTGTGTGTTACGTACTTGGAGTTGTAAAATCGTGAGCTAAGTACGTAAAAAGACGAAAGTAAGCGAAATTTTGATTTGTCTTGGGTTTGAAAAAGTGTGCATTTACGTACTTGAGGGGTTGTTTTGCGCAGATTAGTACGTAATTGCCGCAAATTGTGCAAAAATCGGATGTTAATTTTTGTTTTTTTACGTACTAACTCCATCTATTTAGCCTGCCAAGTACGTAAATTGTCGACCCTTTGGACTTTTACATACAATTCATGATTTGCAAACGGTTGTTTGCAAAATGATGCGTGTTGCATTTTTTCCTTGTCTTGCCATAGATGACAGTTGTATTTTATCTGCATGAAAATAAGCAATGATATAATACCGTATGATGAACTCGCTGGAACGGCCCAACGTCGGATTAAAGAATTGTCAAAGGCTCTATCTCACATTCAAGCGGAACTCCGCAATGCTCCCATGGAAAATTTAAGAGTCGTTCATAGCCATAACTCTATCCAGTATCATTTGGTCTCTGATGAGAACAAACCGAATGGAATCTACGTGAAAAAGACTTTGATGAAAACGGCCTCTGCGGTCGCTCAACGGGATTATTTTCGGAATGTCGCTGATGAAATTCAGAGAGAAATTTCTGTTATCGAATATTTTTTGAGCGAGTATCATCCAGAACGGGTCGATGGCGTTTACCGGGCGTTAAACGATGGACGACGGAATTTAGTGAAAAACGTTTTTACATCGGATGAAGAATATGTTTCTGCATGGAAGTCGGTGGCTTATGAACGACCGGCTTTTCTTGAAAATGCGCCGGAGTATTTTTCGAATAATGGGCTGAGAGTGCGCTCAAAATCAGAAATCATTATTGCGAATCAGCTGATACGTTTGAAGATCCCGTTCCGTTACGAAGCTCCGTTGACTTTGAATTCAGGCAACCGTAAAGTTATTGTGCATCCGGATTTTACATGCTTGAATGCTCGAGCGCGAAAGGAATTTGTGTGGGAACATTTTGGAATGATGACCGATGAAAACTATGCAGAAAATGCTTTAGGAAAAATCCAGCTTTATTCTGCAAACGGCTATGTTCATGGCAAAAATTTCCTTGCGACATTTGAATCGCAGGCGAGTCCGCTTTCCGTGAAAATAGTCCAGCAGTATATCGACCAGTTTTTGAAATAAAGGCTCAAAGAAAACGCCCGCGCACTTTGACGTTGCTAAACGTGATGGTGGCGGGCGATGTAAGTAGTTTATTGTAAGGATGTTATTCTTCAGTCATGTACTCGATGGTAATCGTTTGCTTTGTCGAAGTTTTTTTGCTAGTTATGTTAAATTTTTCTTCTTCAGGACGTGGATCTCCGTCATCATAGAGAACCAAAGAATAATTGTCTTTAAATTTTGTTGACGTGTAAGTTTTTGTACCTTCGGTGAGTTCAAAATTTAATAGAGGCTTGTCGCTACTAATTTTTATGTTCATTTCGCTATTCGCAGAATCCTCTATATCCCAATCCCCAATATTTTGCTTTATAAATGCAGATGCCGTTTCTTTTACATGAGATTTTCCATTTATTGAAACTATATTGTCGCGGATATCATTGATGGTTATGTTACTTTTGCTATCTGATAAAGTTGCGTTTATATTATAGGTTGGAGAATCTGTTTTTTTGATATTAATTGTTGTGAAAAGGTCTAATGTTACATCACAAATGTGAAATCCTCCCTCTGCTCCTCTATAACTCATTTTTCCTGTAGAAAGTGATGCCTCGGCATTTGCAAATTTTATTGTTCCGGTTGCAGTTCCGTCGACTAGTTGAATTATTCCTTGGAAGTCGTAATCTACTTTTAATTTGATTTGTCCCTTTGAATTTATTGTTATTGTGAGTTCCTTTTCTTGCCAAAGTTTGAACATTTCTTTTGAAGGCTCAATCTCAAGTTCTAGTTCTTCTTCGATATGTCCCGAAATTTTATACGCTTCGACGGGTTCATAGTCGATAATTACCCCAATCGAAATGATGTCCTGCGATTCTTTTGCTCCGTCAGCTTTCTTTTCGTAATCGGCGTAGCTGTAAATTGAACTCCCGATCTTGCTTAGTCCGTATTTGTTGCCTTTCTTGTTGGACTTGCCAAATTTCTTGCTCAATTCGTTCGGATCGCCTTCTTCGCCATTGATGTAATAAGCGCCGTCAATCCTGAATCCGCAAGCCTTGTACAGATGATCGTTTTGTTCCACATAGGAATCCATTACCTTTATATCGTTTTTTAAATAGTCTGCGTAACTTTGAGTAATTTGTTTGTCGCTAGTCTTGTTCTTTTTTGCGGCCTTGACGATGTCGAAGTATTTGTTCAAAACTTCCGGGGAAATGTCGATGCATCTGTATTTTGAAAAGTGCTTGATTTTGAACTTTACCGTGTTGTCTGTAACGGTCGCGTCGGTCACGTAATCCCAGATTTTGTTCTTTTCGTCGTAGTGGAAAACGGAAATGGTCGAGTTGCTCGGCGTGCGCGAAAGCTTCATCGTCACTTCGGCGTCTTTCTTGAATTTCGTGCCCGAAGGTCCGAACTCGATTTCTCCCAAGAACGAGAACGACGGGGCGTCATCTTTTGAACTCAGGCTGGGGATGTATTTCACAGAGATTTTCTTGTCTTTGTCCAGCGCTTCGGCTGGAATTTTTATGCTTGCGGCGCTCCCTGCTTTGACTGTGCCGCCTTTTGTACCGATTGTCGCTGAACCGGAGACTTTGTCTGCAGTCGGTTGCGTTTTTTCTGATTTTGCCGAAGAATCCGGCGATGATGGATTGCTGGATGAATCACCGCAATTATTTCTAATATAAAAAAACGAATATGGGGCATTTTACGTACTTGAGGCTTTATTTGGTAGAGGCTAGTACGTAAGAAAAATCTTGTGAATTTGTATGTTACGTACTAAAAGGCGAATTTTGGGTGGCGCAGTACGTAAAACTTCGTAATAGCGGAATTTTGCGTGCATGAAATTTCAAAATTTACGTACTGGTGTTGCGTTTAGAGGACTTCAAGTACGTAAAATTGTTGCGAACGTCCACAAACTGCTTAAAAACCGTTTGATTTTTCCCAAAATTACGTACTAAGTGCCTTTTGACCATGGCGAAAGTACGTAAAATTTGCAAAAAACGAAAAAAAGCAAAAATTTGGGCTTCGTTAAAAATTTGGGGCTTTGTTGTATTGACTTCAACGGAATCTTTGTTTCAAGGGGTGTCTTTTCTTTGAATTGTATATATGTATATATATTACAAAAAAAATGGAGTGTCCTATGATGTTTAAGAGGTTGCCTGTGATTGCTGTTTCAGCAGTCCTTGGTCTTGTAGCTTGTGGCGAAGATAGTAATTCGATTGGGGGCGCCGACAACGGACCCTTCTCCCCAGTGGAAATGTCTTCTGGTACTGAACTTTCTGGCAGCGATGTTTCTAGTTCTAGTGATGCCGTTCCCGGCGATGTGGTGTCCAGCTCTGACGCTATCGTTCCGGGCATCGAAGTTTCCAGTTCTAGCAATGTAATCCCGGAAATCGGAACTTCTAGTTCCAGTAATGCTGTCCCAGGCCCTGGAGTCTCGAGTTCCAGCAATGGATTCCCCGGCCATAGAGTTTCTAGTTCTAGCAATGCCGTTCCGGGCGGTAAAGTTTCCAGCTCTAGCAAGGTGGTTCCCAGCAGTTCGGAATCCGGTGATAACGAGAACGACAACGAAGACGCTAGGACTTTGGACGGAACCCAGATTCTCCTGAAACTTTCGGGAACCACGGCTACGGTCGAAAACAACAACGGCTGTGTTGAAGTTAAAGACAAGAGCGCTACCATCACTTGTCCAGGTGCTTACTACGTTACCGGCGAATCGTCCGATTTCCAGGTCATCGTAAACACGCCGGCTACCGAAAACGAGGGCAATACCGGAATCTACCTCTATAATGCGACCATCAAGAGTTCCAACACTCCGATTCTTGTGGCGAATGCTGACAAAACTGTGCTCCATTTGGTGAAGGGTACGACCAACGTTGTCGAAGATGGCAACGGCAACCACCTGTTTACCAAAATCAACGGGACGCAGGACACTGCGAAGGCGGCAATCTATGCGAGAGACGACCTGAACATCAAGGGCGCGGGTTCCTTGACGGTCAAGGGCAAGTTCAGGAACGGCATCCAGTGCAGCAATGACCTTAAAATCAAGAATGGTAACATCACGGTCGAAGCCGAAGAAAACGCCATCAAGGGCAAGGGCAGCCTCCAAATCTCCGGCGGCACCCTGAATCTCACCGCCAAGAAGGGCGACGGCCTTGAAAGTGACGAATGTGAAGAAAACAACGGCGAATGCAAGAAAGTTATCGAAGGCAAGGGCATTGTCGATATCAGAGGTGGAAACGTTACTATCAAAGCTGGCGATGACGGTATCGACGCCGCGAACTTTGTCCGTATCAGCGATTCCACCGAGGCCTCTACGGTCAAGGTCACGGCTACGGGCAAGGGACTTGTTGCCGAAAAGTATATCTACATTGATGGCGGCAAGATCGAAGTGAAGTCCGATGGCGACGACGCATTGCATACTCACTGGCAGATTTATATGAACGGTGGCGAAATCACGGTCACTGCGAAGGACGATGGCATCCATGCGGATTCCGCATTGTACCTGAAGGGTTCTACCATCAACGTCACTACTGCAAGCGAAGGTCTCGAAGCCTACAGGATTTTCGCCGAGGGCGGCATCACCTCCACCTTCGCGACTAACGATGGCTGGAACGGCGCCGGCGGCCCGAAGGAAAATGTCGGCCAGTACGCTGCGTTCAGCGAGAGCGGTGGCCATATCGTTGTCAGCGGCGGCTACCACTACATCAGCGCAAAGGGCAACATGATTGACGTGTTTGACGCGAACGGCTCCGGAAAGATGACCGGCGGCGTGCTGATTCTCGAAATCACCGGTGAAAGCTACGAAAACCAGGGCGGCTTCAACTTTGGCGGTTGGGGCGGCGGTATGGGCGGCGGTATGGGCGGCGGTATGGGCGGCGGTAGCGGCGGATGCTCCTCCAACATGGCTGGCGGCCTTATCGATACGGATGCCGGTTTCGAAATTACTGGTGGCGTACTCCTCGCGTTCGGCAACTACTCGACGGACCTCCCCAAGTGCGCGACCGTCACCTACGACAACAACAGCTACTACGGCTCAAGCAATGCGGCCTTCAAGCCGACATACAAGGGCAACGCGATTATCTACGGCGGTTCCGTGACGTCGGTAGCTCAGGTGCAGACAAACGGCATGACCGAAGTCAAGTTCCCGAACGGCGTGAGTTACATGTACAAGTAAAAATGTACTTAAACTAAATGCTTGTCGAAAATGAGCTGCGGATTACCGCAGCTTTTTCTATAGCATTTTTTTCAAACCATCAATGTTGCGGAGAATAATTTTCCCGCGCTTGATTTCGACGAAACCCTTGGATGCGAATTCCCGGAGCATGCGGGCGACGACTTCGCGGGCGGAATTGACGTCGCGGGCAATTTCCTCTTGCGTCTTTTTGATTTCGGTTTTGCCGCTATTTCTGTAAGTATTGATAAAGTAAGAGGCGAGCCTTTGGTCGAAACGCTTGAACAGCATTTGCTGAATGGCCCAAATGGTTTGCGAATAACGTTCTGTTTCTCGTTCAAAGATGAACGCACGCACGTGAATGTTGCTGTTCATCAGCCGTTCGCAAATGGACGATGGAATGACGAGTACTCTTGTATCTTCTTCGGCGGTGACAATCGTTTCAAAAGACAACTGTTGAATTACGCATGATGCCGTCGAAACGCAAAATTCGTTTGCATGGGCACGGTAAAGCGTGATTTCTCGACCTTCGTCCGAGATGAGGCTCACGCGGATACCTCCGTTCAAAATGAGGACGATTCCAAGGCATGCGGCAGTATTGCTGCTGACAATCTGCTCCTTGTTAAAGTGTTTTGTCAGTGCACGCTGGGATACAATCGCCTGTTCTTCTGGCGAAAGATTTGTCCAAAATGGAATTTTCTTGACTATTTGGCTAATCGGCTCGGACATAAAAAGTACCCATGGGGTAATATATAAAAGAAAACAGAAGGCCGAGACCGGTGATGGCGGGCCTTTTGTGTTTTGTCATTTCCGGCTTAGTGCGCCGGAAACGTTTTGTTTTGAAGTTTTCTATATCATGTTCACAATTTGTTTTTTCGGGCGAACGCCGACGGCGGAGTTTGTGATTTTGCCGTTTTTCATGACCACGAGCAGCGGAATGCTGGATACGTGGAAGATTGAGGCGAGATCCGCCTCTTCGTCGACGTTGACCTTGCAGACTTTGATTTTGTCCTTGTATTCCTCGGCGATTTCTGAAATTGTGGGCGAGAGCATACGGCATGGGCCGCACCAGCTTGCCCAAAAGTCTATCAGGACGGGCTTGTCGGATTTGAGGACTTCTTCTTCAAAGTTGTTTCTAGTGATGTTTAATTCAGCCATTTTTGCCTCCATTATTGTTTTTCTTTTCGATTATATTTTAGATAATGGCTGAACTTTAAACTGTGACTAGGTTACATTAGAGAAATTTTTTTTAGCCTTACTTGACAACGACACTATAGCTTTGTTTGCCGACTCTCAAAATATACTTGCCGGCATGTGGCGCTATAAGGTTGAGTGTTAGCGAGCCTGCGTTCCAAAATCCGCTTGTGATAACTTGTCCGAGAACGTTGCTTAAAGCGTAGTGTGTCGTGTTATTTCGATTGCCCGCAGTACTTGATACAACTATGTTCCGGCCTTGCGTGACGAGGGAATTTTTTGCGGTGCTTATTCCTGATCGTCTGTGTTGCACGCCGGGCTTGATGGCGTCGGTTGAATCAACGACTTCGGGCTTTTCTGTGGTCAATAGTACTGCGGTGATGGATTTTGCAGGAAGTGTCATTGTGAATTTATTTGCGAAACTTGTGGTTGCGCTGGTCGAACCTCCGCTGACTTTAGCACTTACGGAGTCTTCTTTCAGGGCGTTTTTCGTGTGCGATACGAACGTTTCGCCTGTAATTCCTGCAAGGGTGAGCGTTTTGAATTTTGTTTTTGCCTCGAAGTTTTCCACCTTCAGTTGCACGTCCTGGGCGTCTTTTTCGGCTCGATTTACGAATATGACGGTGAGTGAATCGCCTTTGTTTGTAATGGAACTGTATGCGGAAACGAGCGAATCGTTAGAAGATATAGATAGCACGCGGTTTGCGTGGCCGTAACGGCTGAAAAGGTGAAGAACTTCGTACATGCCGTCGCCCCATGTCCACGGGGTGAAAATCTCGACGCCGTTTTCTTGCATGGTGCCGATGAAGGAGGCGTAGGTGAGGGCAGTGACCATCGGGTCGTCTTCGTCGATAAGGCTTGTTTCGGTGATGCCGAGCGTGATGCCGTGGCCTTCGCCAAAGTATTGATTAAGCCAGTCGTTGATGCGCTTGAAGATGAATTCTTTTGTGTTATCGTTGTCCCATTTGCCGGTGACGTTTTTGATTCCGTTTGCGCCAGGGTAGTTGTAGGTTGTGTCGAACAGTACACGGTGCCAGTTCATGCGGGATTCGTAATCCTTTTCGCTCGGGTACCAATGTATGTCGAAAACATCGAGCAGTCGCACGCCGGATTTTTTCTGTTCTTCGGCGATTTTCATGATAAAGTATTCGAGCCAGCAGTAATTGCGGTCGGGGCCTTTAGGACGGTCTTCTTTGTTGTACGAACCGATGGAACACCATTGCCATTCGTTCGCGGTGACAGGGCCGGTGAGCTTGATGTCTTTCCACAGAGCTCGGGCTTTCTTGGCAACGTCGATGTAGTGCTCTACCAGAAAATCTCCCGTGACGGGCAAGTCGAGGTCGGAATGCGTGCCGCGCCAGATTTCCATTTCGTTGTCCATGCTCCAGTACTTGAAACGGTTCATGTCGAACTTGAGATCGTCTCTCCAGTACGGGATAATTGCGACGGTGGAGTCGGCGGGCCATTCCATGTTATAGAGCTTGTAATCACCAGCCTTGATAAGCGTTTCGCCATCGTCAGCGACTTCGCCGCCACCCGCGAGGTCTAGCGTTGATTTTGCATTTTGACCGTGTTCCTGTTTCCAGTTCCAGTCGCCAAAGTTGTAATCGGTGGAACTAGCGGCCCATCCGGTGAGCTGGAAAGCGTACATAGCGTCGATTCCGGGCATCTTGCCGAGGACTTTTTGAGCGGTGTTGGTCCAGTCGTGCGAATAGACGTTGTTGTACCAGTCGGGGTGAACGGTCATTTTGTGGCGCCAGTTGTATCGTGTGGCGTTGTTGCCGTTGTTCGCACGCAAAAAGTGGACTCCCGCTTCGAGCATCTGGCTGATGAACGCTTCTTCGGTAGAATCGGTTTCGGCGGTGCCGTCACTTATTTTGTCGATGTTTCGACCGTACAGATACGGCGAAATTTTCATGACGCCTTTCTGCGTATTGACGGTGACGTCGATGGCGGCGTGTGTTGCGGTTGTGAAACATGCCGCCAAAACCACAGCAGCAGTTCCGAAAATGTGACTAGATGAATATCCCATAACAACAATCCTTTTTGTTTTCTCAAAATAATCAAATTTTTTTGAAAAGGATGTTATTGTATGTTCCGATGTCTAGTAAGTTGAAAATTTCTCTTGAAATTGCGACTTCGCAATGCTTTTTGCTTGCAATAGTGATGTACGGCACAAAGTCGAGACTTAGTTTGCTGGCTTGTCCAAAAAGACAGAATCTTCTATGGTCTTAAAAAAGTGTTTTCTTTTTGATTGCAAAATTAAACCCGTTATGATCATGAAAATGGCACATGGAAAAAGAATCGGAAAAAACGCAAGACTACATAGAATTAAGGGAGAGAGCGGAATGAACAGGATAATGGTGGCTGTTCTGTTGTTTGCGACGTAAAAAAGAAAATTGTAGCAGTAAATCGTGCTGAACGATGAAAGAAAAACGGCGATAGACACACCAAGTAAGATCATAAAGAATAAGGCTGCTGGGGCACTATCTGTAGGCTCGATGGCGGATGGAAAAATGAATGGTAATGGAGTGAATAAAAATGCGATGGTGGCTATCTTGAATCCCAACGCAGCTTTTTTGCATTGAATCCAAAAATTTTTATTCTGAGGAAGACGAATCTCTTGCCTCTCTTTTTTTGTCATCAGTCGCACGATAAAAATGTGAATTGCGATTATTAACAATACCACCGGAGACATTATCGTTTCGAAAAATAAAACGTCGGCTAATGTGTCATTTATATACATAGAAATCCTCTGGACTAGACGGTCTGTTTTGTGTTAAGGTGCATCCTTTTCAATAATAAAAAGACCGACATTATCGCCATGATAAGGTAAACGGAGTACGTCACTATTTTTATTTCTATTCCCGCATTGGTTATTTCGGTTGCCTTGGCGAACTCTTTTGCAGTATTGATAAAGGCTTTTAATGCGATTATTGTTGGAATGAACGGGATAGTAAAAAGGAAAAAAGCTTTTGAATTGCTTGTCACGTAAAAAAGGAAATCGTAGTTGCGGATAGATCTGATTGAAAAAATTGGCAATAATAAAGCGCAAGGAATGACGATAACGAGAAATAACAATCCGTTAAAAAGTTTGGGCGTGTAGATGAATCCTATTATGATGCTTGATAATAAGGGCGTGAATGAAATTATTACTGATATAATCTTGAAAATTGATGCAGCTTCTTTGGAAACGGAAAACTTTGGCGACTCCATAAGCATATTATTTTGTTCCTCTTTTTCGATTTCCTCCCGTTCGGTTGCGGTGATTCCTCGCATAAGAAGGTTCATGAAAAGAGAAAAAATAAACGAATAGAAGATTGCGGCTGAAAAATCCATTAGCTATTTATTAGGTGTTTTGCTTTGCGTTAAACTGCTTCCTTTTAAAATACAAAATATATGCCATCACGGCCAAAATAATTACGTAAGGAATTATGAGAAAAACTCCGATAAAGCCGCCGCCTACTAATATTATAAAAGAGCCTATGATGAAAATAGGGATGAATGGAGTCAGCAGAATATAGAAAGCCTTTGTATCGCTGGATGTGAAGAAAAGGTAATTGTAGCTGAGAATGCAGGTTCCTGATAAAAAGAGTATGATTATAGATAAAAAAATGAAAAATATAAGGAGGTCATCCCCGGTGGAGTGTGTTGGTTCATCGAAGAGGAATGGAATGAGCAATAATAAGGGGAGGGATGAAGATATGATTGTGGCTATTTTGAAACCTTTTGCGGCTTTGCAGGCTTGAGTAAATAGGTCTTTATTTTGCGGTAGCTCGGATGCTTGCCGCTCTTTTTTTGTTATTGCCCGTCCGAAAATAAATACGAACAGTGCCAAAACGAACAATAAGACAAATATTATAAATTCCATTTCTCAAAAATAAATATCTTTTTGGTTGAAATGTTTAATTTGGAGGTTGTTATGTCCCATTCCTTGAAATTTACTCTTGCGGTGTCGGCGGTGTTTGCCGCATCGGCGATGTTCTCTGCTTGCAACAAGCAGGAAGTCGCGCAGTCCCAAACTCTGCCTGCGCCGGTTGCCGAAGTGGCTCCACAGCAGTCCAAGTCTGTCGTGGTTTATTTCTCGCAGACGGGATCGACCAAAAAATTGGCTCAGGTTTTCAAGGAAGCACGCAATGCCGATGAATTTGAACTCCAGCTGGTGAAGCCGTTCCCTTCGACGTATGACAGCACGATTGCCGAAGTCCGTGCGGAACGCGAAAGCAAACAGTGGCCCGCTCTCGTGAATGCAAAGCTTGATGTCGCGAAGTACGATACCGTGTTCCTTGGCTATCCGATCATGTTCGGGACGTTTACTCCGCCGATTTACACGTTCCTCGAAGCGAACGATTTGAGCGGCAAAGTCGTTGTGCCGTTCTGCACATATGGCAGCGGCGGTCGCAAGGCTAGCTCGGAAGAACTCAAGACGCTTGAACCGAACGCCAACGTGACGCTCGCTTATGGAATTTCTAACAAGCGAATCAACGCCGAAGGCGGTGTAGAGACGGCCAAGGCCGAAGTCGCTGCGTTCTTTGCGAACCTTGAAACTGGCAAGACCGAAGAAATGCTGATGGGCGGTTTCTCGGAACAGCGTCCGCTTACGGCTGAAGACTCTGCTGCATTCGCCGAAGCGACGAAGGATTACGCTTACTTGGGCTTGAAGCCGCTCAGCGTATCGTCGCAAGTGGTGGCTGGCATGAACTACCTATTTGTCTGCGAGATGAAGGCATTTGGCGGCCCTGCGGTCCAGACGAACGTGAAAATTTTCAAGCCGCTCCCGGGACGTGGTGAAGCTGAACTCATCGGAGTCGAGAAGTAAATTCCCTGGATCCTTCACGGCTTTCGCCGTTCAGGATGACGAGCTTGATTTATAACGGTCTTTACGAAATGTTCGTGTCATTCTGAGGACTGAAAGGACGATATACGATACTTGGGGCTTTAGCCACTTAGTAGAGTTAGGTTCGTAGGAGCAGAATCCAGAGCATATTTTTAGAAAAATGAAATACTTAATATCTGCATTATCTATTGTTTTTGCGGTCTCAAGCATCTCCTTTGCCGCGCCCAAAGCGAAGAAAAATGAAATCATGGACACCCGCGACAAGCAGAAATACCGCACTGTCGTTATCGATGGCCGTACATGGATGGCGGACAACTTGAATTACAATGTACCCGGCAGCACTTGCTATCGGGAAGACGAAGACAACTGCATGGTCTATGGTCGCCTTTACTCGTGGGAGGCTGCAAAGTCCGCCTGCCCGGCTGGATTCCGTTTGCCGACAAACGAAGAATATGAAAGCCTTTGGAAAGCTGCCGGCGGCGATTTCAATGCCGGTTACCTGCTCAAGGCCAATTACGGCTGGTCCGGCGAAACGAACGGCAATGATTCGCTCAAGTTTAGCGCCATGCCCGCAGGCAACATGTTCGATGACGGAACGTATGGAAACGAAAATAAATTCGCGTTTTTCTGGAGTTCAAGCGTTGAAGGCGATAAAGCCTCGGTGTGGTATCTGACGTCGAAATCTATGGGCTTCAGCTTCATGATGAAACCGAAGAACTTTGGATTTTCAGTCAGGTGTGTACAGTAAAATCAGTTGCTCCCTTCTATAAAATTAAAAACCGCGGCCCTGGAATTAAGGGTCGCGGCATTTTCATTTACGGCGCGCATCTCGGAACCTGTTCCGTTGCGCTTCGGCTATTTTATACTTACCCGCTGTACGGTCTTCGCGCTTCCGGCTGTGATTCGGACAACGTAGTATCCTTCAGATATGTTCTTCAAGTCCACCATTCCGTTTTCGCATTGTGTTCTGTAGACGGGGCGTCCCTGCATGTCGAACAAATCGACCTTTGCGGTGGTCTTCAGTCCGAGACCCGTTACGAACAGCGTGCGACCTGCAACGTATGCAGATACCGTTGCCCTGCTTGCGATCTTTGCAATGGCGTCTGTCGTATCCTTTTTAGTTGTATCCTTGACCGTTGTGTCTTTTTTAGTCGTATCTTTTACGGTCGTGTCCTTTGCGGTGGTGTCTTTTACAGTGGTGTCCTTCTTTGCTGTGTCCTTGGGCGGCTCGAACGTCTGGAGTCTCACCAAAATGCTGTCGAAAGCGGGCTTCGGTTTTAGATTGTCGTCATAGATAAGGCCTTTTTGCCGGTTCAGGCCGCTTAGCCAGCTCCATTTGTCGGATACGCCCCAAATCAGGTACGTGTCCGCATTCGGTTCTTCGAGGATGATGTCCAGGTATTGACGGAACGTTTGTCCCTGGCGTTCAAGGTCTTTCTTGCTGACGTTCACGCCGCTCTTGAATCCGATATCGAGTTCGGTGATTTTCAGCTTGACGTTAAGTTTAGCGAGTTCCCTGGCGAGGGAGCGGAGGCTGTCCGGCGAACCGATAAAGTGCTTGTCGGTGGTGGTGTCTTCCACGTGAGTCTGGGAACCCACGCAATGTATAGGAATGCCGTTTTTGACCCAGCGCTTCACCTGTTCCAGCAAGAAGCCCGCCTTGGCTTTCGAGTTGATACCTTGTTCGAGGTTGTAGTCGTTGTAGCAGAGTTCTGCATCAGGGTCAACGGCGTGCGTCCACACGAATGCGGAGTCGATGAATTCGGGACCGATACCCTGGTACCAGACGGATTGGGAACGCCACATCGGTTCGTTATTGCTGATGGCTTCGTTCACCACGTCCCATTCGGCGACTTTGCCCTTCCAGTGGCCGACCACGTTTTGAATGTGGTTCTTGAGCACCTTAAGCAGTTTCTGCTTGTCGTTCCTGTAGTTGTTCACCCAGCCCGGAACTTGGCTGTGCCAGGCGAGGGCGTGACCGCGGACGCGCATGCCGTTTTGCTGAGCGTACTTGACCATCTTGTCGCCGTTGCCGTAGTTGAATCGGCCTTCCTGCGGCTCGGTGGCGTCAAACTTCATCTCGTTTTCGGCAACGACGACGTTGAATTGCTGCTTGTGAATCTGTTCGTAATTACCCGGAAGGCCGCCACTGAACCACTGCGAGTTTAGAATCGCACCAATGTAGATTCCATTTTTTTCTGCAAGGGATCTAAGGGTTTCGTCAGCGGCAAAGGCGTTTGAAATGCCTGCACTTAAGAGGGCTGTTCCGAGAACAACCCCCATAATGGGATTTTTGAATCTCATTGTTCGCTCCTTTTAGTTGTTTTAACAAAAAAATAAGCATAAACAAGAGTTGTCCATTATGGACATTTTTAAAATGTGTTGTAATAGTTTAAATACAAATTTTTGCGAAATTTTGGCGTTTTTTATCAAATTTCGCCATTTTTTTTTAGATGAATAACCAAGCCCTCCGTCAAAATGCATTTTGTATATTTTTTTTTGCTTTTGTTTGGCGACTCAAGAGTTGGGGACCGTTTTTTTTAATTTGGGTGCTTCTGGTTGAATGCGAATAAATTAATTTAACCGGACTGACGACCGAGGATGCTTTAAAAAAGTCCCGTCCATGATGTGCTGACGGGACCATAAATTTTTTTTAGTGTCTTGCGAAACGTTGTACTAGAATGCCTGGTATATCTTGAATATCGCGAGAATTTTGCCGATAATCGCAGGAATTCCTGGACAAAGGAAACAAAGTATGACGCGCGTCACACGGTTTTTCCACCAGCGCTTGACATGCCATATATCGTCGGTCAATGTTTCCATTTCTTGTACGCGCGGGGGGCGCATATAAACTTGCGTAAGCGCCGTGAAAAATCCGACCCCGATAAGAGGTGTGAGTCCTGTAAATGGTGCCATGACCAACGCTACAAGTATGGTGAGCGGGTGACCGCCCGCGATGATGGCTCCAAGCATGGCGCCGCCGCCGGTAAACATCACCCACTGGAGGCTCAGTTGTCCGGCCTTTTCGATTCCTGCAAAGTAACCGACAAGTACGATGCTTGCAATGATGGCGAGCGTAATGGACCAACCGAGAATTTTCCAGATGGCGGTTCCTTTCGGAATGACGGAGATGGATTCTTCGCTGGGGAGTTCCTTATCTTCTTCGATGATGCTTGCAATACCGCGCATATGACCTGCGCCAACGACTGCGACAACCTTGTCCCCTTGTGCGTTCTTGATTTTACTTGCAAGGAACTGGTCTCGTTCATCGATGAGCACTTGCTTGACTTCGGGGTAGGATTTGCCGAACTCTTGCATCATGGAGTTGAGGGCGTCTTTCTCCTTGATTTTCTGGAGTTCTTCTTCGCTGATTTCGGTCTTGTCAAAAATGCTCGCGAAGAGTCCGCCTAGCAGGTTGAACTTGCGGTACCACGGAGTGCATGCCCAGGTGCGCTTGAGCGTAATCTTGATGTCGCGGTCGGCAAGAACGATGGGGATGTTTTTCTCGTTTGCGATATCGACCGCTTCCTTAAGTTCGGAGCCTGGTTTTACGCCAGTTTGGGCGCCCATGCGTTTTTGATACGAGCCGAGGACCAGGTTTGCGATGAGCGTGGCGAGCTGTTTTTTCTTGATGACATCTTTCAGGTCCGTATTTTTCCATCGGTCGGGGTCCTGGATGGACTTGAGACGACCTTCGTCGAGTTCCACGCAGACGGTATCCGGGGATTCGTTTTCGATGGTTTCGTGGACCAGTTCTTTGGATGCTTGCGAGATATGGGCTGTCCCTACAAGGATTATTTCCCTATTGTCCTTGGTGTGGATGCGATAGACATCGGATTTTTTTTCCGATAAGGATTCGTTATTATCGACAGACTGAGAATTGACTTCGTTCATATGGTAGAGGTAATGTAGAAAATGATGGGGCCATTTTGCAAAAAAAGCCGAATTTGGGTACATTTTATGCAAAAAACGGAACAACTTAAAAAAAATGTGAGAAATATGTGTATATTTTGATAGGATTTTTTTCGGAGGAGTACCCCATGAAAAAACTTTTAATTCTTTTATCTGCAATCAGTTTGTTCCTTCTCGGATGTGCTAGCAGCACTCCGAAAGACGATGGCGATGGATTGGATAACGCTCTCGTCTCGTTCACTTCTAGTGTCCAAAGTTCACGTTGGCAGGAAGCCTTGAATTACGTGACTCCGGACGAAGCTCGCCAGATTGGCACATCGGACGGCTACGAATTCTTGCCGGAATACCAGACTGCTGCAAGCCGTCTCCCGCTTTCCACGCTCCGCAAGGCAGGCCTTGGAGTCGATAGCGAAGGGCGTCTCGTGGGTATCAAGGCTGTCATGGACGAAACCAACGAACGCTACAAGGTTTCCGAAGAACAGGCCAAGGTCGGCACGAACCTGAAACAGATGGAAGACGACCGCATCAAGCGCCGTCTCGAAGAAGGCCAGAAGATTCTTCAGGAAGAAGAAGCAACGGCCCACCAGGAACCGACTGTCGAGGTTCTCACCAACCGTCTCACGGACGATGAAAAGCGCAAGTACGGCAGCACGGGTGAACTCCTTGCACCGGAAGCCACTCGTGACGACAACTCGGTCGAAACTTACAACGGCGCTTACGGAAAGTAATTTAGTCGTTTCGGTCTAGCTTTTTGTAGATTAATCCCCGACGGTTGTTCGGGGAATTTTTTTTAGGAGTGTCTCATGAAAAATTTTTTTGCTTTGCCGTTATTGTTGATTGTGCTTGCCCTTGTTGCTTGCGGACAGGATTGGAGTGTCGGCCCGGATGATGGCGGTAGCGGTGGTAGCGGAATGAGCCGTAGATACCATTATTATTATGGGGAGGATTGCCGTTACGATGCTTTTGGACAGTCGTATGATTGCTCCGATACATATGTTTTGTCTCCATCCATGAATGTCGATTTGCGGATTACCCACGATGGCTATGCGACGCTCTGTGTCGATGACGATTGCTCGTATTACGACCCGGGCGAATATTATGATGGCTACGATTACGGGGATCACTATTATGAATTTTCAGGTGACGATACGAGAATGATTGTCTATACGGACGGCTCTGAACTCATTTACATTGACACTTACAAGGGCTATGCGTATTACTATTATTACGAATACCCCTCTGATTTTGATTATTGATACAAGTAATTTAGTTTATACGAATACAAGTGCGGTGGGGCTTGTGAACGATATGCTTGGACGATTTTCAAAATTATGCGTAGCTCTTGTTGTTGCGGTTCTGTTTGCATCTACGGCCAGTTTTGCGGGCGTCGTTGTCAAGGACAATGAAATAAAACGCTCGATTCCGAAAGGCAAAGAAATCGTTCTGGATAAGATAAAAGAACAGAACCCCGCCGTACTGTTGGGCCGCTTTACGGAGAAAACTGTGAATGCGGATGGGGAAGACGTTCATCCGTTTATCGGCATGGTGGCAAAAGCGTATGCCGAACACTATCCGATAGAAATTTATCCCGACGATATTTGGCTCTTGTTGCTGGACGGAATCAAGATTCATGTCAATAGCAACCGTGAAAAGTTTAGAGATGAATTTGTCGTGAGTGGTGCGGATTCGTTGCTTGCGATTGAGGATAATTCGTTGACGCTTTCGTCGCCGCCAGAAAAATGGGAACAGGATGTTCTTGAAGTTTATGATTCGCTGTTCCAAAAAATTCCTTCAAAGACGCGGACTTCTTTTGATGTGAATTTTTCGACGACAACTCCGGTGAGTGCTTTTACGTTCAAGGCGATGCTGATGTCCATTGCGTCTAATTATTTTACGTTTGGAATTATGACGGCTTGCGGAATCCCTGAATTTGCGGTCAAGGGAACGATGCGGGATTGGATTCTCCTCAAGGCCCGCTTTAACGAATTGGCGAACATACTCGAAATGGATTGGTGGGCTGGCGAACTCAATCCCATTTTGGATAAAATTATTGAAGAGTTCGGTGGCAAAAAGGATTTGACTTTTTGGCGAGGCTTCTATAAATATATCGAAGGTGAAGGTTGTGGCTGGGGGCCAAAAATCAATGGGTGGATTACGAAATTTTTCCCGTACAGGGCGATTGAAGACGACAAAAGGGTCTATGTTCGAAAAACGGATTGGAACGCGGAGCAGGAATTCGAAGATTTTCCGACGGGGAGGGATAAAGTTCCCATTCTATGGAACAATCTCGGTAAAAAGGTCGAGTTGGAACTAGTTGTTGGATTCTGGGGGCACCATGTTGACAAAAAACGGGGCCGTTTACGCTCTGTCCGCGGTTATATCCTCTCCATTCCCGAAAAATAGCCCCTATTTTGCCTCTTCTCTAGTAACTAGTAACTTGGAACTAGTAACTTTTTTCTATTTTTGCACCCACTCATGAGTAATTCTGAACAATTCGTTATTGCCCTCGATGGTGGGTCGGGTACCGGAAAGAGTACCACTGCCAAGATTGTGGCTAAAAAACTCGGCATCACATACCTTGATACTGGCGCCATGTACCGCGCCGTAACGCTTGCCGCCCTCGAAAAGGGTCTCGCCGCCGAAGAAGGTCCGGCGATGGACGAATTGCTCGGGAACCTCACACTCGGGTTCGACTCCGAAAACCACGTGCTCATCAACGGTGTCTGCCGCGAATCTGAAATCCGTGGCATGAAGGTCTCCAGCAACGTGAGCTTCTACTGCGCCCTCCCGTCGGTCCGCGCCGCGATGACTAAGCAGCAGCGCGAAATTGGCAAGAAGCAGAGCTGTATTCTGGATGGCCGCGATATCGGAACGGTCGTGTTCCCCGATGCGAAGTACAAGTTTTTCATGGTGACGGACGTGAAGGTCCGCGCCGAACGCCGCTACAAGGAACTCCTTGAAAAAGGCGAAAAAGTTACCCTCGAAGAAGTCCTCAACAATCTGGTCGAACGCGACCGCCTGGACTCCTCCCGAGCGACCGCCCCGTTAAAGAAGGCGGACGATGCTATTGAAATTGACACTACACACATCTCAATCGAACAACAGGTTCAAAAGATTCTCGACTACGTAGGTGGAACTCAAGAAGATCTCGAAGAAATTCTCGCCGCTCAGGGTGAATGCTCCCCGGACTTCCGCAAGGCCAACGCTGACGTCTATGCCGGCATGGGCTGCCTCGAACAGGGCAAGCTCGTCACGGGCAAGATCAGCCAGGTGAACGACCAGGAAGTTCTCGTCGACGTGAACTACAAGTCCGAAGGCGTTATTGATCGCGCCGAATTCAAGGATACTGATTCTCTCGAACTCGGTTCCGAAATCGAAGTGTTCGTCGAAAAGCTCGAAGACGAAGACGGTCGCCTCATCCTCTCCAAGCAGAAGGCTGACTTCGTTCGCGTGTGGGATCGCATCCACGCTGCATTCGAAAACAACGAAGTCGTACGCGGCACTCTCACGAAGCGCATCAAGGGCGGCGTTGTCGTCGACCTCTTTGGCATCGATGCCTTCCTCCCGGGCTCTCAGATCGACCTCCGTCAGATTCCGGACATCAACGCTCTTATCGGCCAGGAATTCGACCTCAAGGTTATCAAGGTCAACAAGGCTCGTCGCAACATCGTCGTTTCTCGCCGTGTCGTTCTCGAAGAAGAACGCAACAAGCAGCGTGGCGACGTTCTCGAAACTCTCGAGAAGAACCAGGTCCGCAAGGGTATCGTCAAGAACATCACCGACTTCGGTGCATTCATCGACCTTGGCGGCGTAGATGGCCTCCTCCACATCACCGACATGAGCTACAAGCGCATCAACCACCCGTCCGAAATGCTCCAGCTCGGTCAGGAAGTCGAAGTCATGGTTCTCGACTTCAACGACAAGAAGGAACGCATCTCTCTCGGCATGAAGCAGCTTAAGCCGCATCCGTGGAAGGATATCGCCGAACGTTATCCGGAAGGCGCTATCGTCAAGGGTAAGGTTGTTTCCATCACTGATTACGGTGCATTCGTCGAACTCGACAGCGGTGTTGAAGGTCTCATCCACGTTTCTGAAATGTCCTGGACCCAGCACGTCAAGCACCCGTCCAAAATCCTCACCGTCGGTCAGGAAGTCGAAGCTGTTGTTCTCAAGGTTGAAGAAGATGCAGAACGTATCTCTCTCGGCATGAAGCAGCTCGAATCTGATCCGTGGGATTCTATCGAAACCGAACTTCCGCCGGGCGCACGCGTCGTCGGTGAAATCCGCAACATCGCTTCCTTCGGCGCATTCGTCGAAATCAAGGAAGGTGTTGACGGTCTTATCCACGTCTCTGACATGTCCTGGACCAAGAAGATCACGCACCCGAACGAAATGGTCAAGAAGGGTGACAAGGTTGAATGCGTCGTGCTCGCCGTCGATAAGGAAAAGCGCCGCATTTCTCTCTCCATGAAGCACCTCACCGAAGATCCGTGGGATTCTATCGATTCCACCTACCCGGTTGACTCCGAAGTCAAGGGCAAGATCGTTCGCATGCTCGACCGCGGCGTCGTGGTTGAACTCGCTGACGGTATCGAAGGCTTCATCCCGGTCTCCAAGCTCACCGCTGAATACATCAAGGTTCCGGCCGATGCATTCAAGGTTGGCGACGAAGTTCCGGCTGTCGTGACCGAAATCGATCAGAACAACCGCAAGATCTA
>CADCDO010000045.1:0-29619 GCA_902800345.1 Fibrobacter succinogenes
TGATATCTTTCTCGCTATTTATGGATTAAAGCTGTTGTGAATTTTATGAAATAAAAAAGACGATGTAAATACATCGTCTTTTTGAATCTTTTGCAGATTCGCATTAGCGGCGGCGTAGGGCCATTTGCTAATGTTTTCGCATTAGCGACGGCGTGCAGCCATTTCTTTCTTCAAGATATCCATGACGGCGCCGAGTTCGGCGGGAGCCTTGAACACCGGGTTCGCGTACTTGCTTGAAATGCCTGCGAGAGTTTGTTCGTGATAGCCGACCTTGAATTCCGTGAACTTGAGGCCGTGTGCCGTGCTGATGACGACAACGTTTTCGTCCTTTGCAATTTTGCCTGCGGCGACGAGCTTTTCGAGAGCACCGAGGGCCACGCCGGTGTGCGGGCAGCAGTAAAGTCCGATGCGGTCGCCGCGGTGTGCTGCGTTCGCGAGTTCTTCTTCAGTGACGCTTACGACCATGCCGTTCGTCTTCTGGATGGCGCGGACTGCTTTCGGATAGCTGACCGGGTTGCCGATTTGGATGGCAGACGCGAGCGTTTTCTTCGCTTGAACTGGCACGAGTTTGTCGAAACCGCGTTCGTAAGCCTGATAGAACGGATTCGCGTTTTCGGCCTGGGCGACGATGATGCGCGGGATGCGGTCGATGAGGCCCATGGCCTTGCAGTCTTCAAAGCCTTTGGCGAGTGCGCTCACGTTGCCGAGGTTGCCGCCCGGGATAATCACGGTGTCGGGGACGGTCCAACCCATTTCCTGGCAGATTTCCGGAGAAATGGTTTTTTGGCCTTCGACGCGGAGGCTGTTCATGGAGTTCGCGAGATAGATGCGGTTGTCTTTCGTGACTTCCTGGACAATCTTCATGCAGCCGTCAAAGTCGGTGTCGAGCGCAAGCACGATGCTGCCGTTGGAAATCGGCTGGATGAGCTGTGCGGTGCTGGTCTTGCCGGCCGGGAGGAACACGATGGAGGGGATACCGGCCTTCGCGCAGTAGGCGCTGAGGGCTGCGGATGTGTCGCCGGTGGAGGCGCAAGCGACAGCGTCAATCGGGTGAATGCCCTTCTTGATAATGTGGTTCACCTGGCTTACGAGGACCGTCATGCCGAGGTCCTTGAAGCTACCCGTGTGGGAGTTGCCGCAAAGTTTTACCTTGAGGCTTCCGATGCCTAAATCTTTTGCGAGAGGGGCGGCGTCAAAGAGCGGGCTCCAGCCTTCACGCATGGTGACGATGTCTTCGACGGGCATGTCCGGGAGAACCATTTCACGCTTGCTCCAGATGCCGCTCATATCTTCGGGCTTGAAACTCATGCGGCGTTCGGCAAAGAGCTTCTTCCATTCTTCGGGGCTGCGGCTGGCGAGTGCTGCGCGGTCGTGTTCGACTTCGAGCAGGCTTCCATCGACCTTGCTCCTGTAAATGACGTCGGTCAGCGGGTAGGTGTCGTCGCCGTTGATGTTTCTAAAATGAGCGTTAAACTGAGACATGATAATCCTCTTAAATTTTTACGAGGCAAATATAGCAATTTAGAATTTAGAGCTTAGAGCTTAGAACTTAGAATTGCCCTAAGCTCTACCGCCTAAGTTCCACCAACTAAACCCCATACCCCAAAGGCGCGCAGCGCCGAGCCCATGGCCCATACCTTCACTGGATTGGGCTGACGCCTCCAGGATGACACAAGGTTGGTGAGCCGGTTGATGACTGTAGGCCCGAAGGTCCGTTCTTTCGTCTAATTTCCTAATTGCGTTTTTGCTATATTATGGTCGAAATTTATTACAAGCAAATACTCGGAGTTCTGAGTGAACAAGAAAAAATTTATTTTATTCCCGCTTTTGGCGCTGTTTCTGTCGTCCTGCTTGTTTGACACGGATGACGATGGCCTGTCTAACTGGCTTTCTGATCAAGGAATGCCTAGCAGTTATGATGTTCAAACGGTAACGGTCCCTGACTTGAAGCCGGTGTCTGCTAAGGTTTTCGAGAATTTGCGTCCAAAGAGTATTTATTCTAGCGGAATCTTTGGCGCTACTTCGGGAATGTCGCATGATGTCGTTTTTGATTTCGTTATCGATACGACTGTATATACTTCGTTTTGGACGGGGCTGAAAAAAGCTGATTCGGCAAAATCGTTTTTGCAGTTACGCCTTGTTGATTCGTATTACCTGTTTAAACCCGCGCCCTCGGGTATATTGCCCGTTGAAGATGACATCGAACTCAACGTAAGTTGGATTCTTTCGGATAAGTTGACCGGACAAGAAATCAATGATTTGGCTAGCATCAACGATTCAGCTTGGCAGTACGGACTGACCTCTTGGAAGGAAAAAAAGTCCGCTGATACGACGGCATCCATTTCGATCAAGGCTGTTACGAGCAGCAAGACTGTAAGCCTGGCGGACACGCTCCTCGAGTTGAACTTGCCCAGCGCTCTTGTGAACGATATTCGCAAGAAAACATGTTCTCGTCGGTTGCAGTTACGCCTGTCTGCTCCTGAAGCTCCGCATGTTTACCGTTTTTACGGGCCTGATGTCTTTTCTCCGCGTCTTGTCGTACAGAATTCAGAAACGGGCGATTTTTTAAGATTCAATACTGTACGTGCCGCCGTAATTCCAAAGAATTTGGAAAAATGCAAGGACTGCCTGGTGTTGCACGGTGGCTCTCTTGATTCCTTGGAGGTTGAGTTCCCGTCCAAGCCAATCATGAAAGCCTTGTCCGAATTTTATGGCGATGAGTTCCCTTACAATGTAGGTGACAGCAACGATGTGCGTCAGGCGGTCGTGATGGCCGAGCTTACGTTCTACAGGGATGATACCAAGGGCGAAAGCGAAATCGACTTGCCGATAATGGTGCGCAACGGTTCGTATGTGGATAGTGCCGAATCGGTCGTGTTCCGTGCAGAAAACTATATACCGGACAGACTTCGTATCAATGAGCATGGGCATCCGAATATGGTGTTCTATGAGGGCGATTCCCTTGCATTGCAGGTGACTGCCGGTATGCGGAACTTTATTAATAAGGCCAGTGATGGACGTTCGTTTAGAATGTTGATGCGTCTGGAGCGTTCGGTCCTTTTGCCCAGCGATTCTTCTTACAGTGTGCTTGTCCGTCAGGATACAACGTTTAAGGATGAAGACAAAAAAGAGGTGAAGTCTATTCGAACGGATACAATCCCTGTGTTCTTCCCATATACGAACTACGCTCGTTACGATTTTTCCACTATCAAGAACAAACCGGCGACGCTCAAGCTGTGGCTTGCCTCTAAGCGCGGCGAGAATACGGACAAAAAGAAAATCGTGAAAATAGACACCGCCAAGTCTGTTAAGACAGAAGGGAAGAAAGTCACAACCTCTACTGCACGCGGGGGTAAATAATGAAAAAGTTTATTAGTGCATTGCTTTGCGTTTCCAGTTTTTCCTTTGCGTCGATGATTGGCCTTGATGCCATTGGTCAAGAACAGATTGCGGGCGGCTCCGCCGCTATGGCGGGTCGTGGCTTTGCGGGTAACGCTAAGACTGGCGATACCGAGGGTATTTCCACGGTGAACCCGGCGCGTCAGGCGTTCGATACGAAGGTCTCGCTAAACTTGAACTTTTTGCTGGATGTTTCGACGGCAGACCGTTCGAATTCTCATTTCACAAAAACCGATATTTCGATGCCTTCGATGAATCTTACGTTCCCGATGGGCGACTTTGGTACGTTTGGCGTTTCGCTGTGGCAGCATTATTCCGCATCGATGCGAGAAACTCTTGAAGACGAAAAAGAGCAGTGGAATGCTGAAATTGAATACCAAAGTTCCATCTATGAACTGGTGCCGACTTACGCTATCAGACTTCCATTCCTTCGTATGGTCTCGCTTGGCGCCTCTGCTCACTTTGTGATGGGAAGCTTTACCCGTAGCTTAACGCTCGGGGCCGATAATAGCGGAATTGCCAAAGAAGACGCCTGGGCTACGAGCGATGTCGACTTGTCGGACTACGTGCACGGCGATTGGGATATCAAGCATCACCCGGCGTATTATTCGTTCGCTGTTCAATACCGCGGACGCATGGCGTCTTATTTCTTTTCGTTCACGACGCCTTATACGTTGTCAAATACGTTGGACTACAACTTTAGATTCAGCGAATTGGATACGCTCGCACCGACTCGTAAAACGCGCGAAATCAGGATCCCTGCAATGCTTGCCACTGGCGTCAATTACCGCATCAACAAACGCCATAACGTGATGGCGGATGTGGCATGGCGCGCTTGGAACCGTGATATTGATAATGTTGCCGGAAGCTGGAACATGACGCAGATGACAAAAACCCAAAACGATTTTAATATTTCTGTAGGTTACCAGCGAGACGGAAGCGATGTCTTTTACGATTCCTACTGGGATCGCATGACGTATCGGGCCGGTGCCTGGTACAAGAATTGGTATGTAGAAGACGTTTCTGAAATTGGCGGAGCTGTTGGCGCTGGATTCCCGCTCGGGAGACGCGGTACTACGCTGGATTTGTCTATCCAGGGTGGCGTCCGGCTGACGGATGACGACCATAATTGGAGTGAATCCTTTATTGGTATTCGCCTGGGATTGGTTGGTGTAGGAAGTTGGGGCAAGGCCCGTGGTCAGTAAGATTTAATTAGAAGGAGATCGAAAATGGCTACTAAAAAAAATGAAGTGGATGTTAAGAAGGCTGTTGTGAAGAAAGCGGCAGCGGTGAAAACTGTATCGAAGGCTGAATCAGACGCCTCGGCAAGTTCGGCGAAAAAGAGGGCCTCAGTGAAAAAAACGGTTGCCGAGAAGAAAAATACAGAAGAAAAGAAACCTGCCGCAAAGAAGGTTGTTGCCGTGAGTCCGGCAAGCACAACGGCTAAGAAAGTCGTGGCAAAGGTCGCCAAGAAGCCTGCTGCTGTCGTGGAAAAAGTTGCTGCGAAGGCGGCGCCTGCAAAGAAGACTGCCCTTCGACAGGGCTCAGGGACCGGAACCGCAAAAGCCGTAAAGGATGTGAAAAAGACCGCTAAGGTTTCTGCAAAGACGGCTAAGTCCGTTGCTGCCGCAAAGAAGGTTATCAAGGCCGCGACGAAGGCCAAGAAAGTCGAAGTTGAAGTTGTTGAAAATCCGGCTGCAAAGAATGCCAAATCTACCGCTCCGGAAGCTTTGCCGCAATCTTTCGATGCCGAATACCTCGTGCTCATGCAGAAGGATCCGAACTGGCTGCAAGCCTTCTGGGATGTTTCTGAAGAGCGTATCAAGGCTGCCAAGAAGGGCAAGGGCAAACTCGTTCTTCGCTTGTTCGATATCTCGAACGACTTGACCGTCAAGCGCAACAAAAAGCTCAAGTTCCACGATATCGAAGTTCCGGCAGACGCCCGTAGCTGGTATGTGGAAAACAAGGCTACGCAGAACTGCGCCGCTGCTCTTGGCGTTGTCGCTGCGGGCAAGTTCGAATCGCTTGTCGAAGCTGGCCCGATGCAGACGTTCACGCTCGAAGGTTCCGAAGTGAATGCGGATAACGTTTTTGTTCGTGCTTCCCTCGGCGGGGCAACTCTCGGTGGCTTTGGCAGTTCGGGACTTTCTTCGATGTCTGCCAAGAACTGGCTCGAATCGCTCTCGAGTTCTTCGGGTTCGATGTTCTCGGGTGCACTTTCCAGTGCCGCTCTCAAGAGCAACAAGCTTGAACTCCCGAAGGATTCCGTGAATTATGGCAAGGATTTCTTCTTGTGGGTCAAGACCCGCTTGATTGTCTATGGCGGCACGCGTCCAGATGCGCACTTGCAGGTGCGTGGCGAACCGTTCCCGCTCAATCCGGACGGCACCTTCAGCTTTGAAGAAGATCTCCCGGACGTGACGAAGATTATCCCTGTCTTTGCTACCGATAAGGATGGCGATTTCCCGACGACAATCGTTCCGATCGTAGTGAAGCGCACGGAATAATGGCGAAGCCTGGTCGCGTACATCTTTTGCTTCACGCGCATTTGCCTTTTGTGCGTGAACCCTCTTTTGACCGGTTCTTGGAAGAGAACTGGTTTTTTGAGGCTATGGCGGAGACGTATTTGCCCATCATCCAGATGCTGAATCGTCTGGAAGAAAAGGGCGTGCCGGGCACTCTCAATTTTAGCGTTTCATCGGTGCTCTTGGCGATGTTTACGGATAAGCTTTTGCTTAGCCGTTTTACGAATCATTTGCACAAACAGCTCGAGCTGATTGAACGCGAAAAAGTCCGCTTCCAGAACGATTCCGAACGTATGGAAGTGGTGGATTTTTATTGCCGCAGACAGCTTGCTCTCATCAACACGTGGGAGCGCGATTGCGGTTGCGAAATTGTCCCTGCGCTCAAGCGCTTGGAGCAGATTGGAAAAATCAACTTGCTCACGTGCGTGGGGACGCATCCATTTTTGCCGGCGTACCAGAACGATATCGAAGCGATCCGTTTGCAGCTAAAGATTACGGTCCGAGCATTCGAGGATGCTTTTGGCAAGAAGCCTCGCGGGCTGTGGCTCCCGGAATGCGGTTATTTTGAAGGATTGGACGCGATCCTTGCGGAATTCGGATTCAAGTATTTCTTCTTGGAAACGCATGGCGTGCTTTTGGCGAAGCCGGCTCCTAAGTACGGCGTGTTCTCGCCGATCAAGACTCCGGCGGGGCTTTACTGCTTTGGACGCGAACAGAGCAGTTCCATGGAAGTGTGGAGCCGCAAAACAGGCTACCCGGGGCATCCGGAATACCGCGAGTTCTTCAAGGACATTGCGCACGAACGCGAAAGCGAGTATCTAGGAGATTACTTCTTGGCGGCGGGCGCGCATATCGAAACGGGTCTCAAGTATTACCGCATCACGGGAAGCGAAGACAAGAAAGTTTATCGCCCGTGGAATGCGTTACGTCTTGTGGAAGACCACGCGCGACTTTTTGTCGCCAATCGCGAAGCGACTGTATCGAGCTTGCTTCCGAACATGGAGGGCAACAAGGTCTCGATCCTTTGTCCGTACGATGCGGAACTTTTTGGACACTGGTGGTTTGAAGGGCCGCTGTTCATCGAGAAAATGTTTGAACGTGCGGCAAGCTCGAGCGTGGTCGAGATGGCGTCTCTTGAGGATTCGATTCGCGAGCCGGCTGATAAAGACGTTCATAAGCCGATTTTCTCGTCGTGGGGCGAGGGCGGTTTTGGCGAAGTCTGGATGAATGACGAAGTCACTTTCCAGTACCCGATGTTCTTTAGAATGCGGAAGATGATGGACAATTTGAAGTCGCGCATTTCTAATGGGAAGGCTTCTGGAAATGCAGTAGGGAATGCGCACGGTTCAAAAAATGCGATTGCAAAGCGTTTCCTCGCGCAGATGGCTCGCGAACTCGTGCTGTTCCAGGCTTCGGACTGGGCGTTCATGATTCACAACAATTCTGCGGCGGATTACGCCCGTGCCCGTTTGAACGGACATTATGAAAATGTCTGTGCACTTTATAAAGAAGCCGTAAAGGCGAATCCTGACATGTGTTTGCTCAAGAAACTTGAACAGAAGAATAATTTGTTCCCATGGATCGGGGCGTTGGTTTAGACGAATGAATATAATGGAGATTCCGGCTCGGAGACCGGAATGGCGTTGTGTTTGCTTATTGCTAACAAATTCCCAACCACTAACCACTAATCACTAGCCACTAATAAACTACCATAAAGCTCGTTGTTTTGTCTTTGTTGCCGACACGGAAACGGTAAATTCCCGGGGCCATCTTCGCTTTGACCTGGTCTTCTTGCAGACAGAACGACGTTCCTTCGTATTTTTCTTGAGCGATGAGATCGCCCCGTCTTGTTCTAAGTTCAATAAAGTTCTTGTCACGGGGGAGCGGTGCAAAACAGAGCGGTCCACCTCTCCATGGAACGGGGTAAGCATGCGGGGCGATATCTTTATTCACGATGGGAATGCTTTCGGAATTGCCGAGTCGGCTGAAAATCCAGAGGGTCGAATCGCTTGTGGACAAGACTGAAGCGAGGCTGTCCAGCGTCCTGTTGTTTTGAATTTTGTAAATCGATGGTTTGCCTTCGCTGTAAACGACAATGGAGCCTTTACCGGTAAAGTTTGTGAAATCGGCATAGTAGTGTTCCGTGAAATTTTGCGGAAGTCTGTAATACTGGAAAGCGAGACTTTTGATGTTCGGCTTGATTGTATCTTGGGCGATTTCGAATATAGCATCGCTCCATAGAGGTTGGTCTTCGTAAAACCAGTTCTTTTTCTTAAAATCGGTGGTACGTCTCCCGGAAAAAGATAGACGGATGGAATAGTCATGGAATATGCTGTCCGCATCAAGCTTGAGTTTTTTTAGCGCTTGTTCAATCTGGTATTCGAAATTCTTGTTCGGATTCCTGGAATAGTTTTCCCAAATACTCTTGTCCAAATCCTTGGATACATTGTAGTATAGATAAATGAGCAACGTCGAGGCTCCATAATTGGCGAATGTATCCGAAAGAGGATCTCCCATTCTTTGGAAGAATCCCGGGATGTAGCGAACATAGTCGTCAATATCGGGATTTGTGATTTCTTCAAAACCTGCTGCGGACGCTTCGAACCAGAAAGACTCATTTACCGTGTAGCTGATGTATGTGAGCTGTATGGCGTGATAGAATTCATGGAAGGCCGTAACGCGGAGCCCTTTGTACCATTTCTCGGTGTAGGGATAGTTGTAGGTCCTGTTGTATAACGGATTGGTCCCCTTTATGTAAGTACAAGGTGTTCCATTGACATAAATAGTGTCTTGATTTGCCTGGTTTGGGCAGGTGTAGTAGAAATCGTTCTCCATAAAAATTTGTGATTCGCCGTTGGAGCCAGCGGGGTCTGTGATAGCGAATGTTTCTTTGCAAATTTCTACTTCTAACTCGTTGTTTCTATTTTGATTGATATCGATAATCTCGACGGGATACAAACCTTCTTTGACTCTTTTTTTGAATTCATGACTTATGCGTGGCCCTTTGGGAGCGTTCATCTTGCGTTTGTTGCAGTAAAAGTCCCAGGCGTCTTCCATGATGGCGGCGGTGCTGTCGGCATATTCTTTTGTCGTTGCGTGCGGGCCTGTCAATACGTATATCACCTGGAAATGTTGCGTTTCGATAGTATAGACGGAGTCATAAAACGATTCGAGGCGGCATAAAGTTTGCTCTACCGGTTCGTCTTTTTTGCTGATCTGGGCATAATATGGTGATTGGTTGCGCTGCTGGATGAGTCTCTCGAAACGCCTCATCGTTCCGCATTCGCCGTCGTAGGCTTGTACATTGCAGAATATGGAAACGAGGAGCAATACTGCTAAACGTGTTATCGGGGTGAACGAAAAATGACGAGGAAAGAATGGACTCATTTTACAGAACTCCGGAGTCTATGAGAATTTGTTTTGCCTTGGCTGTGATTTCGGCAGGAATGGTGAGCTGTTTCTGATGGTGTGGCTTGATACGGGCGTCAATGATCAAGGGCGCTTTGCATTTCCAGTGCTTGTCTTCGACGGTTTCGTCGAGGCCGTAAATGTCTTGCGCCGGGTCGGAACGCGTGAACGTGAGCCACAAAAAATCGCTCAATATGTTATTTGTACTTGCTTCGCTGTTTGCCACATTTGTGGCGCCTTCGTCGATGATGGAAATCCAAGGGTAGTTTTCGCGGAATTCCCAGTGGGCGAGGGCGTCTTTCAGATCGCGGAATGTTTCGATGGTTTCGTTTGTATCGAACGTCGCGAACTTCTTGTATGCCGGACCTTCAATCATCAGAATGCCGGGCATCACGATGGCGGCCACTTTAAATCCTTGCGGGAGTGAAAGCGTTTCCAAGTCGCTTGGATTGTTGCGAAGCTCGCGGCACTTCACGCCTGCGGCTGCGATCACAATTTTCGAGCCGTGGTTGAGGCTTGTGCCGGTGTAGTCCAGCGTGTCGATAGTAGTCGCCGTTTGAAAATGCAAATCGCGGTCGAAATGGATGCGTTCCAGAACGTGCGTGAAAAATGCGGGAACGTCATTGACGTCGAGGCTTGCTGCGTCTTCCTTTGCGGCAATCAATAAATACTTTGTTAGGCTTGCCTGGTTGAATCCGAGCAGCGCGTTTGCCGTTTTCAAAAGTTCCATCGGTTCGCGTTCTTCAGCTGTTGCGTAAGGGCGGAACGCTTCGGAGCCGAGTGCTAGGCAAAGCGGGTGTACGCCAGCATCATCGACCGCGTGAATCCCGTAAACGCCCGGGAACGATGCGGGAACCATCGGCTCCGTAATTTTATGGATAAACTTTCCAAAGAGCGTATCTTCTTGAGGCGGGCGCCCGACGACCGTGAACGGGAAAATGGCGTTCTTTTTGCAGAGAACTTTTTTGACCTTCATGCACGGAAAATTGTGCTTGCCGGAGTAGTAACCGATGTGGTCGCCAAAGGGACCTTCCGGTTTTAATCCGGGTTCGAGTTCGCCCAAGATACAAAAGTCCGCATCGCTGGAGACGATATAGCCATCATGTTCAAAGTAACGGAATCGTCGGTTGCCGAGCATGCCTGCGAACAACAGTTCCGAAAGATTTTCGGGCATGGGCATCACGGCAGCGAATGTGTGCGATGGCGGGCCGCCAATGAAAATGCTGACTTTGAGCGGTCGCCCTTCTTCGAGTGATTTTTGATGATGTCGTGCAATGTCGCGCTTGATTTGGTAGTGCAGCCCGCATTCTTCGTTAGGAATGTAATCGTTCCCGGAAATCTGGATGCGGTACATGCCTACGTTTGTCTGCAATATGTTCGCATTTTCGCTAGGGCGTGTGGCCACTTGCGGTAATGTGATAAACGCGCCTCCGTCCATTGGCCAGCATACGAGTTGCGGCAAGTCTTGCAAACGGCATTCTTCGAATTCTTTGATGCTTCCTGAACGCTTGGGAAGTGATTTAATTCCAGCGCATCCTGCTTTGAACAATCGACGCAGTTCCGATGGCGTTGGGTGCTTGAAAAATTCTTTAAAAAACGTTACCGGATTCGATTTAAAATCGACGGCAATTTTCGTCTGCTCAAAGCCGTCACGGAACAAAAAATTGAACCGTTCGTCGCTGCCGAAAATGTTACAGGCGGCGCGGAATTTGCTCCCTTTGACTTTTTCAAAGAGTAGGGCCGGTGTGCCTTGCCTAAATGCTTCCCTTGCAATTTCGGTCATTTCCAGATGGGGATCGACTTCGGCGTGAATACGTTTGAGCATTCCCGCTTTTTCTAAATCCAGCAGGGCCTGTTCGAGGGACTTGTACATGGTGTTATCCGGCGGTTGCGGATTGGTCCAAGGCTTCGAATGCCTGCGTTCTCTTTTTCGCTTCTACAAATGCGATTTGCTCACGAGCCATTTCTCTAGCGGAGATGGCATAGACCATGCTTGCGCTTGCCATGACAATCGAGAAGGTGTCTTCGGCAAAATCCTTGCATCCCTGGAAGGTCATGTCGTCGAAGCAGGTCGTGATACCCTTGTAGGAATCGAACTTGTGCTTTGCCGTGAAACCACGGAACGGACCGTCTCCAAGACGTACTGCAATTTCAATGACGTTTTCGGTTTTGCCAGCGTTGACCGCTCCGATGATGCCGGTCCAACTTACTTTTCTGAAACCGGCAACGATGGTGTAGCGGATAAATTCGCCCGGTTCAATGCTCTTTGGCAATGTGTAGTAAATAACGGCGTTCGTCCCCACGGACAAGGTCATCGGAGCATAACGCAAGATGTCTAGCGTATCCGAAAGGGTGCCGTTTTGCCAAGAAGTTTGACTGAATTGAACCATGCCGTATAATGTAGTAAAATTTTTTCGTTTTTTACGCAATTCACCGAAATTTTAGGGTTTAATTTATTGAGCCATTTTTTTAAATTGCGTTGAACATGAGTGAGTTAGATGTCGATAAAAGTTTTTTGAAGAAAAGCACCCTGTTTAATATTTTGGGTACAGTCCTCAAAATTTGCGGACCGCTTTTGACCATAATGCTTGCGCGCATCTTTGGTGCAGGCGAGTTTGGGATATTCGTTTCGACTCAGGGCCTTTTGCTTACGATTGCGCGAGCCTCGACGCTTGGCCTGGATATTGGGCTCCGTTGGTACATGCCTCAGAACAAGCTCCACGGCAGGGTGGCTTACAGCGGAATCATGGAATCGTTCTGGATTTCCGTTGCCGTTTCCCTGTTCGTTACGGTTGTCATTATCTTGGGATCGTTTACGCCGTTTGTTTCGGATGAACTTCCGTATTACGCCATTTCTTTGGTGTTCTATTCGGGAATGTACGTGCTGAGCAGTTCATCGGAAGGGAACCGTAAGCCTTGGATTTCCATTTTTATCAATGATTTTATCATAGCTGTGATGGCGCCGCTAGTCTCGATTATTCTTCACTATTTGGACATCCCGCATGCGTTGCCGTTTGGCCTCTTGTTCGGACAAGTGATTGGATTTACTTTGCATGCAAAAGCGGTGCGCAAGCAATTCAAGAAAATGCCGATTATCCCGAAGGAGCGCGTTTCTAAGGAACTTGTTCTTTATTCGGTGCCACTGGGATTGACCGTCCTTGTGGGGAACTTGCTCCAGCGTTCTACGCTTTGGATGGTGTTATTCTTCTTGGGTGACGAGGCGTCCGGCGTTTATGCGTTGATGATGACGCTTGCCAATGGCCTTCAGACGATTCGAAACGGATTCAACCCGATTATTACGCCGGTTGTTTCTGGCATGGAAGAATCCCGCTTGAAGACAGACCTTAAACCCGTTTATTCGTACTGCGTTTCGATGGCGACGATGATTCAGGTGATTATCGGATTTTTCATCGTGCTTTTTCCCGAAGAAATCATGTCCATTGCGGGCAAGAGTTATGTGGTGCAGCCGATGGCGCTTGGCGTTTTGCTGTTCTTCCAGCTTGTCGTCACGTTCTTTGGCATGGTGAACACGGTCATTGACGGCATCGGCAAAAGCGTTGTCAACTTGAAGGCGAGCGTTATCCAGCTTCTGACTTCTGTCGTGGTGGGCTTTATTTTGATTCCGCAATTGGGGCTTTTGGGCGCTGCGCTTTCGATGCTCATTTACGGAATTGTGTCGTCGGTCTATTGCAATGTCTATCTGCTCAAGCGGAATCTTCAACCGTATTCTTCAAAACTTTGGATTGATATCGTTTGGATGGTCCTTCTGCTTACGCTTTACATCTTGATTAATGCTCAAGTAGTGACGCTCACGATGGTCGGCAAGATTGTCGTTTACGTGTGCGTACTGCTCCTTCTCGGGGCGCAGTTCCTGTTTTACAAAAGAAAATTTTAAAGCGACGCCGTGAACAGGTAACCGAGAACGGTTTTGAGCGTTCCGGAAAAGTTTCGGCCGTAGATAATCTTCGATGTTCTCCAAGCATGCGCTAGATTCTTGATGCGGTATGTTATATCTGAATTTGTATGAAATTCAACGGCCTTGTTTAAAATTTCGCTGATGGGCTTGTCTTTCTTGAAATTTTCGTTGTGTGTCCACATGTACACCGCAAATTGCGCAAGGCGTTTTTTGCGGACTTCTCTCGAATGCCTCTTGTGCGTGACCTGCGAAGAGTGCTTGCGCCATTTCGTGACGACTTTGCTGGTATAGACAAACCTGTTTTCGGCAATGGCGTTTGCGGCGAGAGACCAATCGTGTGCGTATTCTTCGGGCTCTATGGGGAAGAACCTTTGTACCGCTTCTCGGCTGATGAGCTGCGATGCCCCTTGATAAAGGTTGAATGCGTAGCACTGGTATATAAAACGGTCTTTTTGCGATTTCAGGCAATTGGATTGGTAGGGCGTCGGGGAATATTCCTTGAGCGTGGAACCGTCTTCACGGCAACGGACTGTGCGGCCTCCGCAAACGAGGTTGTCTCCAATTGCATCGTGCAAAGCTTGGAGGTGGTTCGGGAGCCATAAATCGTCTTGGTCGCTGAAGGCCACGAAATCGCCTTTGCAAAGCGATACGGCCTTGTTGAAATTTTCACGATAGCCTAAGTTTTTTTCGTTCTTGTAAACATGGATTCTGGAATCCTTGCGTGCATATTCGTCAAGGATTTGGGGCGTAGAATCGGTCGAGGCGTCATCGCAGATTACGATTTCGAAATCTTGTTCGGTCTGAGCCAGAATGGAATCCAGCTGTTCCCGAATAAAAGTCTTGCCGTTATATGTCGCCATTGCTATAGAAATCATGATATAAATATATATATTTGGAGAGGCTGAACAGTAGTAATTTTCTACATTATTTTTATGATTCCTAAAAAATTGCACTATATATGGCTTTCGAATGACCCGCTGCCGCAACTGCCGCAGTTGTGCATTGACAGCTGGAAACGTCATTGCCCCGATTACGAAATTGTCCATTGGGATATGGCAAAATGCCAGAAGATTATCGATACGGTCCCGTTTGTGCGCGAGGCGGTTTCGCTTTCCAAGTGGGCGTTCGCGAGCGACTACATACGCCTTTACGCCGTCTATAGCGAGGGCGGAATCTATTTGGATAGCGACGTGTTCATGTACCAGAGTTTCGACCCTTTCCTTAACAATCGCTATTTTACGAATATTGAATTTACATCGCATTTCAAAAAAAACAAGTCGTGGCAGTTCCTGAACGAAGACGGAACCAAGAAAGACCCGAACCAGATAGCACTCCCCGGGCTTGCGTTGCAGGCGGCTATTTTTGGCGGCGAGGCGGGACACCCGTTCCTTAAAAAGTGCATGGAATACTACGAAAATCAAAAGTTTATTTTGCCGAACGGTGAACTGAACATCCAGAATATTTCTCCGTTTGTCTATGCACACACGGCGCAGCAGTTTGGTTTTGTCTATAAGAACGAATTGCAGAAGCTATCCGAAGGGATGACGATTTATCCGGGCGACGTATTTTTGCCGAGCCTGAACGAATCGAAGACGAAACCCTTTGCGATACACGTAACGAACGGCAGTTGGCGCCCGCTTTGGCAACGCATCAAGAATTTCCTCAGAAACGCACCGCGAGGTACGATGGAAAGCCGCCTTGCCGCATACGAAAACAAGAAACCGATTGAGCTTTAAGGACTGATATGCCTTCTGTGAAATACCTTTTTGTGTTGACGAGTTCCCCGAAGGACTTTTTCTGCGAGCAGACGCTTGTGGCGATTGCTTCGCTGCGAGTGCATAATCCAGGTGCGTTCGTGACGCTCTTGACAGATGACAAGACGGCGGAAACGCTGACGGGCCCGCGTGCGGTTTTGAAAGACGCTGTCGATGAACTCAAGGTCTTGACACTTGACGAAAAGTTCACGCCGATGCTCCGTTCGCGTTACCTCAAGACGGTGATGCGTAACGAAATTGACGGCGACTTTTTGTACATGGATTCCGACATCGCGATTGTCGATGATTTGACGATTCCGGACGAATGGCGAGGCGGCATTTATGCGGTGCTTGACTTTCATACGAACTTGTCGAAGGCGATTAACCGCAAGAAGGTTTTGAACAACGCAAAGATGATGGGCTTTTCTCCGATTCTGAACGACGAGATTTTTAACGGGGGTGTGATGTTTGCCGCCGATACGCTGGAAGCCCGCGAGTTCTTCAAGACTTGGCACGAACTGTGGCTTTACTGCGTTTCGAAGAATTTCCCGTACGATATGGCAAGCCTTGCCGAGACGAACTACAAGTTCGGTTACGTGACGAAAAAGATGGATGGCGGCTGGAACTGCCAGCTGGCTTACGGCAATCGCTTTTTGCCGACGGCGAAGGTGCTGCATTTCTTCGGCTCGCGCATTATCGATACGCGTGGCCGCAAGGTGCCGGAATCGATGAATTTGTTTTTGCCGAAAATTTTGCGCAAGGACTTTTATACGAACTTGAAGAACCTCCCCGTGACGGTAAACGCGGACAAGTCCATTCACATCAACGAGTATTACGATGACGTGATTGCCCATGCTAAAGATGCGTTCATGTACCAGACGAATAAAGTCGGGGCTGCGGGCGCTTACATTATCCGCAGTTATGCGTTTGCAAAATCGCTCGCCTGGCTGTACAAGAATGTGCCTGTTCTCGTCAAGCCTTTGGAAATCTTGGGCAAGCTTTTCTAGGGGGCGTTTATGAATTTGCTTTTTAATCTCGTGGCGGTGCAGCCGATTCACAGTGCAAAGTTTCACGGTGGCGGCAGCTATGGCGAAGTGATATTCTGGGCGCTTGTGAAACGTGGCGCAAAATTCAGTTGCGTTTACGATAGCCGAAAATATTTGGCTCCGGATATTATTGCGGCTTGTGAAAAATGTGGCATTCCGCTTTTTGACATTGCCGAAAAAACGCCGCAGCAGATTATCGACGAAAATGCGATTGACGCGTTCTACACGCCGCTTTATTCGCTGGAAGGCAAATGGCAAATTCAGGTGAAGCGCTTTGTGTTCACGTGGCATGGTGTGCGCGCTCTCGAAATGCAGTACAGCTGGCAAGGCGTTGGCTTTGCGAAAAAGTTTGCGCAAAAGATGGAAGCGCTTGTGCGTTACCGAGAAAGTTGGAAAAGACTTTATTACGCTCCCAAATACCGCGATTTGGCGGCCCGCATTGCCGATGGCCGTGCCGAATGCATTACCGTGAGCGAACATAGCCGAGCTTCTATCAAGTCGTTTTTTCCGGAACTTTTGGATAAAGAAATTCCAGTTTTCTATAGCCCAATGCTGGATTACGAACCGGAAGGATTCTTGCCGCCGGGCGTGAAATCGAAGAAGTACTTTTTGCTCACGAGCGGTGCCCGCTGGGAAAAGAATAACCTCCGTGCGGTCAAGGCGTTCGACGAACTCGTGACGATGATGCGTTCGACCAATCATGAATTCGACATGAAACTCGTGATTACAGGGGCGACAAATGTCAAGGCATACCGCAAGCATATCCGCAACAAGGACGCGTTTGTGTTCCTCGGCTACGTGGAATCGAAGGAACTTGAATTCTTGCATAAGAACGCCTATGCGTTTATTTTCCCGAGCTTGAACGAAGGCTTTGGCTATCCGCCGGTGCAGTCCATGCGTTATGGCGTGCCAGTGGCCGCAAGCGGCACGACGTCAGTGCCCGAAGTCTGCGAAAATGCAGCACTTTACTTTGACCCGTATTCCGTGAGCGAAATCAAGAACCGCATGATTCAATTGCTGGATTCGAACATTTATGCGATGTACGCGGCCCGCGGTATTGTGCGTTACGGCGAAGTGCATAAACGCCAGCAAGAAGACCTCGAAAAAGCCGTCGCGTTTGTCCTCGGTGAATAAATTGGGTGCATAGAACTCTTTGCATCTCAAGCCAGTTTAAGGTTGGTGAGATGGTTGATGAGCCTGTCGAATCAGCCGAACCATGGGGAATCTCCTTGGAATATTTCTCTACAATTTTATAATTTATCCTCATGATAAAGAAAATTTCTCTCTTGGTTGTATTTTTTGCGTGTGCCGCTTGTGCAATCATTATAGGTCTTCCTAATCGTGCTTGTATCGAGGGCGGCACGGATCATTTCTATATCAATGGCGAACAATGTCGTATTTTAACCCATCCGCTAAATGAATATATAGCCAAGCATTATTCAACGTGGCCATTTAGGCCATCGATTCGGGATTGGAATTCTGCTCCGATATATACGTATTTCAATCCTGAAGAAGGTGGTGGTTATTCGGCTTTTTGGAGTATCCATGATTCCTTGCTTTACTTGGATAGTGTGCAAATAAAATCGTATTCACGTTCAATAGCTCTTCCTGATAAATTTTTCAATGGAAAAAAATTGGACCCTAGAATTGTTTCTGTGAATATTCCTCCGCAAGAAATTGTTCTGAATACGTCAACTGAAAAACGAACTTTTAAAAAACAGAAGAGTGAACCGTTGCTTGCTGATTTTGTCAGTGATACTATAGGCTTTGAATGTGAAAAAAGCTTTTATGAATTTGTAGTCAAAAATGGACGAACTCTATCGTTGCCCAAAGTTCGTCTTTCCAAGGATAGTTTGTATAAACGGGGTAGTTTAAGACTTTGTACGATTTCCCATTCTTATGTAGAAGAACGGTATGAAAAAAATCCTGAGATTTACCAAGAAAAAACTTCTCCCTTTAGCGCTTATTACAAGATTCTAGATAGCCTTCGCCAGGTGCTAGATGATAAAGGCAATGAAAAATTTCTGAAATCATTCCGCGAAGACCCAAGGTTTAAACGTTTTGAAGATTTCTTTAATATTAAAGCTATTGCTGCCCCTAACCGTTCTGTAGATGATGTTGAATATTTTGTTTATGTAACGCTGAAAGGGAAAACACCTTTTAATGAACTTGTCTTGAAACTTCTCAAATATGAAGATTTTTATGAGGACCCGATTGAATCTGTCAAGCTTTTCTTAAAGACTTTGATTGCGATTCGTAAAAATCCAACTTTTGAAAAATGGTTGCAATATAAAAATTCTTTGATGAATTACACAGAGGTGACTTTGATTTATCGAGATTCGTTGGGCCTTTTCCGCCCTATTCCAAGAGACGCTGCTTGGAAAGATGTGGGGATGAGAGGAGGATATGTTGGATCGCTGCAATATGGAGATTATTATGAATTCGCTTTGAGCGATAGTGGTGATGTCCTTGTTAGTAAGGCTTGGGTGGCGAATGGTGAAAACTTTTTTGATATCGTTGGTCGATTTGATAGTAGCTATAAACGTCTATTTGAAATGGTGGGTGATGGACCTTTCTTCGATTACCTTATCATCCGCAATGACGGGAAAATAGAATATGGCCCGAAATCAGGTGCGTGGTAGAAATTAAGAGAATACGAGTTGTTTGGAATTGGATTTATGATTAGAAAAATTTTGTTTTTTGCTGTATTTGCTTGCGTTGCCTCGGTGTTTGCAAAACCGAGTGCTTATGATTTAAAGCAAGCTCGCCGGGATTCGAACTTCCGAGTACTTGAAAGGCTTTTTAATATCGTTGATGTGAAAACGGAACATTCTTGTTATCAAAAATGTGTTGAAAAGTCATTGAAATTATTTGATAAATGGGATTTTGTCTATAAAGAATATGAATTTGTTTATTATACTGTTTGGGCTGTTCCTAAAGTACGGAATCCGTTAAGTAAAGTTGGCCTAAAAAAGTTTCTTTTTGTGTTTAAGTTTGATTTGAAAAAGGAAACGTTTGACGAAATCCCATTACGGTTAATGGATGATGTTTATGCAGCCATTCGTAAAAACATGTCATTTGAAAAATGGTTAAAACGAGAAGTTCAAGAACCTAAATCAGGATTTATTCTTGCACAAAATGACTTTGCTTGTATAGAATATAGAGAAAGGGAATATATAAAAGAATTAGGTGTGTCATTTGATAATCGTACTGTTACCAAGGATGAACTTTTTAGAAAAATTGGAATATCTGGAAAGTATGTGGGAACATTGAAGATTGGTGCTGAAAGTAAATTGCGCTTCTCTAGCGGTCCAATTAGATATTATTTACATAATAATTATGAATTTTGGTTAAGCGATAATGGTGATGTACTTGTTGCAGAAATCAGTTCCATTGCGGGTCGTCCTTTTATAGAATATAAAGGCCCTTTTCATATAGAACGATGCAAAGAACCTGAAAAATTCAGCATTCCATTTGATTGCTATTATTCAATTATTTCCAATGAAAAATGCCTGACTCCTATTTCAAAAACTGATGTTCCGTATAGGTTTCCTCAATTCTGCAGTTACATGATCATTCGCCACGACGGTACAATAGAATACGGCCCGAAAAGTGGAGATATGTAATTTACTTTTGGTGCGGGTGTTTAAAATGCAGAAAAAGTCGCTTCTGGAATTAATCCAAAGAAGCGACTTTTGATTTTTTACTTCTGAGCGAGACGCTTTTGCCGAAGTGCTTCTAGCTTAGTTTGCATTTCTGCAATTTTTTCTTCGGGTAAGCCTAGCTCTTGCAAAACGGCTTTGGTATCAGCTTGATTTTCAAGGTGCTCTTGCTCGCGACCTTCTGCGAGACCCTCAGCGCGACCTTCTGTGCGCGCTTTAACCTTCATCGAGGCTAGAAAATCAAGTTCTTCTTCTGTCATTACCATATTCTTTGCCTGTTCCCTAAGGAGCTTTTCTGAAGCGTTTCCCACCAACAACCGCTTGATTGCATTCGCGATTACGTGGTCATCGAAATCGGGAAGATTGTTGGAATCACCTGCGTTTTTCAACAAGTACAACCAACGCTGTTCAACTGTTTGAATTTTTTCGTAAGGAACAGTGAATTGCGTCAAGTCATACATAATATAGTTTACCTTATCGGTCACCGGCAAGCCCTTTTCGTTTTTGACCGTCCAAGAGCCTCGATATCCGTCTTGATTTTCCACATGAAAGTCGCAAATCCAAATGGCAATTGTGGGAGGGATGTCGTAGAAACGGTCCTCGCGTTCTTTGCGTTCGTCATCGGAAGGGGTCTCTGGGAAATTATCGAGAAAATCCTTGTCCTGCTCATATTTACTTTGAAGTAAAAATGCGCTGTGCTGCAAGAGAACTCGTTCGATAAAGTGTCCGGGCTTGGCCTTTTGCATTTCTATATTGATGCAGCGCCCATCAGCTGTTGTGGCGTGAATGTCTAATCGGAATGTTTTTGTTTTGGGAAAAATGATGTTAATTTCTGAGTTCTTAATTGTGACCGATTCAATCTGATGTTCAGAATCTAGATGAAATATTCCGTTCAAGAAACTTTTAAGAGCTTGTTCCTCGCCGAGAAACGCTTTAAAACCAGGATCATAGAGCGGGTTAATATAGGTTGCTTTCTTTATTTCTTCATAAGTTTTTTCTTCCCAATATTCGCGAGAGGTGGGAATTGAAAATTCAAGAGATTTTTCTTTTTTTGACATAATAATCCTTGCCGTTAGGCGGTTTAATTCTAGAAGGTTGGTTTGTATTCGCCGCCCTCCATTGTATTAACACGCGTTTTTCTCCTGTTTGTCTTGAAAATTTTGTGTAAAAATTTTTTGCCGTGTTTTGGCACTTTCGGCATAATTCAGAATTCTATTTTAGAACAGGATAAACTCGCATTATTGGAATTGGATTTATGATTAGAAAAGTCCTGATTTTTGCTGTAATTGCTTGCGTTGCCTCGGTACTTGCAAAACCGGGTGCTTATGATTTAGAAATTCTTCGTCAATATTCTCAATTTGCCGAATTTGAAAAATATTTTGATGTTGAAAAAGTAAAGATGAGTTATCCTTGCGATAGACGTATTTTTAGTATTAAAAAGACGTCGGATATTCCTCCTAGTAAACCATATTTATATTTATATACAATTTGGGCAGATTCTAAACCGGAAAATCCGTTAAGAAAACTGTCTTTAATAAAGTTTCTTTTTAAGTTTAGTGAAAAATTTAAAAACATTTCATTTGAAAAATATTCATCTGAATTATGTGATAGAATTTATGCTGCTATCCATAAAAATTTACCATTTGAAAAATGGCTGATACGAGAAGTTCAAGGAAAAATTGTCAGCATAGAATACGAAGATAAAATATTTGATCAACTTTCGATCTTTAAAAAAGATGAAATTTTTAGAAGTGTTGGAATATCTGGAACGTATGTGGGAACATTAAAGTTTGGTGGAGTAATGGAAGGCCGATACACAAATGAGTGTGGAGGTGGTTTTAGTTATACTTTATTTGATTCTTATGAATTTTGGTTTAGTGACAATGGTGATGTACTAGTTTCCTCGTTTAATTTGGGAGAAGATGAACCTTTTTTAGATACTGTTCTCGATGAAGTTTTTTCCCGTATAAAACGCTGCAAAGAATCTAGGGGGAAAAGAATTCCGTTTTATTGCTATTATTCAGTTTTCTCTAGTGAATATTGTCAAGATCCGTTTTCAAAAACTGATGTTCCGTATAGGTTCCCTCAATTCTGCGACTACCTCATTATCCGCAACGATGGTACAATCGAATATGGTCCGGAAAGTCGAAAACCTTAATTTACGTTTTTGTTACGTGGAAAAATGGTGGTGGACCCTATCAGGGCCACGCCCCTCCTGGGTGACAGGGAAGTAGCTTATAGAAATAATTTTTTTTGCGGTTTACTCTTTGCATATGGCTCAAGATTTCTATTTTTGTGCGTGGAAAATCCTTTTCTATCCAGGAGTCTTATATGGGCGGCTTTTGTGGTGTTATTTCCAAAGACGGTATGGCTGTTTTGAAATCGGATGGCGTTTTCCATCGCTCGATTCACAACATCCAGAACACTCCGTTCCGCAGTAAGTTTGAACATGATTTAACACATTTTTCCGGCAAGGTTGGCTTAGGCGTCATCTCTGACACGGACCCGCAGCCGCTCGTCATGACCTCCAAGCTGGGAACGTTCGCGATTGTGACTGTAGGCCTCATCACGAACATCGAAGATATCAAGAACGAACTTTTCCGCAACAACTGTATGCAGCTCCAGTTCTCAACGACGAGTGGCATGGTAGGTCCGACCGAGGTGGTTTCAGCGCTTATCGCTACGCAGGATTCAATTATTGACGGTCTCAAGTACGTTCAGGACAAAGTCAAGGGAAGTTGCTCCGTGCTGATTATGGATAGTACGGGGCGTTTTTATGCGTGCCGCGACAAGTGGGGCCGCACAGCGCTTATCCTTGGCAAAAAGAACGGTGCGATGATTGCCTTGCAAGAGAGCTGCGCTCTGCCGAATCTCGGTTACGAATACGTTCGTGATCTTGGTCCTGGTGAAGTGGTCGAACTCACGCCGGATGGCGATACGACGCTCGTGGAACCGCGTAAGAAAATGGCAATTTGTTCGTTCCTCTGGGTTTATTACGGTTATCCGGCCTCCAGTTACGAAGGACGTAACGTGGAAATGACTCGTTACCGTTGCGGTTCTGCTCTTGCCAAGCGCACCCCGACCGAGGCAGACGCCGCTTGCGGTATTCCGGATTCCGGCACGTCTCACGCCTTGGGCTACGCTCATGAAGCTGGCATCAAGTTTGCTCGTCCGTTCGTGAAATACACGCCGACTTGGGCACGCTCTTTTATGCCGCAGGACCAACGCCAGCGCGAACACGTCGCCTCGATGAAGCTCATCCCGATTCCGGGACTCATCAAGGACCGTCGCCTTGTTTTCTGTGACGACTCCATCGTTCGCGGAACACAGCTCGGCAAGCAGGCTGCAAAACTTTATTCGATGGGCTGCAAGGAAACGCACATGCGTATCGCTTGTCCGCCGCTCGTTTATCCGTGCAAGTTCATCAACTTCTCCCGTTCGAAGAATGAATACGACCTCATCACGCGCCGTTACATTCGCGACCAGGAAGGCGAAAATGCTGATTTGGACAAGTACACCGATCCGAATGGCCAGCCGTACAAGGATATGGTCGAATACATCCGCAAGAAGCTGAACCTCACGTCGCTTGCGTTCCAGCGCATTGATGACTTGATTCAGGCCATCGGCCTCCCGGAAGACCAACTCTGTACTTACTGCTGGACAGGCAAGGACTACGCCGAAACGGGTGACTGCTATCATTGCCCGTGCCACTGCCACGACAAGGAAAAAGATAAGGAATAGTCCGCAATTTTAGAAGTCGCGCGCTTCTGGGTAACACGGAATGCTCGCGAATTTCGAATCGCTGAATATGAAAAAAGTCTCGCACAAAGGTGCGGGACTTTTTTTCCTAAGGAGTTATCTATGAGAACTTGTTCTAGTTTGTTGTGGATGTGAGATGACAAGTTCCTCCGCTATACGGGCCAATGGCTTGAATGTTGAAGTTGTATTCGCCCGGAGCTGCTTGCAACTTGAAGCGGAGTGCTACGAGTTGTGCTGCACCCTGCTCGCCTGAAATTTTTGTATCTCCTTTGTACCAAGTTGGTTGCTTGAAATCGGACCACTTGATGAATTTTGTCGTGCCGACAGTGCTCTTCGGAAGTGTTGCAACCGGTTGTGCGTAACCAATTGACTGGTCGATTTCGTCGCCGAAGCTCATTTCGAGTGCCGGCGCTGCGTCAGATGTGTACGAGATGCAAATGCCACCCATGCTAGATGCGTCTGCAGCCATAGGAGTGGGGTCGGTAATGGATGTTTCGCCGACCATGTTGAATCCGACGCCCAAGAATGGGTTGTAGGTCATAGTTCCTTTGCTAAGAACTGCTGTACCGCAAAGTCCACCACAGAAATCGATAACCGGGTCCAATGCGTTGTCATCGTATTCAGTACCGAGTGCTGTTGGCCAAACAATATGGGATTCGCCACCGTCAATAGCGTCGTCGAAGGAGTACCAATAACCGGCCGTTTCTGTTTCGTTGTCGAATCCAGTGTTGATCTTATAAATACCTTCGTTACCGATCCATGTCTCGAAATTGCTTGTGGGGTCCACTGGGTTGGGCGGATCCACTGGTTTTGGCGGATCCACAGGGTTTATAGTGTTGTCGCAACCGTCAAACGGACCGACTGCCATGATGTTGAAGTTTCCTCTCGATTTGTCGGCTCCCTGGAACAGGAATCTGAGAGTTGCGAGAATTCTTGATGCTTCTACACCAGTGATTGGACGGTTTCCTTTGTACCAGGAAGGTTGTTTGAAATCAGTCCAGGCAAGACGTTTTGTAATCACATTGGTACTCTTGGGGAGCCTTGCTGCAGGAACTGCATAATCGATTAATGATTCCATTTCTTCGCCAAGTCCCATTTCTACGTCAAGGGGCATATCGGAAGTGTACGAGACGCAGACACCGCCCCAACTAGATGCATCGCCCACTGCTGGGGTCACGTCAGAACTACTTCTTTCGCCGACCACATTGAAACCGATACCGACAAACGGGTTGTACATTAAGTTGCCTTTGTCGAGATCGTATGTTCCGCATATACCGTTGCAGACCTCGATTATCGGCAGCATGGATTGATCGCTATACTCACTGCCCTTGAGTGCAGGCCAAAGTATCCTTGACAATCCGCCGTCTGGGGAATCGTTGTACTCGAACCAGTAACCCGCTGTTTCTGTCTCGTTGGCTAAACCGGTTTGAATTTGTTCTGTTAACTCAAAACCATACCACGTTTCAAATGGGGACCATGGCACCATGACTGAAGATGATGTTGGATTTACTTTGCTTGAAGAACTTACTTGTATCGGATTATCGTCTATGGGCGAATGGGCTCCGATGTAGTCGCAAGCTGTAAACGGGATGGCTGCTGCAATCATAGCGATGATTGATGCTTTTGAAAAAGCTTTTCTTTGTTTTCTATTCATCAGAATATCCTCCTGTTTGATTCATGATGATGGTAAAAATATATATAACTTAGAAATGAAAAAGGAAAACTTTTTTTGTTTGTAATTATGAGTTTGAATAATTTGTATGTAAAAACAGTGTAGCATCATGATACTGAATGTTGTTTTATGATACGTGTTTTATATGTTATATGATACAGAAAACATCCGAATTGTATTGTAATGATACATTTTTGGGGATGGATTTTTTTTGAATGTTTTTTAAGAATGTTAAAATAGTTTTACGTTTTTCAAGACTGTAGTGATACAAAAAACCGATTTTTGCGAGATTCGTACGGGTTATCGATATATAATTCATTCGTGGAAATACAGAATTTCACCTTGCAAAAAATGCTGATGAACATGAAAACCTGTTATATAGCGTAAAATGGGAAGAATTATATGTCTAAAGTTTGTGCAAAAAATGCTTTTTTTGTATAAAAGAACAGCAGAATTCCCCAAGACGGTATTGTTTCAAGAGATTTATTAACGTTTACATATTCAATGGGAACCTTCGCAGGAACGATTGTATCTTCAACTAGACTTTCAATGATGACGATGTATCTTGATTTGCACAAAAAAAAGGTGCTCCGTTAGGAACACCTTGCAAGATTGGTGAGCTTGCCGAACCGATTAGGAACTACTTCAGTTCCTTCAATGCCGCTTCGTTTTTGGCAATGATATCCTGCTGAGTAGCCAACTTTACTCGTTCCGCATTGACAACGGCCTCCGGTGCTCCTGAGACAAACTTTTGGTTAGAAAGTTTTTTCTCGATAGAAGCGGCGAAAGCCTTTGCCTTTTCGATTTCCTTTTCGAGGCGTGCGATTTCTGCAGCCGGGTCAAGGATACCTTCCAGCGGGATGTAGAGTTCGCCATCCGGCACCACGGAGCTTGCGCTGAACTTCGGCTTTGCGGCCTTCACGGCTACAGAGAACGATTCAAGTCTGCCGAGTTAGGTGATGATGGCCTGGCAGTCCTTCACGTTTGCTTCGGTTGCTGCATCATCGACGCTCACCACAGCCTTGAGCTTTGTAGCCGGGCTTACGTTGTAGCGACCGCGCACGCCACGCACGCTTTCCACGACGGCGAATGCCTGGTTGAAAGCGGCTTCAATCTTAGCGTCGATGAGGCTCGTGTCAGCCTTCGGCCATGCGCTGTTGATCACGCGTTCAGAACCCGGGAAGAGCGTTGCGTTCAGTTCTTCCGTGATGAACGGCATCACCGGATGCAACAGGTCAATCACGCCGCGGAGCAAGCGTTTCGCTGTTGATCACGGCCTTCTTGATTTGCGCAAGCGCCAAATGCTGGCTTCGGTCATGCCCACGCAAGCGTGGTCGCGACTCTCGGCCTACGCATTTGTCCAAGTAGCTTGAGCAGACAGCGCAGCGTCGTCCCACACAAAGCGGTAGAGGAAGCCGGCGAGTTCAGCAAAGTGGAACTCTTCGAGCATCTTCGTTGCGTCCTGGATGGTGGAGTTCAAACGAGAAAGAATCCAGCGGTCTTCGAGAGCGAAGATCGAAGAATCCATCGGGAGCATGTCCTTGGAAAGTGCGCCAGCCTGTTCCAAGTGCGGGAACAAGAAGCGGCAAGCGTTCCAGTTTCCTTCTTCACCGGGAGTCTGACGTCCTGGTTGTCGGTGCAGAGGCTTGCCATCACGAAGCGGAGTGCGTCCGTGCCGTACTTCTTTTCGATATCCATCGGATCCACGCCATTGCCCTTGGACTTGCTCATGGTCATGCCATTGCCGTCCAAAATCTTCGGGTGGATGTACACCGTGTGGAACGGAACCGTACCCATGTTTTCCTGGCTGAAGAGCACCATGCGGGCGACCCAGAGCGTGATGATGTCGCGGCTCGTCACGAGCACAGAAGTCGGATAGTACTTCTTGAGCGTGTCCGTCTGTTCCGGCCAGCCCATTGTGGAGTGCGGCCAGAGACCACTGGAGAACCACGTGTCGAGCACGTCTTCTTCCTGCACAATCTTGTGACCGGCAACAGCGTCTTCGGAGAGGTTTTCTTCTTCGGAGCAGATGAGCCAGATGCCGTTCTGTGCCTTGTAATAGTAAATGTCGTTACGGCCTGCGAAAGCCTTGCTCAAGTCCTCTTCGGTCGTCGTTTCGTCGGCGTGCCAAATAGGAATGCGGTGGCCCCACCAGAGCTGACGGCTGATGCACCAGTCTCGCTTTTCCTTGAGCCAGTCGAGGTACTTGTTGGCGTAGCGTTCCGGAATGATCTTGATTTCGCCGCTCGTGACAGCCTTCATCGCGTTGTCGGCGAGGACGTCCATCTTCACGAACCACTGGTCGCTCAAGTACGGTTCAATTACAGTCTTGCTGCGGTCGGAATGGCCCACCTGCATTTCCCCATTCGTTGCCTAGTTCTACAGGCCTGACAATCTTTGACATACCGACAATTGAATTGTCGTCATCGTCGAACCAATATCCGGATGGCTGCGCGCTGCTAGAAGGGAGGGGCGAAGGCGATAAATTTGACTGATTACGCCATAATGGCGAATAAAGGAAATCTACAACTCTTTAGATGCATTAGAATCCTCCAATTTTGTTCTAACTGCAATTTGAATATATGTAATTTTGGGGTCTTAGAAAGTATTTTGTGCGGATAGGGTTGACCGAAAATGTATATTTATAAGAAAAAGGAAAATTATATGAAAAAAGCCCAGTTCGTTATATTGCTGTCACTTGCAGCGTTTTTGTTTGGAGGCTGCTCTGGTGACGATTCATCAAGCAATCCGGCATCTTGCACTACAGGGAATTGCTCCACAGGGCAGTCGTCGATTGCGAACGCTTCGAATTGCCCCTTGGCGACTCAGAGATTGCCCGCGTCTCCGATTGCATGGCAGCCTACTTTTGGTGGTAGCTGTGAGGCAGCTCAATTGTTGGAACTCACGGATCTTGAAGCGTTTGCGAATCAGCTTAAAGCAAGTGGCTGGATCGAAAAACAGCAAATGCAAGGGATGTATTCATATACAAATGAACAGATGGATGTCTCGAACGGAACCGTTACTAGAGATTCCTTGATGTTCACGTACACGATGGGCGGTTTTGCTGGAACATTTAGATCGACTACAGCTCCGTTCAGTGATCGCGAAAAGATGACCTATTTGGTTGCAAGTTATTGCCCGATATTGTTGCCGCCATCTTTCTTTGACGGGAAAGATGTTTGTGCCACATGGGGCAATAATAGGAGTTCTGCTATAACAAATGATGGAAGAGAATATCGCTATTTTGATGAATTTGAAATGACTTCGCACGTATCGACATTTAAGGATAAATTGTTGAAGTCAACGGGTTGGTCGTGTAAAACAACGGATAATTACGTGACTTATAATCAGGCTTTTGATCGTTATGTGTGCCAAGCCCGGCAAGGTCAGGTCTTATGCCTCTTGGAATTCGATCCCCCAAGTGCAACTACGAATAAGACATATCGGTATAAAGATGTCTGGTTCCGCTGCGAATAGCTTGATCGTCTAGGACGAAAAGGAAATAAAATAAAACAGGCACTCCGTCGGAGTGCCTGTTTTAAGTTTTAGGTGATTCCGGCTTCCTTCGACTTTGCTCAGGACTGGCTTTGGCCGGAATGACAATGCTAGGCTGAACTTTAATTCGTCATCCTGACGCCGAAGGCGGAAGTATCCAGTGACGTTACTTCAGCTCTTCAAGAGCCTTTTGGCTCTTAGCGATGATGTGTACTTTCGCTTTGCTCAAGTACCAAATGCTGGGCTCGGTCATATCCATGCAAGCATGGCTGCGACTCTCGCCCTACGCATTTGCACTTCGTGCAACACCCTTCGGCTTGGATATACGAAAATAAATTTTCGTGCATCGCTCGCCTTGCGGGTGTTTGTCCTGTTGAGAAATTATCGCAGATCCTTCAGGGCTGCTTCGTCCTTGGCGATAATTTCTCTCTGTGTAGCGAGCTTGGTGCGTTCGGCGTTCACGACAGCTTCCGGAGCGCCATTGACAAACTTCTGTACTTTCGCTTCGCTTAAGTACCAAATGCTGGGCTCGGTCATATCCATGCAAGCATGGCTGCGACTCTCGCCCTACGCATTTGTCATTGGAGAGCTACTTTAGTTCTTTCAATGCCGCTTCGTTTTTGGCGATGATATCCTGCTGAGTAGCCAACTTTACTCGTTCAGCATTGACAACTGCTTCCGGAGCACCGTTGACGAATTTTTCGTTCGACAACTTGCGTTCGATAGAAGCAGCGAATGCTTTGGCCTTTTCGATTTCCTTTTCGAGGCGTGCGATTTCTGCGGCCGGGTCAAGGATACCTTCCAGCGGGATGTAGAGTTCGCCACCCGGCACCACGGAGCTTGCGCTGAACTTCGGCTTTGCAGCCTTTACGGCCACAGAGAAGGATTCAAGTCCACCGAGTTCGGTGATGATGGCCTGGCAGTCCTTCACGCTTGCTTCGGTTTCGGCGGTATCGACGCTCACGACAGCCTTGAGCTTGGTA
>CADCDO010000045.1:29684-64913 GCA_902800345.1 Fibrobacter succinogenes
GCGTTCAGAACCCGGGAAGAGCGTTGCGTTCAGTTCTTCCGTGATGAACGGCATCACCGGATGCAACAGGTCAATCACGCCGCGGAGCACGTGGCTGAGGATTGCCATGGCGTTCTTCTTTTCGGCGGTGAGCGTTTCGCTGTTGATCACGGCCTTCTTGATTTCCAAATAGCTGGAGCAGACATCGTCCCAGACAAAGCGGTAGAGGAAGCCAGCGAGTTCAGCAAAGTGGAACTCTTCCAGCATCTTCGTTGCGTCCTGGATGGTGGAGTTCAAGCGAGAGAGAATCCAGCGATCTTCGAGAGCGAAGATCGAAGAATCCATCGGGAGCATGTCCTTGGAAAGTGCGCCAGCCTGTTCCAAGTGCGGGAACAAGAAGCGGCAAGCGTTCCAGTTTCGAACTTTTCGCTCGTGTTGATGACAGAACCATCTTCCTGCTTTTCCTTCTTCACCGGGAGACGAACGTCCTGGTTGTCGGTGCAGAGGCTTGCCATCACGAAGCGGAGAGCGTCCGTGCCGTACTTCTTTTCGATATCCATCGGGTCCACGCCATTGCCCTTGGACTTGCTCATGGTCATGCCATTGCCGTCCAAAATCTTCGGGTGGATATAGACCGTGTGGAACGGAACCGTGCCCATGTTCTCTTGGCTGAAGAGCACCATGCGGGCGACCCACAGTGTAATGATGTCGCGGCTCGTCACAAGCACGGAAGTCGGGTAGTACTTCTTGAGCGTGTCCGTCTGTTCCGGCCAGCCCATGGTGGAGTGTGGCCAGAGACCACTGGAGAACCACGTGTCGAGCACGTCTTCTTCCTGCACAATCTTGTGACCGGCAACTGCATCTTCCTTCAAGTTTTCTTCTTCGGAGCAGATGAGCCAGATGCCGTTCTGTGCCTTGTAATAGTAAATGTCGTTACGGCCTGCGAATGCCTTGCTCAAGTCTTCTTCGGTCGTCGTTTCGTCGGCGTGCCAAATAGGAATGCGGTGGCCCCACCAAAGCTGACGGCTGATGCACCAGTCGCGCTTTTCCTTGAGCCAGTCGAGGTACTTGTTTGCATAGCGTTCTGGAATGATCTTGATTTCGCCGCTCGTGACAGCCTTCATGGCGTTGTCGGCGAGGACGTCCATCTTCACGAACCACTGGTCGCTCAAGTACGGTTCAATCACAGTCTTGGAACGGTCGGAGTGACCCACCTGCATTTCGTGGTCTTCAATCTTGATGAGGAGGCCGAGATCTTCGAGACCCTTCACCACGGCGTCGCGTGCAGCCTGGCCCTTCATGCCCTGGAACGGACCTGCGTTTTCATTCAAGCTACCGTCGTCGTTCATGATGTTAATCATCGGGAGCTTGTGACGGAGACCCGTTGCGTAGTCGTTCGGGTCATGAGCCGGAGTCACCTTCACGGAACCTGTACCGAATTCCATATCGACGAGGATGGCGTCAGCAATCACCGGAATTTCGCGGTTCACGAACGGAACCTTGAGCATCTTGCCGATGAACTGCTTGTAGCGTTCGTCATTCGGGTGCACAGCGAGAGCCGTATCGCCCATGATCGTTTCCGGACGAGTCGTCGAAACCGGGATGAATCCCGAGCCATCGGCCAACGGATACTTGAACGTCCAGAAGTGACCCTTCACAGTTTCGTAATAAATTTCATCGTCTGCCACAGCCGTCTGGAGCTTGGTGTCCCAGTTCACGAGACGCTTGCCGCGGTAGATAAGACCCTTCTTGAAAAGGTTGAAGAATGCGTGGCGGACAGCCTTTGCGCAAACCGGGTCCAGCGTGAAGCGCTGACGGCTCCAGTCGCAGCTAACGCCGAGGCTCTTGAGCTGCTTCGTGATGCGGGCTTCGTATTCGTCCTTCCACTTCCAAATGCGTTCCACGAGGGCGTCGCGGCCAATGTCGTGGCGTGTCTTGTGTTCGTCCTGGAAAAGTCTCTTTTCGACGACAGCCTGCGTGGCAATGCCGGCGTGGTCCGTGCCCGGAATCCAGAGCGTGTCGCGACCAGTCTTACGGCGATAGCGGACGAGAATGTCCTGCAACGTGTCGTTCAGAGCGTGACCGAGGTGCAGTGCACCCGTAACGTTCGGAGGCGGAATGACGACGGAGAACGGTTCACCCTTTCCGCTCGGGGCAAAATCATTATTCTTGTTCCATTGGTCGTGCCAACGGTCTTCTACAATTTTCGGATTATAACGAGTTTCCATTTCCATAGTGGGCACAAATGTAGAAAAGTAGGAAGTTGGAAGTAGGAAGTAGGAAGTGAAATGTAGTGGGAAATGCGATGAAAAATGCAGGAAGGAATGCGCCGATCGCGTCATCCTGAGTGAAACGAAGGATCCAGTAAAGTCTTGGAAAATAGGGTAGGAAGGGGAAAGCGTTAGACTTTCGCTACGCTCAAGTCTCAACTGTTCGGCTCGGTTATGACAGCTTGCGAGCAATCTGTCGCAACGCTCGCCTTATACAGTTTTCCCCTGATTGCAGCCGCTACGCGTCTTCCATCACCCCTTCGAGCGGGCCCTCAGTCGCCGGCCCGCAACGCCCCGGCTAAAAAAGCTGCTGCAAAAATGCAACAGCTCTAAAAGTTAATTTGCTTGAATTACTCCGCCCAGATGACGCGACCTTCCTTGCGGGGGTGGGCTGCGGGCTGCTCGCAGTCAGCGTAACCCAAAGCGCAGTGAGCGATGCCCACCCATTCGTCTGCGTTGAGGCCGAGCGACTTGAGGATTTCCTTGCCCTCGTCGCTTTCGACTTCTTCCTTGGCGCGGTGAATCCAGATGCTGCCGAGCCCGAGGCTGTACGCGGCATTCATCAAGTTGCCCATGGCGAGCGAGCCATCGTACAGGTAGGTCGGAATTTCCTTTTTCGCGAGGACGAGTAAAATCACGGGCGCTCCGTAGAACGGGTCGAAACCCTCGTCCCAACCGCCAATCTTGCGGTTCATTTCGGAGATGCGGTCGCGCAGCCCTTTGTTCGTAATGGCGACCACAGTGGCGGCCTGCTTGCCCATGCCGCTTGCGGCGTAGATGCCCGCTTCGGCGACTTGTGCGATGAGCTCCTTGCTCACGGCGCCAGATTTGAATTTACGGATGCTCCTGCGGTTGAGCAAAGTCTTGATAGTTTCGTTCATAAAGTCTCCGGAAAATGGGGTGATAAATTTAAATCTATAAAAAATGTAGGGAAGTATCTATTTCCCGAATAAGTCAGAATGCGTTCCCGTGTCCACGAGGGTGAGCGTTAAAATTCCGTTGTTTCTTTCTGTAGCACAGAAGCCAGTCGGGACGTATATGCAGTTTTCTTGTTCCGGCAAATATGGCGATATCTTCCTGAAATCGAAATCTGGCAAAACAACCGTCGTAATCCCACTTATGTTTTTTGAAAAATATGTTTATTTTGAATGACGCTTGTATTGTGAGTCTTGCTTCAAACGTTTTGTGAACGCGTTCGGGGCGAATCCCTTGCATTTAAGGGTTTAGGCAAGCTCTGTCTTGAATGGTAACTCCACTAAAAAAATATATATTGAAAAAATTCAACGGTGGTGGTGTTCTAGGTTTAATTTTAAAAGCAACCATTCAGTGGAGTGCTGACGATATATGAATGAACAGAAAACAGGAACTCTTTTCACGGAGGGGCGTGCCGAAGCCGTGCCGTCCTGCAATTACCTCACCTTCACAGCCGAGGAGGACAATGCGTCGTTCTCCATTGTAAATCAAACAAGAAAACTCCCGGATTTGCAATACTCGCTGGATAAAGGTGTGACATGGAATGCCATGAAAAAGAACTCCCCGATCGTACTGAAAAATAAAGGGGACTGTGCATGGCTGAAGGGCTACAATCCAGAAGGTTTTTCGAAGGACATCAAAAAAGCGTTCACTTCATTTGTTCTAACTGGACGAATCGCCGCAAGCGGCAGCGTGATGAGTTTGATCGACGGAAAGGGGGAGGCTAAAGTCATCCCGAACGACTTCTGTTTCGCAAGATTGTTTCTTCATTGTGCGGGCTTGACGCAAGCTCCAGAATTGCCGGCGTGAGTGCTCTAGCCTCAAGCAAGCTCCAGAACTGCCGGCGACAACGCTTGCGATGGAGTGCTATTACGGGATGTTTATTGGTTGTACAAGTTTGATTAGCCCTCCACAACTGCCTGCAACGACATTGGCAGAAAGGTGCTACAGTTACATGTTTAATGAATGCACGGGTTTGACTCAAGCTCCAAAGCTGCCAGCCACCACGCTTGCTGAATTTTGCTACTATCATATGTTCAAGAAGTGCACTAGCCTTACGCAAGCTCCCGAACTGCCCGCGACCAAGTTGGAAAATTGTTGCTATGAACTTATGTTTGCTTGGTGTAATCATCTCGTGCAAGCCCCTCGACTACCCGCTACTATTTTAGCGAATAGATGTTACTCTGGTATGTTTCAAAGCTGTACCAACCTCACGCAAGCCCCTCAATTGAACGCAATGACGTTGGATTGTTTTTGTTGCGAATATATGTTCGATGGTTGCTCCAATCTCACGCAAGCTCCGGAATTGCCTGCCACGACTTTGGCACAAGGCTGCTACTATTGTATGTTCAGGAAGTGCACAAGTCTTACGCAGGCTCCAGAACTGCCTGCGACCAAGTTGGAAAGAGGCTGCTACCAATCCATGTTCCATAATTGTACCATGCTCACGCAAGCGCCCGAACTGCTTGCTACGAAAATGGCTAAAGAATGTTACTATGGAATGTTTGATGGGTGCTCTAGCCTCAAGCAAGCTCCTCAATTGCCTGCCACAAAACTAGCCGACAAGTGCTACAGGGAGATGTTCCGAAGATGCTCCGGCTTGACGCATGCCCCGGCGCTCCCTGCTAAGAAATTATACACGCAGTGCTACGCTTGGATGTTCCAGGAGTGCGTAAGCCTTACACAAGCCCCAGAACTGCCTGCTACGACCTTGGCCGTTGAATGCTATTGGGGAATGTTCCGCGAGTGTACCGGTCTCGTACAAATTCCCACACTTCCCGCTACCACATTAGCAATGGATTGCTACAAGGAAATGTTCGAGGGGTGCACAGCCCTCGATGGCTAGCTTAATCAATTTGTTGCGGCTCACACCTGCTTCTTCGAAAATTTGAGTCGGACATCAAGATTTCTTGCAGTTCAATTTCGCATCCCTCACGTGAAGTCACAATTTGTGACTTCACGAAGACTTTTTCGTCAAAATGGATATTTAAATTCTATATTCCCCCTAGTACCAACTTACGGAGACTGGATGCGTTACACCATCCGCACGGAACAACCGCGCGACTTTAAGACCGTCGAAAACCTTACCCGCGAAGCCTTCTGGAACGTGTACCATCCCGGATGCACCGAGCATTACGTGCTGCCCGGGCAGTTGGGGTAACAAAAGGTCACTGAGCCTGCCGAAGTGACCAAGCAAAAAAAGCGCTGGGAGAAATTTTCTTCTGGCGCTTTTTCTTTAAAAATGCCACGAATTTGACAATCATTTTTCTAAAAATTGCCACGAATTTGACGATGATTTATACGTTTTTGGCGAAATTTTTCTAAAAACGGCAATTAGCCAAAAAAAGTCACTGCCAAATGCAAATTCGATAAAAAAAATATCGAAAATCGGTTTGATTGAACAAAAAAGGCGGAGTAAATATTACACGAACTCGACTATGAGCTGCTTGCCAAGGGCGTGTGCCAGCTTGTAGAGCGTTTCTACAGATGGCGAACCCTTCGGGGTCTCGAAGCGTTGGTACGCTTGCGGGGTGATGTTTGCTCGGCGTGCTACATCACATTTCTTTTGGCCTCTGCGGGCTTCGAATAGTTTATACGCAATTTCAATCCGCGGGGAAAGTTCGACCGGGTAGAGGCCCTTGTCGGTGTCGGGCATTGTCTTAGGGAGAATCATCGTGTTGCCGAGATCCAGGTCGCATTCCATTGCGCCGTCGAGGGCATCCTTCGCCTGTTTGAGAGCTTCTTCTTGCGTGTCGCCGAACGCGTTCACGTTGGGCAGGTCGGGGAACGAAACTACGAAGCCCATGTCCTTGTCTTTCTCAATTTTCGCTGCGTAATTCATGGGTTGTGGGGCCCAGCCTCTCTTTTCTTTGCGTAATCGCAGATTTCTTTAAACTTCATAGATTAAAATACAATATATTTATTTAATTGTCAATATATTTATTTATAAAATAGGGCGCAAAAAGCTCTAATTTCACCCCTTTTTCACCAGAATTTGAATATCAAGCAGCTTTTCCCAATCTGCTTTGGTGCGTTTTTCGCGAGGGATGCTCCAGAAGTTTTTCCAGATTTCGTTGTTGAGGGAATCGATTTCGGCGGCTTGGGCGTCGGTGACGGTGCCATTGGCGGTGCTGTACATTTTGTGCTCCTTTCTGCGTACAAGCTTTATAAACGCAGATGTTTTTAAACGACTATCTAAAGCTATACTTTTGTGCACTATTTGTCAAGAGGTAAAATTGGATTTTTTTAATGCCTTCAAAATGCAATAATTTTTTTGCTGTGTCACTTTATTGACAGCATAAAAACTTATATTCTCGAAGAGCGTTTTATACACACAAGCGATATTGTTTTTATGCCAGGTCTTTTTACGGAAGCGACGCGCGTTCAACTGACTGCGATTCAGCATTTGGCTCGCATCGGCTATACGTATTTGGGAAAAATTTCGGAGTCCGGCGCAGTTCCTGTATCGGCAACTTCGAAGGGTGCATCTGGCGCAACGCCGGCGATTCCCTACGACCCAGAGACGAACATCCTTGTAGATATTTTTGCGGAGCAGTTCAAGAAGCTGAATCCGGCAGCGACTGTCTCTGCGCAGAGCGTGCTTTCGGACATTCAGAAGGAACTGGATGACGACGATTTGGGCCAGCAGTTCTACAAGCGTTTGACCAGCTACTCTCCGCTTCGCGCGATGAAAATTTCCGCCCCGACATTACGTTGTTCGTCAACGGGCTTCCGCTCGTGTTCGTTGAGGTCAAGAAGCCGAACAACGTAGGCGGCATGGTGGCCGAAAGCAAGCGAATGAACGATGAGCGGTTCCCGAAGAAAAAGTTCCGTCGCTTTATCAACATCACGCAGTTGATGATTTTCTCCAACAACATGGAGTACGATGCCAAGGGCGGCGTTGTCCCGATTGAAGGCGTGTTCTATTGCACGGCGGCGAAAAACGAAGCGCGTTTCAACTGCTTCAGGGAAGAGAACCCCAAGCGCGCGGCAATCGCGCCGTTCCACGCCAATTATCCTTATTTGCCGATTCCTGCGGATCTCGAAAAGAGAGTCCTGATGGATTTCAATGTTCCGGTCTTGAAAGAGAATCCGGAATACAAGACGAATCTCGATATCAACACGCCCACGAACCGCGTGCTTACTTCTATGGTGTACTTGCATGTCGAAAAAGAGAAGGACGGTCAAATCGAGAGCCGCCACGAAAAGCACATCATGCGGTACCAGCAATTTTTTGCGGCCATGATTATCCGTGAAAAACTGGCAGCGGGTGCGACGTCCGGCATTGTGTGGCATACGCAGGGCTCGGGCAAGACGGCGCTTTCTTTCCACTTGAGCAAAGTCCTCAAGGATTATTACGCCAAGCAGAATAAGGTTGCCAAATTCTACTTTATTGTAGATCGTTTGGATTTGCTGGAGCAGGCGACCGAAGAATTGAGCAATCGTGGCCTCAAGGTGACAACGGCGAATTCCCGCACGGAACTCATGGAGCAGTTCCGCACGCAGCAGGCCTTGCAGGGCAACGCCGGTGTTGATGAAATTACCGTGGTGAACATCCAGAAATTTGAAGATGACACTGAGAAAGTGGATCTTCCGAATTACGCCACGAATTTGCAACGCGTGTTCATTATGGACGAAGCGCATCGCGGCTACAAACCGGGCGGATGTTTCCTTTCGAACCTTTTCAATGCCGACAAGAACGCCATCAAGATTGCACTTACCGGCACACCGCTCATCGGGAGCGAAAAGGCGAGCTGCAAGGTCTTTGGCGATTACTTCCACACGTATTATTACGACCGTTCCATTCAAGACGGCTACACGTTAAAGATTATTCGCGAAGATATCGAAACCAGTTACCGCAAAAAGCTGAACGATGCTTACGAAAACGTGCAGAAACTGGTGGAGAAGGGTTCTGTCTCGAAGGACATGATTATTCGGCACCCCACATACGTTAAGGCGTTGCTCCGCTACATCATCAACGATTTGGTGAAGTTCCGTGCCATGCAGGGCGACAACGACCTTGGCGGCATGATTATTGCTGAATCTTCGGAACAGGCACGAAACTTGTACAAGTTCTTCAATGAGATTCAGGACGAACTCAATGAAAACCGCATCCAGAAAATCAACTTGAAAGCGGGCCTGATTCTCTTCGATAGCGATGACAAGGAAACCCGCAAGCAGATTATCAACGATTTCAAGAAGAACTACACGATTGATATTCTGATTGTTTACAACATGTTGCTGACGGGCTTTGATGCACCGCGTCTTAAGCGATTGTATTTCGGTCGCAAAATCGAAGATCATAATTTGTTGCAGGCAATTACACGCGTGAATCGCCCGTACAAGAACATGAAACGCGGGTTCTTGATTGACTTTGCCGACATCAAGAAGAATTTTGACGAGACCAATGCCGCTTATTTGCAGGAACTGAACCGCTACAACGATGCCGATACTGACCCGGACGATAACTTGCCCGACATGTACAATCAAGTCATGGAAGATAAGGACGCCCTTATCAACCACATGAAGGTGGCACGTCAGGCTCTGTTCAGTTATACCACCGATAACGCAGAAGTTTTCTCTACCGAGATTTCTAGCCTTGAAGACAAGAAGGTTCTGATTGAACTGCGCAAGGCGTTGGAACTCGCGAAAGATGCCATGAACCTTGTGCGCACTTTCGGTGACGATGCCCTTAAAAAGGACTTTGAAAAGCTGAACATCGAAAAGTTGCCGCTCATGCTTTCGGAAGTGAACCACCGCATTGCGATGATTAACCAGAAAGAGGCGTGGACCAACAGCGAAGCGACTCAGTTTGCCGTGAACGAAGCCATGATGAACATCGAGTTCAACTTTAGCTGCATTGGCACTGAAGAACTGAAAATCATCGACAACGGCACGGAACTGCGTGAAAAATACAAACGCGCACTCCGCGGATTTCTGGATAACTTCGACCACGAAGACCCCGTGTTTGTTGAATTGGAACAGGAGTTCAAGCGCATCTTTGACAAGCACGGCTTTACCCCGGAAAACCTTGCCGTTTATAACGAGCAGAACCAGGCGATGAACGACATCCTGAAACGCCTCGAAGATCTTCGCAAATCAAACGACGCCCTCTTGCGCAAGTACAATGGCGACACGAAATTCGCCTACGTCCACAAGCGCATCCGCGAAGAGAACAAGGCCCGCGAACCCAAGCACCAGGCGCCTATAATCTCGAAGTTCGACGAAGAGATTGTGCAGGCTCTCTTGACTATCAAGGGAACGATTGACGCGAAGGTTTTCGACCGCAACGACATTCTCAAGCAGGACGCTTACTTCGGCAAGACCGTGATGAAAGAAATCGCTGACGGACTCGCGCACTTCCCGCAAATCAAGCCCGAAATGCCCGATTACCTGTTTATCCAGCAGCGCATCGCCAAGCAGTACATAAACCAGTATAACGCCTACTACGGAAATTAGAATGCTATAAAATAAGGAGCCACACGGATTTTTTTGCCACACGGATTCGATTTTCCTAACGGAAAATCAAGGAAAAAGTATGATAATTAACGAGAATGAAACGGGAAATATAATAAAGGCATGTTTTGAAGTCCATAATGAATTGGGTCATGGATTTCTTGAAGCCGTATATCAAGAAGCTTTGGAAGAAGAATTTAAATTGCAGGGCATCCCGTATGAGAGGGAAAAACTGCTCCCTGTATTTTACAAAGGAAAGGCTCTTAAGAAAGAGTATTATGCGGATTTTATCTGCTATGATAAAATAATTGTTGAATTAAAATCTGTGAGTGTTTTGTCTAAACCACATAAGGCTCAGGTGCTAAATTATTTGAATGCAGCAAAAAAGGATATCGGATTGTTGGTAAATTTTGGCGAAACATCGTTAAAATGGGAAAGGATAACGAATTTTAAAAAGGAAAATTAATCAGGAAAATAGATAGTTATAATGATGCCACACGGATTCGATTTTCCTAACGGAAAATCAAGGAGAAAAAATGGGAATGAAAGTGATAAATGCAGAATTAAGTGTTTTTATTAAAACCAAGAAATTGCGTTAGCAATTTCCAATCCGTGTGGCAACCAAAAGAGATTTTCTATACTAGATTTTAGGAACTAAAGATGAACATCAAAGACAAGACCATTGCCCTTATCGACTCTCTCAAGGCCACTTGCCAAACGTACGGCATGGGCAATGACGGCAACGAATACAAGATTATCACTCAGGTGTTTTTGTACAAGTTTATGGCCGACAAGTTCGGCTACGAACTCAAGAAAATCAATGACCCTTGCCTGAAGGCCCTCAAAAAATCTGACAAGTGGGAAGAGGAATATGCGAAACTCTCCAAGGCCGACCGCGAAAAGGTGAGCCTCTTCTTGCCGCCCGAAGTCCCGGTGTTCAAGCCCGACTACCTGATTGCAAACCTCTGGAACAAGCAGGCCAAGGGCGATTTCGACGTCATCTTCGACGAGACCATGGTCGCCATCGCAAAGGACAATCTGGACGTATTCTACACCAAGACCGCGCAAGAGACGAAAATCCCCATCTTCGAAAAACTCACCATCTTCGTGACCGACGACGCCCAGCGTGCAAACTTCGCCCGCGCCCTTGTCGATAAACTCGTGAACTTCAGCTTCGAAGACGCCTTCGCCGAACACTACGACTTTTTCTCGGATATCTTTGAATACCTGCTCAAGGACTACAACACTGCAGGCGGCGGCAAGTACGCCGAATATTACACCCCAAAGGCCATCGCGAAAATCATGGCCCGCCTGTTGGTGGGCGACAAAGCCGACCTGCACAACGTAGAATGCTACGACCCCAGCGCAGGCACCGGCACCTTGCTCATGGCGCTCAGCCACCAGATTGGCGAAGATCGCTGTACCATCTTTGCGCAAGACATCTCGCAGCGCAGTAACAAAATGCTCAAGCTAAACCTGCTACTGAACGGCCTCGTTTCGAGCCTCGATCACGCCGTGCAGGGCGACACCCTCCTGGAACCCTACCACAAGAGCGACGACGGCAAGAGCCTCAAGCAGTTCGATTACGTTGTGAGCAATCCACCCTTCAAGATGGACTTCAGCGACACCCGCGACGACATCGAGAAGAAATGGAACGCCCGCTTCTGGGCAGGCGTGCCGAAAGTCCCGAACAAGAAAAAGGAGAGCATGGCCATCTACACCTGCTTTATCCAGCACGTGGTAAACAGCATCAAGGCAGGCGGCAAGGGCGCCATCGTTATCCCCACCGGGTTCATTACCGCGAAATCCGGCATCGAGCACAAAATCCTCGAACGCATCGTTGACGAACACATCGTCTATGGCGTGGTGAGCATGCCGAGCAACGTATTCGCGAACACCGGCACCAACGTGAGTGTGCTCTTCTTCGACAAGACCCGCAAAAAGACCGACAAGGACAAAGTCACCCTCGTTGACGCAAGTAAGCTCGGCAAGGAATACAAGGACGCGAATGGCCTCAAGAAAGTCCGCCTCGAAGACGACGAAATCGAGAAAATCGTGACCACCTTCCGCAAGGCCAAAGCCGTCGAAGACTTTAGCGTGGTCGTGAGTTACAGCGAAGTCAAGGAAAAAGGCTACAGCCTGAGCGCCGGCCAGTATTTCGACATCAAGATAGACTACGTAGATATCACCGCCGACGAATTCAACGCCCAGATGAAAGCCGACACCGAAGAACTCGCCGCCATGTTCGCCGAAAGCCACAAACTGGAAAAGGAAATACAGAAACAGTTGAGCAACTTGAAATTCAATTAGGGCGAGTCATGATGCCACACGGATTCGATTTTCCTAACGGAAAATCAAGGAGAATTGATAACAACGTCATTGCGAGGACCCTGTAAAGGGACGAAGCAATCTAAGTGAATGTTTAAGTAAAGATGGGAATAAATATGAGTTTGGAAAAAGAAATCAAATTGGGTGAAAGCCGGACCTTGGAGTTCAAACAGGAACTCCCCAGGGAATCCCACAAGTGGCTGAAGACAATCGTCGCCTTTGCAAATGGTGCCGGTGGCAGGTTTGTTGTAGGCGTCAATGATGAACGGCAGGTTGTCGGCCTGCCCGCCCATACGGACATTTTTAAACTCAAGGACTCAATCGCAGATGCCATTGCTCAGGCCTGCAACCCGCAAGTTGTATTCGACATCTATCAGGAATCGGTAAATGACCGCGTTGTCTTGGTAGTGGAAGTTTTTCCTGGTAACAGTACGCCTTATTATCTCAAAAAACTTGGTATCGAAAACGGGACATTTATTCGCCTTGGAGCCACGACCCGATTGGCCGATGCCAACACGCTTTTTGAACTGAATTTAAAGAAACAGCGCCGCTATTATGATGAACTCCCTCGTGCAGAACTGAAAGTATCCAGAAGGGATGTGCAGCGACTGTGCCGGAATTTTGAAAGTCATAGCGGAAAAAGGATTCCCAAGGATTTTCTTTTCAATACGGGCCTACTCCGTGAAGACGGCGGGTCTTTGGTTGCCACTAATGCCTATGCGATTTTTGCAGGAATCCCTGATTTCTTTTGCAAGATCCAATGTGCTCGTTTCCGCGGAAAGGACCGGGTTGAATTTTTAGACAAGAAGGACTTTGAAGGCCCCTTGCTGGATCAAGTTGACGGAGCGTTTAAGTTTGTACAAACTTATCTCAAGACGATTGTCAAGTTTGAAGGACTTTACCGTCGGGAATCTTGCGAATTGCCGGAGAAGGCTTTGCGTGAACTAATCCTAAATGCGGTTATCCATCGCAATTACATGATGAGTTCCTGCGTGCAAGTTGCAGTTTACGATGACCGCGTGGAGATTTCGTCGCCAGGGGCCTTGTATGGAACATTGACTCTGGAAGAGGCTCTTTCTGGACGGTCTTCTATTCGGAATAAACTCCTGGCATCGGTCTGCGAAAAACTGGGCGTGGTCGAAGGTTGGGGCACTGGACTCAAAAAGATTATTGATACTTGCAAGGAACTTAAAATTAGACCACCCGAGTTCCTTGAAATCGGTGATTTGCTTAGGGTTAACTTTTATAGGGCCAAAATGAGTGACCCTAATAATGACACAATAAATGAAAATACTAGGGAGAAAACTAGGGAGAAAACTAGGGAGAAAACTAGGGAGAAAAATAAAACTAGGGAGAAAATTATTCAGGCTATAAAAAACAAGCCTGACATAACAACGGCGGAACTTTCGAGCTTGCTAGAAATTTCGTCAAAAGGCGTTGAGTGGCAATTGAGAGAACTAAAGAAAAAAGGAGTGATTAGCAGAGTTGGTGCAGACAAAGGCGGACACTGGGAGATAATTGAAAATTGAAGTTTTTGATGCCACACGGATTGTCCAAGGAAAATGTATGATAATTAACGAGAACGAAACGGGAAATATAATAAAGGCTTGTTTTGAAGTCCATAATGAACTAGGTCATGGATTCCTTGAAGCCGTGTATCAAGAAGCCTTGGAAGAAGAGTTCAAAATGCAAGGTATCCCGTATGAAAGAGAAAAATTGCTCCCAGTCTTTTATAAGGGAAAACAGCTGAAAAAAGAATACTATGCGGATTTCATCTGTTATGACAAAATAATCGTTGAACTAAAATCAGTGAGTGTGTTGTCAAAACCGCACAAAGCTCAAGTATTGAATTATTTGAACGCTGCTAAAAAAGATGTTGGGCTGCTGGTGAACTTTGGCGAAACCTCGTTAAAGTGGGAACGTATAACGAATTTCAAAAAGGAAAATTAACCAAGAAATTGCGTTAGCAATTTCGAATCCGTGTGGCAATAAAAAAGAATTTTGGTGAACTTGAATATGGAAATGATATTAGACGAAAGACGAGAGACGAAAGACGAAAGAATTAGCGGTATGGGAATGTACAAGTTGGGAGACTTGTGCAGTGATGTTGTCGATTGCCCTCATTCCACACCAGAATGGAAAAACGAAGGAATTCGTGTCATTAGAAATTTCAATATTGTTAATGGCTCTTTAGATTTTTCAAATGGGTTCTTTGTTGATGAAGAAACTTTTGAAAAGAGAACGCAAAGAGCATGTCCTGAATTTGAAGATTTAGTGATATCAAGAGAAGCTCCAATGGGAGCTGTTTGCATGATTCCTAAAAATCTAAAATGTTGCTTAGGACAAAGGCTAGTCCTTTTAAAGATAAATAAAGAACTTGCTGATCCTAGCTATATATTATTCACAATTCAAAGTCAATTTGTTCAAAAGCAGATTCAGGTTATTGATCAGACAGGCTCTATTGTTAGTAATCTAAATATTCCAGACTTAAAGTCCTTGCTGATACCTTTACCCCCTTTATCAGAGCAAAAGAAAATCGCCTCCGTTCTTTCCGCATTAGACGACAAAATCGCCCTGAACAAAAAGATGAACCAGAAACTCGAAGCAATGGCAAAACGCCTATATGATTACTGGTTCGTCCAATTTGACTTTCCCGACAAAAACGGCCGCCCCTACAAAACCACCGGCGGCCCCATGACCTACAACCCCACCCTCAAAAGGGAAATACCAGAGGGGTGGGAAGTAAAAAGCCTTTTTGATTGTTCTGATGTTTTATACGGATTTCCGTATGCAACAGAGCCATTTGATGAAGAAAATTTGGATATTTCGACGAAACCATATCCTGTAATTCGCATTCGTGATATAAAGGACAATACAATTTCTGCCAAGACAACCGAAATCGTTGATGATAGGTATAGGACGAAAGTGAATGACCTGTTGATTGGTATGGACGGCTACTTCCATATGAGTTTTTGGCCTAGGAATGATGATTACGTAAATCAGCGAATAACTCGTATTCGACAAAAAGATTTGTCAATTATGGTAATCTATCATCAGATTGCCCCATTTATCAAGTTCAAGGAAGACCAGGCGAAAGGATCAACTGTTGGTCATTTGAGTGATAAGGATATGAAGCAGATTAATATCCTTGTGCCGAATAATCCGCGACTATCAGAAAAATTTGATGGTATTTTAAATCTTATCACAAAGAATAAGCAAGAAATCTCTCGACTCACCGCCCTCCGCGACAAACTCCTCCCGCTCCTAATGAACGGCCAAGTAGTGATAGAATAAAGGGTTGTTAAAATGAAATTATCTAAAGAATTTAGAGACTTTGCAAAAAAACGTCGTGATAAAGCTGTTCTTGGAGGAACAAGTTTTGATTATGCATTAAAGGCCAAAATAGAGGAAATAAAAAAGGACCCTGTCAAAAATTCTCTATTAAAATCCAAAAAAGAGGATACTAAAATTATGACTTCTGATTTGGAATCTATCCCTGAGATTATGTCATGGATATATTCTGAATCTATTATTCGCCTGGATGATTTTATAGTTTTACAACCTTGGTTGATTACGGTGATAGCGGCGCTTTTGAGAAAAAAGAAAGGGCCTAAAATTATTTCAGGCGACAAAAATCCTTCTAGATTTGCAAATGCAATGGGTTTAGGACCCTATTGTGGAATTGAACAAAATTGTGTTTATACAGAGTACAAACGTACTGTAAAATTATCGTCTATAGAAAAAGGTTCAAATTACGAACGAAAAGCTTCTGAAATATCAAAATTACTAATTGAAAGTGTTGATGCCGATGAATTACAATATACCGATGCAACTGATTTAAAAGATACAATTTACTATGTACTTAATGAATTGATGAGAAATGTTATTCAACATAGTGAGGACCCTGATGGCGGACTTTTGATTGCACAGAAAATGCGTTCAGGCTATTTTGGAGATTCTAAACCCTGTGTTCAAATAACGGTTGTTGATAATGGTATTGGAATATTGAAATCATTACAGACATTTCATAAAATCGATGACCCTGAAAGAGCTTTGTTAGCATCTGTAAAGCCTCATTTTTCGGGAGCGTTTCCAGAAGAACGAATTGGTGGAACGGATGTTAATGCTGGTCTTGGTCTTTTTATGATTTCTGAGATAGCAAAAGAGCTTGGTGGTTATATGGCTATTTGTTCTAGCGGAAAACTTTTATCAATAAAAGGTAATGGGGATGAAAATAATACTACTGCAATCAAAGACGCTCCGTTTGATGGAACATTTGTTGTTTTTGAGATCCCAGTAAATTGTACCTTGGCTGATTATAATGAAATGTTAAAACGTATTTATGCGAAGGCTGAAGAACGTTCACAAAAGAAAAAACATCGAATACCTGTTATTTGCTTTGATACAAATTCTATGGGTGAATGTAAGAAATTTTTAGTTAAAGCTTGTGCTGAAAATGTCACTAAGGCGAAACAGAGTGTAGATGAATTGTTGCTTCCAATATTAAGAAATAAACAGAATCTTTGTCTAAATTTTACAGGCGTTTCTATTGCTACGCAAAGTTTCGCTCATTCTCTATTAAAACGGTTGATTGTCGAAGCTAGAAGAAGAAAATGTACTTTGTTTATTGAAGGGGCAAATGCAAAAGTTAAAGATGCTATTGAGTTTGTTGACGGGTATGTATAGTTTGGAGTGAATATGTCAGATTTAAAAATAAAGAATATAACGATACAACATTTCCGTGGGATTACGAAGGAACTTCGTGTAGATTTCCACAAAAAAAATGTCGTCTGTAGCCATCTTATTTATGGTGAAAATGGGAGTGGCAAGTCTTCTGTTATAGACGCAATAGAGTTATGCTTGCTGGGTTCGATCAATTTAAAGGGAATTCTTTCATCTTCTGTATCTTATGAAAATCTTGATGTTGATTCTGAAATTACAGTTGAATTAACGGATGGATCAAAAAAAGTTGCTCGATTGAAATATGAAACAAATGATTATGGAAATAGAAAACTTGTAAATGAATCGACAAGATTAATTCAGTTTGGTAAAGCCCCATTTATTTTAAGACGGTCTGATATTTTAACTTTTTGGGCTACTGAAGCTATTCAACGTTTGAAAATTTTTTTGGGATTTGATAATACATCTTTAAAATCTGAAAAAAGCCAAAAGCAATTGTCATTAGAAAAAATATATAATACAATAACTTCAAAACGCGCTGAAAATTTGAAATCCTTATGCACTTTTTTTCAGCTAGATAACGATATGGTTTTGAAAGTAGATGATTTTTTTTCAGAGTATAAAAAGAAATACAATGCCACTTATTTTACGAATTTTAAAAAATACCCAAGGAATATCCTTCCTTTAGTAAAAGAATGCCAAAATTTGGAGTTAGAAATAAAAAAAGTGAAAAAGGAAATTGGCGCCTGTAAAAATAATTCTATCGATGGACGCCGATTGTCGCCTTTAAGAAAAAGATTAAGAGAGATATCTACGAATGTGACAAATGATTTTTTTGAACTTTCATCAAGAACTGATCATATTGAACAAATTTTTTTGGATATTGGTGTCCAAAGTGAAATATCACTTTTAATTACTGTAAAATTAAAGAATGGATTATCTTTAAATCCGCAGTATGTTTTTTCGGAAGCTAATCAAGATTTATTGGCTTTGTTGATTTATTTGGAATTTACATATGATTCTTCTCAGTTTGGCCAATCAAAGGTTCTTGTTCTTGATGATGTTTTCCAAAGTATTGATGCCTCATTTAGATATCGTATTATGGTTTTTATTTTAGAAAAATTTATGGGGTGGCAAATTATTATGACCACCCATGATCGCTTGTGGAAAGAACAGTTACAACAGTTATTTCAGAGAAAAGGGCATGTGTTGCTTTTGTCAGAAATGAAACAATGGTCTTTAGCGGAAGGACCAATTCTCGTCAACTCTACAAATATGTTTGATGATAAGTTAAAAAGAGATTTGACATCAGGAAATGTAGTTGATATATGTTCTTCTGCAGGGTTTCTTTTGGAATATATATGTGAAAATTTGAGTGCAATTTTGTCTACATCAATCCATCGAAAAAAAGGTGATCGATACACAATTGGTGATTTGTGGCCTGGCATCTATAAGGAATGTAAGAAAACGGCTTGTACAGATGTATTTAAAAAAGTGGAAGATTTGTTGTATTTGCGTAATCTTGTTGGATGTCATTTTAATGAATGGAGCATGTCATTGTCACAATCAGAAGCAGAGGATTTTGGTAAGGCTGTATTAGATTTATATTCTGTTGTGTATGATTCAAAAAAAGCGAAATGGATTGAATCTACAAATGACCTGACAATTTCTAAAGAAATTGTAGAGGTTGGAAATGTTGATCTAAAGTGATTGCAAATATTCTCTATATGAGATGCGTTTATTGCCAAAAAGAAATCACGACTAAAAGTAGTGAACATGTCATTCAGAATGCCATAGGGGGCATTTTAGAATCAGAGGATATTTGTTGTCCGGAATGTAATTTGGCAGTAGAAAAATTTGTTGATAAGGATTTTGTAAAAATATTTAGTCCTATAACGAATAATATTGACTATTTGCCAAAAAGAGCATCAACAGAATCTTGTTATGATGGACAAGTGATGTGTGCAGGGCAATTCTATGATGCAAAATTTAAGGGTCGTAAGATAATTTCTGTTCCAAAATTACAGCAAGAGCGGAAATGTAGACTTGATAAGATTAAGGGCGTTGTTCCAAAACAATTCAACTTTAATCTGCAGAATGATGTATTTGAAAATGGACTTTCTAAAATAGCGTTTAATTTTGCTATTCATTCTGGAATAAATCCTGAATTTTTGATGGATTTTGTTAATGTTGAAAAAGATGGTTTTAATGTAACTTCAATTAAATTTAAAAATCGGGTTATTCCTTTTTGTCCGTTAAATATTGTTGATTCTAAAATTGAGTTTCGCAATGAAATCCAGTTATATCATAATTTGATTTTATTTAGCAATGGAAAAGAATTATGGTGCTATGTTGATTTATTTAACGTTTTCCAGTATTATGTATTGTTGTCCGAAAAATTTGAATCATCTGAAAAGGTTTTAAGGATTTACGCACAAAAATGCCAGAAAATTCCATTGTCTGAAAAGCATTATGTAGAAGATCTTCACTATGTTAAACCAAAGCATATATCTGCTTTATTGACTATTTTCGGAGTAACTTATGAAGAGTGTAAGGCTCAGCGAAAAGAAGGCGAGGACGATTTTTCATTAATCCGTCGTGTCATCAATGAAAAAATACGCAAAGAGAGTGTTGTTTCTAGTTTGAGCGATTTAGTAAATATCGGTGGCATGGTAGAGTTTGTTGATTTGTTGAAAAATTCATCTGATACTGGAAAAATTAATTTATATCATAATTTTTCATTCTATTTTGATGAAAATGATAATCTGATTGAAAATAATTTTAGACAGTATTTTATAGATGGTGATGGTCAAATAAAGTTTTATCCTCATGAAATGATTGATGTAATGCAATCAGATTCTAAGATGATACGCGAATATACGTCTTTGAAATTTAAATTGATGTGTAATTATATCTTGAAAAATTCTTTGTTGAAATGATGTTATGATTAGAGTTTTTTCATTTAGAAATATGTAAAATAAGGATATTCTTATGGAACAATTTATGATAAATTGTATAGAGATTTTACCCGAAGCAGATGGGCTTGCGGACCGTTCTCTATATAAAAATTTGAAAGCAGGAAAATATCTTTTAAATGATTATTACAAATTGGAGGATAACGACGATAATAATCTGACGAGAAATAATAAATTTTTATCGTCATCTTTTTTTTATGGAAAAGGCGTAAATATTCAAGCTATTGTTGGTAAGAATGGTTGCGGTAAAAGTACTTTAATGGATTTGTTGTTTGCTGCAGCGAACAATTATGGATATATAATAGATAGAAATGAAAATGGAGAAGGCGAATCGCATGCTCTTTATATCGCAGACTTATATTTAAGACTTTACTATACACAGGGCGCAAATGATTATGTATTGACATTTAAAGATCAAGAAATCTTTAAATCGGATATTACTAGAGAATTGGTTATTGATGAAAGTGTTGTAATTCAAAAGAGACTGGCGAATGAATCTTTTTGTTATAATCCAAAAGATTCTAAGGTCTTGAGCGGTTCTTATAAGGGAAAAGGTTTAAACTATGAAGAAGAAAGGCTGGCTTTAGAAAAATTTTTTTATACGATTGTATCAAATTATTCAATTCATTCTTTCATTGATCAAAATTATACAGCTGCATATTATGCACCGTACAAACAAGGGCATACGATAGAAATAAAATCCCGTTCTGAAGCAGCCTCTGAAAATAAATCTTGGATTAGAGCTATCTTTCATAAAAATGATGGATACTTCAGACCAGTTGTTTTAAATCCTTTCCGCGAAAATGGTAATATAGATGTAAATAATGAGATTGAACTATCGAAAGAACGGCTGAGTTCGTTACTTGTATATTATAAAAAATCAGGAAAGCATGTTCTTTTACCTTATATTTTTAAGCATTTTGTATTGACGTTCAATCAAGGATATAAAAAGAAATGTTTCGAAAAACTTATTCGTAGTGATGCTTTTGATTTTTTTGCAGAAAGGCGGAAAAGAGAACCCCAGTTTATTCCTACTAAGGAAATGTTAGATATATACGAAAAAGACTTAAAACTCATAAATGATTCGTATTTTGTAAGTGAAGAAAATGATTTTTTGAAGAAAATATTAGATACATTTGGGTTGCCTTATAAAGATAACGAAATTGCTAAAACTGCTTATATGTATTTGCAATTAAAAATAATAAAGATTATTCATAATTATGGTCCTTTTAAAAAGTTTGCTTATGCAGTAAGATATGATTTCGGTTTAAAAAAATTTTTTTTACTTCCGCCTTTGATAGATTATCTTTTTGAAAATATTTTAAGTGATGATTCTCATATAACACGAAAAATTCGTCGTACAGTGAATTTTTTAGCATTAGCAAATAATGTATTTTGCGATTCCTATAAATGGGATGAAGCGGCATTCTTTAATAGGTTTGATTTTATAGACAAATCAATTTTCTTAAAAGAAAAGGATAAAGATAATTTAACCATTGATGATATAAACGATTGTTTGCCTCCTCCTTTTTTTGAATATGAATTATATATGGACAAAGTGCTTACGGATGGTATAAAACCTGATATAAGCTATCGTCAGATTAGTTCTGGTGAAACGCAGATGTTGCAAACTTTGTCAATCCATGCGTACCATATATCTAATTTATTGTCTGTCCCTCACAATAGAATCAAATATGATAATATAAATTTAGTCTTTGATGAAGTAGAATTGTGTTTTCATCCAGAATTTCAACGGGAATTCATTAATCGTTTGATAATTATGCTTAAAGCATTTAGGGATGATTATAAAATAAAAGGAGAGTCTAAAGGCGAAACTTGGAAGTGCTTCTTTAATGTACTGATTCTTACACACTCTCCTTTTATATTGTCAGATATTCAGCCTGGACGAACTTTATTTTTGGAAGAAAGCGGAGAGCCTAATTACGTTTTATCAAAGAGAAGTACTTTTGCAGGGAACATTGGTGAAATGTTCTATGAATCAATGTTTATGGAAAATACAGTTGGCCAATATGCAGAGAAAGAATTGAATGCGTTGATTTCTGAATTTAATGGGCTTAAAAAAAAGCCGGTCAGATATCTTGAAGTGAAAAAAATAATTGATGGTGTATCTGATTCAATACTGAAGCATCTGTTAATTGAAAAATTAGAGCGAGAATCCTAATGAAAAAAATAGAAATTTCAGAAGAATGCGTAAAAAATATAGAACGTATTTTAAGTAAATATAGTAGCTATGATGTCTTTACTCAAACTCAAAATAGGAAAGATGCGTTTGAAGTTGCTTCTCTATATAATGTTAGGATTTGTCCTTATTGTAATATTAATTATGCGTATACAGTAGAAGAAGATTTGACATGCAGGCCAGATTTTGATCATTTTGAAATGAAATCGGTTGCGACAGGGCGACAACTTATTTGGGATAATCTTATTCCTTGTTGTCAGCAGTGTAATTCTCGTATTAAACTTCGAATTCCCTTTTCTAGAAAAACTCATTTACATCCGATATATGATGATTTTGATTCCCTTGTTGAATTTATTGTTGATATAAAGAGTGTTGGGAATATTATGGATAAAAATAATTTTTCAATTAAATGTAATACATGTAATACAAGAGCTAAAAACTCTATTCGGGATTTAAAAATACGACAACGCTATAGTTTTCATAAAGATGTTGTGCAACGAATAATAAAAAATGGATATATAAATAACCGTTACCGACTTAGTGAGATTGGTTCTATGCTAAAAATGAAGTCTCTAGATGATAAGGATGATTCCTTAGAAAATGACTTCGAAAAAGCTCTTGTAATACAAAGGTTATTATTCCCTGATGTTGATTGTGATATAAGTAAAACATCCTTAGGTAAATTAAAAAGAGATGTCTCGAAAAAGATAAGAAAGTGGTCTTCGGAGAAATAAAATTATAATTACATGTAAAAAAATCTAGTCTCCTCATGTATTCCCCGTTCCTTACAATTCCTCGCGCACGTAGCATGATTTGGCCTAGTTCCCAGCAGACCATGGGCGAATTTTTGGACCAAGACTAGCTGACTTGCAAAATGCTCCGCCAGGCGTCTGCTAAGGCAGAAAACGAGCAGGTCCGCAAGGCTGCCGAGGTTCTCTTTGTCGATAGGGAACGCAAAATCCGCGAATATATCGACGGCGGCAATCTCCCCAGGAATATTGACGAGGCGGTCGCTGTCGAGGTCGCGGATAACGGCGGTTGGGCGACTATTAGGGAGCTGTGGTACAGGCACAACGGCTGCATGGATTGGAAGCGGTTGTAATGTCTCGTGATTGGCGCAGCCTTGGGCTTTTGCGTTGCATACTTCCCCCTGCGTCCGGCAATAGTCGACGAGAAAAGTCGCTTCGGCGATTTTGAAATAGACCTGATCAACGGAGCCCACCACAAGGGCAACCTGCTTACCGCCAACGATAGAATGTCCATGTTTTGCATTCTGGAACCACTACCGACAAAGGATGCGACAGCCTTGGCAGACGCACTGATAGCGGCCTTTTCACCCTACAAGATGCTGCTGCACACGGTCACTTCCGACAACGGGAAGGAGTTTGCCGATCATGCCCGAATTGCCCAAAGGTTGAATGTCGGTTATTACTTTGCCCACCCGTACCATTCGTGGGAACGAGGTGCAAACGAAAACATAAACGGCCTGATTCGCCAGTACCTGCCAAAGGGAACCTCGTTTGAGGACCTGACAAGAGAAGAGGTCAAGTGGATTGAGTGGAAATTGAACAATCGGCCGAGAAAACGACTTGGATTTCTGACTCCATTAGAGTATATTTCTAGGCAAGTCAAACAAATTTACTTGGTGACTTAAATTCGCCAAAAAAAATCAAAGGGTGAATAATGCAAAGAAAAGCTATTTTAATTGATTCTTCAGATGCTGTTGTTGGTAAACCGCTTCTCGGTGCAGCTCAAGATATGAGAAATTGGCGGGAGTTTCTAAAAAGTGATATTGGTGGAATGTGGGAAGACGATGAATTCGCTGATATTTCGTCGTGTCCTAAATGGAAAGATGTTTTAGCAGAAATCAACATGTTTTGTGTAGAAGAAGGAGAACCCTACTATCTTTTTATTGCTTTTTCTGGACATGGGGCGTATGATAAGTATAGAAAAGCAGATGTTGTTTCTTTAAATCATGATGAAGTTATTACTGTTGATGACTTGCGAAGTGCTGTAGATGCTGTTACAAAAAATGCAGTGATAATAATTGATGCTTGTAGGGAAGAACGGGAATATGTTTATCCAACACCTGTAAATGATTTTACGCAAAGTCTCTTTGTTCAAGGATATGATTGGAATAAGGTACTTGAAAGTATGGGAAGACATACTTTGCAAGCCACTATTTTGGAAAGTAGTGATTCGTCGATATCTCTTGATTTTCCATATGTTAGCGATGAAGATTTAAAGGCCGTTTATCAGGTAAAAATTAAAGATATATGGAATCGTGCATTAAAAGATTCTGGTCCTGTTGTAATTCAATCTTGTTCTAGAAGTCAATTTGCAAATGAGCAAGGTGTTGGTTTGTTCTCTGATGCAATGATGCGATGTGCGGGAATGTGGTGGTACTTGCATCATGGCGATGGTGAAATTCTGTCAATTGATGGCGTGTTTAACGATGCTTGCGCATTGTTGCAAAGGAAATTAAATGGAGTCAGTCATGATAAACAGAATCCTGAAATCAATCCTCAAAGAACAATGCAACCATTCATAGTGAATGTCCAGTCGGAAATTGAAAAGAGATTGAGTTAATTTTGTGTTTCTTCTTCCCGAACTTTCTCTGCCGTCAGTTCCGGATTTCTCAATTCAAATACAAGTTCATCGACGTGTGTGCAAGGATTTTGTGATCTCGGCGTATTTGTTGAATCTTTGAAATTATTTCTAAGCGTGTTACGTGTTCGTAAATTTGGGAATCGCCTTTGGAGTAGTCGTAGAGAGCGTTCGGGTCTTTTTTGTGCAATTCGTTACGGATAGCGTCTTCTAGCAAGTCGCAAAGATCTTTGCGACTCGTGTGTTTAGAAACATCTTTGAAATGCAGCAACAGCCAAAGTTCAAAACTTTCGTTTGACCAGGCGCAATTGATTTTGTGTTCTGCGGCTTGTTGGATGGCTTCGTCAAAATCGGGAAATTCGTCCCTGTCAAAGACTACCCAGACGCGGTCGTATTCTTGGTTGTTGAATTCTATTTGGCGATAAACTTTGTTGACGAGGGCTGTTGTCGATTTCCCTTTGCCTTGTACAGTAATATTTATGTTGAAACGGTTCGTTTTTTCGAGTTCCGTCTTGAGCGCATTGAAATAATTCGGCTCTGTCTGCGTACCCTCGGTTGCTATCAAAAAAGTGAGCTTTACGAATCGCTCTTTGGATTGCGATTCCTGCTCAATTCGTTTAGCGTGTATTTCTTCTTCCTGTGCAATTTCTTCTAATGAGAGCTTTTTCATCCTAACTCCTTAAGAAGGGAATTGCACCATATTTACCGTTTATATAATCCTTTTCATAAACACGGTCGTTGCGGATTTTGTCGCCGTTCTGTTCTCTGATATCGCTCAGCGGATAGATGTCTGTTGATTCGTCATTTCGGTCTTTTTCTACAAACCAGATTTGATCGCGTCGTAATATTTTATTGCTTAAAAGGTTTGTATCGTGTGTGGCGAATATTAACTGAGCGTTATTCAGGTTTATTTCAGAAGAATTGAATTTTTCAATAATTTTTTTTGTTAATAACGGATGCAATTTTGCATCAAGTTCGTCAATAACAAGGGTTTGACCTTTTGCTAATGTGTCTATTATGGGACCTGACATATTGAGAATTTTCTTTGTTCCTTCTGATTCCATTTCTTCTATAGAAAAGAATTTCTCCGTGATTGTTCCATCGTTTAAATGAACCTTATGTCCGAATTTCAAAAAAGGAATTTTTGAATTAGGGTATTTCTTTAGTAGATCTTTTTTTAGTTCTTCTGGAAAATTGGGTGAAATTGCATCTTCTAAATTTACTTCAATTATTTTTAAGTTTGAAAACCCCAAATCCATTCCGTTCAGAAAATCTTTTACTTGATATGCACTAGGGGAATCTTTTGATAGATAATCAATAGAGAAAAACTTGAAGTCATCATCGTTAATTCCGGAAATAACATTAAAATGTTGGAACCAGTTCATGATAGAAATGGATATTTTTCCGTTTAATTGTGCGACAAGGGAAAGAAATAGTCTGTTATTTGCTGTCATCTCTTCTTTGCCTTTGCCTTCCGTAAATTTATCATTTACTCCTATTCCGTTTTCGTTACGAGTGAAAAGCAATTTTTCTTTTCCCTTGGTTGCGTCATAGAGCCATTCTTTCGTTATCTTTTTTGCGTTATATTCAAAACCATAGCGGTATATTTTTGATTCTATAGTGCATACAACTTCAAAATGAGTGGGCTTTTGAGAATATGCTTCATCTAGTTTAAATATATCGGAGTCAAGAGGCTCTGAGGGATTCGTTTTTATAGAAGACAGCAAGACGTTTCTCATGGTTGACATGGCTAAGAGAAGATTGCTTTTTCCGCTTGAGTTGGCCCCGTAAATTGCAGTAACGGGTAAAATGCTTTCACCGCAATCTTCGCGAACAAATTCCTTGAGTTCCTGAATGGAGGCTGCCTTCATGGAGAAGGTCTTGTTTTCTTTAAAAGAGCGAAAATTACCAACGGTAAATGATAAAAGCATTATTTTGCATCCTTGAATTTTGAGAGATTTTCTCAAAATTTACATTATTTATGTACAAAAAGCAAGGTTTTGTTTTGAAAAATGAGAAAAAGTTTCAAAATTAAACAGTATTTGCTTTTTTTTGTTCAGTATTGAAACGTTGTGAGGGCAAAGTCCTTGTTTTGGGTACTGAAAAAAGCGCAAATTCGATATTTTTGATTATTGGCATGGAAATTGCTTGTTGGGACTGCCTAAGCAAACAGGTTTAGTTTACCAATCAAAATTCTTAAATAAGGAGGAATCATGAATTGCAACCGTAAGGCTTTGGTTGTTGGTATAGATTACTATGATGCAGGGTGTCATTTGCGTGGATGCGTTAACGATGCTAAGCGCATGCAGTCAGTTTTGAGTCGAAATGAGGATGGCTCTGTAAATTTTGCCGTAAAAACAATGTTGGCAAGTGACAAAACAACTCGTATAACGCGACGTCAATTAAAGGATGCCGTTGAGAAACTGTTTAGCGATGACTCTGAGGTGGCTCTGCTTTATGTCGCTTCCCATGGCTATGTTGATTCAACAGGCGGTTACTTAGTGACGTCTGATGTTGGTGCGGGTGATGAAGGTCTTTCCATGGATGATGTGTTGAATTTAGCCAATAATTCACCGGCCAAAAGTCGTGTAATCATACTTGATTGCTGTCATGCTGGTAAGATGGGGAATGTCGCGAACCTGCAAAATTCTGCTATACTTAATGAGGGGGTAACTATTCTTGCAGGTTCAACTGCAGAGCAGAATGCTGATGAATACGGCGGTTTTGGAGTATATACAAGCCTTTTGATTGATGCTTTGAATGGAGCGGCCGCAAATCTTGTCGGTGATGTTACTCCCGGCAGTGCGTATGCGTTGATTGATCAGACTTTGGGTCCTTGGGAACAGCGTCCGGTATTTAAGACAAATGTAAAAAATTTTGTGTCTTTGCGTAAGGCGAAGTCGCCATTGGAAATGAATGAGCTTCGTCAGTTGACGAAACTCTTCCCAAATCCAGATTATGATTATCCGTTGGATCCTTCATATGAACCATTGTCCGATTGTCCCAAACAAGAAAATATGGAAAAGTTCAGGGTTCTCCAACATTTTAATCGTGTGAATTTGGTTGTTCCGTTTGGAGAGTCTGCCGATAGAAATCATATGTATTTTGCGGCGATTGATAGCAAAAGTTGCAGATTGACTGCGTTGGGCAAACATTATTGGAACTTAGTAAATAAGGGGCATATTTGATGATTTCTTATGGAAACGACTTAAAGGTATTCATTTCGCATTATCAAGACGATTCTGCTATTGCTAGTCAAGTAGAAAGTTTTCTCAAGGCGCTTCGTGTTAATGCGTATTTGGATGTTCTTGATAATACTTTGACTGGTAATGGAGCTGCATTGACCGCTCATTTGAAAGCGGAAGTGAACCAGTGTACAGATTTGTTGGTCGTCATGTCGATGAGAACGTATCAATCCAGTTGGGTTCCTTTTGAAATCGGCATGGCCGCTCACAAAGATTTACCAACGGTAACTTATCTTACGCAGAATGTGGCTTTGCCTGAGTATCTTGATTTTTGGCCTCGCATTAAGTATTTGGAGCAGCTTAGGTTTTATGTTGAGGAACGTAAGATGCATGAAAGAAGAATGAAAATGGCTAATGAGTCAGGAATGTTCAGTAAGAGTGTAATCCCGACGACTGAAGACTTTTATTTCAATCTGAAACAACGATTAAGTATGGGTCGATAAAAATTTGAGTGTATGGAGAACCTTAGTGGTGAATGTGGGGAACTCCATTGTTAACCAAAACATTCACCCAAAAGGAGTTTCTCATGATGAGAAAAAGAACTTTTATCAGTTTTGATTATGATCATGACAAGGAAATAAAGGAATGCCTTGTTGGTCAAGCGAAGAATCCGGACAGTCCGTTTGAAATTATGGACATGTCCATAAAAGAAACCATAGACTACAAGTGGAAGGAGAATGCACGTCGTAGAATTAAAGGATGCGATGTCGTAGTTGTTCTTTGCGGAGAACATACTGACACGGCGACTGGGGTTACAGCTGAATTAACCATAGCTCAAGAGGAAAAAGTGCCTTATTTTCTGTTAAGGGGAAGGCATGATAAGGTTTGCAAGAAACCTGGTCACGCCCTGGCTACGGATAAAATATATAATTGGACGTGGGATAACTTAAAGCTTTTGTTCCAAGGTCAAAGATAACAGATGTTTCTATAAGTTGAATCGCTGCTGGTGAATTCTGGCAGCGTTATTTTTATTAGAATTTCAGCAAATCAATTTATGCAAATTGAATAAAAGCTAAAAAGAAATTTCTACGACTTAAAATTAAACAGCGGCACGCCGCCATAACGGCCTTCGAGATACGCCTTGTCTATTTTCTTGTCGAAGCGTTCGTTGTATTCTTCCAGCGAGTAGATGTTGCTTGCTCCGCTCTGGTCCTTGTCAACAAACCAGATTTCGTCACGACGCAACAAATCGAAGTCCATCAGGCGTGATTCGTGGGTGGTCACAATCAATTGGACGTTGCGGTTCTTGGAATATTCAAAGAACGCCTTCACGAACTGATACGAAAGGCATGGATGCAGGCAACGGTCCAGTTCATCGATAACATAGGTTTTGTTGGATTTTGAAAGCAATATTTCGAGAAGGTCTTCCCGCGTTCCATTTTCACTACGAAAATTTCGTTTCTATCCCTGATGAAAATATCGTTCTTGGGGGTATTGCTCATTTCCATTTGCTTGGCTACGTTTTGAAGCCAGAGTGGCGGAAAGAACGGGGCGACCTTTTCCAAGGGAACTTGGACAGACTTGACATCTTCGATTCCGGTACCGAATGCCTTCAGCAGTTTCGAAGCTTGGCAAAGCGCCTCTTCGTTTGCAAGGAAAGAAGAAGTCGAAAGAGGGTTGGCCGGGTAGTTGATATCTAGGTTGTTCGCTATCCAGTTGAATGCAGTCCGTAAAACTTCCGCTTGCGGGTTAGTCTTGTAAAAACCGGCCATGGTGCGGTTGATAAAATTCAAGAAGAGTCCGTTGCTTCCATAAAAACTGGAGACAAGAACTTTGAGCATCTCGTTTTTTGCGAGTGGTCCGCCGAATTCGTAGCCGTGCTTGGCATCTTCCTTCTTGAAAAGATATTCTTCTTTAGAGGGGGTGAGCTTGCAGAGCCATTCGGAAACAAACAATCCGGTACTTAAAATAATTTCGAACCCATACGCGTACACTTCGTCATTGACGATGAATTCTGCTTCAAAATAACTGGTTTTGTCTTTGTTGTTCGGATCGGTCTTGCAATACAGGTTGGCGTCTTGGGGTAGGGCGGTTCCGTTTAAGGTGCAATTTTTGAAGAACGCCATCGCCTTAATCAGGTTGGATTTCCCTGCCGCGTTAGCGCCGTAAATGGCGGCGAACTTAAGGAGGTTCTGTTTGCCGGTCTTGAGGATATGGTCTTCTTTGCTACGGACTTTCCCAGGAATCATCGAAAATTCCTGGCTAGAAGTATCGTGGGTTGCACGATCTTCTGAATCGAAAGAGAGGAAATTCTTGACATTAAAACGTATCAGCATATCTTCCGTCCGCGTTTAGTTGTGAAAAATTCTCTTTTATATCGTTTAATTTAACAAAATTGTCAACAAAAAGCAAATGTAAAAGTGAAAAAATCACTTTTAAATAGGTTTTTGGCGAATTTTGTGGAATTTTGCGCAAAAAAAGCCATCCTAAAAAGCCAATGTTTATGTATTTTTATGGGAATGATAGTGGAGTTTGTTTATGTCTGTTGATGTTTTAAGCAATGTACAAGAAAAAATGGCCTCAAATGATAAGTTTGTCTTTATCCACAAGGGGGGTGATGGGGACGAAAAATATTTGCAGTATAGACCGGCTGCAGGAAATGATGAGGACTGGGCTCAAGGGGCTTGTCATTATGAATTCAGAATTGATAAAGATCGTTTGCAGGTATGTTTCCATTGTGAAAGTAAATTCAAGTATCAATCAAAATTGAAAGAATTGCTAGTATCCAAGAAGCAGTCGTGGTTTGCAGGATTAAAGGTTTGGGCGCAACGCAATAAATCGTGGATTGTTTACGATGAAGATAACAAAGAATTGGATGCTGAAAGAGCAATCACAAAAATGATCGAATTTAGTGATAAATATGGTACAAAAATTTTGGAATTAGTTGAAAAAAGCAAAAAGGAGAATCCTATGGAGAATCGGAATGGTTCCGCAATAGAGATGTTGTTTCGCCAAAAGAAAAATATCATTCTCCAGGGCGCTCCTGGTACTGGAAAGACATATAAGACTGCGGAACTTGCGCTTTCAATAATTGGAGAATTGCCTACGCGCAATGCTGGTGAAGATGAGAAGTCTTTCCATAAGAGAGTTATGGATGCTTATAATGCGAGAATAATCAAATTGAACCGGGAAGGTTCTTTTGTAGATCCTGACGCCCAGATTGGTTTTGTCACATTCCATCAGTCTATGGATTATGAAGATTTTGTCGAGGGCATAAAGCCAAAGACAAATAATGAGCAAGTGGCTTACGATATAGAAAATGGCATATTTAAATCAATATGCAAAAAAGCGATGCCCAAGTTTAATGATGCAGTTGATAATTTTGAGGAAGTATGGGGAAAATTGATTGCAGAATTGAACGAAAAAGAGAAAATATCTATACCACTCCTTAAAGGAACTTCGACTTTTGATATTGAATTGAATGAATACGGAGATGGTCTTGCTACGAGGACTTATCTTGATGGTAAAGAAGATTGGGAACGAGGACGTTCAAGATTCTTTTCAAAGGATCAACTCTATAGAGTTTATCAGGACTTGCCAGGTATTCCAAGTGGGGGCCATGACAATTACCGAAAGGCGATAATCAAGGAATTAAAAAAGAATTATGGCTTGTTAGAGTTTAAAAAAGGAACACAGGAAGGCTCATCTCCTAAAAATTACGTCCTCATCATTGACGAAATCAACCGCGGCAACGTTTCCAAGATTTTTGGCGAATTGATTTCTTTGTTGGAAGCTGACAAGCGTGTTGGTGGTGACCATCCTCTTACTGTAACGCTCCCGTATTCTAAGGAATCCTTCTCTGTTCCGTCGAACCTTTATATCATCGGTACGATGAATACAACAGACCGTAGCGTTGGTTCAATTGACTATGCCGTACGCCGTCGATTTGCGTTTGTGACTCTGGAAGCGGATGAAAATAAGGTTCCCGAAGGAAACGCTCGGAATTTGTTCAATGCCGTGAAGAACTTCTTGAATAAATCCAAATACGACATGGATATCGAAGACTTGATGGTTGGCCACAGTTACTTTATGGACGCGAATAATTTGCAAATGAAGTGGCAATATGAAATTCTTCCGCTTCTGATGGAGTATCATAAGGACGGAATTATCAGTAAGTCTCCATTGAGGGATGATTCTGGTAATGAAATTGCGGATGTAAAGAAGGACTATGCCAAATTTGTAGAAGCATGGCAAAAGAAAGAATCTGATTCGCCCAATTCATAATGTCAGTATTTCCATTTACAGAGCATGATGGCCTTTGCGAATGTGCGGAAAAGGCTGAATTCGATGCGATGATGTCATCGGGTGGCTTTTCCAATATTCCGTCAAGTATTCCAAATATCAAATCTATTAAAGATGTCAAATACCTCGGTATTGTCAAAGACGGAGAAAACCTAAAAGCCCATTATTATATTGGTGCCTCTTGGTTCATAAAAGACAAGTGTGCTTTTGTCGTAAAGCCCAAAGTGGAAGTTGATTATATCAAGTTATTCATGACGGCGCTGGAGATGAACTCCGAAAATGAGGCTGCGTATTTCTCCAATTACTATTACATTGATTTTGAAAAGCCCGCGATTAAGACGGATGCTCTGGATAATGTAATTACGCCGCTCCTTATCCTGCACTACATATCCCTGCTCAAGCATCTTGTTTCGAAGGGACTCAAAAAGGGCTATGTCGTAAGGGAAGAAAACTTGCAATCCAAAATCCGTGGACGAATCTTGTTGCAAAGGCATTTGACGAAAAATGTTTTCGCAAAGCGCGAAGACCGTGTTTTTTGCCGATTCCAGGAATTCACGGAGGATATTCCGGAGAACAGAATTCTCAAAAAGGCGTTGTCTTTCTCTGTTCGCTTCATAAATCAATTGCTGGGTTTCAAAAGTCATCTACAAGAATTGACTCCACACTTGTCAATGATTGGTTCCGCTTTCGAGAATGTTTCCGAAGATGTTACAATTGCTCAAGTTGCAAAGGTGAATGCCGGCAAGATATTCCGCCACTACGAATCCGCTATCAAGGTCGCGAAACTGATTCTCCGGCATTTTGACTATTCCATAGACAAAGCCTCTGATGAAACACAAGAAGTGCGCCCGTTCTGCATCGACATGCCCCGCCTTTATGAAATGTATGTGCTGAGTCTACTCCGCAAGGCATATGGCGATCAGATTCAGTTCCAAGTGAAGGGATCGCACAAGACGCAGGTAGATTACATCAAGAAATCCGACAATGAAAAGTTGATCATTGATGCTAAATATAAGCCACAATATAACGAAGGTAATAGAGGCATTCTTGATGACATTCGTGAAATCAGCGGATACGCAAGAGATAAGAAAATTCTGGATGCTCTTGGCTGGAAGCCGGAAGACGAATGTGCGAAAGGGAATTATTTCCCGAAATGCTTGATTATTTATCCTGATTCGAGTACGCGATTTAAATGGGAAAAGGGTGATGATAGTGCTGAAAAAGACGAAGAGAAAATAACGGAAATGATTGGTGATTTTCCGAAAGAAAAGATATTGAGCGAAGCGTCGCATTATAAGAAAATCCCTGGATTTGAGGATTTCTATAAAATAGCAGTACCTTTGCCGATGAAATAGATTACCTCTTCCTCACCTTCCCGCCAGCAATAACCACCAGCAACGCGCCAGCAGCTACGCCGCCGACTTTTTTGAGGTCGCTCCAGAATTGTCGCCGCTTTGCCTTGCACTGCTCGCAAAGTTTCTCGGTGTCTTCGGGCTTGTCGCAGCCGCACTTTTTGCGTTAGGGATAGTTCCCTCTGTAAAATTTTCTTGCCCCTCTTGCCAACTTTGGTACATATACTACATTTCAGCAGCGGTTCCTAATAGTGTAGGCTCCGAAAGGCATTTGATGATTATCAAATGTTTTTCTTTTTTTCAAAGGAGCTGCTATGGCAAAATCAGGGAACCTTATAAAGAATTTGGTGGCCCTTCCGCATGAATACGAGTGGTTGGATTTTAAAGAGAGTTGGTTTTCAAAGGACGAAATTGGCGAGTACATTTCGGCGATTTCGAATGGGGCCGCATTGTGTGGCCGAGAATTTGGTTATATCGTGTGGGGAATCCATAACTCAACTCACGAAATTATCGGCACGACCGTAAATTTTGACAAGGACGTTGATCATGAGCCTTACAAGCATTATCTCGCGAGGAATTTAAAGCCGAGCGTTGCTTTTGATGTTGAAGACGTTCAGATTGATGGCAAACGCCTTGTTTTGTTGTCTGTCCCTGCAGCAAAATCCGTCCCAACGAAGTTCCTGTCACAAGCTTTTATCCGAATCGGTTCAAGTAAGGAAAAACTTTCGAAGTTCCCTGAATGGGAGATCCGTCTTTTAAACATTTTGTCTAACGGCATTCCGACGATTGTCAGTATGGCGGCTCCTGATTATGCGCAGGAACTGACTTTTGAAAAACTGTTCATGTATTACGGTGCAAAAGGTGTTGCTCTTCGCAAAGAAACTTTCAAGAAATCGCTCAGGTTTTTGACTGCCGACGGGCGTTACAATATCATGGCATTGTTGCTTTCGGACGCAAACGATATCCCGATTCGCGTGTCCGTTTTTAGTGGCAAGAGCAAAGCCGATACGCTTTTCTCGGTCAAGGAATACGGAAATTCCTGTATTCTGTATGCAATGGATAAAATTCTGGAATACGGCGATGCCATCAACATCATCCAGGCGGATGAACGCGGCCGCATTTCTGAACGCAAGGATGTTCCTCTTTTTGATTACGAGGCTTTTCACGAAGCGATCTTGAACGCGTTTATTCACAACAAGTGGCTGGGAATGAACGCGCCTATGATTAGTGTCTTTACGGACCGCATTGAGATTCTTTCGCATGGTGGTCTTGGTCTTGAGCAGGATTTGGAAGGTTTTTACAAGGGCGTGAGTATCCCTGTAAACGAGATTCTCGCTTCAATTTTCTTGCAGCTGCGATTAAGCGAACGTTCAGGCCGCGGTGTGCCGAAGATTGTCGAGGCGTATGGTCGTGATTCCATAAAAATCCAGAAAAATTTCATTGTGGTGACAATCCCGTTCAACAGGATTAATGTGACTCCGTTTGAATTGAATGAAGGACAACCGACTGTAAACCCGACTGCAAAGGCGACTGTAAATCCGACTGTAAAATTGTCAAAAAATCAAAAGGATATTTTGGCGAAAATTGCCGATAATCCTAGGGTTACGCTTACGGAGCTATCCGAACTATTAGGATTGCATCGTGCTACAATTGCTGATAACACATCAAAGTTACAGAAATTAGGCGCTTTAAAACGTGTTGGTAGCGATAAAACCGGATACTGGGAAATAGTCGAATAAATCACTCTAAAAATGAGTAAAAGTTCAAGCTCTTGACGTGGCATAGCCGTGGATTTAGTTTTGGGATGTGACCACAAACTGTATTCTTAATCATAAAAACGAGGAAAAAATGAACTATACATTTACAGAACAAGAAGTTGAAATGATGTATTACTGGGGACAATATGCTGATGGTGAAAGCGGC
>CADCDO010000046.1 GCA_902800345.1 Fibrobacter succinogenes
CGACAAGTACAACGAGAACATGTTCAAGACGCTGGCTGGCGACGTGGAAATGGCTGTGAAGCCGATGAACTGCCCCTGCCACATCCAGATTTTCAACACGGGGCTCCGCAGCTGGCGCGACCTTCCGATGCGCCTTGCCGAATTCGGTAAGTGCCACCGTTACGAACCTGCCGGTACGATGCACGGCCTTATGCGCGTGCGTGGCTTTGTGCAGGACGACGCCCACATCTTCTGTACCGAAGACCAGATTGCAAGCGAAGTGGCAGACTTCTGCGCCCTCGTCAAGGAAATCTACCACGACTTCGGTTTCGACGATATCGTGGTGAAGTTCTCCACCCGCCCCGAAAAGCGCGTGGGTTCCGACGAAATCTGGGACAAGGCTGAAGCCGCCCTCGCCGAAGCCACGAAGCTCGCCGGCCTCGACTACATCCTGAACCCGGGTGAAGGTGCCTTCTACGGCCCGAAGCTTGAATTCACGTTGAAGGACAGCCTCGGACGTGACTGGCAGTGCGGTACGATTCAGGTCGACTTCAACCTCCCGCAGCGTCTGGGTGCCGAGTATGTCGGTAAGGACAACCAGAAGCACATTCCGGTGATGCTGCACCGCGCCGCCGTGGGTTCCATCGAACGCTTCCTCGGCATCCTTATCGAAGAATTCATGGGCGATTTCCCGCTGTGGCTCGCTCCGGTTCAGGCCCGCGTGCTCCCGATTTCCGAGAAGTTCGTTGACTACGCGAAGCAGGTCGAGAAGGAACTCGTGAATGCCGGCGTCCGCGTGGAAGTCGACGAATCCAATGAGAAACTCGGCTACAAGATCCGCCAGTGCGAACTCCAGAAGGTGCCGTACCTCCTCATCGTCGGTGAAAAGGAAGTTGCCGATGGCGTCGTTTCTGTCCGCCGTCGTAAAGAAGGTGACAAGGGCAGCATGACTGTCCAGGCTTTCCTTGACATGACTGCCGACGACAGAAGAGTCGTCCGTTAATCAATAAGAAAATAAAAACTCGCAGACGTAGGCTTCCTTTGAGCCTACGTTTTTTTCATCCTGAGCGGAGGCGCGTCGCGCCGAAGTCGATATACGAAACTTGGCTACTTGTAGCCTTAGTTGAGTTAGGTTCGAAGGAGCAGGATCTAAAATTTAAAACGCAGTCTCGATTGAGCCTGCGTTTTTCTTTCGTAAAGGCGTAAGTGTTGCCTTTTGATGATTTATCAATAGGTAAAAACTTTTTACCAAGCCATTTTATGAAAAATATTATAACTTCCTTATATATATATCGCAAAGTTCCTTAGCAATTTTTATGTACGAAAACAGCTTGCTTGAGATTTATATTGCCGATATGCTGGGTGTCTTTTTGATACTCGGTGCTGTGTTTAGTGGCGCTTGGAAACTCCAAAAGAAAAATAAAGAAGACAAGCTACTGGTTGGAATAATGGTGGTCATTGTTTCGGCCTGTATTGCCGATGCGTCGTCGTTTGCGGTGGATGGGCGCCCGGGCGGTTTTTTCAGGGTGCTTGGCTATGTCTCGAACTTTATCTTGTTCTTTGCGAATTTGTTGATTGGCCCGCTTTGGATTATGCTGATTTCTCGGCATATTTATGGAACGATTTCTAAATTCCAGCGATGCTTTGTGCTTTGCGTGTCCGGCTTTGTGCTGGTCTTGTTGCTTGTCAACTTCTTCTATCCGATTATTTTCAGATTGAATGAATCGAATGTGTATTCACGTGGTCCGCTATTTATGGTGAATAACGTAATGGAATTGGCGTTTTTGATTGACGGTATCATCATTTATGGAATCGGGAGGGCTCGTAGCGGCGGTATCAAGTTTTTCCCGGTTTGGCAATTTGTGTGGCCTGTCTGCGTCTGTGTTTGCCTGCAGAATTCTTTCTATGGGATTTCGACGGTTTGGGTGGGAATCGCTGTCGGCTTTACGAGCATAATGCTTGCTTTGCAGAATGAAAATATTTTTATCGATAAATTGACCCGCCTTTTCAACCGCTATTATTTGGATAAAATATCTAATGAAATGAGGCATCGTAAAAAAATTGCTGTGATGATGCTTGATATGAACGGCTTTAAGAGCATTAACGATAATTTTGGCCATTCCGAAGGCGATGACGCTTTGTTTACGATGGCTGAACTTTTGCTAGGTTCGGTAGGTTCACATGGAACGGTAATCCGCTATGCGGGTGATGAATTTGTGATCGTTTTGAATACCGATAACGAAGAGGTTGCGGAATCCTATCGTGAACGGATTAAACTCAATCTTGCAAAGTTCAATGCGGCTCAACTGAAAAAATACAAGCTTTCGGTTTCTATTGGCTTAGGAATCTTTGACTTGAACGAAAGCTCTTTTGACGAAATGCTTGAAATTATAGACAAACGCATGTATGAAGATAAAAGATTGTTTTATGAGACGGAATCACATGATCGTCGTCATAGACGCAAATGAAAAAGCCGGGTCGCTTTATGCACCCGGCAAATTGATACGGACAAACTGCTTTTTTAATCTTCCTTGACGAATTCGCTTTTACCGACTCCGCAGATGGGGCAAAAAGGCGCTGTAATTCGATACGCTGGTGACGAATTTGTGATTGTGCTGAATGAAGATAATGAAAAAATTGCAGAAAATTGTAGAAATTCGATTAAAGACAATTTGAATGCCTTTAACAATCTTCACGAAAAAAAATACAAGCTTTCAGCGTCGATTGGCTATGGCGTGTTTGATATGGCTGAGTGTAATGTTGACCAAGTTCTCAAAGAGATTGACAAGCGTATGTACGAAGACAAAAAGACTTATTACGCCATTGATTATCACAATCGTCGTTGCAAATGCTAAATTATTTTCCCCAATCGATTTTTAAAGTTTGAATCACGGAATCCAGACGGCTCGTCAATTGTTCCGCGCCCTTGATTGCAAGATGGTCGTAGTTCATTGCCATTTCGTCTGTGTAATCGTGATCGCCCATTTTGTTCTCGTCCATTAGTTTGAAATGGGAATATTTTTTCTCGTATTTCTGAATTTTTTCAATCATTTCTTTTGCTACCGATCTGCGCAGCCCATAGAGCCCGAAGGCTCCTGTCTTTTTGTAGTCTGGTGATAGCGGGAAGATGATTCCGATGAGGTATATGTTATGTTTTTGGGCTTCTTGGATAAATTCTTCAATTTCTTCAAGCAACATGTCTGCTGGATTTTTATTGAAATCGTCCATGTAGGTGGTATCTGCTAAAATGGCGTTTCCTTGCCAGCCGCCACTGGGGTATTGGACGAATCCTAGCATGTCTTGTTCTTCTGATTTTTTTTCGCTGTTGATGCTGTAAGCGTCGCAAGTGAGTTCATATAATCCGTTGGGATATCCTTTGCTCCAAAAATCATGGGACTCGTCGTAAGCAAATCCAGGTGTGAGTTTATAAACAAGGTCCCAGTAGCTGGGCGAAATTTCGTGGCGCTGGAATAAAATATCTAAGTCAAATGAAACTACGGCGAGCTTAAATTTAGGCAAGAGGTTTATTCCGTATTCAAAGAAGATTCTTTTAGCAACGGATAAATCTACGGCTGAATTGCCTGTGTTGATTGCAAAAATCCCTTTTTTGGAGTTGTTTAAAATTATTGGATTTATTCCTGTCCATGGCCTAGACGAACCGGAAATTAAAACATTGATGGAATCGCGGTGCTTGTAAAGTAATTCCATGTCATAGCGTGTCATTGTTGTGACTCTGTGGTCTGTAAATGGCGCGTTGAGCTCGTATTGACCTGCACTGTCTAAGTCAAGCGTTGTTTCAAAATTTTGCGGCTTGCCTGTCCAGAAATCTGGATGCCATAATTCAGATCCGTTAGCGAGTTCTGTGATGCTCGAATCTTTTGTGCTGACTAGAACGATTTTAGGATGAGCCCCGTTAATATCGGTGAGTGTTGCAACAGCGAGATTTTCTTTATTGTGAACCCATTCTGTATGGTCGAATGTGTAACCTTTTGGAGCAGGAATCATCTTTATGAGTTTGCCTGTACTGTCAGCAATTAAAAGTTGCTCATGTGTGGCATATTTTTTGCCGGAAAATTCTTTTCCCGTTTTTCCACCAAAGTCTAGGAATAAGGTTTGTTTTGTGAGCTCCGAGAACGAGGCATTACATGCTTGTTCCTTGTTGTACCACGTTTCGTTTTTGCCGTTTACGTTTGCGCGGAGGAGCCTTGCTCCAGAAATGGCGATTTTTTCATTGGTGCTAACGCCCCCGTTGAATGTCCCGTCAAACAATTTTTGGGGCTTGCCGAATTTAGCGTTTGCAAAAGGTACGCTCCAGGTGGAGCCTTTTTTCCATGAAGCTTCGTCGACGTTGTTTTCGGTGCTTGACACGTAAACGATTTCTGTGTCGGCACCGACAACTCGCCAGCGCGGGATGGCTGCACTTTCTACATCGAGTTTTATTTTATCGGCTTCATTAGAATTTAGTTGACGAACGTAGAGTTCGGATTTTCCCGGGATGCCTTCGTACTTTGTTGAATATGCAACAAAGTTTCCGTCGGGTGAAAGCGTGGGGTGGTATGCATCGATGGTGTCGTGAATTTCTTTGACCGAGGGTGTCGCATTTGCGAAGTTGATGAAAGCGATGTTGCCTGTTTCATTGATGCGGAATACAAGCTTGTTTTGGTATGTCTGAGTTGTTTTCTTTAGTTGGGCAGATGTTGTGAGTACGTTGATTGGGCTAGATGTTGTGCTTCCTTGTGCATCCATCCAAACGGCGTCCGGGATTTGTCCGAATGCAAGCCTGAAACCGACATAATCTGCTTTTGTTGAAGATGTGACTGTGTAAACGTCACCGCGATTTTCGATTAGTGTCGCGGCCGCCTCGTTGCGGTAACTTCCGCCTTTTAAAACGCGTTCACCGATGTTTCCGCCATCGGGAGCTCCCGCGTAGTTTGTTATGGTCGTATCAAGAAGGACACTCTTCCAGTCGTTTACCCATTCCATGGCATTTCCAGCGAGGTCACAAAAGTCTTCGCCTGAATTTGCAGTGCAGGGCTTGTGTAATTTGTAATTGGAATTGCTGGCGTTCCAACCTTTTTGCGGATTCCAGTTCTTTGTGGCGATGAGAGTCCATTCGGCTTCGGTAGGGAGCCTGTAGGCATCTCGGTCTGCATGAAACGCGTAACCTATCAAGTCTGTGCAATGCCCTTCGGAATCAAATGTTGCGCTTGTGTAGCTGTAGGCTGTATCCAGTTTTTCGTCTTTGCTTTTTTGGTTTGCGAAAAGTACGGCATCAAAAAAGGTGACGTTGGTTATAGGCAATTCGGGATTGTCGCAATTTGTTTTCTTTATGAGCTTGGTGTAGTCTTTGCAGGTGACTTCGTGTTTGTCGATTGAAAAGTCGTATGAAAAATGAACCGTCAGCTTGGATCCCATTTGGGTCGATGCGCCCTTTGCTGTTACGTGCATCATGCCGGAATGATTTTTATCTTCATTTACGAAATAATTGTTTGAATCATTCGAGGATGTACCGCTATCGGAGCAGCAGACTAGCAAACTTGCCAAAAAAGCTATTGCAGACGGTTTCATCATAAAAATGGATTCCTGTTTTTGAGGGATAAAGTAAAAATATAAAATTTGATTGATTCAAAAAAGCCGGGTCGCTTTATGCACCCGGCAAATTGATACGGACAAACTGCTTTTTTAATCTTCCTTGACGAATTCGCTTTTACCGACTCCGCAGATGGGACAAACCCAGTCTTCCGGTAAATCTTCAAAGGCGGTGCCGGGAGCGATTCCGTTGTCGGGGTCTCCGACTTCGGGGTCGTAGATGTAGCCACAGGGGTCGCATTTGTATTTTGCCATAGAAATTCTCCTTGCGTAATTTTGTTGTTTCTAATCTACATAAATAAAATTGGAAAGAATAGATTTATATATTTTTTTTATGCTCGAAACAACTCGAATTTACATTGCCGATATTTCTGTATTGAAAGATCCGGTAATTTTTGAGAACTTGTTGAATCAGGTTCCCGAATACCGCCAGAAAAAAGCGATGTCCTTTAAATTCCCAAAGGGCAAAATGCAGTCGCTGGGTGTTGGGCTTTTGTTGCGACAGGCTTGTGTCGATGCGGGGCTTGGGCTTGCGGATGCTCATGTGGCGTATGGGGAAAACGGAAAACCGTATCTGACGGATTTCCCCGAGGTCCAGTTTAACTTGTCCCATTCGGGCGAGCGTGTGATGTGCGTGCTTTCTCCATTCGATGTGGGGTGCGATGTCGAAACCATCAAGGGTGACCGTGGACGGCTTGCCGAACGTTTTTTTATGCCCGAGGAATCGGCCTGGATTAAGCATTTTGAAACGCTCGAAAAACAGTCCGATGCGTTTTACAGGCTGTGGACGCTTAAGGAATGTTATATGAAAGTGACGGGGCGCGGTATGTCGCTTATGCCGGATAAATTTTCGTTGAACGTTGATGAAAATGGAAATATTTCGCTTTTCCACGAAGGAAATCGCATGGAATATGCGTTCCGCGAAATTGACTTGCACGACGGCTACCGCTATGCCTATTGCATTAAGAACAACGGTGAAAATGCGCCTCAAGAAGTAAGGTGCATTGATTTGAAAGTTTTGTTGTAAAAATCACTGGATCCTGCTCCTTCGAACCTAACTCCACTAAGGGGCTGAAGCCCCAAGTCTCGTATATCGCGATGCTCAGGATGACTGCTCCGAGGATGACAGAACACTAACCACCAACCACTAACCACTGCCTACTGTCTACCGCCTACTCTAATATAGTCGACGAGCATTTCATTCGGGAACTGCGTGTCATCGACTTCAAAACCGGGCCAGTTGCCTGCGACGGCGACGTTCAGCAAAAAGAAGAACGGTTTGTGGAATTCTTCGGTGTCGCCCTTGTTGCCTTCGACTAGAATTTCGTGGTACATGAAATCATCGACGAACATGCGGATGTACTTTTCGTCCCATGTGAATTTGTACGTGTGGAACTGCGTGATGTCCATTTCGTGTTTTTGGTCGCGGTAATTGCCGGTGTTGTTTCCGTATGTCGCGTATTCGGAACCGTTCGCCCAGTGGTTTGTGCCATAGACGATGTTTTCGCTGTTGACGGCTTCGATGATGTCGATTTCGCCGCAGGCCGGCCATCCGACTTTGTCAAAATTGTCGCCGAGCATCCAGAATGCAGGCCAGATTCCTTTGCCGACGGGGAGCGCGATGCGGGCTTCTACAGTGCCGTACTTGAATGCAAACTTGCCTTTGGTGAGCATGCGTGCGGAAGTGTACTTGGAACCTTTATAATCTTCCTTTTGTGCGCGGATGTGTAAAACGCCGTTTTTGATGTAGGCGTTTTCTTTGCGGCTGGTGTAGTACTCCCATTCGTTGTTGCCCCAGCCGCTTGCGCCTGTGCCGATCTCAAAATTCCATTTGCTAGTGTCGATGGATTCGCCGTCGAATTCGTCGTTCCAGAGGTACTCTTTGGAAGGCTTGCTTCGATCTTGCTCAGTACTAGCGGTGTCTTTGGAGCTGGAAGATTTCGGGTCAAGTCCGGATTGACGTGTGGAGCTGCTCAAGGAATTCTTGGAATCACTGGATTCTTCGCGGCTATCGCTGCTCAGAATGACGGCCGAAGAGGACGATGTAAATGAAGAACTCGTCATGGCGGGCGTCGACCCGCCATCTACGCTGCTGGAAGATTCCGGGTCAGGCCCGGAATGACGTAAGGAACTACTGCTGGATAGATTCCCTCCGCTTCGCTCCGAGGATGACGAAATCATAGAAAATATCGAGGACGACGATGTGGGTGCGTTCATAGACGATGATTCTGCGGTACTCACTGGGGCGAATGCGTTAGACGCGTCGTCAGAACACGCTGCGAGGCAAGCGATGAATGTTATTGCGGCGAACAACGCACGAATATTTTTCAGCTTGCAAACCATAAAACCAAACCTTCCTTTGTATTAAATTAATTCGCGTCCGGCTCTTCCGGGTGGACACGCGCAATGATACCAACCGTTGCTCGCGTTGCCTTGACCAAATCCGCTGGCGCCACTTTCAGCTGGAGACCGCGTTCGCCGGCGCTTACGTAAATGTATGGGAATTGCATGGCCGTCTCGTGAATGAAAATCGGGAAGTTCTTCTTGAGGCCGAGCGGGCTGCAACCGCCGCGGATGTAGCCGGTCAGTGGAGTCAAATCCTTGAGCGGAACTGTCTCGATTTTCTTGTTGCCGCTCACTTTGGCTGCTCCCTTCAAATCCACTTCGAGATTTCCCGGGACCACGCAAATGAGGTAACCGATTTTGTCACCATGTACAAGAATCGTCTTGAAAACCTGATTGATGTCTTCGCCTAAGCTGTCGGCAACATGCTGTGCTCCGAGATCGTTTTCATCGACCTTGTAGGGGATGAGCTCATAAGATATTTTTTGCCGATCCAAAATGCGTGCTGCGTTTGTTTTTTTGATATCCATAAAATTTCAATGATTGCGGGTTCATTTCCTATGATTGTTCTTTTTCAAATATAAATCTTTGAACGAGACTATTGCAATTCTATATTAGGAATGTTAAATTAAATTCAGACGGAAATGAGACTACTGGAGAACGTCTTGGTATATGGAAATGATGAGAATAGATTACGACTTGTTCAAGAAAATCTTGAAAGAGATTCCGTCGAATATTTTCTTTAAAGATAGAGAAGGCCGTTACGTTTTTTCAACGCATTACTGGCGCCATCTACAAGGAGCCGAAGATCCGTCATGGGATATTGCCGGCAAGACTGATTTGGAAATTCGCAAAGATAAGGAAAATGCAAAACTTGCCATGGAACAAGATCGCGAAATCATTCGTACAGGCAAGGGAGTGAGTTATGTTATCGAAGTCAACCAAGACGGTGTGAAGGAATATTTGGAACTGATAAAGAATCCGGTTCGAGACGATGACGGCAATATTATCGGTATTGTGGGCTTAATCAATAACGTTACAGAAAAAATTCTGCTTAAAAAGAAACTTGAAAAGTTTGCCCACACGGATATGTTGACTGGGCTTTTCAATCGTCATTATTTGGATGACTGGATTTCTAATTCACTAAATGCGGCGATGTATCCTTTATGTGTAATTTCTGCGGATTGCGACGGCCTAAAAGTTGTTAATGACAAGTATGGGCATGTCATCGGAGATGAACTGATTAGACTTACAGCATCGCTTTTACGTGTCGGATTTCCTGAGCGCGCCGTGATATTCCGTACAGGTGGTGATGAGTTTTTTATTGTCCTTCCTAATACGACTGAGGAAGAATGTAAAAAATATATAATCAGCATGAGGGAAACGTCTCGTTCGTTGCTTTTGAGGGGCCGCCCAATTTGCGTTTCTTTTGGCATTTGTGAAGTGCCGTCTCCATCGGTCAATCTTGTGAATGCCATGGAAATTTCTGATAAGCGAATGTATGAAGATAAAAATTTCAAGAGTTCATCACGTAAGAGAAAATAGAATTACTGGATGTTGGTTGTTTTATGAAAAAAACGTATAAAGCTATTTTATTTGGCAATGGCACTATGGGAGAACGTCATCGTATTTTTTTTGAAAAATCTGATGTACGTTTTTTGAAAATTTTTGAAATGGATGATTTGGATAGAAATGGATGCATTCAAATTCCATTGGTTGAAGACTTTATTACAAGTGAAAAAATTGATTTTGCAGTTATCGCGTCTCCTGCATCAACGCATTATCAGTATGCGAAACTCTGCCTAGAACGGAAAGTTTCTGTATTCGTTGAAAAACCACTTGCAATAACGGGTGAGCAAGCGCAAGAACTGGTGGACTTGGCAAACCACAATAACGTGATTTTGTTTGTGGCACAGTCCGAATGTTTCAATCCGGTGTTCCTGAATTTCCGCAAGCATTTCATGATGGAACTGTCTTCGAATGCTGCGGGACTTGCTGCAACGAAAACGGACTTTGCGGAAAATTCCGCAGATTCCGCCGGATCTCCATTTTGTTTGGAATTCCGTCGTGAACACCAGTATTCTGAACGCTGCCGCGATGTCAACGCAGCGCTAGATCTGATGATCCATGACTTAAGCCTTTGCCTTTCGATGTTCCGCTATGAGGACTTGAAGGTGACGAAATTTGCACTTTCGAAGAATGACGATCGTGCACAAATGCAGATAAATGTCGTAAACGGCAATTATGCCGGAGCCGTACTTAATTTTATCGTCGATAGAAACAGCGAAATAGATGTGCGGACTGTGTCTGTCAAGTTCGCCCGTTTCGCAGGGCGCCCCGCATACGATTACTCGGTGAGTCTTGCTCCGCATAACGAAGATGGAGAAGTCATTCACGTCTCGGATTCGCTGGAGAACGAACACAAGTTTTTCTTGAAACTGATGGCGGGCGCCTGTTCTGAATGGGGAAGGCGTGCCGCGCAATGCGCTGCTGATGCCGTCAAACTTGCGACATCTACCGCGTTATCCTAAACGAAAAACTAAACGAAAAAAGTCCGCGACTCTGAGCGTCGCGGAACTTTTTTGTAATGACGTTTTAACCTTCGTCCTCTTTCGTCTGTAGGACCGCAGGTCCGTTCTTTCGTCTAATCTTACAGCTTAATGCTGCACGGCTTGGCGTTCCAGATTTCTTCGGCGTACTGCTTAATCGTACGGTCGGAGCTGAACTTGCCCATGCGAGCGACGTTGAGGATTGCCATTTCTGCCCAGTGCTTTTTGTCCTGGTATGCTTCGGCAACCTTCTTCTGCATATCCACATAGCTGCGGAAGTCGGCGCAGAGCATGTACGGGTCGTGCGAGAGCAACTTTTCGGCAATGTGCTTGAACGTTTCCGGATGATCCGGGCTGAAGAATCCGGAATTGATCAAGTCGATCACGCGGCGCAGATCGTCGTCCTTCTCGTAGAAGTCGCGCGGACGATAGCCCTTGGCCAAGAGGTCCGTCACTTCTTCAACGGTGAGGCCAAAGATGAAGATGTTGTCGTCACCGACTTCTTCCTTCATTTCCACGTTGGCGCCGTCGAGCGTGCCGATCGTGAGAGCTCCGTTCAAAGCAAACTTCATGTTGCCCGTGCCCGAAGCTTCGGTACCGGCGGTAGAAATTTGTTCGGAAAGGTCTGCAGCCGGGATAATCTTTTCGGCGAAAGACACGCGGTAGTTTTCGAGGAACACCATCTTGAGCTTGCCCTTGCATGCCGGATCCGCGTCAATGATAGATGCCACAGCGTTTGCAAGACGGATAATCTGCTTTGCCATCCAGTAACCCGGAGCGGACTTACCACCAATCATGATGGTGCGCGGCATGATTTCCTTGCCGTCCTTCACCTGGATGTAGAGGTGGATGGCGTGGAGAATGTTCAAGAGCTGGCGCTTGTATTCGTGAATGCGCTTGACCTGCACGTCGAAGAACGTGTTCACGTCAACATCAACACCCTGCGTTGCCTTGAGGTACTTGGCGAGGCGTTCCTTGTTCTGCTTCTTGACCGCCATGAATGCCTTTTGGAATTCGGCGTCCTTTGCGAACGGTTCGAGTTTCCTGAGGTCGTCCAGATCCTTGACCCAGGATTCGCCAATCTTGGAAGAGATGAGCTCGGACATGGCCGGGTTAGCCTTGCGGACCCAGCGACGCGGCGTCACGCCGTTCGTCTTGTTGTTGAACTTTTCAGGCCACAGTTCGTAGAAGTCCTTGAAGAGCGTCGTCTTGAGGAGGTCGGAGTGGAGTGCGGCCACGCCGTTCACAGCAAACGAACCCACAATGGAGAGGTAAGCCATGCGGACCATCTTGCAGCCGCCTTCTTCGATAAGGCTCATGCGGGCGAGACGGTTGTTGTCGCCAGGCCACTTCATGGAGACCATGCGGAGGAAACGAGCGTTGATTTCGTAAATAATCTGGAGGTGACGTGGCAAAAGCTTTTCGAACAAGCTTACCGGCCACTTTTCAAGAGCTTCCGGCATGAGCGTGTGGTTCGTGTAGGCGAACGTGTGCGTCACGATGTCCCAAGCTTCGTCCCATTCGAGATTTTCGATGTCGAGGAGGATGCGCATCATTTCGGCGATGGAGATAGCCGGGTGCGTATCGTTCAACTGGATGGCGACCTTTTCCGGGAAGAGCTTCCAGTCGTTCTTGTGGAGCTTCTTGAAGCGCTTGATGATATCCTGCAACGAAGCGGAGCAGAGGAAGTATTGCTGTTTGAGGCGCAGTTCCTTACCGTTCATGGAGGAGTCGTTCGGGTACAGAACCTTCGAAATCGTTTCGGAAAGTTCCATGTCCTGCACGGCGGCGATGTAGTCACCGTTGTTGAAATAGCTGAGGCCGAAATCGTCGGCGGACTTCGCGCTCCAGAGGCGGAGGTTGTTCACCGTATTGTTCTTGTAACCCGGAATCGGCGTATCGTAGGGGAGGGCGAGCACGTAGTCCTTTGTTTCCCAACGGTTGCGGAGTCTGCCCGTTTCGTCCATCCAGCTTACCACGTAACCGTAGAACGGCACCTTGATAGCGTTTGCCGGGCGGGCGATTTCCCACGGGTTCGGGAGGCGCAGCCAGTTGTCCGGCTGTTCTTCCTGTTCGCCGTTCACGATCTTCTGGCTGAACATACCGTATTCGTAACGGATACCCATACCCGTTGCCGGGAGTTCGAGCGTGGCCATGGAGTCGAGGAAACATGCTGCCAAGCGGCCGAGGCCACCGTTGCCGAGACCCGCATCCACTTCCTGTTCGCGGAGTTCTTCGAGCGTCATGCCGATTTCGTCGAGGGCTTCTGTGACGGCGCTTTCGACGTCGAGGTTCAACACGGAGTTGCCGAGCGTACGGCCAATCAAGAATTCCAGGGACAAGTAATAGACGCGCTTGACGTCCTTTTCGTAGTAAGTGTTCTGCGTCTTGATCCAGCGATCGACAAGACGGTCACGCACGGCGTAAGCCACAGCGAGGAACTTTTCGTGGTCCGTCACCGTGTATTTGCTGCGGGCGAGCGTGTGGTGGATGTGGTCGGTAAAGCTTCCGCATCGGTACCGAGCACGGTAATGTCACTTGCATTCTTGGTAGTTTTAGCCATAAATCTAACCTGCCTGGTTTTGTTATTCTAATCCAAAGAAAGTTTAGAAATTTTTACGAGATTTGCAATACGTTAATTCTGTAAAGGCTAGTTGTAAGGCTTTTCAGGAAGTGTAAGTTTTAAATAAAAGTGCAGCCCGCCTCTCGCGAGCTGCCTTTGCTATTTTCCGCACATTCCCGGAGCGTTCCGATTGCGTCGCCGCACATCTCGTCGTCGCGCATCTCGTTATTGCGGGAAATGCGCTCGATTACAATTGCCCAGGGAGCACTAGCTTTTCCTTAGGTGGAAAGCTTGCCTCGTACTTCTCGAATTCTTCGGGCTTTCGCTCGGTTACGAAATAGCCCTCGGGGTCTTTGTACGAGCCTGTCACTCCGTCCAGGAATCCCTCGTCGAGTTCCTTGCACAAAAAGTATGGCGTGTCGCTGTTCGGGTCGTCGGCGTAGCGGATTCCTTTGGTGTAGGCGGGGACGAATCCGCTCTTGCCGTAGAATCCGATGTTTCCGACGATGAGCAGGCAACCTGCGCCCATTTGGCACGCGAGTTCCATGGAATAGTCGAGGAGCGCCTTGCCGTATCCCTGCCGTTTGTAGTCCGGATGGATGCTGATGGGCCCGAAGGTCATCATGCGGATTTTGCGTCCGTCGTCGGCGTCGATTTTCGACCACGCGTACATCACGTGTCCGATAATTTGTCCGTCAACTTCCATGACGAGCGAGAGTTCCGGGATAAAGCTTGAGTCGTTCCTGTAATGGTGGGGGACAAAATGCTCCACGCAGCCGGGACGGTAAACGTTCCAGAATGCTTCTCGGGTGAGATTTTCGACGATTTTAAAGTCGCGCGGTTGTTCCGTGCGGATGAATCGCCACAACCACCTTGGAAGACCGCCTTGAAAACATTCGTCTTCCAAGGCGCTAAACAATGAACCAATATTTACTAGATAACATCCAGCCTCATTAAAAAAATGACCACCCAAGCTATACATCAACAGGGGATCACCCGGCGACCTCATTCTGGATGTATCAGGGGGAAGCCGGGATTGTCTATAATATACGTTTTTTATCAAAAAAGATGGTGTGGATACCTATAAATTTTGTTAAAAATGGTTTTTATAGGTACGTTTTACGAAATATTTGTATAAACTAACAGAAATTTTCTTGATTTTGTTTTGTTGAGTACCTATAAAAGTCTGTTTTAGGTGTTTTTTATAGGTTCCCCCGTGCTGTTGACGTTGGAAAATCCGCTTTAAACGAGGTATAGGTACCTATAAATCCTTGTTTTTTGCTGTTTTATAGGTACGCGTTTGCGGAAAACCGCTTGAAGTTTGCTGAAATGAGCGGATTCATGGAATTTTGACGCTTATTAGCGGTGTTTATGAAACTTTTACGTGAAATTTTTAGGGAATAATTTAAATTTCAATTGATAGTCATTAAGGAATTTTAGAATGAAAAATTTTTCTGCTAAGTATTTGGTCAGTGCCCTATTTGTGGGACTTTGCATGTTTGCCGGCTGTGGCGACGATTCTTCCAGCGCTCTTCCTCCTGTAGCTCCGCCAACGGGTGCAGTTTCTTCTTCGAGTGTTGCTGAACCGCCGGTTAGTCAGCCGGTAGAGAATCTGTCGTCTTCTGCTGAAAACGTTCCCACAAGTGTTCCGTCCGGTGCAACTTCGAGCGAGACCGCTCCTGTCGGCCCTGATATTCAGCCGAGTTCGTCCGGTGCGGCTACGCCTGCAAGTTCTGCCGTAACTCCGCCAGTCGACAATGGACCTTTCACTTTTGCGACAACTCCAGGTGCGCTCGCGCTTGCGCCGGATGCAGATGGTTTCTATGACATAGGCGATGTCTATAAGGCTGTGCCCAAGACGAGCAAGATTGCTTTCGTCATTCGTCATTCCAAGCGCGAAAAGAACAATTTGGGCACGGAATCGTCGCTGACGCCGATTGGTATCCAGATGGCGCAGACGCTTGGTGCAAAGCTCGTGAGTGATGAATCGTTCTATTATGCTTCGACGAACTTCTTGCGAACTCGTGCGACTTGCGAAAATATTGCCGCGGGCCGTGGCGAAACAGGTGTTGAAGTCGTGACGTGGAGTGACATTAATGGTGGTTATTTCTTGACGGTGCCCAGCGATACCTTGGACGCTCTTGTCTCGTCGAGAGGCGGCAATCCGAAATACATTGCTCAGTATGCCTATGGCGTTCCTTATTCGAATGCGATTGTGGCTGCGACAATTCCAAGTTATTTCTATGATTTGTTTGAACGCGGAAACCAGTTCATAAATGAAGTGGTTGTTGCAAACATGCCGGCATGGAAGCGTGTAAGTATTCTTGTGAGCCATGACATGTTGGTGGAGCCGTTGATTGTATTCGTTTCGAATAGAACGATTAACCTGAAAATTTATGAAACGCCGTTCCGTTGGGTTAATTACTTGTCGGGAATTGCCGTGATTGTCGATGAAGCTGGCGCTGTGACGGCGCTTCCAGTCCGTGGCGATGAAGTGGGCTGGATGATTCCTAGAGACGAAGTGGACGAATCCGCTCAATGAGAATAGCGCTCCTCGGCTCTACAGGACTTGTTGGTAAGAATGTCGTGCGTCTGCTAGCTCAGTTGCACGAGGCCGAGAGTGTGTATTGTCCTGTGCGTTCGCTTCCTGATTTGGAACAGATGAGCGTTTTGCGGGGGGCTGCAAAGTTCAATTTTGATGTTGTCGATTTTGACGGCCTGCTGGCGGCTCGCCCCGAAGAACAGTGGGCGTCTAGTGTTTGTGCAAATTTTAGCGGTTGCGATGCCGTAATTTGTTGCTTGGGGACAACGCTCAAGCAGGCGGGGAGTAAGGCTGCTCAAGAAAAAATTGATTTGCGTTTGCCGCTCACGCTGGCGGCGCTTGCCAAACGGCAGGGCATAAAGCATTTCATTTGTATCAGCTCCATGGGGGCAAATTCGCATTCGCCGTTCTTCTATAACCGTTTGAAGGGACAACTCGAAGAAGGCCTTACGATGATGAACTTTGAGTCGCTTACGCTTGTGCGGCCGTCGCTGCTCCTAGGGAAGCACAAGGACAAACGCTTAGGCGAAGAATTGATGCAAAAGCTTTTCGGGGCGCACCCGGAATGGTTGCCGGCGCATTTCCGTCCGGTGCGTGCAGAAACTGTCGCGGCGCATCTCGTGGCGAATTTGCTCAAGCCGCCTGTGGACCATGTCTGCGCAACCGATGGCGTGAAAGGCAAGCGTATTGTTTATAACCGCCAACTTCGCGAAACGATATAAGCGGAAAATTTAAAAATCGGAGGTCTTATGACTTTAGTTGTCTTTATCCTTTATCTGTTAATGATGCTTGGCATCGGGGCGTACTTCTCTCGCAAGGCGAACAGCTTGAACGCTTATTACCTCGGTAACCGCGGCATGAACAAGTGGGTGGTCGCGATGTCTGCCCAGGCTTCAGATATGAGCGGCTGGTTGCTGATGGGACTCCCGGGCGCCGTGTTCGTGAGCGGCTTTTCCGAAGCCTGGATTGGCATTGGCCTTGTAATCGGCACGTACTTCAACTGGAAAATTGTCGGTCGCAGGTTGCGCAAGTACAGCCATTTCTGCGGTGACTCGATTACGCTCCCGGACTTTTTCTCGAATCGTTTCCGCGACAAGAAGGGTATCATCCGCGTCATTGCCTCGATTTTCATTCTTGCGTTTTTCCTGTTCTACACGGTCTCTGGCTTTGTCGCTTGCGCCAAGTTATTCGGAACGATTTTCGGCATGAGCTACACGACGGGACTTATTCTCGGTGCGGTCATGGTGGTGAGCTATACGTTCATGGGCGGATTCTTTGCCGTATGCTGGACGGACTTTATCCAGGCGCTGATGATGCTTGTCGCGGTGCTTGTGATTCCGCTGATGATCATGAGCGGCTCGGGCGGTTTTGCCTCGACGATTGACGCCGTGAACGCCCAGAATCCGTACTTGATGAGCCTTTTCACGAACGCAACGACGGGCAAGTCCATTGGGCTTATCGCGTTGATTTCTAGCCTTTCGTGGGGACTTGGCTACTTTGGCATGCCGCACATCCTCGTGCGCTTTATGTCCATCAAGAACGCCGAAGAAATCAAGGATTCTCGTCGCATCGCTATGACCTGGGTGACCATTTGCCTCGGCGCAGTTGTGATGATTGCCCTTCTCGGTCGCTATTATGTGACGGCTCACGGCATTACTGTTGATGACCCGGAACGCATTTTCATGGTTCTCTGCCAAGCGCTTTGCCACCCGGCGATTGCCGCGATTCTCATGGCCGCAATCCTCGCTGCGATTATGAGTACTTCCGACTCGCAACTTCTCGTGTCTGCATCTGCGTTCAGTAACGACCTTTACAAGCACTTGTTCCGCAAGAACGCAAGCAACAAGGAAGTGATGTGGGTGAGCCGCGGCGTTGTCGTCCTCATTACGCTTGTCGCTGTGATTGTCGCGATGCAGGGGGCTCCGAGTGCCGACGGCGTGAAGCACGGCAAGAGCTTCCTTGACGTGGTGATGAGTCTCGTGAGCTTTGCCTGGGGCGGTTTCGGCGCGACATTTGGCCCGATTATGTTGCTTGCACTTTTCTGGAAGCGCACGACTCTTGCAGGCGCTATTAGCGGTATGCTTGTGGGCGGCATCACGACATTTGTATGGAAATTCTACCTCTCCGGATTCTCCGCCGAAATCTTTCAGATTTATGAACTTGTACCGGGTTTCGTGCTTTCGTTCGTGACGATTGTCGTTGTGAGCCTCTGCACCAAGGAACCCTCCGCCGAAATCCAGCTGGAATTTGACAGGGTCGAAAGCACTCGCCTGAGCGATATGAAATTATCGTGATATGGCAAAAGTATAAGTTGTAATGGTTGCCCGTCTTCCACAAAAATTTGCGGAAGTGAATTTACAGGTGGTTTAAAATATTTTTATGACAAAAGTGACATGAATAAAAGTTGTTCTAGCCTCATGTAACAAGCGATAAAACAAAATGAGCTTTTTATAAAACATCGCCCAGCAATTAAGCTGGGCTTTTTGTATTTGAACGCAAAAACATCATTAAAAAACAATGAAAATTGCTTTTCTGCAAATTGCAGGTTTTTGTATATTCCTTGAAAAAAAATTACAGAAATAAAAATAGGAGGATATATGTTGAAAAAAATTTTTCTCGCCGCTGCATTTTGTGCAACCGCATCTTTTGCAACTTGGGATAAATTCCCTGTCCTTGAAAATCACAAGGGCGAAACTGTGGTTGGAATAGGCTTTGACTATGAGAGATCTTATGATCTCATGCAACTTAAGCCTTATTTAGGCTCCCGTTATACGGTCTTGCCGAATTTGGAATTGGGCGTAATTCTTCCGTATTATGTGAATTTGACTATGAACAACGACAACGGCCTTGATAATCCGAAACTTATGGCGCGATACCAAATTGTGCCTTCTGTGAACGTGTTCTTGGATGTCCTGGTTCCTATAAGCCATGGTTACAATTATTACGATGTGTGGGTTTTCAGTTTTGGTGCTCAGTTTTCTAAAAATTTCGGAATTGTTGATTTCGGTTCGGAAGTGGGCCTATCTGTAAACTTGGAGACAGATGATGATTTTTCTGCTCCGTTGAGATTGAATTATGGTGCTGAGGCCGATTTTAAGTTGAACATTCCTTTGACTCCGTTTGTCGGTGCTGATGTTCAGGTGCTAATGGGCCATATTACTGGGAAAAATGAAGCTGGAAAAAGATACGACGACAACCTTACGGGGAAATATGCGGTTTACCCTTATGTTGGTTTAAAGTATGCGTTTACCCCGAATCTTACAGTGCAGGCTTCTGCGAAGACCGCGTTTGGCAAAAGCGTCATAATTGGAACAGAAACTCCGTTTATGGCTGATCTCAAACTCAAAATGGCGTTCTAAAAACAGGTGGGAGGCTTCCCCCTGATTGCAGCCCCGGCAGTGTCCATGCAAAGTTGCTTCACTCGCCTCGCATGTCATTGCGTAGAACGCATGAACGCATCGGCTCGGCAATAGAACTCGCAAGCGGTTCTGCAGCACTCGCCTCGCACGTCATTGCGAGGAACGTCGTGACGAAGCAATCCATAGCCGGGGCTTTCATCACCCCTTCTAACGGGCTTCATGCGCCAGCCCGTAACGCCTGGCTTCTAGTTACAAAACAAAAAAGACGCTTTGCAGCGTCTTCTTTTGTTTTAGAGCGGGCAGCGGGAATGACGTCTTCGCCATATTCCGCTACGCGGATGGCTCGCCGCCCTACGGGTTTATCGCTACGCGATAAATCCTAAACAACTCGTACGCACTTCGTGCATCTCGTTGTTTAGTGTCAAAGCCCAGTCCCCGCTGCGCGGCTGGCCTTTGACCCTTCGGGCTTGCACTCACTTCGTTCGTGTCAAGCCATAATTTGTCTCTTCGCACTGCGTGCATGAGCCAAATTATACCGGCCCCTCGACCCCAAGGGGTCGAGAATTCGACCACAACCAACACAAAAATAAAAGAACCACTCTGAAAGTGGTTCTTTTATTTTCGAGCGGGAACGGGAATGATTCGTCGCTAGTCTCCGGCCTTGCGTCCGGCTAGCTCCTCACCCTTACGGGCTTATCGCTTGCGCTCAAAGTCCTAAATTCTTCCCTCGGGCTACGCCCACGAAAGAATTTAGTCGGCCCCTCTTCTCGGGTCCTCGTCCAATACTGTATATAAAACAAAAGAGCCTAGCTTGACGCTAGGCTTTTTGTTTTAGAGCGGGAAAAGGGTAGAAATAAACTTCTTGATTGTAAAGGGGAATGTATAAAAAAATTGAATTTTTGGATGGTTGTGCATCTCGTTGTTTAGTGTCAAAGCCCAGTCCCCGCTGCGCGGCTGGCCTTTGACCCTTCGGGCTTGCGCTCACTGCGTTCGCGTCAAGCGCAAAATTCGTCTCTTCGCACTTCGTGCATGAACCAAATTATACCGCCCCCTCGACCCCAAGGGGTCGAGAATCCGACCACTACCAATACAAAAATAAAAGAACCACTGTGAAAGTGGTTCTTTTTTTAGAGCGGGAACGGGAATGATTCGTCGTCAGTCACCCGTGCTAAGGCACGGGCTGACTCCTCACCCTAAGGGGCTTTTCGCTTGCGCTCAAAGTCCTAAATTCTTCCCTCGGGCTACGCCCACGAAAGAATTTAGTCGGCCCCTCTTCTCGGGTCCGACCCATGCCCAACACAAAAATAAAAGAACCACTGTGAAAGTGGTTCTTTTTATTTTCGAGCGGGAAAAGGGAATGATGGCTGCACCAGTCACCTTGCTTACGCAAGGCTGGCTTGCCACCCTTCGGGCTTATCGCTACGCGATAATTCCTAAACAACTCGTATGCACTTTGTGCATCTCGTTGTTTAGTCGGCCCCTCTTCTCGGGTCCTCGTCCAATACTGTATATAAAACAAAAGAGCCTAGCTTGACGCTAGGCTTTTTGTTTTAGAGCGGGAAAAGGGGGGGTGACCCAATTATAGAAATAAACTTTCTGATTGTAAAGGGAAATGCCTGAAAAAAGTGAAAAAAAATCTGCATATGGAAAAAATTATATTTGGTGGGAAGAATTTATGTTCGGTATTTATATCCACGTTCCGTTTTGTGCGAAAATTTGCGATTATTGCGATTTTCGAGTGATGCCAGCAAATGCTCGGCTGTTCGAGGAATATGCAGGTCTGCTGGAACGTGAAATCCGCGTTTTCAACGAGACTCATGAGGGCGCTCTCTCGCAGGCGCGGACGCTTTATCTTGGTGGCGGGACTCCTTCGATTTTGCCGGGTGCTTGCTTGGAACGGATTTTTGCGGTGCTCGCCGAATGCGGTGTTCGTGTCCGCGAACTGGACGAAGTTTCGATGGAGTTCAACCCGGAATCGTGTACCGAAGAGTCTGTTCAGACAGCGCTTTCGTGCGGGGTACGCCGCTTTAGTCTCGGACTCCAGACGTTTTCGCAGACACTTTTGGACCGTATTGGTCGCCGGCACACGGTGGAACGTGGCTTTGAAGCGTTGCGGTTGTTGACCTCGCTTCCGCAGGCGAAAGTTTCGGCGGACTTGATGTTCGATTTGCCGGGACAGTCGGTGGATTCGTTCTTGAGCGATGTCGATTGCTTATCGGATTTTCCCCTCGGGCATTTGAGCTTTTACGGTCTGAATGTGGGCGAGCGGACTCTTTTGGGCGGTCGTGTGGCGCGTGGCGAAGAAAAAATAGACGATAGTTTGTACGAGCCGATGTATTTGGGCGGTGTCGAAATTCTTGAAAAAAAAGGTTTTACTCGTTATGAAGTCTCGAATTTCGCACAGCCAGGCGACGAAAGTTTGCATAACGTAAATTACTGGAACCGCGGCGAGTATATAGGCTTTGGGCCGGGGGCTCACAGTTTTTTTGAAGGCCGCCGTTTTTGTGCCCCAGAAATGTATCCGCGTTGGCGTGATTACGTGAATGCGGGTTCACCGGATGCCTCGCTAACATACGACGAACTCGATAAAGACGACATTTTGACGGAACGCGTGTGGCTCTCGCTGCGTCAACGCTCCGGGCTAGACTTGAAAGCTCTTGCTGCGAGTGGCATTCCCGTTTCGGCTGATGGCTATGAACCATGGGTCCAAAAAGGCTTCGCGACGGTTGAGGGCGGTTTCTTGAAACTTGTCGGCCGAGGCTGGATTTTCATGGACAGCATCGTGACCGACGTGCTGAACTCTTGTCAGTAGAATTTAAAAAGCTCCCCGGCGGGGGAGCTTGTTTTTCGATATTTTCTTAATCCGTTTTTTTATTCTTTAGTATGCGTTCTTGCATTTTATTGTTTTTGTAGTCGTTAATTGTGTTGGAGTCGAAAGACACGTTGCTGACGCATCCCAGTAACCTGGATTTGCCTTAGCCGTAGTTCCACCATAAGAGAATGTATGACTGGTGTTGTCGGTTGTCATACAAACGAGGCCCGCTTCTCTTCCGTCTCGTTTGTCACATTTTACTACGTATGTGGTATTCGGTTTAAATGTGTATTCATCCTGGCTACAAGTGTTATTATCGCAATTGTATTTCATGGTCACTGAAGTGGTGGCAGAGGCACTAGATCTTGCTACGCTGCTGCTGCTTCTTACGCTGCTGCTGCTCTGGACACTGCTCGAAGACCTGATTTCTTTAAACTTCACTTTGAAAGTGCAGGAATCTTTTGCTCCTGAAGTATTATTGACTACTCTTAATTTGTAATCCTTCATGCCTGTTCCGTTATCATAGAATACAAATGGTGAGGTGTTTGAATTTTCTTTGGTAAGACCGCTTGCTATATCGATTACCTCAAATTGGCATTGATTGTTAGTGCAGGGTGGATTTGTGCGTGCATCTACACGTATAGCATCTGAGGGATCTTGTTGGTCAATAACGTGATCAATGATGGTTCCGGGGCATGTAACGCGAATTTTTGCATTAGAACTACTTGAAACGGCGTTCGAACTGCTCGAAACAGCGGAGCTACTCGAAACAATTTTAGAACTACTTGAAGCCGTCGAACTGCTTGAGCCTGAACCGGTAATGACAAATGTATCATAACAGCCTGCGACAGCCGATTCGTGTAAGAAGAGTCGTGCAGAATAAGAACCGGCTCTAAGTTCGGCAGTTGGTATGGCTTGGTCAAAGGAATAGGCCCCGGTTCCTTTTTTGGGGGTTCTGGGTTCTCTTTTTATGATGTTGCCCATGTAGTCGAATATGACAAGTTGGAGACTCCATTCGGAACCATCCGAGGCTGGGGTCACATCGGCGGTGAATTTATAGTCTTTGTTTTCAGGACCATGCTGTACGAGCTTACAATCCGTTATCATTATAGGCGTTATGGTTACCGTATTGGTCAGACAACTGACTTCGCTTCCGTCCTTGTTCTTTGCCCTGATTTCGTAAGTACGTTCTAGGGGTTGGCCGCTGGCGTTAACAGAGTTGTACAACCATTTATCTTCGATGATGAACGTTCCGTCCATGGGGCAAGAAACATCGCTCAGAGATTCGTTCAAAGCACCCACTTGTTTTATAGAACAGCCGTTTATCGCTGCACCTTCCATGTTTGTAATTGTGGATGAGAAATACCAGGAAATGCCGTTGTATGAAGCTGTGCAATTGGATATGCCCAGTGCGTATGGACAGGACGACATGATTGTGTTTACCTGGTAGGGATAATAATTGCTTTTAAAAACGATTGATTTTACAGATTCTGGATTAAAGGAATCCACGTCGGACATGAGTTCTACGGAGAACGATTGCGTTCCGTTAGAAGTGATTTCTCTCGGTGCGCTTAAGTTATCGTCACTGTCCTTGAGGTACACCGTAATCCTGTCATTATCGGTTTCCGTAAAATTGGAAATGTTGATAATTAAATTCGCTTCACGAAGATTGATGGTTCCGTCTGTGTTGTCAACAGGGATTTCTAATTCCGAACCTGCGGTTCCATATTTGGCTGTTGATGTGCTGTTGAGTATTTCTGCATTTTTAGAGCATTGTACAATATCACCCACTTGGAACGATCCGCAACTGGCCCATTTCCCGTTAAGGCTTGTCTGTCCGCTACAAGAAATCTTGACTTTTGCATCGTTTATAGCAGATTGACCAAATGGTGTCGTAACGGTTGTGCCGTGCAGTCCGTCTGTAGAGAAGTTGTACGTGTTGTCGCTTAAAGTAGCACCAAAGAAGTTTCCGGAATCATATTCGTTGAAGAACGAAGTCCAGTTTCTCCAGTCAAACTTGTTTCCTGCACATCCAATCGAAGAATTGCCCGTTGCGTTGTCGCATCCGTTGTAGTAGTAAGAAAGCGTGCAATCATGCATTTCGAACCAACTGGAAAGTCCGACCCAAGGCTTTACATCTTTGTCCTTAGGAACGATTCCTCCAAGATAGTTGGCTTTGAACGAACAACTTATTCTAGGATCGTCAAAGCATTCATCTGCAAAGTCCTTACTACTCCATGCAATGTCATATATTTTGAATGATGGATCAGAAATGTTGAATCCGACATAGTGACTGTGTTCGTCACGTGATGCAAGATAGGAGGATATGTCCAGTTCCGTAGTAGATTCTCTATCGTTGACTGTTGCTGTGATTTTTATCTTGTTTTGCAGGGTCAGCTCTATTTCTAGCTTAATCATAGTCTGTGAATTGATAGAGACAGGACTTGAATTATAGCCTACAAATACGGTATCCATACAGTTGACATTGTTTACTGTATTTGCACTCTTGGTTCCTTCACAAACTCTTGCTGTTAAGGCGTTGTTGTTGCTTGCGTCTCCAAATATGTTCAATATGGTGAACGAATTTGCGTTGGCATCTGCACTGAAAATAAAACCTGCATTCAGGCTTCTGTTCTTGTCTTCTAGAATGGATGTCTGAATCAAAGTCGTCATTGTTCCGTGGATACCTGCTTTTTTGGTACTTAAAATAATTGTTGAATTGCCATTCTTCAAACCGTTGCTAGATGTTATGTATCCGTCTTGGATAACGGGTGGAATATTTGCTCCGTTCCCGTTATTGGGGTACATGAGTTGCCAATCGGCGGCATTCTCTGTAACGGTGCAGGAATAGTCTATCCCGCCTTCGCAGTCCCTGATGCATTTTTTATCACTGCCGTAGCAGAATGCTGTTAAGCTGCTGAAGTCTTCGTAGAAACAGTGCGTGTCATCTAGGTTGAATTTGGCTACAATGGTGTTGTTTGCCGTAATGGGCATTAACTCGTATTGAATAACGTCGTAATGATCTGTACAGTTGTCGCCGGTGCATTCCCAACGGCTAAATTCGTCCGTTCCAGCTTCTGTATAAGTTGTTTTTACGTATTGACCCGCATACACATTACAAATGAGATCGTCTTGGGCGTTTGTAGTGCAACTCGATGTGATGTCGGTGTAAGAGTCTTTGGTATCTCCGGCCCAAACGGAAACGCTAGTACCGTAGTCGAGTGTTCCTTCGACACTTTCTTTTTTTACGGTTAGCGTATATTGTTTCTTTTTCAGGGATGCGTAAAGTGCGTGTTCTTCATTTGCGGAGGCGCGCAGAATCGTATTGTTTTCTAGGGGCAAAATAAGCTCACAGTAATCGGGAATGCTATTTACGCCCTGCAATGATATTGCCGTATTTGTGCTGCCTATCCATTTGTTGTTTACTTCTTGAACGTTTACGTTCGTTCCTACGGCTCTGACCCACTCATAAGGCAATTCGCAGTCTGGAGCTGTTGTTTTGGTATCGTAGCCTTTGCTTTGGCATATTGCAGCGTTTTCTGCATCTTTGCTGCAGTATTCATCGATGGACTGTCTAACGATTGTGACAGAACCAATCATGTAAACGCGTTGGATTGAAGGGGCTGTTATTAAGCATCCTACTGTAGGAGTCCTTAAACTGAAGTAGATGCTTCCGGGTCTAGCAGACGAATTTGCCGTTACCGTAAACAGGTTTATGTGGGATACACTTGGCATTAATGTAAGCTCGTAAACTTGTTCGATGTCGGCGTTTGAACGCTGGTGCATTGTAACACCTGCTGCGGGTGTCACGGTCCATCCATCGGGACTACGAGAAATCGAAATATCAATGTTTATGGGGTCAGCACGTGTTGAAGATTCAACCTCGGCAGAAACCGTTACGGATCCATCTGTTGTGATTTCTGCAATGGAGTCCGTTAAGTTTACTTTGGGTATTTTTCCGGTTTCGTTACTGACAACGACATAGAATGGCAATGCTCCGTAAGCGTTACTTTGGTAGTTACATGTGTAAACGTCAGATGTAAGGAGTACATCGTTTTGGTAAAGCATTCCACTTGTGTTTAGGGTGGGGTCGCAACTTACGTTCGATGAATTGAATCCTTCTTTGGCCGTTCCCTTAGGAATGTTTAAATGTACAAGGCTGTAATAATCAGAAAGCTTTCCGGTTGGATTTTTGGTTAAGTATATTACACGCGGAAGTATTATTGCTGAAGGAGAAATTTCTACGGCGGCATTATCTCCAGAAGTGGGTACCGTTTCTCTTGTTTCGTATTGCGATTCTAGAGTGATTCCGAGTTGCGATGATATCGCTATGTAATGAGAATCGTATAAGCTGTTGTTGAGAACTTCTTCAATGTCTTCAATCTCTTCTTCGTTCAATTTAGTGTATTCCGGATTTTCCTTAATAAATCCGGCTTCCATCAAGGCTTTTAAAATGGTCCCGTCATATTCAAGATTGTTGTTTCCTTGATATTTTTTCAGCCTTTTCCCGTTGGCCATAACGACGCTTCCTTTGAAATGGAAGTTGTTGATTTCCTTGATATCGCCTTTGGAGTAAAGTAAATAATTGTAAGTCAATCTTCTGTCTTGATGGTGCCCTTTCAGCTGGCCTTCTCCGTTGCCTCTTGTACCTTTGGTAAGATACAGGAAAACGATACTGCCGTTTGATGTCGGGGGTAAGTCCGTGTTGCCAATTTCATTTGTAACATGAAAAACAAATTTTCCCTCTAGATTTTTGTAAATAGTACCATTTTCTTTATATTTCCACTCGATAATCAAAAAATCGTTGTACAGCTTGTTTGCTTCTTTTGCTTTAGTGTAACATTTGTTTAATTTGTCTACCATATTGTCGTTGAAGGCAAAACTTGCGTTTATGCCGCAGTAAGTATTTGCTTTTGCACTCATCCATTTTGTTGTGTCCTTTAGCAAAATGGGATCGGGTATTTTTTTGGTGGTGGAATCGATCAACTTTCCGTAATTTTTCAATTTTTTTATTTGTTCCCAATAGTCGTGTGCGTCATTAGGGTCGCTGAGTTTTTTTAGAACGTTGTCTGTTTCACTCCATGTTTGAACGCGTTCATCAGGAATGGAGTCGGCGTCAAATGAGAAAAATCTTGCGCCAGAGCAGTTTGTAACATCCGAAGTACAGAAATCTTTATTGTTAAATGGGCGGGTGTAATTGTCCATGTAGGTGCCAAAGTGATGATTTCGACCATCCGTTGCCCAAGAGACGCCCCATTCACCCCAGTTACGGTTGGTGTTTTGTGTATTTAAAACGAATGAAGATCCGTAATATTGATAGACGTTTCCGCCTACAGTGAACCCGCGTTTGCCATTTACATCACCACAATTCTTTTGGTTGGCCGGTTCGCCACAATAGGCTTTGATTTTGTATGGCAAATACAGATTTCTTCCAACTCTAAAATTCGTTTGGTTGTAGGCGCCGGAGTTTTGAGTTTTCTTTAGTTCAAGTTGTTCTAATGGAGCTTTATTTTGGTTTGTAAAGACCCAGTTCTTGCCGACGTAGATGCTGTAGTTGTTGTCGCCTCTAATAACATGTCCGCCTATGGTCAGGTTCCCTTTGACATCGATTTTGCAGTGCTCGCTAATGTCTCCTTTTATGAATAAATCGCCATTAACTGTTATAGGCTGACCTTCGGGGCACGATACGTTTCCTCCGATAAAAATTGCAGCCGTGTCAAGTCCAGGTTTGCCATACGTGGTTGGCCCAGATATATTTTTCATGTTTCCGGCTAGGTAAAAATCACCATAGTGTGAAACGGCTCCACCATACTCCGTATTTCCGGTGACAATCATGTTGCCCCTTACTGCGGGAGTGTTACTGTAAGCCCAATCGCCGTTGATGTTGCCGGAACCTAATGTGTCGTTACCGGTGATACCGTCGCTTGCACCATGAAATGCTTTGTCGAATGTAACCTTGGCATCGCGTTGTGGAATTTTTATGCGGTAAAGACCATCGATATTTAAAATGGCGGCTTCTGTATGGGCGGTCCCTTTGCGGGCGTTTCCCTTGGAAATGAGCTTTATTTTATAGTTGTTGTCTTCTACGCTGACACCGGTCAGCCAAACGTCGTAATCCTGACCGTCACGGTTGAGTTGCTGTAGGACGGAGTTTAAATGAATGGGCTTGTTTCCATTATCAAAATATTGTTTAATGATGGCACCCATTTCGTTCGCGTGATTGGACATCCAGGCGCGAGCATTGTTGATTCCTGCAAGTGAACTTTGGTTCGCGTCTTGACGTAGCATTCTAGAGGCGCTAGACCTATTTTCCGAGGTTAGCCACTTGAATGTTGCGGTACCGGCAATGGTTGCCACTAGCATGAACAAAAGAACCGTTATTAAGGAAACGCCTTTTTTTGAATAAAACATAAAGCCTCCTCGTTAATCTGTAATTCCATTGCTAGGAACAGGAATTATGAGTGAAAGAACCGATTTTTCGTTATTGACGCCCACGGAAATGTTTAATTTCATGGCCTTGACATTTTTCTTTTCTTTAGTATCAATGTTATTGCCGGTGAATTTATAATTTGCGGATTCGACCTTTTTTAGTTCCATTTTGCTGAATTTAATTTTTCCGGTAGAAACGATTGGAGAGTAGCTTGCAAATGTAAATGCAACGCAGACGTTCTTGGCGGTTTTTCCAGAACGGAATCTGAATTTTCTTTTTCTTTCGGATGCCCCTGAATTTGTGGGGGGATAGAAGACAAAATCGTTAAGACCGGCCGGAGTCAATGCGTCGACATTTGCGGTGCGGAACCCTACTGCCATGTAATCGCGACCTGGACAGAATAGTCGACTTCCGTCATTTGTAAATGGCATGAAAAAGGACAATTCATATTCGGCGTTGCTATCGAGCGTTATTTTATGGCATAATTCGGCCCAATTTCCGGTAAGGTTGTTGGAGTCTGCTAAAAATGCTTGATTCGAATTCTTGCCGCTAAGGTTTGGTTCTTGTATGCTAAAGTTATAGTTGGAAGCAAATCCTGACAATGTCACAATAGAACCGCCCGTGTCAGGATCGATGGTGAAATAGGCTAGGTTATCTACGCCATAGCGGGGGACCAATCTGAAAGCGGTTTCGCTGGTATCTACAGATGGGAAAATGCGGGAAGAATCCGATTTTGCTCCAGGTTCTGCGGGGATAACTTCAAATTTGTCGACGCCTTCCGCAATGGTGACTGTGGTGGTGGCGCCTGGAGGGCATTCGTCTCTACTCTTTCCTGCAACAGAATCAATAATCGTGCATGATCTTTTTAGAGTTCCGTTTTCAACGAACCAAGAGACTTCTTCGACCGCTTCATAATGACCGTTTTCATCGTAACGCAAACGGCGCATGGTGAGTTTGTCCAATTCTGTGCCGCCTTCGTTTTTTGTAACGGAATAAGACGATAAGTCATTGACGGCTTGACTGGTGTCCATGAAAACGAGACTGTTTATGTAAAAAGAATCCCTATCGGCGTTGCTTTCTTTTGTGCTTTTAGCACCCATTTGAGCGATGTCTTCTTTTAGCAAAATACTCAAGTTCCCTGCAATCTGGTTTCCTTGCAGCATGCTTTGCGTGCGGACGCGCATTTTGGAACTATCGCTGAACGCTTGGCCTGCAATGAGGACAATCCCTCCGAGTAGAGCTATGTAAACCATAAGCTCCATAAGGGTAAAACCGGATTTCACCTTAAAAAGTTTCATTTTAATTCCTTGACACCACGTCTTTTTTACAATAAAAAATAAGTTTTTTACTTATGAAATGAAAATTTTTTTTTGCAGCGTGCTAGGTATCACCTTAAAAAGGCGAAAAACAGCTCAAAATGCCCCCTGGAGGGGGATTTTTAATTCGACATTCGAAATGGCGCCGTATTAAATCACTGCTTTTTGAAGAACTCGTCAATGATCCATGGAAGAGTCTGAACGATGCCGTCTTTGATTATATTTGCCTCAACTCCTATTTTATTTTTTGAAAAGTGACTTGAATAAGCCGTTTTTCTTCTTTTTCGTGGTTTCCGTTTTTTCGCTTGCAGTGGCTTTTTCTGTTTCTGCAGTTGTGGTTGTGGTGTTTGTCACTGTCTGGGCCGGTGCGTTTTTCGGTTTAAACTTACAAGTTACCGTGGCGTCGCCTGTGACTATGAATGTTCCATTTTCATCGCAGGGGGAGCCTTTCCAAGTTTCGGAGTTTTTCAAATATCCAGCGGCAGGACGAGCCCAGAACGTCAACTTTGTCCCCTCTTTCACAGGTTTCGAAAGGTCCAGATTCTCATTTTTCGATTCTATCGTACCATTTTCAGGTTGAACTATTGTAATCTTATAATATTTTGGCACCTTTACCTGCGGTATAGGCGAATTGGCGTTGCTCTTGTCGAGTACCGGGCGAACCGTGTATCCCATAAAGCGTGTACCGCCACTCTCACCTGCGAAATCAGTCGTTTTGGGACCGATGCTGATACCATTTGCTCCGCGCGACTCCGTGCGGCCAAGATTTGATAACCAATAGTAGCATTTTTTACCCCTGTCTTTGATATCGCCCCACCACAGCCCTGAAGCGGGCAGGAAAATATGCGTGTCGGACAAAGTATATGATGCCAATGGAGTTTGTCTTTTATAGGCTCGCTTGTTTTTGTTGGCTTTTGCTTTTGCCTTGTAAAATACCCAGCCGTTCACGCCTGTGCCGTTGTAATTTTCAGTCCATACGCCGTAGCAGTTTTTATACAGTTCCTCCCAATCTTTTTGTATCGGCATACGCCATTTACCGCCCCAGTTGGCTGTAGCGGCATCGTCGGCCGCATCAAGCGTTTTCTTGCCATCGCCAAGGAACTGCCATGAGTTGCCGTTCCATTTGAACCACGACCCTCCGCTGTTGTTTTCGTCGGGAATCTGATATTTATTTATGAATATGTAATTTTTGAATTTGTTTACATTTTCCTTTTTCAAAATTTTTTCCCAGCCTGGTAGCATATGCTTGTATGCGGTAAAAGCATATGTCTTTGATTTGGTAGTCATTCCCCACATGTAATAGTCACCCGCGGCCTGCGGCGCTTTTGCACCAACATTGCTCGTTGCCCACATTTTGCCGCTTGGCAAACCCAAATCAACGGCGTCGTGACCATTGGTATTGCCCGAACGCGGGCAAACCGGACGAACAGTCTTTCCATAATCACGGCTAGAGGTTATTTCTACACGAGCACCTTTTCTACTGTCAATTTCAAAAGATTGTGCATTCTGTGTGTTGAATTCCGATAACGATGACGACCAGTAACTACATTCCGATGCGTTTTGAATACTGGCTGAGGCGTTCCTGTAGCCTACAGCAGGAAGGAAAATATGCGTGTCGGCTGTAGAATAAGAGGCTGATGGTGTGCCGTTGGTTTTGCCTTTGTCGGCTTCAGCTTTAGCCTTATACACAATCCAGCCACTTTTGCCGCTATAGTTGTCAGTATGTGCAAAGTAGCTGTTGCTTATCAGCTCGTTCCAATCATCGGCAGTAGGCATAGCCCAGTCCCCGCCCCAGTTGGCTGCTGCGGCATCGTCGGCAGTTTCGAGAGTTTTCTTGTTGTCGCCAACGAATGTTACGCCCGAATACCATATAGCGCCCTTCAGTTGGTCGTCAAAAGTGTATTTGTTGACATTGAACCAGTCGGGGCCTTTTTTCACGCCATCTCTGCCATCCATTTTAGCATCGTTCATGTATGCGTACGACGACCATTCATAGACGGTTTTGGGTTTGGTTTCGCCCCAGGCGAAATAGTCACCAAGTCCTTCGGGCTTGTCGGCACCAGCGTTACTGGTCGCCCATAGCGTGCCCGAAGGTAATCCTAAATCGACATATTGCGGCGTAAATTGTTGGTCTGCAGCCATTGCGTTTGCAACTACAAATAATGTTAATGCTGCAAATAACTTTTTCACAAGCATTTGTTTTTATTTTCTCCTCGGCTCATAAAGAGCCCTTATAACATTTACTTTTTGAATATACCTTTATTTAGCTTCATAAAAAAACTTGAATAAAAAAAGGAACCCTCGCGGGTTCCCTTTTTAAAAGGAGATTCCCGGTCGGAGCCGGGAATGACATCCGGATTACTTGATGATCAACATGCTGTCGTCCCAAGCCTCTCGTGAGACTCCGCACCTATGGTGCGGGAGGAGGGCTTTATGCCCTCCGTTCGTCGAACGAAATCGTTGTTTTTAGAGATGCGCTTTCAGGTTCCATTTTTAATCTCATTATATGTTAATCGTTTATTTAACGATTAACATAGATTCGTCCCAAGCCTCATGTTTTTCGAGGCCAAGGAGGTTCGCGGTCGTTGCAGCAATGTTTGAAAGACCCCAGTCGCCTTCCTTGAGGCCGAGCTTGCCGCCCGTGACGTTATCGTAAAGGATGCAGGGCACCTTGTTCAAGGTGTGGCTGGTCTTTGCCTTGAACGTACCGTCCTTGTTGACCTTCGGCATGCCGGTCTTCTTGTCGATTTCGTACATTTCGTCGGCGTTACCGTGGTCAGCCGTGATGATGGCGACACCGCCGAGGGCGTCGATCACCGGGAGGAGGCGCGCAAGGCCGATATCCACCGCTTCGATAGCCATCGTAGCGGCGCGGAAGGAACCGGTGTGGCCCACCATGTCGCCGTTCGGGAAGTTGCAGCGGAGCGTCTGGTACTTGCCGCTCTTCAAGGCTTCGATCATGGCGTCGGTGATTTCGGCGGCCTTCATCCACGGGCGCTGTTCGAACGGAACAACGTCGGATTCGATTTCGAGGTAGGTTTCGCCGTCGAACTTGCTGGAACGGTTACCGTTCCAGAAGTAAGTCACGTGGCCGTACTTCTGCGTTTCGGAGCAGGCGAACTGCTTGACGCCCGTTTCGGAAAGCCATTCGCCGCTGGTTTCCTTGATGGCCGGAGGCGGAACGAGGAAGCGGTTCGGGAGCTTGAGGTCGCCGTCGTACTGGAGCATGCCGGCGTAGCACACATGCGGGAAGCGCACGCGGTCAAATTCGTTGAAGGATTCTTCTTCGAAGGCGCGGGTGATTTCGATAGCGCGGTCGCCACGGAAGTTGAAGAACACCACGGAGTCGCCGTCGTTGATGGTTCCGACCGGCTGGCCGTCCTTCGCAATCACGAACGGCGGGAGGTCCTGGTCAATAGCCTTGGTTTCGCCGCGGAGGGTTTCGATAGCCTGCGTAGCGTTGTCGAAGTAGCGGCCTTCACCGAGTACGTGGGTCTTCCAGCCGAGTTCCACCATCTTCCAGTTAGCGTTGTAACGGTCCATGGTAATCTGCATACGGCCACCGCCGCTAGCGATGCAGACGTCGAATTCCGAGCTGCGGAGTTCGTCGAGGAACTTTTCGAACGGGCCGACGTAATCGAGGGCGGAAGTTTCCGGCACGTCACGGCCGTCGAGGAGGATGTGCACGCGGACCTTCTTGAGGCCTTCCTTCTTGGCCTGGGCGACCATGGCCTTGAGGTGGCTGATGTTGGAGTGGACGTTACCGTCGCTGAAGAGGCCGATGAAGTGGAGCACGGAACCGTGGTCGCGCACGTTGGAGGCGATTTCCTTCCAGGCGTCGCGGCCGAAGATGTCGCCGGAGACGATGGCGTCCTGCACGAGGGCTGCACCCTGATTGTACACCTGGCCAGCACCGATGGCGTTGTGGCCCACTTCGGAGTTACCCATGTCTTCGTTGGTCGGCATACCCACGGCGCGGCCGTGAGCCTTCAGGAGCACGTTCGGGTACATCTTGAAGAGGTTGTCGAGAGTCGGGGTGCGGGCGGCCTTGATGGCGTTGCCTTCGACCTTATCGGTGATGCCAAAACCGTCCATCACGATCGTGACGACGGGTCCCTTGATGCCGGGGAAATTGGAAAGCTTCTTGAGCATGTTGTGTCTCCTTGTACACGCCCCTGTATTTGGGCTCTGAAATTAATTTCGAGCACAAATTTAGAAAACACCGGAACCTGTTGGTTCCGAGTTTTCGAAAGACACAACGATATGGCGCGCTACTTTTTCTTGCCCTGGTTTGCGACGGCTTCCATTTTGGCCTTGAGTGCCTCCTGGTCTCCCAAGTAGTAGTGCTTGGTGGGGTTCAAGTTCTCGTCAAATTCGTAAACAAGCGGGATTGCTGTCGGAATGTTCAGACCGAGAACTTCTTCCTTGCTCATCTTGTCGAGATACATCACCAGCGCGCGTAGGGAATTGCCGTGAGCCGCGATTATAATGCGCTTGCCAGCCTTCATTTGCGGTTTGATTTCTTCGAGGTAGTAAGGAATCACTCGGGCGATTGTCGTTTCAAGACTTTCGTTCTGTGGAAGGAATGATTCGTCCACATCACGATACATGGGTTGCTTCTTTGCGCTGCGTTCGTCATCATCGGCAAGTACGGGCGGTTTGATGTCAAAAGAACGGCGCCAGATTTTTACTTGGTCTTCTCCGAACTTCTCGGCGGCTTCGGACTTGTTCTTGCCTTGTAGGTCTCCGTAGTGACGTTCGTTCAGTTTCCAGCTCTTTACGACAGGGAGCCATGCTCTGTCCATCTCGTCGAGCATGTGGTTCAGCGTATGGATGGCGCGCTTCAGGTATGAGGTGTAGCACAAGTCGAAATCGTAGCCTTCGGCTTTTAAAAGCTGGCCTGCAGCGGTCGCTTCTTCGTGACCTTTTTCGCTCAGGTCGACATCCATCCATCCGGTAAAGAGGTTCTTCTTGTTCCATTCGCTTTCGCCGTGGCGTACAAGCACGAGTTTGATCATGAGGATTCTCCTATTCTATTTAATTATCACGATTCAATTATAGAAAATAATTTGGAGAAAATTAGAAAAGACTAATAAAATTAGTTTTATATAATAAAGTTAGATTCATCTAAATTATTTTTGTCAAGTCCTCAATAAATTGGCTTGTATGGCTAAATACAAAAAAGACCTCCACGCGGGAGGCCTATTTTTAAAGCTTTTTCGTTTTGGATTACTTGGCTTTGTAAAGGAGCAACGAGAAGGTTATATCGCCATTGGGGTCAGGAGTGGACATGCCTTCCTTGACGATGAAAGCGTAGAAGCCTGTTGCTGAGCCAGTATTCGGAACGTACGACGGAGCTATTGCTACGAAGAATACATCGCCAGCTCCGATGAAGTCCGGATAGGTGTCCTGTAGTAAACTATTTACGTAGAGGAAGTCGTCTGTTGTCGGATTTGTAGGCAGCATATCTCTACTGTAGTCATTGGTTCTGTCCGGTTTTCCATTTTCTTTGTAGTCGCTCAAGTTGTTGTAGATGGAGAACTTGATTCCTGTAGAACTGCTGAGTTCGACCTTGCCAGAGCCGGTTCTCGTAAAGCAGATGTCGCCAGTGGGGGAGGCGGATACAGTTGCCGTGGCAAGATTAAGGCACTTATCTACCTTGGTGTTCACTTCGATAGATATGGTATCCAGCGGTGCGCCCGGAACTTTTGCTTCGCTAGAGGAAGATTCCGGAATGATGCACTTTTCTTCGGGGCGGACAAAGGGAATGGAGTCTCTAGAAACAGAAGGTGGATTTACACCATCGGAAGCCGTTGCCGTGACGTAAATTATAAATTCCCCGCATTCGCTATAGCCTTCGTCGAGGTTTGTCTGGAGACCGATGCCCTGGAGGCTTATAGAAGTGATGAATTCGGCATTAAAGTCTAATGGGTTTGTCATGGAGAATGACCCCGCACTAGTACCATTTTTGCTGATAACACGAACGTCGAGATTTGTGAAATGCACGGCGCTAAAATCCGAAATAGCCGTGGAATCTTCGAAGTCGAGCGTAATATCGCCCTTGAATTTGATTCTGCTGAGCGTGGATGTGTTGATACCGAAATGATCAGTGCGAATAGATGTTATGGGCGTCGGTTCTGGAGGCGGTTCAACTACACCAGACGAAGATGACAATTTTCCAGGTTGGCCTGGAATAACTGGAGAATCATCATCGCCGCAGGCAACAAAACCCAATGCTCCCAGCGCGAGAGCGGAACCAAGAAGAAGTGGTGTAACGAAATTAAGCTTCATAATAAACCCTTTTTTGTAATCTTTTAATGAAAATATACAATTTACAGAAAAAAAGTACTACTTAATAAAAAAAAAGTGACCAGTGGTTGAAAAAGTAAACTGAAATTAACGCTATGCGTCCATAGAACGTATCATATCGCGTATTCTGGCGGCTTCTTCGAAGTCGAGGCGGGCTGCAGCCTCCTTCATTTGACGTTCTAGGTCGGCGAGTTTGGAAGATCTTTGACTGGATCCTTCCCCTCTGCGAGGGTCAGGATGACGAGATGCGGATGTTCCGATCATTTCCGCGACACTCTTTCGTCTTTGTACATTCGTCTTCGACTCATGTACCAACTGTTCGGCTCGGTTATGCCCAACTTCGTTGGTCGCAACTCTCGCCTTGTGCAGTTGTCGTCTAAAATTCGACGGTTGCAGCGGTTCCATCGGGCGGATGCCGGGGGTGAAGTCTTCGCTGGAATTGTTACTGGAATCGTAACTGGATCCTTCGCTTTGCTCAGGATGACGCTCGTCCACTTCTTCGTCGATGCCGAGCGGATCGACGATTTTCAGGTCGTCTTCGAGTTTGCGGGTGACGGACTTTGGGGTGATATGGTGCTCGGCGTTGAATTCCTCTTGCAATGTGCGGCGGCGGTTCGTCTCGTCGATGGCTTTTTGCAGACTTTCGGTCATATTGTCCGCAAACAAGAGGACGGTGCCGTTCACGTTGCGGCTTGCACGGCCCATCGTCTGGATGAGGCTGCGGTAGTTGCGCAAAAAGCCTTCCTTGTCGGCGTCGAGAATCGCGACCATGCTCACTTCGGGGAGGTCAAGGCCTTCGCGCAAGAGGTTGATGCCCACGAGCACGTCAAATTCGCCGCTGCGTAGTCCGCGGATGAGTTCGTGGCGTTCCAGCGTCTTGATGTCGCTGTGGAGGTACTTGGCACGGATGTTTGCTTCGATGAAAAAATCCGTGAGGTCTTGCGCCATCTTCTTGGTAAGCGTCGTGACGAGCACGCGGTCGCCGTTTTTCACGACTTCTTCGATGCGGTACAGGAGCACGTCCATTTGCCCCTGGATCGGGAACAGCTCAATCTTCGGGTCCAAAAGTCCGGTCGGTCGGTTAATCTGTTCGGTCACGACACCGCTAGTCTTTTTCAGTTCGTAGTCGCCGGGGGTGGCACTCACAAAAAGCACCTGCTTTGGGTACATGTACTCGAATTCGGCAAAGTTCATCGGGCGGTTGTCGAGTGCGCAGGGGAGGCGGAACCCGTACTGCACAAGCGTTGTCTTGCGGGACTTGTCGCCTTCGGCCATACCGCCCACTTGCGGGATGCTCACATGCGATTCGTCAATCATCAAAAGCCAATCATCGCCAAAGTAGTCGATGAGCGTGAAGGGGCGAGTGCCCGGGGCGCGGTCTTCGATGATGCGCGAGTAGTTTTCGATGCCGTTGCACATGCCTGTTTCGCGGAGCATTTCCATGTCGTAGCGGGTGCGGCTCGAAAGACGTGCCGATTCGAGAACCTTGCCTTCCTTGTCGAGTTCGGCGAGGCGGTCGGTCAGTTCGAGTTGGATTCGTTGCAGCATGCCTGCGCGATTTTCTTCTTTGGTGACAAAGTGCTTGGCGGGGGCGATGGTGAGTTCTTCAACTTCCTTGATGACTTCGCCCGTGACGATGTTGAAACGGTAAAGGCGATCGACTTCGTCGCCGAAAAGCTCAATGCGGAGCCCATCTTCGTCGTAGCTCGGGTGGACTTCAATCACGTCACCGCGGACGCGGAATGAGCCTCGGTCGAGGCTAAAGTCGTTGCGCGAATACTGGATGTGGACAAGGTCTCGCAAAATCTTGTCGCGGTCGTAAACGTCGCCTTTCTTGATGCGTACCATCAAGTCGAAGTATTCGCTCGGGCTGCCGAGGCCGTAAATGCAGCTCACGGAAGCGACGATGATGACATCGCGGCGTGTGAGGAGGTTGGCTGTAGCGCGCAGACGGAGCTTGTCGATTTCATCGTTGATGCTTGCGTCTTTTTCGATGAATGTATCCGTGTGCGGAATGTACGCTTCGGGCTGGAAGTAATCGTAATAGCTGACGAAGTATTCCACCGCATTGTTCGGGAAGAACGACTTGAATTCCTGATAGAGCTGAGCGGCGAGCGTCTTGTTGTGTGTGAGGATGAGCGTTGGCTTTCCGACATTCTTGATGACGTTTGCCATCGTGAACGTCTTGCCGGAACCGGTCACGCCGAGAAGCGTCTGAAACTGTTCACCGTTCTTGAAACCTTCGGTCAATTCTTCGATGGCCTTGGGCTGGTCGCCTGCAGCACCGTAAGGACTTACGAGATCAAAATCCGCACGTGTGGGCGCCTGGAACTGCTTGAGTTTTCCGGGCAAACTCTTGGATGGCGGTAGCGGTTTCGCTATCGGTTTTGCATACGGATCAGGAGTAATAGTCTTACGTGCGCGAGCCATTGAGGTATGAGGTCGCACCTTCGGTGCTTTGAGGTTGTGGGGACGGCGCGATGCGCCTTTGAGCTCTTCAAAAAGATAGTAAAAGAAAAATCTTGGAATGAACATGTTTGCCCATAGCCCAGAGCGAAGCGACCTCAAAGTGCGAAGCACGACCTCATAGCCGTCTACTATTTTTCTACATTGCGTTCCATGATTTGCAATCGTATTCTTGGCACGACTCATCACGGCACTTACAAGAAGGTCGTTGACGTTCCTCTTTTGCGCGAGGAACTGACTGCGCGCTCTATCCGCTGCATTGCACGTGATGGCGTCGAAATAGAAATCGATGTCTATGAAGATTTGCAAGAAGGTGATATTTTGGCGGAGACGGACTTTAACGTGTATGCCGTAAAAATCTACGTGCCCAAGAAAAAAAACGCTGAAGAACAAAAGCCGACGGTGAAACGGTATTTATAAGCGAGATTTATTTTCAAATCGTCAGCCGATGGCTGACGATTGACCTTGCGAGAACCCTCGATTTGGTTCTTAAGTTTAAAAAGATTAAATGTGCTAAGTGGTCAAAGAGTCCGAAACCGGGACAGGCTCAATCCGGGATGACATACTTAATGGAGATGCCCCGTCAAGCGGGGCATGACAAGGCGGGGAGATGGTGTTGCGTGGCTTGTTGAAAAATTGATTAATCACTGATTAAATCGATTAATCACTTTTTTCTTGTATATAATTTGCTGATTTTCGCTCAAAATCGTCGATTTTTGCGTTGGCACTGTTTTTGCATACATAGTGGCATGAAATATGAACACGAAATATCCCATAAGTCCCTCGAAGACTACCTTGTGAAGCCTGGCGAAGAAAGCCCGTTTGCAAATTTGCTAATCGATCTTGCTTTTAAGAAAGCGTTCGACCCGGACAAGCCTGTTAGTCGAGAGAATCTCATAAATCTATTGAACGATTTGCTGGCACCGCAACTCAAGCGGGCTATCGTGAATGTGAAAACCCGCAATGTGGCGAAAAATTTGAGCGGTAGCAAGGCTTCGAGGACTGCGATTTTTGACCTGCATTGCGAAGACGATGATGGGAACCTCATTGAAATTGAAGTCCAAATTCGCGAAATGGATAATTTTTTAAAGCGGATTGCCTATTATGCAAGTGAATTGGTTGCGAATCAAGCTGAGCCCGGCGATTGGGATTACGATGTGAAGCTGACATACGTCATTGCTCTTGCTCGGTATCGTATCTTCGAAAACGACGAACGGATTGTCCATCGTGCTTCGACGTTAGATTTGGAAACTGGCGAACAGATTGTGGATTCCTACAACTATACAATTATCGAGCTTGCGAAGGTTCCTTTCTTTATTGGCAAGGACAGCTTGAGCAAATGGCTGTTTTTCTTTCGCTACTTGAGCCGGTTGCGTGAGTTGCCGCCGGAGCTTTCGGACAAAAAATTCAAGCAGTTGACGGAGAGTGCTAAAGTATCTAAATTCAGTAAGAAAGAATTTGAGGCTTATCAGAAGATGTATCACGAAAGATGGGATCACAATGTCCTGAAACGGGGTTTCTTTAAAGAATTCGCGATGGAAATCAACGCGGAGATTGCAAAGAATGTTTCTGGTAATAAGCGTGAAATAGCAAAAAAATTGAAAGCGAGAAATAGACCTGTTGAAGAAATTGCAGAGGACACGGGCTTATCTATAGAAGAAATTAACGCTTTGTAGTTTCGTATATAGATTTTGTCCTCGGACATCGCTCAGAATGACGCAAAAAGGAAAATGCCCCGTCAAGCGGGGCATGACAAAGCGGTTGGGGTGCTTTCATTTCCTAATATTCAAGCTTTCTTTTACGCTGATTTTTTCTTTTCCGAGTAGGCGGTAGAGCTTGCCGCGGAAAAGCGGGATAGCGGCGATGGTGCCAAGTGCAACAATCGGGATGGCGATGTAGGCGATTCCCGGTTGGTTGATTGCGGGGCGGCAGAAAAGTCGCAGCATCAGGACAATCCACCAGTGAACGGCAAGAATCACGAGCGCGTTGCGGGATATGTTTCTGAGAATTCCCTTGAAAATGCGAATGGGTGCGATGTCAGGGATTTTGCTCGCAAGTAGGAACGTGGCGATAAGGCCGACAATACCTGTGATGGAACTTGCGACAAACTGGGGGAGGCTTTTGCCCAAGTCGTTGTTCATGATGCTGAAATTTGGACTCGGCGATTCTAAAAAGGCATAGGCGATAAAGCATACGATTCCGATGGCAGCAACGATGGCCGTATTATTTGATGCGTGTGCTGCGCCCGCTGAAATGGCACTATGAATTTTTTTGATGGGTTCCTTGCAAAGATAACCGCAACCAAAGAAAAAAAGAATCGTGAGGTCGCGTTCAATGCCTAGCGGCAAGTGAATATGGTTCTTGTTCAGAATCCAGCCACCAAGGAGCCCTTCTATGGACATGACTGCAAAAAACAACTTTGGATTGACTTGCCGTTTTGACATCTCATGAAGTAGATAGAAAATCAAACTGACTGAATATAAAGTAAATACAAACCAGAGAGGCCCTGCGCCGACAGAGGACTTCCCGGCGATAAATATCTTGGCTATGTTCCAATAGATGTATTGCCATGTGTTGTTGATGTCGGGAATGGTATTCACGACTGTCATTGTGGGGGTTCTTGGGAATAATGCGAAATTGTAAATAACGGGATCCAGCGCGAAAAAGAGGAATGAAAGATAAAGGTAGGGAAGTAACAAAACTTTTGTCTTGTGGGTAAAGTAACTCTTGAAATTGCTGAAGCGCTTGGTGCTGAAAAGCACGCCTGAAATAAAGAAGAAAGATGACATGCGCAGAGCGCTCAAGTGCCATGCTCCCAAATGCGCGTTCGGAAAAGTCTGCTCGATGTGAAAAAGGCAGACGAGCAAAAGAACGAATCCCTTGAACTCGTCAATCCAGCCTATTCTTGTCTTGTTCGTTGCCATTGTAAGATATTTCTTTGATTTCTGTATAGATAGTAAATTACGACGGATGCATAAACAGTGCTGCACGTAAATCGTTTGAATATAGGCGTTTTAAGCTCGATTTTGATGAAATCTTCATTTTAATTGTTTATAAACTAATTCTATAAAGTTCTTTGATGATAACAAAAATCAATAACTCAGCATAAAAATTTAGTATTGGACAACACGAAAAATGCGTTCTATATTTTGCCGCGTCAAAAAACAACAGTAAAAACAATAATCCAATAACCAAGGAGTTGACGAATGAACCAGAACATATATAAAATATTGATTGCCACTGCACTGGTGTCGTCCATTTGCTCTGCTGAGGAAGCCACTAAAGAAAGTGTTATTAAACCCACCGGAAACGTTCAAGCTCAAACTATCAAGTCTCTTTATGATAATAAAGCCGACAATACGCTCGATAATTCGTTTTTGCGTGCGAATGTAGGCGTGAAGTACGATTCCGATAATTTCAACGCTGTCATCAACCTGCGAATTTTTAGCCCGGCGTTTGGCAATACCATAGATGGCAAGAGCTATGATAAGATTTCTGCCGATACCTACTTTGCTAATTACAAGTGGGATACCGAATACGGCAAATTTAATTTGCAATTCGGTCGTTTCCGTACGGACTGGAGCGTAGGCGGTAACTTCGGTACTTATGTAGATGTCTTGCTTGACAAGCGTGGGTTCCTCTCTCGCGATTATCAACATGATGCCGTTTCCTTCGGCTACGAAAAGGGTGTTTCCTCGTTCAGTGCTTTGCTCGGTACTTATGATGCCAAGTTTAATACGGGTTATATCCGCTTTGAAGAAACACTCAAGTTTGAAGATGCTAAAGTCAGTTTGGCTTATCGCGTGAATGCTCTTGATCCTATCCAGCATACGGCTCAGGTCACTCATCGCGTTGCAGGCCGTGCAAGCTATTACTTCCAAAAGAATTTTGGACTCTATGGTGAAGTTGCGCTGATTGCGACCGGTGATGGGGAAAACCTCAAGGCCGCAAACGCTATCAAGCCCGAATACGCTCAAGATTCGAAATATGTTCCGTTCTTTGTCGGTCTAGAAATTCCTACAGGCGGTTTCCTGAACAACCTCTACGCTGAACTGGAATACATTTCAAACCGCGACGAATTGCAGGCTGATGCTGATGCCCTCGCATGGACGGTCACTTTCATCAAGAAGATTGGCTCCCGTTCCAAGGTCCAGTTTAACCTCTACAGCGAGAAAAAAGCTTCTGATGTCGCTCTTGCTGCACGTTTCACATCGACCATCAAATAACCTAAGCACACCCGAGCGCCCTCAGCACAGCTCACGCTTCTTTGATCCATTTAGCTGAGGGCGTTTCTTTTAAAACCTAAAAAAACAAAAAGTGAGGTATATAACATGAATTTCAAAAAAATTATACTTGCGTCTATCGCTATCCTCTCCATCGCTTTTTCTGCTTGCTCTTCTTCCGAAGAAAAGACTGCAAACGAAAAGCAAACTCTCACCAACGTATCTTACGACCCGACTCGTGAGCTTTACGCCAACTACAACCAGGTCTTTGCCAAGCACTGGAAAGAAAAGACCGGCAAGGAAGTGGAAATCACGCAGTCCCATGGCGGTTCCGGCAAGCAGGCCCTCGAAGTGGCCAACGGCCTTGAAGCCGACGTGGTGACGCTCGCCCTCGAATTTGACGTGAACGCCGTGCGCGACGCCGGTCTCATTGAACCGGGTTGGGTCAAGGAATTCCCGCTGAATAGCGCCCCTTACACATCGACCATCGTGTTCTTGGTGCGCAAGGGTAACCCGAAGAACCTTAAGGACTGGGGCGATCTCGTGAAAGATGGCATCGGAGTCATCACGCCGAACCCGAAAACCTCTGGCGGCGCTCGCTGGAATTATCTCGCCGCTTGGGCATGGGCCGAAAAACAGTACAATGGCGACGAAGCCAAGGTCAAGGAATTCGTGAAGAAACTCTACAAGAATGTTCTAGTGCTCGCCTCCGGTGCTCGCGGCTCTACGACAACCTTCATCGAAAATGGCCAAGGTGACGTTTTGCTCGCCTGGGAAAACGAAGCCTTCCTTTCGCTCAAGGATTATCCTAACGACTACGAAATCGTAATTCCTAGCGTGAGCATCTTGGCAGAACCCTCTGTCGCAATTGTAGATAAGGTGGTTGACAAGCGCGGCACCCGCGAACTTGCTACCGAATACCTGAACTTCCTCTACAGCGACGAAGGCCAGCACATTGCCGCCAAGAACCACTACCGTCCTTCTAACAAGGCCATTCTTGACCAGTACAAGGAATTCAACCAGAACGTGAACCTGATTGACATCAGCTACTTCGGCGGTTGGGATAAGGCACAAAAGACGCATTTCTCTAACGGCGGAATCTTCGATCAGATTTACGAAAAGAAGTAATCCTGTCAAACTATTCTTCTTGTAAAAACCGAGCGCTCTCAACCCTTGTTAACGCAATCGTTGGGAGCGTTTTTGAGTTATACCCATGATACTTTCCGAGTTTATTCCATCATTTTTATTTTACACATTCGTTTCCGGAATCACTCACTTTTGACAATTTGACACAATCATACTATCTTTGCGTTTTAAAAATCCTACCATTTATATAGGTATATCATGTTTTTTCCTATGGCAGAAAATACTTCTATATCAAAAAATGACGCTCTTGAAATACTTGATCTACAAGGCGACGCCCTCAACAAACTTATAGAAGAAGCATACCGGTTAAGAACGAAATACAAAGGCAACCGCGTCAACATCCAGTTGCTTACGAATGTCCGTAGTGGAAATTGCACACAGAACTGTGCTTATTGTGCACAATCACGAGATTCCGAAGCCCCGATTGAAAAGTATCGTTATGTGGAAGACAAAAAGCTATATGGCGATAACGATATGGTCGATGAATTCCATCTTTCTAGACATTGCATTGGGCTTAGCGGCATTCGTTTTGCGGATAGCGATATAGAAAGCCTCGCAGAACGTATTCGCAAAATGAAAAAGAACGGGACGCAGATATGCTGTTCCATCGGATTCTTGACCGAGCATCAAGCGCAAATTCTGAAAGATGCGGGGCTTAACAGAATCAATCACAACTTGAATAGCAGCCGCCGTTTTTACCCAAGCATTTGCACGACGCACACGTATCAAGAAAGAATCGACAATTTGCGTATGCTGAAACGCATCGGTTTTGAAATTTGTTCTGGTGGAATTATCGGCATGGGCGAATCGAAGGAAGATGTCGTGGACATGCTTTTTGAATTGAAAGAAATCAATCCCGAATCCGTCCCTATTAACTTTTTGCTCCCGGTCAAAGGAACGCGACTGGCCGAGCGCGATATTTCAACGCTGACTCCAGAATATTGCATCAAGGTTCTTTGCCTCGCGCGATTGATGTTGCCGAAATCGGATATCCGTTGTGCCGCAGGACGCGAAGTGTATTTCAAAGGTTACGAAAAGACTTTGTTCAAAATCGTCGATTCAATCTTTGCTTCGGGCTATTTGACTGAAGGTGGAGAAAGCCTTGAAAAAACTTTCCGCACGATTGAAGAAGCTGGATTTACGTGGCAAGTGGAAAGCGCTTAAATAAAATACGTCAAATCGGATTTTTCGGTGGAACCGAGCATTGTTGCGACTCCGCCGAGTTCAACGCCGTCGATTAATTCTTCGGCCTTGATGCCCATGAGTTCCATGGACATTTGGCAAGCGACAAACTTTACGCCTTTTTGCTGCGCGCTCTGGATCAGTTCTTCGAGCGATGAAACCCCGTTTTGCTTCATGACGGCTCGAATCATCTTGGCTCCAATGCCACCGAAATTCATGCGTGAAAGCCCTAGCTTTTTGGAACCTCGCGGCAACATCAAGCTAAACATTTTTCCGATGAGCGATTTTTTGATGCGGACTTTTTCGGGCTTGCGTAAAATGCTGACTCCCCAGAACGTGAAGAACATTGTAACAGGGCGTCCCATCGCGGCAGCGCCATTGGCCATGATGAACGACGCAATAGCCTTGTCCAAATCACCGCTGAATACGACAAATGTTTTGCCATGTTCGAATTCTCTTTTTTCGGGAGCGGGGACATCTTTTTTCACGATGGACGCATGAATGATTCCGTCTTTTTCGGTGAGTGATTTCAATTCGTTTCCTGTGCGTTGGCACCAAACTTCGACATCCGAGAGGAACGCTTTTTCATCAGCTTCGACTTGAATTTCGTCACCAATCAGAGCTTTTTTAACGGTTTCGTCAACTTTTACGATTGGACCTGGGCATTTCAAGCCCTTGGCATCTACAAAATGCGCCTTAGGAACATCACCAAGGCCTCCTTCAATGTTGTACACTTCAAATTCCCTATCCGCAAGAATTTCTGCGACTTGTTCCGAGCGATCTCCTGTTGTGCAAAAAACATAAACAGGTTTGTCTTTGGGAATAGAATCTATCTTTTTTGAAAGTTCAAAAAATGGAATCTGGATCGCACCGTTCACAGGATGAACGATTGCTTCGCCAGGTTCGCGTACATCAAGAAGTGTTGAATTATTTTTGTCAATCTTGTGAAAATCTTTTGCAGAAAAATTCTTGACATCAGACATTAAATCACCCATCTTTTTAAGTTCTAAAAATAATTTGTTACAAATATAAAATAGCTTTTCAATAGCGTCCAATACATTTTTCTAATCGTATGCTATCAAAATTTTCAATAACTGTTTTGCAGAATCGTTTTTGTAGATTCATTATCAAAAAGAAGAGTCCGTCAAACACAACAATAAAAGGATACTGTATGTACTCTACCCATTACATGGATTTGCTAATGCAAAACTCTCCTTGGAACCTCATTATCTTTATGGCAATTCCTGTCATTCTTGCCGAAACGATTGCCATTACGGATTTATTCCTGTTGCGAGCACCAAATGCACATCCGACACTTTCAAAAATCAACCGCATCGCCGGAATCCTTGCAGGGCTTTCATTCGTCGGGATTATAGCCTACTTCATTCCGAATGTCGTTATTCCGCTTGCTTCTACAGGAGAATTCAGAACATGGATTGATGTTGTGGCGATTGGCTCTTACATCCTTGCAGGCATTCCGATGATTTTGCTTGCTTTGTTGAACTTGAAACTTTTACTCCGTAAAGCAGGCGAAAACAAGCGCACGAACTGCGCCATTCTTTTGCTCGCCGCATTCCTCGTACTCTCACACATTGCGATGATTTTTGGAATGGTTGATCCGGGCATTGCCGGGTACTCTCCGAAGGCGGCAGCAACAGTAGAAATGCATCATCATCACCACCATTAACAATTACTTTATTTTAATACAAAAATTCTATAAAACGTGATACTTATTTAGTATTGGACATAGCGAATGACGCGTTCTATATTTGACTCTACTTATGAAGAGAACAAATAGAAGTGTCATTCCTGGCTTCGGCCTAACAACCGGCATCACGCTCGCTATCTTAAGCGTCGTGGTGCTGATTCCGCTTGCGTCGCTGGTGGTGTTTTCGGCGCAAATGAGTTTTAGCGAGATTATTGAAACGATTACACGCGACAGAGTCTTGTCGAGTTTCAAGGTGAGTTTCGTGACGGCTTTTGTGGCGTCGCTTATCAACGCCGTGATGGGCGTTGTGCTTGCATGGGTGCTGGTAAAATACACGTTCCCGCTCAAACGTTTGATTGACGGAATGATCGAACTTCCATTTGCCTTGCCGACAGCCGTAGCGGGCATCGCATTGACGGCACTTACCGCAGATACGGGACTTATTGGAGGATTTTTCGCCAAGTTTGGCATCAAGATTGCATTTACGCAAATCGGCATTACGGTCGCGCTCGTGTTTATCGGCATCCCGTTTGTCGTTCGCGCAGTTCAACCCGTGCTTGAAAAACTGGACCCCGCTTACGAAGAAGCCGCAGGCGTCCTGGGAGCTTCACGAAACCGCATTTTTTGGAAAGTGATTTTCCCAGAAATCGTGCCTGCCGCATTGACGGGCTTTGGGCTTGCATTCGGGCGTTGCCTCGGCGAATACGGAAGCGTCGTGTTTATCGCAGGCAACAAGCCATTCGAAACAGAAATCGTTCCGCTCATTATCATGTCGGAATTGCAGGAATACGATTACTCCAGCGCTACAACGATTGCGCTCGTGATGCTTGTTGCCTCGTTCGTGACATTGTTCCTTGTCAACTTGATTCAGACAAGAAATACGAGGATTTTAAAAGGAGGCGCTTAATGTATAAAGAGACGACTTCTTCAAAAGTGGTTAAATGGTTCTTGATTGGGATAAGCATTGCGTTTATAATACTGATGCTTTTACTGCCATTGATTACGGTCATTACTGAAGCGTTCAAGCAGGGAACTGCAGTGTATGCGAAGGCGGTTGCTGATGATTATACGGTTAAGGCGATTTGGCTCACGCTAGAAGCGACGCTGCTCGCTGTGCTCATCAATACGGTTTTTGGTCTTTGTGCGGCATGGTCGATTACCAAGTTCCAATTCAAAGGAAAGAAAATTTTGACTACGCTTATTGACTTGCCTGTGACCGTTTCGCCGATTATAGCGGGCCTTATTTTCTTGCTCACGTTTGGACGCCAGAGCCCGCTATTCCCGCTGCTGCAAGATTGGAATTTGAAAATTGTTTTCGCCGTTCCGGGCATTGTCCTTGCGACAATTTTTGTGACGTTCCCGTTCATTTCTCGCGAATTGATTCCCGTTTTGGAAGCCCGCGGAAACGACGAAGAAGAGGCTGCAGCGCTGATGGGAGCAAAAGGCTGGACTATTTTCCGCAAAATCACATTCCCGCATATCAAATGGGCTTTTTTGTACGGTGTAGTGCTTTGTGCAGCCCGTGCGATGGGTGAATTCGGCGCTGTTTCCGTGATTTCAGGGCACTTGCGCGGTAAAACGAATACGCTCCCGTTGCATGTGGAAATTCTATTTAACGAATTCCAGTACGTGCCTGCATTTGCTGTGGCGTCGATACTAGTTATGCTCGCCATTGTCATTTTGATTGCAAGAAGTCTTATAGAATACCGAGGACGAAAGAAAGGCAATGCATAGCCTTAAGAATTGCTCTAGAATGACAGCATTCTAATACAACAGAAAGCAGAAAGTTTAGAATAGGAGTTTATATGTACGTAGAACTGAAAAACATCAATAAGCACTTCGGAAATTTCAAAGCCTCGGACGATGTAACCTTCGGTATCGAAAAAGGAAAGCTTATCGGCCTTTTGGGCCCAAGCGGTAGCGGCAAGACGACGATTCTTCGCATGATTGCAGGGCTTGAAACCCCTGATAGTGGTGATATCGTTATCGACGGGAAAGTCATCAACAACGTTCCGGCAAGCAAGCGCGGCATTGGCTTTGTGTTCCAGAGCTATGCGTTGTTCCGCTACATGACCGTTTTTGAAAATATCGCGTTTGGACTTCGCGTGCTGAAAAAATCTGAAAATGAAATTCAGGAACGCGTTGCTGAACTTGTCAAGCTGATTGGTCTCGAAGGGCTTGAAAAACGATATCCGAGCCAGCTTTCGGGCGGCCAGCGCCAGCGTGTCGCTTTTGCAAGAGCGCTCGCCCCAAATCCGCAATTGCTCTTGCTTGACGAACCTTTTGCGGCAATTGATGCAAAAGTGCGTCAGGAACTCCGCCATTGGCTCAAGGAAATGATTGCAAAGCTTGGCGTGACTAGTATTTTTGTGACTCACGATCAAGATGAAGCTATCGAAGTTGCCGATGAAATTATCATCATGAACAAGGGCCGCATTGATCAAATCGGGAAACCCCTTGATGTGTATAGTTCTCCGAAAACATCTTTTGTGGCATCGTTTTTTGGCCAACCTTCTATTTTCAAGGATTACAGCATGTTCAAAAGCTTTGATGAAATCGAAGGCGCTGAGCAAGCGATTGTACGTCCCGAATTTGTCAAAGTTACCAAGAAAAACGAATCGCAAAAATACGGGAAATCCGCTCAGGAAGGCGTCGTAACCGACGTCGCCTTCCGCGGAAGCGGCATCGAATTGACGATTTCGGTGAATGGAGAAACACTCACAGCAAGGCGAAGCTTTGACGAGGCTAGCGTTTCTGTCGGCGAAAAAGTCGATGTATTCGTCTATCGCATTTTTGTGACGGTGGGGGACAAAGCCTATTTGCTCGAGAACAAGTCGCTCCGAGATCCTGTTGTCGTAATTTAATCATTCCAGATAAAGTTTTGCTATCAATCGTGATAAAAATTTAGTATTGGACGAGTATAAAAGCGCGTTCTATATTTGTTCCTACAATTATGGAGAGTCTAAAACATGGCAACAGATTATTCTACACTTAAAAAGGGCGGCTGGATGCGCCAAAAGCAGAAGAACAACTTCTCGCTGCGTGTTCGTGTCGTTGGCGGAAACTTGAACGCTACGCAACTTGCAAAAATTGCTGAAGTTGCTGAAAAGTATGGCGAAGGCTATGCTCACTTGACTTCGAGACAGAGTGTCGAAATTCCATTCATCAAGCTTGAAAATGTTGACGATGTAAAGGATGCTTTGGCTGAAGGCGGCGTGGAACCGGGCGTTTGCGGACCGCGTGTGCGTACCATTACGGCGTGTCAGGGCGAAGCCGTTTGTCCGAGTGGCTGTATTGATACTTACGCAATTGCCAAGGAACTTGATGACCGTTATTTTGCCCGTGAACTTCCGCACAAGTTTAAATTCGGTGTGACCGGTTGCCAAAACAACTGCCTCAAGGCCGAAGAGAACGACGTGGGCATCAAGGGCGCAATCAAGGTCAAATGGATTGAAGACAAGTGTGTCGGTTGTGGCGTTTGTGCTAAGGCTTGCCGAAGAGAGGCGATTCGCATTGAAAATAAGAAGGTCATTTTTGATGATTCTAAATGCAACTATTGCGGACGCTGCTTCAAGTCTTGCCCTACGGATGCTTGGGAAGACACGCACGGCTTCATAGTCTCTTTTGGTGGACTTTTCGGCAACAACATCAACAAGGGCGAAACCATTATCCCGTTTATCGAGGATAAGCAAAAGTTGCTCGATGTTTGCGATGCTGCAATTTCGTTCTTTGCTGAAAATGCAAAACCTGGTGAACGTTTTAAATACACTATTGATCGTATCGGTCATGATGTCTTTGCTCAGAAAATCAAGGATGTGTATAACGGTTAATGGAATGAAATAGGGGGGGGGGGCTTATGCCCTCCTATTTTGTAATCGCATAAAGCGGAGGTTCTGTGAAAATAGAACGGCTCAAGACAGACTTACTGATTATTGGTGGTGGAACAGCGGGCTGTTACGCGGCAATCACGGCAGCGAAAGCAAATGCCGCGAATAATGTCGCAAATAATGCCGCGTACCTCAAAATTCTCATTGTCGAAAAGGCGAATATCAAGCGCAGCGGATGCCTTGCCGCTGGTGTGAACGCCTTGAATGCCTACATTACCGAAGGCCGCATGCCCAAGGACTACGTGGATTACGCCAAGAAGGATGCCGACGGAATCGTGCGCGAGGACCTGCTGTATTCCATTTCCGAAAAATTCAACGAAGTTACCGCCCACCTCGAAAAACTTGGCCTCGTGATTTTGAAAGACGAGGATGGAAAATATGTAACGCGCGGCAACCGCAACATCAAAATCAACGGTGAAAATATCAAGCCGATTCTAGCTGCGGCAGTCGCGAAGGCGCCGAACGTTCAGGTGCTGAACCACGTGAACATTTTCGATTTTTCCGTTCATGACAACAGGATTGACGGCGCGTTCGGTTTCGGGATAGAGAACGATACTTTCTATGCCATCGAAGCGGGCGCTGTCATTATTGCGACTGGTGGTGCCGCCGGGCTTTACCGCCCGAACAATCCGGGATTTTCGCGGCACAAGATGTGGTACCCGCCGTTCAATACGGGTGCGGGTTATGCCATGGGCATCCGTCACGGTGCCGAGATGACGACCTTCGAGATGCGGTTCATAGCGCTGCGTTGCAAGGATACGATTGCCCCGACGGGGACGCTCGCGCAGGGCGTGGGTGCGAAGCAGGTGAATGCGCTCGGAGAAGTTTACGAGACCAAGTACGGGATTTCTACCTCCGAACGCGTGTACGGCACGGTGGCGGAAAATCTGGAAGGCCGCGGGCCGTGCTACCTGCGCACCGTCGGGATTACGCCCGAGCAGGAAGAATCGCTCCTGAAGGCTTACCTGAACATGGCTCCGTCGCAGACGATTCGCTGGATTGAAAACGACACGCCGTCGAAAGCGAATGTGGAAATCGAAGGTACGGAACCCTACATCGTGGGCGGCCACACCGCAAGCGGTTACTGGGTCGATACAAAGCGTGCAACGACCATCGAAGGACTCTATGCCGCTGGTGACGTTGCCGGTGGTGCTCCGCAAAAGTATGTGACGGGAGCACTTGCCGAAGGCGAAATTGCAGCAAAGTCGGCTGTGGAATACATTAACGCAACGGTGGATTGCCACGCCCCCTTACAGGGGTCTCGCAATGACGTAGAAACCGAAGCAACCATCAAAGAAGCCGAAATCGCAAGCCACGTCGCAGAAATCGAAACATATCTATCACAGAAAAATTCGCTGTACACGACAGAGCAACTTGAAGAAGCCATGCAAATCGCCATGGACGAATATGCAGGCGGAATCACGACAGGCTACGGCTATACCGAAAAACAGCTCAATATCGCCAAAGAAAAAATTGACGAAATCGAAAGCCTTACGGGCAAGCTTAGCGCAACCGATTTGCAAGAAGTCATGTACATCTACGAACTGAAGGAACGTCTAACCGTTTGCAAGAGCGTCATCGCGCATCTCGCTACGCGTCACGAAACACGCTGGCACAGTTTTGCAGAGAACTGGGACTACCCCGAAAAAGACAACATTCATTGGCGAAAGTACGTGAATTCCCGTTTAGTCAACGGCGAAATCAAGACTTTCACACGCGAACTTACCGCAGAAGGGCAAAAGAATTATGAGCATCATCATTGATCCAAACATATGCATCGGCTGCGGGAGATGTCACGACGTTTGTCCCGGCACGCTGATCAAGATTAACGAACAGAAAAAAGCCTATATCAAGTACCCCAAAGATTGCTGGGGTTGCACATCGTGTATCAAGGAGTGCCCCGTTCACGCCATCCGATTCTTCCTCGGCGAAGACATTGGCGGCAAGGGTAGCAAAGTACATACCGAAAAAGTCAATGGGCTTATCCGCTGGATTGTGGAATTTCCCGACGGGAGCGTAAAGCACATTGACATTGACCCAAAAGAATCCAACAAATACTAGGAGTTTCACAGTGAGCGAATTTTCACACCTCGACGAGCTGGAAGCCGAAGCCATCTACATCATCCGCGAAGTCGCTGCCGAATGCGAAAAGCCGGTGATGCTGTATTCGATTGGCAAGGACAGTTCCGTCATGCTACATTTGGCTCTCAAGGCATTCTACCCCGAGAAGCCGCCCTTCCCGTTCTTGCATGTGAACACCACATGGAAATTCCGCGAAATGATTGAGTTCCGCGACAACATCGCGAAAAAGCTCGGCATCGAAATGCTGGAATACATCAACCAGGATGGCGTCAAGCAAGGCATCAACCCATTCGATCATGGTTCGGCTTACACCGACATCATGAAGACGCAAGCCTTGAAGCAAGCGCTGAACAAGTACGGCTTTACAGCTGCATTTGGTGGCGGTCGCCGCGACGAAGAAAAGTCCCGCGCCAAGGAGAGGATTTTCTCTTTCCGTAATTCTGCACACGCTTGGGACCCGAAAAACCAGCGCCCAGAAATGTGGAAGCTTTACAACACCAAGATTAACAAGGGCGAAAGCACCCGCGTTTTCCCGATTTCGAACTGGACCGAAAAAGATATTTGGCAGTACATCAAGCGCGAAAACATCGACATCGTTCCGCTTTACTTTGCAGCCCCGCGCCCAGTCGTAGTACGCGATGGCAACATCATCATGGTCGATGACGAACGATTCCCATTGCGCGAAGGCGAAAAGCCCGAAATCAAGTCGGTGCGTTTCCGCACGCTCGGTTGCTACCCGCTTACTGGCGGCGTAGAATCGACAGCCACGACGCTTGACGAAATCATTGACGAAACATTGAGCGCCGTTTCTTCGGAAAGAACTTCGCGCGTGATTGACAACGAAGCCGCCGGCAGCATGGAACGCCGCAAGAGGGAGGGATATTTCTAATGAAAGGTTTATTGAAGTTTATTACTTGCGGTATTACTTGCGGTAGCGTTGACGACGGAAAATCAACCCTTATCGGCCATATTCTTTACGATTCCAAGTTGCTCTATGCCGACCAGGAAAAGGCTCTGGAATTGGACAGTAAAGTCGGTAGCCGCAGCGGAAAAATTGACTATTCGCTTTTGCTCGACGGCCTTATGGCCGAACGCGAACAGGGCATCACCATCGATGTGGCGTACCGCTATTTCACGACGGATCACCGCAGCTTTATCGTTGCTGACACTCCGGGGCATGAAGAATACACGCGCAACATGGCCGTGGGCGCATCTTTTGCCGACCTCGCAGTGATTCTCGTAGATGCATCGCAAGGCGTTCTCGTACAGACGCGTAGACACGCCCGCATTTGCAGGCTGATGGGTATTCGCCACTTTGTCTTTGCCGTGAACAAGATGGATCTTGTGGGCTACAGCGAAGATGTATTCAACAAAATCAAGGTACAAATCGCAGAACTTGCACAGACTCATTCCCTGAGCAACATACAAGTTATTCCGCTTTCGGCAACAGAAGGCGACAACGTTACCATCAAATCGAAAAACATTGCATGGTATCAAGGCCCTGCATTACTTGAATACCTTGAAAATGTCGATACATCAAGCTCTGCACTAGAAAAGGGATTTTACATGCCCGTGCAGCGCGTGAGCCGCCCCGACCGTACATTCCGCGGATTCCAAGGACAAATTGAATCCGGAACGATTCGCGTCGGAGATGTCATCAAGTCTCTTCCGAGCTACGAGAAAGCATCCGTCAAAAGCATTCTCTACACAAACAGGAATGTCGAAGAAGCCCACGCTGGCGAACCGGTCACGATTACGCTAGACCGTGAAGTTGCATCGGTAGCTACAAGAAAATCAAGGCGTCACTTTTGTGGATGGATGACGAGCCGCTTTCGCTAGGCAAAGACTACCTCGTCAAAATCGGGACAAAGATTATTCCTGGAACACTCACGAAAATCGACTATGCCATTGACGTGAACACAGGCGCACACTTAGAAACAGAAAGCATTTCCAAAAACGGGATTGCCGTCTGCGAACTTGTTTTCGCCGAAGCCATTGTCGTTGATCTTTTTGAAAAGCACAAAACGCTTGGCGAGCTCATTCTCATTGACATCGTAACGCATGCAACAGCCGCTTGCGGCGTTGTTGAAGGGCTCTACGAAAAGCAACTTCAATCCAACGAAAAGGCAGCCTTTGTGCAAGGCGAGCGCCATGGTCGAGGAGAAATTTTTGAAGAATTTTTCTACGATAC
>CADCDO010000047.1 GCA_902800345.1 Fibrobacter succinogenes
TATAATGGAACCGAATACAATGGTGACTCTCGCTAAAATGGGTGCTGCAGCTGCGCTTGGCATTGCGGCTATGGGCTCTGCCCTTGGTTGCGGAACGGCCGGCATGTCCGCCATCACGATGTGGAAGAAGGCTTACGCTCAGGGCAAGTCCGCTCTCTTCACGCTTTTGGTGTTCGTCGGTGCTCCGATTTCCCAGACGATTTATGGCATGCTCCTGATGAACTTCATCTTGGATGCCGCAAAGGCAAGTGACTTTACGAACTGGGGCGGTTGCCTCGGTGCAGGTATCTTCGGTGGCCTCGGCATGATGGCTTCTGCATGGTACCAGGGCAAGTCCGCTGCTGTAGCTTGCGATGCTCTCGGTGAAACCGGCAAGGGCATGGTGAACTACTTGATGGTTCTCGGTATCGTCGAAACTGTCGCTTTGTTCGTGCTCGTGTTCTCCTTCATTAATCCAGTGAGGTTGCACGTATGGATCAAACACAATTTTTGACGCTCGCAAAGCTCGGTGCGGTGGCGGCCCTTGGCCTTGCTGCAGTGGGTTCTGCGCTGGGTTGCGGGACTGCCGGCATGGCGGCCATCGGTGCCTGGAAAAAAGCGTATCTTAAGGGTAAGAACGCGCTCTTTACGCTGCTCATCTTCGTGGGCGCGCCGATTGCGCAGACGATTTACGGCATGCTTTTGATGATGTTCATTTTGAACAAGTCTCAAGCGGCTCCGGGGAACTGGGCTGCTTACCTCGGCGTAGGCATCTTCGGTGGTATCGGCATGATGGCTAGCGCCTGGTACGTGGGTAAATCCGCGGCTGACGCTTGCAATGCTCTTGGCGAAACCGGCAAGGGCCTCGTGAACTACCTCATGGTGCTCGGCGTTGGCGAAACGGTCGCGCTGTTCGTCATGGTGTTCTCGATGATGCTGGTAAGTTAGACGAAAGAACGCTTCGCTACAGACGAGAGACGAAAGAAATTTGTCATTGCGCAAAGCGCATGACAAGTTCGCCTCGGCAATAGAATTGCAAGCGTTCCTGCTGCACTCGGCTCCCATGTCATTGCGAGGAGCCGTAAGGCGACGAAGCAATTTAATCCTGGATTCTTCCACCTTCGGTGTCTGAATGACAAACTTGTAAAAATGCCCCGTCACTAAAAAAGTGGCGGGGTGTGCTATTTTCCGCAGGAAACGTTTTTTTGAGGGCTGAAAAGCCTTTTTTGGGGGGATTGAATTTAGCTTTTCAAAAAAATAGGCTTCCGGTACATTCCGGAAGCCATTAATCAAACACTTGATGAAATCAGCAAACCGTTTCCGTTTTACGGGAACCCTTCCCGCAAGCGGTTTGAGTTGGGTTACCGATTTCACCTTTACATGATTTAATATACACTGTAAATCGTTGTCAGTCAATACTTTAATGATATTTTTAATGTAAATTTTTGGTAAGATTTTCAGGACGTTCCGATCTGTAATCTTTAATTTTTTTATTCATAATCGCAAATTTTAATTAAATCGTTTATTTTTCCTCTGTTTTTTACGTCTAAAAAGTATATTTAAAGAGACATAGTTTAGAGTTCGCTCTTATTCTTGTAGTTGGAAAACGACCAAAAATTTCTAAGCAAGAGAAAAGGGCAGGCACTCACACCCAATGGTGTGGGTCGTTTGCGTTTGTTTTGCTTAAGGTTTACTTGGTCGTTACCTCAACTACTATAGGCGCAGACGATTCCACGCTTTTTTTGTGCTTTGGGATTATTGCGCTAGGGTAAGGCGGCTCCATCGTTGATTTTCAACAAAAGGAGTCAAAATGAAAAAGGTCCTCATTCCAAATTTTGCGAGTATTGTCGCTTTCGCAAGTTTGCTTTTCGTGATTGCTTGCGGCGATGATAACGGGACTTCGCCTGATTCGTCTGAAACAAGTTATAAAGTGAGCAGTTCAAGCAAGCAAAAGAGCAACTCTAGCGTTCAACGGACAAGCGTAAAGACCATATCTGAACTTGGTGTTTGTGAAAAGTCAAATATTAGTGAACAACTTTATGTTTCTGGGAAATCGGACTATTATACATGCTCATATGTAAATGGGGAATATACTTGGATGAGCATGGAAAAATCGAGTAGCTCCACAAAGCCATCAAGTAGTTCTTCTGCTGAATTTGAGTACTTGACCAAATCGAAAACAATGAAATTTACTCTGAAGTATTACAGACAAACAGTTTGTTCTTTGGAAGGGAAAGGTAAGAAAAACTGTAACTACGCCGATGGTAATCCAAATGTGTCATTTACAATAGACTTTATACAACCAGGCGGAAGCAAGACGACCTTCTCGACAAAAGAGTCCATTAACAAGAAATGGTTTGAGTATGACGATTTGGGAGAATGGGAAGGGGAACTTTCGTTTACGACGGAAGTCCCTGCTTTGACATCTACGATTAAGGTGTGCCCCAAGGTTGTTGATGTGGATGCTCTTTTGGATGATGATGTCTCTTCGGGATATTGCTACAGCAAATCCAATGTTGGACAACTTCCAAATAAGAAAGTTGTTCAACAATCGGATGATGAAGCTGAAAAGTACAACTTGAAATGGGAATGGTATTTATATTAAATGAAAGGCGGGTTGAATCCCGCCTTCTTTAGATGTTTTTTGAAAGTGCTGCGAACAGCGCCCTAATTTTTTTGTGGTTCTTGATGCCGGGGGCGTCCTCGACACCGCTTGAAACGTCAATGAGTTCGGGGTGGAACTTTTCGCAGATCGTGGCGACGTTTTCGGGATTGATGCCGCCTGCGAGCCAGAGCGGGAGTCCGCTTGCTTTTTCGCGGAGGAGCGACTCGGGGATGGTTTTGCCGGTACCGCCGGGGATGCCTTCGACTTTCGCGTCGAGGAGGACGCGGGGCTCGCCGTTTTTACGGAGGTTTGCAACGTAATCAAAATCTTCTGGGGAGCCGACACGGGCGGCGCAGTAGTAGGGAAGGGCTGTGTTGCCGGAATCGTGCGGATCAACGCCGTGGAACTGCACTGTGTCGAGAACGCCTTCTTGTGCGAGCTTGATGGCGGTTTTGCCTTCTTCGGAATTCGGGTCGGTGATCACGCCAACGAGAAGCGGAGAACCTTTAATGGAATGGATTCTATCACCGTCGGCTCCAGGATGACATGCTACGTCATTGCGAGTGGAGCTATACGATACTTGGCAACTTGTTGCCTTAGTAGAGTTATCCTCTTTGAGGAGAAGCAATCTATTCTTGAAGTTGCGCACGAATTCTTCGGTGGTGAGGCGTTTGGTGGTGCTGAACACGAATCCGAGCATGTCGGCGCCGAGTTCGGCGGCGAGGAGACCGTCCTCTTCGCGGGTGATTCCGCAAATTTTGACGAGCGGGCGGCGCGCATGTTGCTGTTCTACACAAGGTTGGTGAGCTTGTCGAAGGGCGGCGAATTTTTTCCAGAACTGCCCGCGGGCGTTTTCGCATCCGCTTTCGAAGGCGCTGACCACGTCTTTTGCGAGTGGCGGATTTTTGGCGACCGCTTCACCGACGAGAATCCCCGTGAATCCGAGGTTGCGGGCATATGTCGCATCGGCCGCGCTCAGGATGCCCGATTCAAAAACGGCTTTGGCGGGGAGCTTGCTGCGGACGCTTGCCGGAATCAGCGGGTCCGTGTGGAACGTGGCGAGGTCGCGGGAATTGACGCCTGCGACAATCGTCTTGGCGGCGGCGTCACCGAGAGCTGCTGTCACAACCGAGAGCTTGCGGAAATCGTCTGCCTCGCGGACTTCGACAAACGCCTGGATGCCGAATTTCTGTGCACGTTCGGCCATCTTCACAAGCTGTGCATCGTCCAAAATTCTTGCAATCAAAAGTACCGCATCGGCACCGCAGCGATAAGCGATGTCAATTTCGTCTTCGAATAAAAGAAAATCTTTGCGGAGCACCGCACAAGTGTGCAAACCTTGTTTTCGACGGCGTTCCATCAAGTCGGCGACAGCAATCAAGTCGCGGAGCGAACCCTTGAAAAAATTCATCTCGGTCAGCACCGAAACCGCTTGGGCATGCGCTTCGGCGTATGTTGTTGCTAAACCCACCGGATCCAAGTCTGGTGCGATGTCGCCTTTCGATGGCGATGCTCGTTTGACTTCGAGAATGGCCCCTGCATTACCGAGGAATTCTGTATGACCGACGCGGCGCGCTTCAGGAATTTCAATATCGAAATTCAATCCAAGACGTTCAATATCTTCGCGACGCATGCGCACGATTTTTGACAAAATATCTTCGCTCATACTAGTTCCTTCCGTTCGGTACGTTGATGCGTAAAATTAGAAAATTGTACGTTCAAATTCTGCGAGGAACTGGCGGCCTTGTTCCCATTCACCGAGATCGGAGTCGGAATTGATGTGGCCGAGGGCGCCTGCATTGAAAACGGGCACGCCCCAAGCATTTGCAAAGAATTGCGCACGTTCCATTGAAACGAATGGATCGTTTTCGCTGGCGACAACGCAAGCGGGGATGGGGAGCTTTTCAAGCGGCATCGGGGCAAAAGACTGGATGACTTCTATGTTATCGACATCGCTGGGCGAAACGAGAAATGCTCCCTTGATTTGCGAAGGAATTTTGCCTTGTTCAGCCTTTTGCGTGAGGTACATGACCGTTGTTGCAACCCCGAGACTGTGCGCAACGATGATTGTGTCCGAGGTCAGATTTTGAATGGCTTTGCCGAGTGTCTCAACCCATTCTTCTTTTTGCGGTTTGTCCCAGCAACGTTGTACGACACGTGTGGCGTTGGGCAGACTTTTTGCCCAAAAACTTTGCCAATGGCGCGGACCAGAATTATTCAAACCGGGTACAATCAAGTAGTTCATCAAAAAAATCTCCGTATATTTCCTAGCATAATTATAGTAAAATAGTCGACTCGTTTTATTTTTGTGAAAGAATCTAGTAACGTTTCGCGCACTGTCATCCTGGAGGGAGCGTCGCGACCGATAGGATCCAGTGAAGGTATGGGGTATGAGGTTTAGTTGGTAGAGCTTAGAACTTAGAGCTTAGGGGCGTCATCCTGACGACTGTAAGGAGGAAGGATCCAGTGACTTAAGCGAAATGTTTACACGAAATTTACTAGCAAATTACAAAGAAAATGTCCAATGTTCCCTCCATATAAGAAAGGAGAGTGAAAATGAAGAAGGTATCTTTATTGCTTTTATGTCTTTCTGCAATCGTTTGGGGTAGAACATGGGACAGTTTTACCTTGTTTGGAGTAAATGATCGCTATTTTTTTGGAAAGGATTCTCTAGAACATCTGGAAGATAACGAAATTCAAAACGGAGTATATATCTATTCATATTGGAGGTGTTACGGGGGGTTAAAGCATGATTTGGATTATGATATGCATATCATAAATTATACTTATGCTTTTGAGAAAAGAACGTTTGATTATGTTACAAAGGATTCGATTTGGATTCCCATAAAAGAGTTTGGCGAGAGAGCCTCGGATACGACGAAGTTTTTAAATGGCAATTTTACTAAAGAAGATTTTGAATACTTTGATATGTCTCAAGATACTCTTTTTAAAATGAATACTAATAATAACTACAATGAATTTTTGAATGCGTACGATTCTACATTGAAATATTTTGATGTTTTGGTTGATTTGTTTGTTTATCAAAAAGATTTGGCCTATAAGGCATTATGTTACCGTGTTTTTTCTTGGAGTAGCAAGGTTTCCTCTATTTTTTGTAGGTATCAGGATGATGAAAGTTGGAATTTTGAAGGGGGCGTTTTTTTTGATAGATCTTCATGGAAGCAAGATCTTGGTTTTTATTGTGATGATGATTACGCTGATGTTTGTTATGATGAGCGTGACCATCCCTATTATTGCCATTTAGGAATAAAAAGGAATGGTTTAATTTATCGGCCTCTTCGTAAGGATAAATCTTCTCCATACAAAGTTAACGGCATCCCTGCAACGAAAAACTCATCGAATATTGTCATCCAGAATAAAAAACAACCGAAACTTAAGCTCAAAGGAAATGAGTAAACGGGTTTACTCGCCACGTTCGCTTTTTTGCATTTATTGTATTTTATCGATGAAAAATCTTTAAAGATGATGAAAAAATCTTTTTGTCCGGTGAAAATCTAAAGTTAAAGATTATATTAGCTAATGGAGAAAGGAGAGTGAAAATGAATCGAATCCATTGCGTCCTCTTGACGATTTTATCCGTTGCATGTCTGACATTTGCAACTGGTGGCAGCAAGGCTGTTGGAGAATACTTGGAAAATGGATATTATGGCATGGTGAATATGAAATCAGTCAATTCGCCTGATGGAATATATTTTTATGTAGATAATGGTTGGGACGAACCTTGTTTGGAATCCCCGCATCATTTAAGGTTGTACATTGGGAATAATTTGGATGGTGAACAAAATGAAAATATATGGATTCTTACGGATCAAACCAAAGCTAATGTGGAACCATTGAATTCAGAACTTAAAAAGGGGAACAGTCTCACTTTGGACAAATTTACGAAACTGGAATTCGATGAGTCTCATGATCGGTATTTGTTGGCTGCAACTGATCGTCGTGGGGATATAGAATTTAAGTGGGATGAAATACCGGAAGATAGCGTTATTACAGAACTGACTCCAGAAAATTATTTTACTGTTTTTGTTTATATTCTGTATCAAAAAGATGATTCGAAGACCGCTCTTTGTGGGTATATTGGTTATCAGATATGCTCTTATAAAATAGAATGCTTTTATCGAGATGATAACTCCCTTGTCTTTGATTCTCTTCCCAATCCGGATCAACGGGCTGGTGGTTATCAAGGATGTTCTGTGATAACATGTCCTTCTTCGTTATATACAAATTATACCATCGATAAACGAAACAACTTTGATTTCCCGTTGTACAAAGTCAATGGCACTCCCGCGTCCAAAAACTCTTCGAATATTGTCATCCAGAATAAAAAACAACCGAAACTCAAGCTCAAAGGGAATGAGTAAGCGGGTTTACTCGCCACGTTCGCTTTTTTGCATTTGTTGTATTTTATCGATGAAAAATCTTTAAAGATGATGAAAAATCTTTTTGTCCGGTGAAAATCTAAAGTTAAAGATTATATTAGCTAATGGAGAAAGGAGAGTGAAAATGAATCGAATCCATTGCGTTCTCTTGGCAATTTTATTGGCTTTTGCCGGTTTTGCTTTTGCAGCTGACAGTAGTATGGTTGCTGCAACTGTATTGGAAAAAGGGTATTTTGATATAACGAATTTAAGCAATAAGTGGGGGTACGAAATTTCTCTTTCGTCAAAAGATTCCGTTGACGGAATTTATCTGTACGTGGACCACAGAGTTTGTGCTGATCCATATAGGGATTCGAGTGGAGTTCTTCATTATCTCTTAAGATTATACATTGGGAAAAATATGGCTGGCAGCCGGAATGACAGTATATGGGTCCTGATGGATTTTTTTGATAAGGATTCGATAAATTCCGAATTGAAAAAAGGGAAACCTCTTACATTGGAAAAATTCACGAAACTGGAATTCGATTCGTCCCGTGAGCAGTATTTGGTGAATAGTTATAGACCTTATGAATCGGAGATAAATACTGCGTTTGATTTTATTAATGTTGCTTTTTATATTCTGTACCAGAGGGGTGATTCGGTAGCGGCTTTTTGCGGAATTGGCAAAAGATCATGTTTTTATGAAATAGGATGCTTTTACAATAAAGAAGGTAGGTATGTTTTTGATTCGATTCCTGATCCGTATGAAATGGTTACTCTTGGGAGGGGGTGCCAAATGTGCGCAGAAATTGACGATGATGAAGAATATTTACGTCCTATAGATCGTACTGTTTACAAACTAAATAACGATGTATGCCCGTTGTACAAGGTCAACGGTATCCCCGCAACTAAAAACTCTTCGAACATTGTCATCCAAAATAAAAAACAACCGAAACTCAAGCTCAAAGGGAATCGTTAAAGTTTCGGCGGTTAAATAAATTACAGGCCGACGTCATGACGGATTGGATTCGTCATCCTGAACGGCGCGAACGCCGGCCGTGAAGGTCCTGTGTAGCGTTTTTATTCTGCGTCGCGGGCGTCCGGATTAAATCGTTTGACGGTTGCCCCGATTTTTGCCATCTTGGCTTCGAAATCTTCGTAACCGCGGTCGAGGTGGTAAATGCGGCTGATGGTCGTTTCGCCTTCGGCGATGAGGCCTGCGAGCACAAGCGCTGCGCTGGCGCGGAGGTCGGAACCCATGATGTCGGCGCCTTCGAGCGGGAGGCCGCCCTTGATGGTTGCCGTGTTGCCGTTCAGCTGGATTGAAGCTCCCAGGCGTTCGAGCTCCGCGACGTGCTTGAATCGGTCGTTATAGACGGTGTCCTGCACGAGGCTGTTGCCTGGAACGGAGAGAAGCGTTGCCATGAACGGGGCCTGCATATCGGTCGGGAATCCCGGGAAGGGGAGCGTCATGAGGCTCATGGGCTTGAGTTCTTGCTGGCGGGCGTCCACTTCGGCCCAGTCGGCTCCAACGCTTACTTTGCAGCCGATTTCGCGGAATGCGTCGAGTGTCGAGGCGATGTGTTCCGGGATGATATGCGTGACCTTCACGCGACCGCGCGTGATGGCGGCTGCGCAGAGGAACGTGCCTGCTTCGATGCGGTCAGGAATGGTGACGCCTGTTCCCGGACGGAGGGATTCTACGCCTTGTACGGTGAGGGTGCGCGTTCCGCGGCCTTGGATCTTTGCGCCCATGTTCGTGAGAAAGTCGATGAGGTTGTCAATTTCGGGTTCAAGGGCTGCGTTCTGCAAGACGCTTACGCCTTTGGCGAGTGTTGCTGCCATGAGTACGTTGACGGTCGCGCCGACGCTCGAAATCGGGAAGTTGAAGTTGCCGCCGGGGAGGCGACCTTCGCAGGTGGCTTCCACATAGCCGTGCGTGACGGTAATCTTTGCTCCGAGCGCTTCGAGGCCCTTGAGATGCAAATCGACAGGGCGCGGTCCCCAGGCGCATCCGCCGGGGAGCGACACGCGGCAGCGTCCGAAGCGCGCCACGAGCGGGCCTAGTACGTAGAAACTTGCACGCATCGTTTTGACGAGTTCGTATGGGGCTTCCAGGTGGTCCACACCGCGAGTGTCGATTCTTAGAATATGGCTACCGCCGTTGATGTGGCAACCGATGACGCGGAGCACGTCGGACATGGTCTTCATGTCTTTCAAGTGCGGTACATTCGTGATTTCAGAGACGCCGTCGGCGAGGAGCGCTGCTGCCATAACTGCAAGAACCGCGTTCTTTGCACCGGAAATTTCCACATCACCATTGACAGGCGCTTTGACTTGCGGGACGATAAACTGATCCATATAAATTAAACCTCTTTATTGTTCTCTTTGCTATTTACTGTGCTGCTTTTTTGTTCGATAACGTCATGGACGACGCGTGTTCTTGCGATAAAATCGTGCAATGCTCTTTTTTGCGGTTCCACGAGTACTATAAGGTAGCCGAGTCCATAGAAAGTAAGTGTCGCTTGCGTTACTATGCTTGCGATAAAACGGAATATTGAAAGTGCCCAGGAAATTCGTTCCCCGTTTGAGGTTTCCACATGGATGTGCAAAAGTCTTTTGCCCGGTGTGGCGCCCCAAACTGCGTGGAAAACAATGAAGTAAACAGCCTGTACGATGGTGAAAATTGTAAAGAACGTGGACATACCGGGGAGCTCAAGTGCTTTTGAAATGAATTCCCCGGACATCGGGTTGTCGACGTACTGGTTTACTAATTCCGTGATGGCGTTAAGGTCGATTGTCCCGGCGAAACTCAACAGATAAAGGAATATAGCCCCGAATATGGAGATTATTAAGTTGTCTATGATGAATGCGTTGGCACGTACAAAGAATCCTGCATAGCGTTTTTGTTGCATCTTGCTGCTGAGCAGTGTTTCTATGGTCTGTTTGAGAATTTCTTCTTCGGTGAGCTCTGGGGGTTCGCTTGCTTCGGGAAAGTCCTTCCAGGGTTTCCAATTCGTTTCACCACTGTGCCAGACAAGGGTCTCTTCTGTTATCTTGCCATCCCGAACAAAATTCTTGATTTCATCGAGGGAGTATGGGCCTTGACGCCTGTCCCCGTCGGTGATCGAAGTGTCTATATAAAACCATTTCATGTTGTGGAATAATTTAGTAAAAAGTTTGCAAGCCGAATTTTCGAAAAAATTGTAAATTTAGGGGTTATGATGATGTTTAAAATTGGTCAGCGCTACGTTAGCCAAGCAGAACCTACCCTGGGGCTTGGTATTGTATCTGAAGTTCAGGGACGCACTGTTAAGATTTTGTTTCCTTCTATCGGCCAGACCCGTATATACAGGACCGAAGAAGCTCCGATTGAACGTTTCGTGTTGCAAGTGGGTGAGTCTGTCAAGAGTGAAAAGGGAATCACCTTTGTCGTAGAGTCCGTTCGCGAAGATTCGGGAATCATGATTTATGTCGCTCGGAATGGTAAGGAAATGAAGGAATCCGAGCTGAGTTCGAAGATTTCGACCGCTAGACCGGCGGTGTTGTTCAAGGCCTTGGCCAATGACGATGTTTGCTCGTCGCGTGATTTTTTGCGTCATGAAGATGCGATGGAAATGTTTTACAAGTGGGTGTCTTCGCCAGTCCGTGGCATGATTGGTCCGCGTGTGAACATGATTCCGCACCAGTACTACCTTTGCTACCGCGCATGCTCTAGCTCCACGCTCCCGAGGCTCATGCTTTCGGACGAAGTAGGACTTGGCAAGACTATCGAAGCAGGCATGATTTGGCATGCGCTCAAGGCGAGAGGCCGCATCCAGCGTACGCTTGTGATTGTTCCCGAGACGTTGAAGCACCAGTGGATGATCGAGATGAAGCGACGCTTCAACCAGCTGTTTACGCTTGTCGATGAAGGCTATATTCGCGGGCTTTTCGTGGGTGTTGCGAAAGACGAGACGAAACCGAACCCGTTCTTGCAAAGTAACGACATCATCGTGTCTTTTGATTTTCTGATGGCTCAGCCTGCGTTGATCGAGGATTTGCTCAAGACGAACTGGGACATGACCATCATCGACGAAGCTCATCATCTAGTGTGCGAGGATGGTTTCACGAGCCACGAGTACATGCTTGCAAATAGAGTGATTTCGCGCTCGAAGGGCGTGTTGCTCTTGACGGGAACGCCCTTGCAGTTGCATCCGGAATCGCAGTTCAACCGTCTCAAGATGCTGGACCCGGTGCGCTTTGCGGACTATAATGACTTTATCAAGGATCAGGAAACCTATCTTAAACTGGTGAAGGACTTGAACAAGCTCCCGACGGATCCGAACCACCACATGAGCTGGGACGACTTGTACGAATGTGTTCCGAAAAATTCGAAGATTCGTCCGTGGCTGGAGCAGGAAAATTCAAAGTCCATGACGGCAGGCGAATGGATGCGCCGCATCGTCGATGGCATGGGTACGGGGTCCGTGGTGTTCCGCAATACGCGTAAGGGCGTGGGTGGATTCCCGAAGCGCGTACTCGATGAAATCCCGCTCGAACCGAACCCGGTTTATCGTGAAATGGTGGACGTGGCTGCCGACCGTGACCTGGAAGCCTCGACCGATATCCAGGAAAACGGTCTCCTTTGTACGAGATTCTCCGATGCGTGGGCTATGGACGAACGCTTTGTGTGGCTCAAGAGTTTCCTCAAGGAGTACAAGAACGAAAAGGTTCTCTTGATATGCGAATCCATCCAGGTGGTGTTGGCTCTTGAAACTTTGCTCCTCGAATTTTTGGGCGAGGGCGCTTTTGTGATGTTCCACGAAGACATGAGCATCATGGCGCGCGACAAGGCGGCGGCGAACTTTAGTAAGCCCGATGGCGCGAATTTGCTCATTGCGTCTGAAATTGGTTCTGAAGGCCGTAACTTCCAGTTCTCGCATCATTTGGTGTTGTTTGACCTGCCGCTTGATGCGGCTCTTGTGGAACAACGTATTGGCCGCTTGGACCGCATTGGCCAAGACAAGGATATCGTCATTCACGTGCCTTACGTGAAAGGCTCCGGTCAGGAAGTGATGTTCCGCTGGTACAACGAGGGCCTGAATTCCTTTGGTGCGCCGCTCATGAGCGGTGGCGAACTTTTCCTCAAATATACGGAATCGTTGATTGAAGCCTTGGCAACGCCGAAGGTGAGCCTTGATAACTTTGTAAAGAATATCATTCCGCAAGTCAAGAAGGACTGTGAACAAATGCGCAAGCATATTGAAAATGGTCGTGACCGCTTGCTGGAATTCAACTCCCGTAATCCCGAAAAGGCGAAGGAGATTACAGACGAAATTCGAGAACTCGATGCAGAACCGGAACTCAAGAATCTTGTGTTTGATTCGTTGATGAATCGCGGCCTCGATGTCGAGAAGAGTTCCGTGTCGGGATGCTTCCTCATCACGATGGGACCGCAAGTTGAAGCGGGCTCTGTGCCGGGCATGCCGGAACTGGGGACTGGCGTCTATACTTCTGGCGGTGGACGTGTGAACAGTCAAACCGATTTGTGCGGTGATGGCGGCGATGGCTCGGACGGCGACGGTCGTGTGAGCGGCGGCACCTGCATGACCGTGACATTCGATCGCGATGTGGCGATGACGCATGACGATATCGAATTTATCAGTTTGGACCATCCTCTTTCTCAGGGCGTATTCGATTACGAAACGGCTATGGGACGCGGAACGGTGTCTTGTGCCATTTGGCCGAACTCCGGTTTACGCGGGCTCATGATGCAGTACAACTTTGCGGTGGAACTGCCTGTGTCCGAAGAATGGGGGTGTGCTGATATTGCTGGGCCTAAGTATTTCAAGGTACTCGTGAATGCGAAGGGCGAGAATATGTCCGGGTATTTTGATTCGCTCTCGAATGCTGCGCTCAAGGATGTTGGTGTCCCGCAGGGCAATGCTGCGGTCGATATGACTCTTCGTTACTTTGCCAAGGATGGCCTTGCAAAGGCCCGCTTGATTGTGTCCGAACAAGCTAAAAAGTATGCCGAAGAAGCGGCAAATGCCGTGGAAACGCGCTCGGAACAGGAATACCAGCGTATGAACCATCTGCTTTCGATGCGTGGCAAGGCTGGCACGAGCGAAACGCTCAAACAGCTCCGTAAGAATGTTCAGGAACGCAAGAAAGTTGTTGCAAATCCGCAACTTAGGCTCGATGCGATTAGGCTCGTTGTTTGCAAGTAAGGTATGAAATAGTGAAAAATAGGGCTTAGAATAAACGCGCTATATTAACTAATATACAAAATTTATATTAACTAATATATAAAATCTATTAATTAATATATAATAACTAATATATAATATATGCTTTATCCACAACTTCATTTGGTTGTGGTTTTTTTTATAAATTTCACATAATTGTGAACTATTTAACAAATTTGTAGTTTGTTAAAATTTTTATACACAAAAGTCTTCCAAAATTTGATATAAAGTACTATATTTGCGTTACTCATTTAATTTAACTGTAAACTCTTGGTGTTAGGGGAGAATGGAGGATATCTCATGAGATTAGTATGCCTTGGCATTCTTTTGTCGTTTGTCCTTTCGTTTGCGCAAATTAGCGTCGAAGTGAAGGATGAGCAAATGTATAACCCATCAATGCTCGGTCTGCGTGCCCGTGTTATCAACAATTCCGGTCAGAGTTATGACAACGTGACTGTCAATATTTTGTTGAAAAAGAACAACACGTCAGGGATTTATGCATTGGACGCCTATTATACGGAAGGCTGGAACTGTACGATTGCAGAACAGTCCGGTGAATACGTTGTCGTGAAAATGACCATTCCGCATATTGGGGAGGGTACCACGCCGAACGAAAGCGGGGTGAGCTTGGGACTTCACCTCACGGATTGGCAGGCGTTGCCGAAGTCGAGCGAGAACGGATATCCGTCTGGAATCGCGTTCACGACGGCGCTCAATTATAGCGCTTATCAGGGAGACGTGCTGATAGGCGGCACCTCTTATGTGGACCCGATTTCGGTTGTTCCGAGCCTGCGTTTCGTGGGTGTGCAGCCTGAAGACTATACAGACGGCTCGGTTCCCGCGTGGATTGAAATTGAAAACTACGGGGCAACACCCGCTGACTTGAGCAAAATTACGTTGGAATGGCCTACGAGTACGGGAATCGCGTCGAGTGTCGTCTCGAGCGCCGTGCTGCAACCGGGCAAACGCCTGCGTGTCTGCACGATGCAGTTGACTTGCCCGGATGACGATGTCGTCGCGGCAGTGCCCACGCTTCCGATGGGTGCTACGGGTGAAATCCTCCTTCGCTACAATGGAGTTGCCAAGGACTACCTTTCTTGGGGCCTCAACGAGGGACTTTTGGCTGCGGATGCACGCGAGGCGAATATTCAGTATACCAGGATTCGTTTTGATGAAGGGTTTGTTGATGAATACTGGCATCGAGTTGCTAATGGCATGTTCTATAAGAAAATCGAAGGAAAATGGTATAGTTATACTTCGGACCATAATGTCAATACGACTGAACGCCCGGCGCCGATTCCATACATCAATGACGAAATGTTGTGCTTGGAAGGTAATGAAACTAGCCGATTGGTCCGTTTTGCATGGCATCCTGTGGAAGACGCCGTCGGATATAACTTGACTGTAAAGAGGGCTGACGGATCGACTGTTTTCAACCAATTTACTAGTCTGGTTTATCAAGATATTATTTTGGATCAGGACGTTTATAACTGGAGTGTCGAAGTTGTTTTCGGGAATGAACAATACTCTGTGAGCAACCCCTGGATGGACCATTATGCAATTTGGAAAACGAAGAGCGTTCAAACATGCGCTAATATTACGGAGCAGCATGAATTGAATGTACAACACTATGGTGTCCATAAAGATACGAGGATGGTTGTCCCCAACTGGGGCGAATTGTCTGAATTCCCTGAAATCTCGTGGGATCATCCGGACGTGTTTGTGTATAACAGTCATTACGACACTTACATTAGGGACACACCATGGAATGGAAACAATCTGTTCCTTGAAGTTGATTGGCGCTGCTGGGCTGTGAGTGCACAGATTCTCAATACCTATTATGGTGGAAACTTGACACAGGATGAAATTAAGTATTATGGCAAGACTGCTGGGTTTGAAAATGTCGTTACCGGTTATGGAATTAGTTCGAGGGCTGAACGTGATAAGATCATTTCTCCCTTTGTGTTAGGGGATATGGGTGGTGCTTATGCTGCAGAAGTAAAAGTCCTTTTGAAGTGGGCCTTGAATTTAACGGATGATTCGCAATTGGAACATGCTGTATTGAACGATCAACCTTTTGACCCTGAATTTGTTATGAATCATATCAATGCAGGTCGCCCGATTTATTACTTCCAAAATAGCCATATCATGATCATTGATGGCTATAGGTTCTCTTCGGACAGATTCCAAGTGCATCGCGTGAATGTTTATAATGGTGGAGAAGTGGAATGGACTGATAATGCGAACTACATAAGAGTTGGTTATTATTTTGTTCCTAAAAATGTTTCGAACCCGAGGATGACCGATAATCGTGTTCACATTGACTCCGATGGAGATGGACTTGTCGATTTTGATGAAATTGAACGCTTCCATACGAATCCTTATAATAAGGATACCGATGGGGATGGAATCGAAGATAAGGTTGAAATTTATTCTTACACGATTAAGGAACCGTTTGAAAAGGTGGTGGAGCAGACTTATTCAACGGGTTATACTTATACACGTTTGTCTCGTTTGGGTGATTATGAAGGTGCTTTTGGTCCCATTTATCGCACTGAAGTTTATGCTGATATCGATGGCGATGGCAATAGGGCCGAATTGGATGTGGATTCCGACCATCCGAATAATGACGGTATCCCGGACGGCGTGGAAGACTTGAACCACAATGGCTATGTCGATAATGGCGAAACGGATCCGTACAACTTCTCCGATGACGGCGCAGCGATCGCAGAACCGGTTGAAACCGTGGTTTGGGACGCTCCTAGCCTGGTTGCCATCTATGCCTTTGAAGGTATCAATGTCGGTGACAACGTTACCTGTAATTCCGGAATGCACGGATATTGCCAGATCGCTTCGGAATCCGCGTTGCAGTACTACGCCGTGTCGTTGGGAACAAACTCTACGTTCGGTGGCGTGTTCTCGAAGGGTGGCGTCCAGTTGCGTGACAATTCCCATATTGTTGGCGATGTGTCCATCTATTCCTTGCCGACAAATTCGATTTCTCCGGAATTGGGTCAGAATTCGTCCGTGACCGGGACTACGGATGTGCGCACTGTAACTGAATGGCCGTTTGCCGTTTCTGACAATGCTCACCATTCCTTGGAAAATAAGGATAACTGGCCAGATGTTACTGTGAATCCGGGACAGACTCTCGTTCTGGACGGTGATGTGGCTTACAGGAACTTGACGGTGCAGGCGGGTGCTACTCTCAAGCTTGGCGCTGGCACGATTAAGGTCGGGAACATTACTTTGGAATGGGGTAGCCGCCTTGAATTTGTAAACCCGGGCCGCGAAACGGTGCTCATTGTCGATGGTTATGTGAACTGGAGAGCACAAATTGTCAATTCCGACTTGCAAACGGTCGCGAAAGGATTTAAATTAATACAGTACGCTCCTGGCTACATCCACATCGAAGGAGATTGGGCTGGAACAATTCACGCTAGGTGGAGCGAACTGATGCTCGGCCAGGTGAAAAAGACGGCGTATGGTTCGTTTGTAGCGAAGAAAGTTTATCTGGGAAATGGATTGGTCATCTACCGTGTGCATTTCGATCCAATCCCGTTGACAGACTTGGTTTAACAAAGGAGGCGTGGTATGAAACCAATACTGCTGTGCATTGTATTCCTTGCAGCTTCGGCGTGGTCTAATTTATTCTCTACCTCTATTTGGACTGGCTATAGCTTTGAAAAGGGATATCTGAAGATTGACACAACGAAAACCTGCAACGTTGATACGACCTATATCAACTGCTCGTTGGAAAAAGGTCTTGCATATTATTCGACATTGGATACGAATTTTGCGGTATTTTTCATGCCACGTATTGCAAGGATGTATGTTTCTGCTTTGGACCCAAATCTTGCAAATACCACTTATTCACATACCCTGCCGCAAGTTTTGCGTTATGAGTTCTTGAATTGGGTGGAGTGGGGCATCATCGAAATGACGAAGGATAGCGCTCAGCGTTTGTTGGACCGTCTTATACCGGAATCGAAAGATATGGGCGGTCGAGGCTTTGTCCATAAGATTGCTTGTGATGAAGATCCGTCGTTGTGTCCTGATTACGGACCAGCTGGAGGTGGTAGGGGAAACGGAATTTCCCAAGAAGATGTTGATCGCCTTCCGCAAAAAAAGTTCCAGATCGACATGTCCGGGAGTCAGGTGGACTCGAACGAAAAGCCTCTCGGGGTTCAGCAAAATTTTGCCCCAATCCCGCGAATTGTGCCGCCAGGAACCGGCTACAAGGCTTTTGACATGAACGGAATTTATCTGTACCGCGGCGCTTGGAACGGTAGCTTTACGGTGCACGGGAATCCGGTCATTCTCAAGTTCGATAATGGAAGAACCGCCGTTTTCCGCTAGAATCATGATTCTTGGAAAATAGATTTATCGTGAATCCGCAACTAATCATGGTTGCGGATTTTTTTTGCCAGATTTTTATGTTGTGGCCGTATTTTGAAAAAGCCTAAATCACGGTTGGATCTTCGTGAAAATGCAATAATTATGCGGATATATTCTATTTTTTATCTGTATGAGTGAATTACGTAAAAATATTCTTGATGAAGCCCGCCGCGTGGTGGTGAAGATTGGCTCCCGCATTCTCGTGGATTCCGAGCGTGGTGGAGTCCGTACACGCTACATCCAGAAACTCGCAGATTCTGTTGCTCGTTTGATGGATGCTGGCAAGGAAGTTGTCATAGTCACAAGTGGAGCTGTGGGCACTGGCATGGCGGAACTGGGCTACAAGCAGAAGCCGACGGTACTTGCCGAAAAGCAGGCTTGCGCAGCCGTGGGCCAGATCGACTTGATGTACGCTTACCGCGAAATGTTCCGCTGGGTGCAACTCTCCGTCGGCCAGATTCTCTTGTCTGCAGAAGACTTCCGTGACCGTGCGCGTTACAAGAATTTGCAGAACACGATCAAGGCGATGCTTGCACGTAAGATTGTTCCGATTATCAACGAGAATGACTCTTTGGCAGTGGCCGAAATCAAGGTCGGCGATAACGACAAACTTTCGAGCGATGTGGCTCTCTTCTTGGATGCGGATTTGCTCCTCATCTTTACGGACGAAGACGGCTTGTTCGATGACAATCCGAAGAAGAACCCGAATGCCCGCCTGTTGAACTTTGTTCCTGAAATCACGCCTGCAATTTTGGCATTGGCCGGAAAGCCCGGCGAGGCCGGTTCTGCTGTCAGTACTGGTGGCATGAGGAGCAAACTCGAAGCCATCCGCAATGTGACGAAGAGTGGTGCGAATGCGTTCCTCGCTAGCGGTATGAAGGTCCTCCCGCATCAGGTGTTCTTTGAAAATGCAACAGGTACGTTGTTTGCGGGCTCCAAGAAAAAGCTCAATAGCCGTCAGCGCTGGTTGAGTTTTGTCACGACGCCGCGTGGAAGCGTGATTGTCGATGAAGGCGGCGTGAAGGCCTTGCGCGAAAATCATTCGAGCTTGTTGCCGGTGGGCGTTGTCGCCGTGCAGAAACACTTTGACAAGGGCGACTTGATTGAAGTCCAGGACGAAAAGAAAAATCCCGTGGCACGCGGTGTTGCCGGTTTCGATAGCGAAACGCTTAAGCTCGTGCTCCGCAAGAAGACTGCCCAGGTGCACGAAATCTTGGGCAAGAACGTTCCTGATGAACTTATCCACAAGAACGACTTGGTCGTGTTTTAACTTGGTTGTGCTTAGACCGCTTTAGACAAAAGGATCAAACGTATGGCTGAAGATCAGAATGTCGAAGAACTGGCCGAAGAATCGGCGGAACTCCCGAAAGTAGAAAGTCGGGAGGACCTGGCTCGCATTATACAGGCACTTGTTTTTGCATCCCCGGATATCGTGACGCTCAAAAAGCTTCGTGAAATTTTGGGAGACTTTTTGGACGCTCGTTCTGTGGCCGATGCGCTCATCACTGCGAACGATTCCTTGAACAAGATTCAGTCCCCGTTTGAAATTGTGGAACAGGCGGGCGGTTACCGCTTCAGGACTCGTGCAAAGTATTATCCGTGGGTGCGCAAGCTTTTCCCGGAGGCGAATGCCAGGCGACTTTCTCAGGCTGCTCTTGAAACGCTTGCCGTGATAGCCTACCAGCAGCCGATTACGAAGGCCGCGATTGAACAGGTTCGTGGTGTTTCGTCTGCGGATGGTCCGATCCGTAACTTGCTCGACAAGGGCTTTATTACTTTGGGTGCTCGCGCCGAAACGGTCGGAAACCCTTATACTTACGTGACCACGCAGGAATTTTTGAAATACTTTGGTATCAACCGTATCCCCGAGGACTTGCCGCGTTTGCGCGAATTCAGTGAACTTTTGGAAGCAGGGGCTTTGGTGCCGCAATATTCCAAGCCTGAAAATACGCCGGAAGAACCGGCTCCGCTTGAAGAATCGACTGACCAGATTGAATTGTCTATGGGAGATGCTTGATGGCCGTTACTCCGTTGATGCAGCAGTATTACGAGATCAAGAAAGAAAATCCTGGCTGTATTTTGTTTTTCCGCATGGGCGACTTCTTTGAACTTTTTGAAGATGACGCTGTAATCGCTTCGAAAATTTTAGGTTTAACGCTCACGAGCCGCAATAACGGTGCTGCCGGGGCAACTCCTTTGTGCGGGTTCCCGCATCACGCTGCCGAACGCTACGTTCCCAAGATGGTGGCGGCCGGTTACCGCATTGCCATTTGCGAACAGGTCGAAGACCCGAAGCTGGCGAAGGGTATTGTCAAGCGCGACATCGTGGAAATTATCAGTGCCGGTACGGCGATGAACGAGGCGAATCTCGATGCGAAAGAAGCGAATTACCTCTTTGCGTATGTGCCTGCGACAAGCGAGGACGGCAAGGGCGGTAAAGGCGATGTAGCTGCGTTTGCGATTGCCGATGTGACGACGGGTTATTTGGCGGCGTGCCGCAGTAGTGTTCAATCCTTCGAGTGCGAATTCAGCCGTCGCATGCCGAAAGAAATCGTGGTTCCCGAAGGCACGACGATTCCGACGGTCATCATGGACTTGATCAAGGCGGAAAACGTCTTGGTCACCGAACTCCCTGCGATTTTGTTTGCAGAAGACCAGGCGAAGGACGTGTTGTTCAACCACTTTAAGGTCGAAGCGCTTGATGGCCTTGGCTTGGATGGACGTATTTTCGAAACGTCCGTGACGGGAGCGTTGTTGCAGTATTTGATCAACCAGAAAAAGTCCGAACTGTCGCACTTTACGACGCTCGAAATTTTGAACCTGGACGATTACATGACGCTTGACCCGAGCACGCTCCGCAATTTGGAACTGGTGCGTCCGCTGAATGCTGACGATTATTCCAGCACGCTTTGTTCGGTGCTCGATTTTACGGTGACGGCAATGGGTGGGCGTACGCTCAAGGACTGGGTGAGCCATCCGTTGATTGCCGTGGACCGCATCCGCGAACGCGAAGAAGCGGTGGGCGAGCTTGTCCAGAATCCCGTGGCGCTTGACGAACTCAAGGAATCGCTCACGTCGATTCTCGATATGGAACGCTTGATGGGCCGCGTCGGTAGCGGTCGTGCAAATGCGCGTGACCTCGCGGGAATGGGGCGTTCCCTCTCGCAGGCGTCGAAGGTCGCTGACGTCTTGGAAGGCTTGCATGCCCCGCTTTTTGAAGGCCTCCGCGAAACACTGAATGGCGCGAAGGGCCGTGGCGAAGACTTGCTCAAGTACTTCAACGATGATTTGCCATTGACCGTGCGCGAAGGCGGAATGATTCGCCCGGGCGCAAGTGTTGAACTTGATGCGATGAACGAGGACATCAAGGAGCGTCGCGAGTGGATTGCTTCGCTGGAAGGTCGTGAACGCGAACGCCTCGGAATCCCTTCGCTCAAGGTCGGCTACAACCGCGTGTTCGGCTACTACATCGAGATCACGAAGGCGCAGATGGCAAAGGCCACGCAGCCGATTCCTGATGAATACATCCGCAAGCAGACGACGGTGAACGGCGAACGCTATATCACGCCGGAAATGAAGGAATGCGAATCCGTCATTAGCAATGCCGAAGTCAACATCCATGCGCTGGAATACAAGATTTTCTGCGAGATTCGCGAACGCGTGAACAGCTGGCGTGCCGAACTCCAAGGCATCGCCGATGCGATTGCCCGTGTCGATAGTTTGTACAGCTTTGCACGTGCGGCCCGCAAGTACAATTACGTTTGCCCGGAAGTCTTTGAAGGAACGGGCATTGAAATTCGCGGCGGTTTCCATCCGGTGATTGTGGCGGTGAACCCTGATTTGGACTTTATCCCGAACGACGTGACGCTCTCGCCGGACGGAACGCGACTGATGCTCATTACAGGCCCGAACATGGCCGGTAAATCGACGTACTTGCGCCAGACGGGGCTGATTGTGCTCATGGCGCAGATTGGCTGCTTTGTGCCTGCCGAAAGTGCCCGCATTGGCGTGGTGGACCGCATCTTTACGCGTGTGGGCGCGAGCGACCGCTTGAGCCGTGGCCTCAGCACGTTCATGGTCGAAATGATCGAGACGGCGAACATTTTGCGCAATGCGACACCGCATAGCCTTGTGCTGCTCGACGAAATCGGTCGCGGAACGAGTACGTTTGACGGCCTTTCGATTGCGTGGGCGATTGTCGAAACGCTTCACGGTGAGCCTGCCCGCATGGCGCTCACGCTGTTTGCAACGCACTATCACGAATTGACGGGGCTTGTGGATTCGCTGGAGCATGCCGGGAACTTCCAGGTGGGCGTGCAGGAAAAGGGCGACAAGCTTATATTCCTCCACAAAATTTTCGAAGGCGCTTGCGATTCGAGCTATGGCATTCACGTTGCCGAGATGGCGGGGCTGCCGGCGAATGTCGTGCGCCGAGCTCGCAAGATTTTGTTGCGCTTGGAAAAGCAGAAGATTGACCCGAGCGACGAGGCGCAAAACAAGAAAATCAAGGCGCAGCCGCAGATGGACTTGTTTGCCCCGCCGGACGAAAACACGCTCTTGCTTAAGGATGAAATCCGCAGGCTCAAGCCCGAGGAAATGACCCCGATGCAAGCGCTACAAAGACTCATGGACCTGAAGGAAAATTACGGGAAGTAATAGCGCGGTGCTACGCACCTTTGAGGTATGAGGTCGCGACCAAAGGTCGCTTTGAACTATGAGGCTTTTAAAATAAAATGTATTTTTATTTTGACCTTAAGATAAACCTCAAAGGTAGCCATAGGCTACCGTGCCCATAGCCCACAACCCCATACCCCTATGATTGATTTCGCGGCTTTAATGAACTTTGCTTTTGAGAATCGGCTCTACGAGTCCGAGGTTCATGGCATTGAGCATTGGCATCAGGTGGAATACAACGGAATGTTGCTTGCCCAAAAGACGGGAGCCGACATTGACGTGGTGCGTTTGTTTGCAATTTTCCATGACTGCCGCCGTTTTGACGATGCGTATGACCGCGATCATGGTGCGCGTGGTGCTGAATTTGCAAAACTCTGCCGCGAAGAAAAACGTTTCGAACTCGATGACGAGCGCTTTGGCTGGCTTTATGATGCGTGCCGTCTCCACACAATCCAACCGCGTACGGGAAACGTGACCGTCGATACGTGTTTTGATGCCGACCGCCTTGACTTGGGACGTGTCGGTTTCCCCTTGAATCCTGCGAAAATGGCGACGGAATGGGGCGCAAAAATAGCCCAGAAGTCGTTAACTTCGGGCTATTCCGTTTTCCACATGCGAGAGTGGATCCGCACATTAGTGCTTTAATATTTCTGCTGTTTTGGTAAAATGGCGGCGGTATTTTGCAAAAGTGGCGGTGAAATGGCTCGAAAATTTGAAATTTCACCGCCGAAATTTAGTTTGTTTGTTGCTTTGAAGGGGGGAATGCTCTAAGTTGCGTGTTCCTTGGCGGTGAAAATTGCAGAAAAATGCTAAAATCACCGCCACTTTTTCGATGCTAAACGTCTCCACAATGCATTTTAGGCAAAAATATTACGAATAAAGTATAAAAATGGCGGTGAAATGGCCCAAAAAATTTGAATTTCACCGCCAAAATTACGAAAATCGCGAAAAATGTGGCCTTCCCGGCACTTTTTCAACTCGCAACTTACAACTTTCAACTTACAACTTTCAACTCGCAACTTACAACTTGCAACTCGCAGCTTGCAACTTACAACTTATTCCTTAATCGCCTGGAACGTGCAGCTTATTTCTACGGCGACGTTCTTCGGGAGCGTCGAAACGCCAACGGCAGTGCGGGCGTGCTTCCCGTTTTCACCGAGAATCTGCACGGCAAGTTCGCTAGCCCCGTTCAGCACAATCGGCTGGTCGTGGAAATCGTTTGCCGACTGCACAAATCCTTGAATTTGCACAAGTCGTAGCGTCTCTCCGTTCTTGAGCTGCGTGAGGGCGGCTGCAATGTTGTTCAAAAAACAAATTTGGGCCGCTTCCTTCGCCTTTTCAACTGAAATTTCGTTCGGGACGGAACCGGTGAATGCCGAAAAGTCGCCCTTTACGGACGGCAACTGCCCAGAGACGATAATCGTGTCGCCAAAGCGTGTCGCCGGAACATAGGCAGCGACTGGTGCGGGGCAGGCAGGGAGCGTCAGCCCCAATTCTTGGAATTTAGAGACAATTTGACTCATGTAATCTCCTTGTTTTACGCCTTATTGTTGGCGTTTTTTGCCCGGACGGGCTTCTCCTTATGGAGAACTTTTTGATGCACGTAATAATATACAATTAAGATTTTAGTTTGTGGGATTAATTGCCGGATTGTGGGCGTATCATCTGAATTATTTTCACATGCTATAGTTTATAGTTATTAATCGCCTCTAAAATTCCATTTTTAGATGTTGGATTTCGAAATGCTGCATTTTTGCATGAATTCCGAAAATACCGAGAATCGGAAATTGGGGAAATTTTCCTTCTTTGCAAACTGCCAGCCTCTAGCCCTGTTTGCAAGTTACTAGATTTTTATGTGCGATTATGGTTTGGAATGCGCCTACTTTGGCCGCCCAAACCGGTATGCACTGTACACTTTTGAACATTTAAAAAATAAGACGTTAAAATGATTATCCGTCCCCGCCGCCTACGTAAAAATGAAGTTATCCGCAACATGGTTGCAGAAACTGCCGTGAATCCCGATGCCCTCGTTTACCCGATGTTCGTGGTCGAAGGATCGGGCGTCAAAGAAGAAATCCCGTCGATGCCAGACCAGTTCCGTTTCTCGATCGATGAAATCCTGAAGGAACTTGAAAGCTGCGTGTCGCTTGGCATCAAGTCGATTTTGCTGTTCGGCATCCCGGATCACAAGGACGAAATGGCAACTTCGGCATACGACAAGAACGGCATCGTGCAGCGTGCGGTGCGAGCCATCAAGGCGAAGTTCCCGAGTTTGTACGTGATTACGGACGTGTGCCTTTGTGAATACATGAGCCACGGCCACTGCGGCATCATCAAGGATGGCGACGTGGATAACGACCCGACGCTTGAACTTTTGGCAAAGACGGCGCTTTCGCATGTTAAGGCGGGGGCCGACATGGTTGCTCCGAGCGATATGATGGACGGCCGTGTGGCGGCAATCCGTGAAATGTTGGATGCAAACGGTTTCAGCAACACTCCGATTATGGCGTATAGCGCAAAGTTTGCAAGCGCCTTTTACGGCCCGTTCCGCGATGCTGCGGATTCCGCCCCGCATTTCGGTAACCGCAAGAGTTACCAGATGGACGTGCGCAACGGTCGCGAAGCGCTTCACGAAGTGGAACTCGACCTGGAAGAAGGTGCCGATATCGTGATGGTTAAACCAGGGCTTGCTTTCCTTGACGTATTGCGTGAGACTGCTGAAATCAGCAACGTGCCGGTTGCCGTGTATAACGTAAGCGGTGAATATTCGATGGTCAAGGCGGCCGCAAAAATGGGCTGGATAGACGAAAAGGCGATTATCCGCGAGAACATGATTGCGTTTAAGCGCGCCGGTGCGGACATCATCATCACGTACCATGCAAAGGAAATCTTGGAAAATAAAATTCTGTAAGGGAGATGCCTACGGGCGTGATAAATTATGAAAGAATTTGACTTGTTTTTAAAGAACCTTGGGATAAAGAATGTCTTGTTGCAGCATACGATTGAGATAGCAATTGTACTTATCGCAATAGTTCTTATATTGGCGATTATTAGGTTTGTTCTTAGTTTCGCCATTAAGAAAGGCGCTGACGAATCTGTAAAACCATTGCTTTATTCGTTATTTTCGTATGCGGTGTATATTTGCGGCCTGCTCATGATTCTGCACATTCTCGGCGTGAACACCGCTGGAATCGTGACGGTAATCGGCGCCGCCTCCCTTGCGATAGGCCTTGCGCTCAAGGATACGCTGGGCAACATCGCTTCGGGAATCTTGCTGCTTTTCCTCAAGCCGTTCCGTGCGTCGGATTACATTGAATGCGGTTCCTTGAAGGGCAAAATTGTGGGCGTGGGGCTTTTCAATACGATTCTCATTTCGCTTGATGGTCTCTACGTCTTTGCGCCGAACAGCATGCTTTGGGGGTCTCCCATCATCAATTACAGCCGCAATCCCAAGCGTCGTTTGGATTTGTCGTTCGGAATCGATTATGCGGACTCTGCGGAAAAGGCCATGGCCGAAATGAAACAACTTGCAGAAAACGACTCGAAAATTTTGAAAGACCCCGCTCCGTCGTTCTTTGTTTCGTCGCTGGACGATAGCGCGGTCGCCGTGAATATGAGAGTTTGGGTGAAAACTTGCGATTATTGGGACATGCGTTGCAAGTACATGAAGGCCGTCAAGGATCGTTTTGACGAAGTCGGCATTTCCATTCCGTTCCCGCAGCGCGTGGTGCATATCGTTAAGGAGTAGGGCCGTTATTTTAAGGAATTTGTATGAATCATCAATTAAGCGAGAGTTTGTTTGCAGAGGCGAAAACGCTCATGCCGGGTGGCGTGAACAGCCCGGTGCGCGCATTTGGCAACGTGGGGGCGACACCTCCGTTTATTGCCCGCGCGAAGGGCAGCCACATCTATGATGTCGATGGAAACGATTACATCGATTACGTGGGCAGCTGGGGGCCGATGCTCCTGGGCCATGCGCATGATGCTGTTATAAATGCCGTTGCCGAAACGGCGAAGAACGGGCTTAGCTTTGGCGCCCCGTGCGGCTTGGAATCGGAACTCGCGAAGCTCGTGATGAGCCTCGTGCCAAGCGTCGAGATGATCCGCATGGTGAACAGCGGGACCGAAGCGACGATGAGCGCCATCCGTGCGGCACGCGGTTTTACCGGACGCGACAAGATTGTGAAGTTCGAAGGCTGCTATCACGGCCACAGCGATAGCCTCTTGATCAAGGCGGGTTCGGGCATGCTTACGACGGGCAAGCCTAGCAGCAAGGGCGTGCCCGCCGACCTCGCGAAGTACACGCTCACGCTCCAGTATAACGACGTGGCGGGCGTGAAAGAACTCTTCGACAAGATTGGCGACGAAATCGCGGGCGTGATTGTGGAACCTGTGGCCGGCAACATGGGCGTTGTACCGGCGAAGCCCGAGTTCTTGCAGACGCTTTCGGATGAAACGAAAAAGCACGGCGCGCTTTTGATCGTCGATGAAGTCATGACCGGCTTCCGCGTGGGAATCCACTGTGCGCAGGGCCTGTACGGCATCAAGCCGGACCTTACGACGTTCGGCAAGATTATCGGCGGCGGCATGCCGGTGGGCGCTTATGGCGGCCGCCTGGACGTGATGCAACAGATTGCTCCGCTCGGTGGAATCTACCAGGCGGGTACGCTTTCGGGCAATCCGGTCGCGATGGCGGCGGGATTAACGACGATGCGCGAACTTTCGACGCATCCCGAATATTACGTGCACGCCGAAGCGATGACGAAACGCCTGATCGCAGGCCTCCAGGACGCGGCGGCCTCAGCGGGTGTCGCGATTTCTGCGAACCAGGTAGGGTCCATGGGCTGCATCTTCTTTACCGAAGGCCCGGTCGAATGCTTTGCCGACGTGCAAAAATCCGACTTGGAACTCTTCCGTCGCTATTTCCTCGGGATGCTCGACGAAGGATTCTACTTTGCCCCGAGCCAGTTCGAAGCGATTTTCGTGAGCGCCGCGCACTCCGAAGACGAAATCGACCGCACGGTGGATGCCGCAAAGCGTGTTTTTCGGAACTTGTGAAAAAAAATTGAATTGCCGATATGATAAATAGATTATTTTTTTCAACCAGTTCATGTTTATAACAAGGAGATGAATATGAAAAAGTTGGCTCTTATTGCCGCTCTTGGTGCTGCCGCAATTTTCACTGCCTGTGGCGATGATGATGAAGACATTTCCGGATCGTCTGTTCAAATGGATTGCAAGGTGACTACCACTGATAATTCTGCAACCGCTACGATGTCGGCTGCCGGTTTTACCTCATCGACGACATTTACGGTTACCGAAACGGGTTATAGAATGTCTTACGGTGGCTATGATGCCGAAAAATATGAACCAATGGACATTAATGGCTCATACTCCAAGGACGATATGGTGGATATGGCCAACCAGGTCTGTGAAATGTACAAGTAACGGTTAGCTTTTCAAGTCATGTTACGGCGGCGAAGGAAAACTTCGCCGTTATTTTTTTCCGACGAGTTCCGAGGCGAGCTTCTTCATTCCGTTGAAGTCCCACTTGCCGCTTCCGAGCTTCGGGATGGCTTCGACACAGAATACGGAACCCGGCTGCATGAGCGGCGGAATGCCCGACTTGCGCAAGCTTCTCGAAATCTCTTCGGTATCAACGCTTGCGTCGCCCTTCACGAGGAGCACGATACGTTCGCCCTTGACGGAATCCGGCACGGCGGTAATCGCGAATTCGTGTTCGCCCATGATGCCCGTTTCGGCAATGCGGAGTTCCACGGCGGTGAGAGAAATCATTTCGCCGCCGAGCTTCGCGAAGCGGCTGTAGCGGCCGAGAATCTTGATAAATCCGTCTTCGGTGATGGTGCACTTGTCGCCGGTCTTGTACCAACGGCGACCGTCGATTTCGATAACGACAGCATCGGTCTTTGTTTCGTCCCTGAGGTACCCCTTCATGACTTGCGGGCCTGTCACGACGAGCATGCCTTCTTCGCCCGGGGCCAAGAACTCGTTTGTTTCGGGGTTGATGATAGCGCCTGTTGAACCGGGTACAATCATACCGATACTCGATGGATCACAGCATTTTTCCATCGTCAAGAAGTCGTCCAGCAAAACGTTCGGGGCGTTGAGCGTGGCAAGCGGCGTGAGTTCCGTGCAGCCGTAGCCTTCGTAAATATCCTTGCCGAACTTGAGCTTGAACGTTTCTCGCATTTCGGGGCGGAGCTTTTCGGCACCGGCAATCACGTAACGCAGGGAGTCGAGGCACATCGGGTGGACCCAGCGGTTGATGGCGATGGCGCGGAGGAACGTCGGCGTACCCATGAGGATGCTTGCCTTGTATTCAGCGCAAACACGGGCGAGCGTCTTGATGTCGGTCGGGTCCGGGCAGAGCACTATCGGAACGCCATCCAAGAGGGGCATCATGAACGTCATCGTGAAACCGAACGAATGGAATAGCGGCAGAATGTCGGTCATCACGTCGGTGCGGCGAAGCCGGATGATATGGTCGCCTTGCTGTGCGTTTGCAATCACGTTCTTGTGCGTGAGTTCCACACCCTTGGGGTGCCCTTCGGAGCCTGAGCTGAACAAGATGACGGCATCGTCGTTCAACTTGGCCGTCGTAAACCAGAGGTCTCTCAAAAGCTTTTTGGGGAACGCAAAGACGATGAACGCATCGAGGAGTCTGCAGAATGTGCTGATTTTCTGTTCTTCTTCGTCAATGTAGAACATCTGGCATTTGTCGGCGAGCTGCTTGAAGTCCGGGTTTTTGCCGCAGAGCTTGTCGAAGAAGGCTCGTGACGTGACGATTGTCGAAAGTTCGGCCTTGTCGATGCAGCCGATGAGCGTATCGACAGGCGAGGTGTAGTTCAAGTTGACCGTCGTCTTTCCGCAGCCGAGAATAGACATGATGCCGAGAGCGGCGTCGCGGCTCGTGGGGAGCATGAAGCCTACATTCTGGTCGTTTCTGGTGAGCGACTTTATTTTTTTGCCGAAGTGGTGGCAGAGGCGGATCATTTCGTAACCGTTCACGTGGCGGCCGGCCGGGTCGATCAATATCGGGCGGGAACGGCGCTTGCGCATTGCACGGTACCAAAGCGGGATGATGCTTGCGGAGTGGTCCATCGCGATGTTCCAGATGTCGGTCCCTAGAATCTGCAAGTCCTTGCGGATGACGTCTTCGGGGGTGGTGGCGGGCATCGCCTTGCCAAATCCGACGCTGATGACGCGGTTGAAATACTGCGGACGGTTCACGCATTCAGACGCATGACTGTAGCGGCTGCCCCAGAGACCTTGTATGTAGAACGGGACGAGCTGAGCGTTGGTACCTTCAATAGCCTTGGAATAGTCGAGCGAAAACTTGGATACAAACGGGGTCTTCGAAACTTCGCCTTCGGGGAAGATGACGACCGCTTCACCGTTCAGGAGGGCTTCATGGATCTTTTCCATGGCTTCGCCCGGGTCGCGGCGATTGATGTTGATGAGGCTCTTGCCGTGGGCGAACCAGCGCAAGTACCAGTCTGCAAAAGTGTTCCTGTTGCTCGCGATGAGGAGCGGGCGGGGGCTTGCCATCTGGAGAACCGCCCAGTCGATAAAGCTGTAGTGCGGGCCCACCAAAAGGAGCGGTCCGGATTCGGGAATGTTCTGTACGCCGTGGACCTTGACCTTGTAGCGGAACACGAACGCGAATGCGAAACGGAGACCGGCGCGCAAAAGCGTCATCGGGGTGCGCTTGAGCGTGAACACGAACGTGAGCGCGAGAATCACGGCGAGGAAGAACAACTGCTTGTGGAGACTCAGTTCCGTCATGAGGAAAAGGATGACTTGGAAACCGAGCAGCACGAACAAGAAACTCATCTGGATCATGAACGACACGGCGTGGATTCGGCCGGACGTGTCGGGACGCGTCATGTTCTGGATGACGGTTCGGAGAATGACGAACGCGGAACCCGCCCAGAATGCGATGAACGCATAGAGAAACGCGAGAACGTACTGGTTGTTGATGAACGGCGTCACGATCATCGTGATGGACGACGCTATGGCCGCGATGGGGATAAGCCCTGTTTCAACAAAGTTCTTGGAAGATTTTGCAGCACTGATGGCGCCGATGATGTAGGCGATACCCGTAAAGATGAACGTCCACTGGAAAAGAGTCGTGTTCTGCGTTCCCGTCATGTTCTGCGAAATCATGATGATGAACTGCGTCACTCCCCAAAAAGCAGCAATGCCAAGCATCGAGAGCCTGAGCATGGGGTTTGACCAAGTGGAAGAAAAGTTGCGTCTGGGGGAGCGGAGCTTCAGGAACTTGTTCTGCTTGTTGATGCGGATGCAGAACGACGAAATGGCCGTGACGAGCGCGACTCCCGAAAGAATGAAGGGGAGCATCGTGTAGCTGATGTTAGATGAATTTTCGGGACTGTACCTGTAAGTGATGGCCGAAATGATGGTGATGCCAAGAGCCATGAACGACAAATGGTTCGCATTGATCTTGACCAGATCGTTACCGTCGGTGATTTCCTTCATGATGCCAATCTTTGCGGGATTAAAGATTGCGAGGAAAATGCCGTACAGGAACAATAGCGCAAATGCGCCGAAGCCCAGCTTATCGCCAAAGAAAAACGCAATCAGTAAGACCGAGATGGCCATGCCGATGGAGGACCAGCCCATGACCTTGCTCTTGGGGTAGCGCCCGGCAAAGAAACTCGCGACGTGCATCATGACGATACTCGGCGAGAACATGGCAAATTGGAGCAAGAGGCTTAACCAAAAAAAGCGGGTCCCTTCGGAATTGAATGTTATCCAACGCTGAAAATGGATAAACAACCCCAACTGCATGAATGAACTGAGAAAAACGGCAATGTAGTAGGGAACTTCGCCAGCGCAAGTAGTACGTTTCATAAAGCCTTTAACAGTCAATTTGTCTTTAGCGAACGCGTCCCTAAAGACATGAAATTGTCCTTTCGAAATAAAAAGTTATCAAAATGTTGGGGTAAATATAGCAAAGTCTTTGCCCCGGTTGACCGTGTTAGAGACATCGATTTGATGGATTTGCGTGATTTCCCGTCATGGTTATCTGCCAGGAACCTTTGGGCAAAATGGATTGTATATGAGCCGTTGCATTCGACTTGGCAATCTAGTCGATGTTTTTTATTTGGAGATGAACGTGATATTTTACTCGGGAATGTTGGAACCGCTTTTTAGGGTGAGAATTGAAAATCGAATCAAAAATTCGGCATTGAAAATCTGTAAAATAAATTTAGAAAATATGTTTTGAAAGTAAAATATTATAAACAAATGTTCGTTTTTTGATGATAAATGCGATTTTTATAAATTTATATATAATGTAATAAAAAAAAACATTTTTCTGGTGGTTTATTGAAATAGTAAATTATTTTTATTAGAACAAGAGGCTGATTTTTGGTCCAACTCGACCTTTGTATGTTTTCCCTGTGAATAATAAATATGGGAGATTGATATATGTAGGAAACTATGTAATGGATGGAGGAAGTTGGGCTGTTTACAAAGCAGGGCGCTATTTAGGTGCTGTGAATCAGGCTATTTACTAAATTGGGGAGGAATGATGTTTCACTGTAGTACGATAGTTAGTATTGTTTTATTTTTCCTTTGCAATGTTTGGGCACAAAATGTGCTACAGAAAGGAAAAGATTTTTTTTATTTAAAAGAAAAAGTTGCATCGCGCTGTAACTTTTCTTATGTTGATGAATTTATTTATGATATCGATTTAAAGGTGGATGAAAAAGATTGTACTCATGGAAATTGTACTTTTGAACTTAGTGGCTTATATAATCGTTTGCCACCTAAGAAGGGATGCCTAGAATCTTCTTTTGTTGAAGTTGGGTTGAAATACAATGAGAAAAATTTCATCCCTATTTGTGATTTCGTTAAATACAGCAAACCATTAAATATGGAAAAAACTGGAATGTTGTCGTTTTTGCGTGAAGGGCTATGCTTGTATAAAGTTGTGAATAAAAGCAATTTTGTTCAGAATGATTACAAATATAGATTTGGCGTCATGAAAATAATAAAAGACTCAACGAATTCACTTATTGCTGAAAATAGAAGTGACGCATACTGCAAACAAGGCGAATGCGAAATGGATCTTGTGTTTCACTCCTGTGATACAAAGAAATGTCATTTTTCTATTGCTCAAAAGGGTGCGCTTTATAGCTCGTCATCTAAAGTCTCAATATATCCATTATGTGATTTTGTTGAAATAAAAAGAGCTTTTGATTCTGAAACAATGTCGCTAGGGACGATTTCTGCAACAAAATCTGGATTATGTGAATTAAGAGTGTTAAATAAATCTGGTAATTATAAAATTCCGATTGCAATTCCAGATGATATGCATGATATGCCTAAGTCTTCTAAAAGTTGGAAAGAGTAGTGACAAGTATAACAATGTCGTATATAAAAATTCCGAACTTGGTCAACTTCTAAAGATTACTACATTCACAAGTATGCCCTCCAACATTACCCTTGATGACGTCGATAGCGAAAAAGCGTTTGCGAACGTGGAACTTGTCTGGATATGTAAGCAACCCCGTTATCAGGCGTATGCGAATTGGCAATCTAGACTTGTTATAGAAGGAGCGTATTGATATGAGGTATGTTGTTTTGTTTGTTTTTTTATTCATTTCTGTTGCCATCTCTAATGAAAAAATTGCTGATGTATGCAATGGAATGGGTTGCGTGTCATCGAATTTCGCAAATTGTGATTTGTATTTTGATGGTGAATTGCAAAAGATTGTTTTGAAAAAGGAAAATCGTTTATGTAAGGACAAATTCATCATTCAAAAAAAGAACTTGCTTATTTCTTTTTGTCGTTCTAGTATAGATTCCATATGCGCCCGAAATAAAATGAACGATAAACTTTTTGTTTGCCAAAATAGAGAAACTCATATTTTGGAGAGTGCGTTTTATGAAAAAAGTGATTCAGTTTCTCAAAATTTATTATTCGAGTTGGCGTTGAAAGGAAAATTTAGTGTGATAAAGGATGACAAATCCGTTGACAATGCCTATTATGCGAAGAAATATAGTCTCTATTGTCAAGTCGGAGGGCAGAGAGGAGAAATGATTTTTTTGGATAATGAAAACTGGTTGCTTTTTAGGAAGAATTATTGGTTATGGTTTTAACTGGTGTTCCTGTTCTCCACGATGCCGTAAAATGTTACATTGGATGAAGTTATTGGGGTTGCCTACAATTTTTAAAGTATATTTTATTTGATGAAGATAAAGATTTTTATTTGAGGTTAATTGGATTCGTTGGTGGCTGTTTGTCCATTGATTGTTTTTTTTGACGATTGCATTGGCGTTCGCTATCACAACAGTTTTTCGTTATCGAGGTTTGCATGGTAAGGCTTTTTTTATTTGCGACAATTTGTCTAATGCTTTGCTGCTGTTATAGGAATATTGATGGCTATCGTGTAAATGCGTTTCATAATTACGAGAATCTTTGGGAACATCCTGTTGATTTGGATTCTGATGAAGAGCAAATTATAGATGTTCCTTTTGTTAGATATGGCTATAAGTTTTCTCTTTGTTTTGATCGAGAAAGGGGAAATCCTGTAACTTTGCCTGATAGTGAATTATATCTTAGGCAAGATTCTTTGGATATTTCTTTTTATTTAGGAGATACTGTCTTTGTTGGAAATCGTGCTTTTGCTTCGTATCCTGATTATAACTGTCCGATAAATGGGCGTTATCTACTCTTTTTTTCTGTACCAAAAAATTTTAATCGTGAACAAGGAGGACAATTACGAATCAGGGTACGTAAACGCCATTACCTAAAAAATATTCCGAATGCAAGAGTTGTTCTTGGCTGGGGACGTGGCTCTGGAAAATGACAGTGTAGGCGTTAGTTATCACAAAAGTTTACGCCTGGTAAAGTTTGTTCTATGGTTTACGAGCATGAAATTTATATATATTGTTGTAGAGATTGTTAAGGGCTAATGGCATGACTGTGAACGAAATGAAAGCTCGAAAAATGGGGTATTTGCCTCATATGTGTGTTGGGGCCGCTCATCTAATTGTGCCTTCATACCGTGCTGCCGCGCCTAATAACTTTAATCCATGGGCATACAGAAACTATTGGGGATATTAGGATGCCTTTGGTGAAAAATTTATTTGTGATAGTTGCATCTTTGCTTTTTTCCTCATGCTTTTATTTTGATAAAGCTGAACGGTTATCAATTAGTGGAAATCTTGATGGCCAAAGAGAATATCTTGATAATTATGAATTAGAGTATTTTATTGATGGCAAATTGGCTGAGATTAACGTAGCTTATCGAGATTGGAACTTTAAGTGGAACCCAAATGGAAAATTGAAGTGGTACGCTAAAAGTTATTGCAATGTGTTTTTTAAGGGAGGGGATATTTGGGGCTGTACGAGTACTTTAAGGGGTATGGTTGATTTTGAAATATACTTGAAAAATAAAAAGAATGGAAATAAAGTATTGCTAGCAAAAAAGAAGATAGATATGGATGCCTATTACCGTTCTGTCTTGCTTACTCAGGTATATTTTGGAACTGATAAAGAACGATATATAGAGAGAAAATATTTTAATGTTGATTGGAATAAAATGCAACCTTTTGTTTTTAAAGACTCAAACGACACTCTTTACCATTACACAGCGTGGTATTGGGACAAAAGAGACGTGTATGAAAAAGATTTTCCAGATGAACGATATTTTATAGAAATTCCTTGATCGCGGGGATGCTTACACAGGGTATCTTATGGTAAAAGTTGTATTATTCGTTTTTTTACTTTTTTTCTCTAGTTGTACGTCTCGGCAAATTAGAGCTATAGACCGTTTCATAGGTGGCATTAAGGTAACAAAATCTTTTCCTATAGACCTGAATAGTAGGGAAAAACATGCATATAGAGTTCATGGTGTTGAAAGACCTTCTATTTTGGGACGGGGGAGGGGTGGAGCAACTTTCTTTACCATAGCACTATGTGTCGATCGTAAAGATGAAAATCATTGGCCAGCAAGTTCGCCTTTGAAAATAGTTGCGAAAACAAAGATTGAAGTAGCGGAATATGCTGATAGTACGTTTAATGAATCGTTAGATGAGACGACGATTTGTTGGAAAGCTGAAGACAGTGATGGATGGAAACTTTATGAACAGCTTTTGCCTGCTGACGTAGATTTAGAACAACCATTAACTATAGAATTTCAAATTATAGATGGAGACTCCCTTACATTGAAGGATCTTGTCAATCCAAGGCTCGTTATTATAACAGGGACATGATTTGGAAAATGAATATTGCTGAGTTGTATTACAATGGAAAAGAAATTCTGTTATCTCATTGTGTGACAATGATGAATATAACATCTGGTACGACAAGCGTAACAAGGTTGTTTATAAGAACTCCGAGCTCGGCCAGCCCGTTAAGATTACTACATTCACAAGTATGCCCTCCAACATTACCCTTGAAGACGTCGATAGCGAAAAAGCGTTTGCGAACGTGGAATTTTATTGAGAATATCGTTGAAATATCGGAGCTTTTGTACGAATGATGCCTGGAAAATCACCCTGCTACAACAGTTTTTCGTTACAGAGGTTCGCATGGTAAGGTTGCTGATTTCTGTTATGATGTCTTTGTTTTTTGTAAAATATTACAAGTACGTTGATGGTTACAAAGTTTAATGAATATTCCGAATGCAAGGATTGTTTTTTGCTGAGGGGTGGTGCAAAATGATTACATTGCTTCTTTTAATCGCTTTATTTTCTTTTTCAGGGGCTTCTGAAAAAGTGGAAAAGTGTAATGTTGGAAAATTTTGGAAAGGGAAAGAAAATTTTGTAGTGAAAGGTGGAATTTGTGATAAACGTTGTGAACTTTATTATAGAAATGATGATATAAGAGAGATTTCATTGAAGATTGATGGCAATAAATGTAAAGATGATTTCTGCGATGTTAACTTTGTTGGTAATTATTATTTATCGGAGGGGGAAAATTGCCTGTCGTATCCAAATTTTATTGAAATAGGCATTAAATATAACAAGAAAAATTTTATTCCTTTTTGCGATTTTGTTTCTTATGAAAAAAAATATAATTCGGGAATTTTAAAATTCAAACATGAAGGGAAATGCTTTTATAAGGCTATAAAGGCCGTCAATATGGATATGAGTGTGAAAGAGTATAATTTTGGTGTTATGAGAATAGTGAAAGGAATAGATGGAAGTTTGAAAATCGAAAAAGAAGAGGAAATACCCTATTATATTAAACGAGAAAATTATAATAATGAAAAGAATGATGTGATTTTCCATTCTTGTACACAGCATAGTTGTCGTATTGCGATTGAAGATTTTTATGATGAAAAAACAAAGGTGCCCCTCGTGCCACAGTGCGATTTTTTAAGGTATGAACAAACATATAGTAAAGAGGATGGTTCTTTTGGAACTATAATCGCAAAAGATAGTGGCAGTTGCTTGGTCTTGTTTGAAATGTCTTCTGAAATTCGTGGTTTGCATGTGACTCCTTTATATAATCATAGAGAAGAAAATCTAGATTATGAATATGATTGGATTTCGTTCGGTCCGTATGAAAAAAAACGTAAGAGTTTTTTCAGGTTGATTGTGCCTAAGGATATGCGGGATTTGCCAAATAAAGCGTTGAATTTGATTCGTTGGGGTGAAATGTGATTCTATGAAAGATAAAGATGTTGTTATAGGTTGGACGGGTCTTCGTCATACGAATAACCCTGGTGTTTTTGCTCGATACATGGGGGCTGCAAGAATGCCTTATTATAACAATTTATCTTTACAGCATATTTTATGGAGAAAATTGGCATGGTAAGTACGTTTATCAAGTTCTTTTTTATTTTGGCTTTAGTTGGGTGCGTGATAAATGGATGCTTTCTAGCTCCTTCTTTTGATTATTCGCTTGTTTGGGAGTATCCTATAAAGGTGAATACAGAAATAGTTCAGGAAATCAAGGTTCCTTATATCAAACGGGGAAATACGTTTTCCATTTGCTTTGACAAATTGTCGGATAAAAGCATACCCGGTTACAGCATTAATGTAGATGATATAGATTTATATAAAGATAAAGTTGAAGCGTCGTTTACCATTGGTGATACGGTGTTTTTTTATGAGCATGATTATTTGCATGATTTTGAATTTGCATGTCCTCTTAATGGCCAGCGCCTTTTTAAATTTAAATTGCCTGAACGTATTAGTAAAAATCAGCTTGGAACATTACGAATAAAATTCAAACAGGTGGATTATCTTGAAGATGCTTCAAATGTAAGAGTTGTCCTGTTCTATACTAATAGTGGAAGAAAGTGATTTGTTTACAAAAGTTCTAGATTTGCCGCTCGTATGCCTTATTATAACAATCTATCTTTGCTGAGCATGTTATGGTGAAAATTAGGGTCTTTTTTTTAGGGGTAAATATTTACATGTTTTGGATTATCATTGCCCTATAAATGGGCAAAAACTTTTTTTATTCGATTTGCTGGAGCGTATTAATAGAGAACAAAAGGGCGTATTTCGTATAAAGTTTAAACAGGTGGATTATCTTAAAGACGCTCCCAATGTAAGAGTTGTTCTCTCATATACAAGAGGTGCCTTTTAAAAAGTTAGCAAACAGGCATTTTGTCAAGAACGGCGAAAATAATATGTCGTCATAGGTGTTCCTGTTCTCCACGATGCCGCAAAATATTACATTGGATGAAGTGGACGCCTTAGATGATGTAAATGGCAGCTCGCCATATCTGAACGATGTTACTATAAAAAAACATTTTGGATAGTGATAAAAAAACTCCAATGATAAAATGTCTAGAATATTGCTTTAACGGCATCTTTTCGTTGATCTCAAAGCCGGAGGCTGAATTTTTTCTTTATTTTTTTATATATTCATTACGATGAATCGCACTAATATAGATTTTAGCAAGTTTTCAAAGCATCTGTTTTGGGATACGGACAGAGCTACGCTTTCTGCTGATAAAAATAGGGGCTACATAATCAAGCAGGTCCTTGAATATGGGAGCGATTGCGACTGGAAATTCCTGAAAGACATCTATTCTCTTGATGAAATCAAAGAAACGGTCATGGGTATGAGGTCGCTCGATAAGAAGGCCTTGAGCTTTATAGCCTGCATAACCCATACGGACATAAGGGAGTTTCGATGCTATTCCACAATACGATTGAATCAAGCACCCTGGATTTATTAAAAAAGATTCAATCTGAATCTTTTTTTGAAAATTGTAGGCTTGTTGGGGGAACCGCACTGGCTTTGCAGTATGGACATAGAAAATCCATTGATTTGGTTTTTTTCGGATCATTTGAATCTGATTCAATGTTTATAAAAACGATATTGCAAAAAATAGGCCACTATCAAGTCATACAGGAATCAAAATTTATTTTCCAGTATATTGTTGATGGTGTAAAAGTTGACTTTGTGAACTACCCGTACGCTTGGATTTCGGCAAAAGTAGAAGAAGAGTCCTTAGTCCTTGCGAGTCCGGAAGATATAGCTTCGATGAAATTATCAGCAATTACAAATCGAGGTACAAAGAAGGATTTTATAGACCTTTACGAATTACTGGACCATTTTTCGTTGGAACAGATGTTCGGTTTTTATCGAGAAAAATATACCGATGCAATCCCATTCATGACTTTGAAAAGTTTGACTTGGTTTGAGGATGCTGAAGAAGACCCGATGCCATTTATGCTTAAAAATTACTCTTGGGAAACCGTCAAAACAAAAATAATAGCAGAAGTTGCCCGTTTAGGCTAAAACAGTTTTCTGAAAAAAACAATATTTTTGTTAAAAAAATAGACCACAACCTACGGGTGGTTCTTGTGATACGTTTGTTCTATAGTTTACGAGCATGAAATTTATATATATTGTTGTAGAGATTGTTAAGGGCTAATGGCATGACTGTGAACGAAATGAAAGCTCGAAAAATGGGGTATTGGCCTCATATGTGTGTTGGGGCCGCTCATCTAATTGTGCCTTCATACCGTGCTGCCGCGCCTAACAACTTTAATCCATGGGCATACAGAAACTATTGGGGATATTAAGGTTTTTTTGAAGCATGGTTAGAAATTTATTGCTGATTATAATGATTTTTTTGTTCTCCTCGTGCTTTGTTGCCAATTATTATGAACAGGCGGAAAGATTAGCGATAGTGGGAATTATTGATGGGGTAAATAAAGCTTGGGAAACCTATGATCTTGTGTATATTCTTGATGAAGATACTGTTGATGTAAGTTGGGCTAATTATAATGAAAAAAATGAATACAAAAGAGATGGCCATTTGAGATTCTTTTCTCAAAATTATTGTAATGTTGTCTTCGCTGCTACTGATTTGCCTTTTAGTTGCGGAAAGCCTTTGAGAGGAAAACACCAAGTGTCAATATTTCTGAAAACTAAAAAAACAGGAAATAGCGTTTTGTTGGCAAAAAAAAGTATAGATATGAGTGCTTTTTCAGAGACTGTTTTGAAAACGGAAGTGTATGTAGGGTTGGATACGAGCCTGTATGTTGTTCGAACGGGGATGAATATTGATTGGAGTAAAGCAAAACAACTTGTTTTGGAAGATACAAACGATACTGTTTACCATTACACGGCATGGTATTGGGACAAAAGCAAAGAATGCGATGAAATGCCTGTAGAAAAATGTATTGTTGAAATTCCCGACCACTGGGACCTTATCTCCAACCACTAAAATTTACGGGAGCGACTGGATCCTTCAGCCCTACAGGCTTCAGGATGACGTCCCTAAGCTCTAAGTTCTACCAACTACTTCTTGAATACTTTGTAGAAGCAGAATGCGCAGAGACCCGTGATGGCGCCCCAGGCGCAAATCATGAATACGAGCCCGCCAGTTGTAAATTCAGCGTCCATGGTTATGCCTCCTCTGCGTTGTCAGAATTTCCGACTTCCATTTTCTTGATGCTCTTGCTGCGGCCTTTTTCTGCCGGGCCGCCCTTGCGCCAGGCGTAGGCGATGGCGACGTTCAGGAGCACGAACAGTACGAACAAAAATCCGCGGAATGCCCACGTGAAACCGATTTGCGGGAACGTGTGTCCGAGGAATTCAACGGTTGCGTTCGGATCGACATTGCTGAGCGTGATGAACGGGAGACCGTCCGTTGCCGTGAACGAAATCAGAAGCACTATCAGGTAAATCGGGCAAACATACATGATGATGGGGCGCAAGAAGCGGGGGAGCTTGAGGAGCGAACCGTCGTTCATTGTCGCGAAGGCTTCGTTTTCGCCCGGTTCAAATTCCACTTCGGCAGGGAGATCGCCATTGGCTTGCGCTTCCTTTGCCTTGCGGCGCCCGAGTACAAAGCTGAAGAGGATTGCTTGTATCATGCCTACGAACACGATGAGGTACGTACCGCCCCAGAAGTCGAGTTCATCGACTGTACCGGCGGCGAGGCCGAAAATAGCGGTAAGGCTACCGATAAACGTAATTGTGCTGACCGTCGTGACGGATTTTTTACGCGTAAACTTGAGGTCGTCTTCGCAGAAACTGATGAGCGGCTGGATGATGGAAATCGCGCTCGTGATGCCTGCGAAGAACAGCATGGAGAACCAGACCGTCTGCAGGAACCCGCCGAGCGGGAGCGTGCCGAATACGTAGGGCATCGTTTGGAATCCGAGGCCGAACGTACCGAGCTTCGCGCATTCCTCGATGTTCGCGCCTGCGATAAGCACTGCCATCGGGATTACAACCGTACCACCAATAATCACTTCGGCAAATCCGTTCGTAGCACTTGCCGTGAGCGAAGAAAGCACGAGGTCCTCTTTCGGCTTGAGGTAGCTCGCGTAGCAGAAGATGATGGCCATGCCAAGGCTCATGGTAAAGAACACCTGGCCTGCCGCCGCCATCCATACCTTGGGGCTTGCAAGTTCGGAGAGGTCCGGGTTCCACATGAACGCGAGACCTTTGCCGATGCCCGGGAGCGTAAGCACGCGGACCACCAGCACGAGGCCTAGAATCAAGAGAATCGGCATGCAAATCTTGTTCGCACGTTCAATGCCTTTGCGCACGCCGAACGAAAGCACCACCATGTTTGCCGCAAACGTAATCAGGAAGAATATAATCGCTACTGGGAAGCCGCCGACGCAGGTTTTGAGCATGATGTAGTTGCCGAAAAATTCTTTCATCTTTTCGGGCCCTTGCGCGACAACGTCCATCAACGTGCCTGTCGCCGAGTAGAACGCGAACGCCAAAATCCACGACTGGATAAACCCGTAATAGAAAATGATGAAAATCGGCGGGAGGAGCCCGAGCGAGCCCAAGTACTTAGCCCACTTTTTCTTATGGAAAATCACGTGGTAGGTGCTTGGGGAGGTGCCGTAGTTGTGGTAACCGGCGTAGCGCCCGAGGGTCCATTCAATCCATGCGAGTGGAATTCCGAGGAACACAAACGCGATGAGGTAGGGGATGATGAAAGCACCGCCGCCATTTGTAGCCGCTTGCACGGGGAATCGGAGAAAGTTGCCGAGCCCGACTGCCGAACCTGCGACAGCGAGAATGACTCCGAGTTTGGAACCCCAGTTTTCACGATTGTTTGCCATGTTCATTTTCCTAGAATTTGAGCGTCGCTCCGTGAGAATCAAGATAAATTTAATTATTTCTTGAAACGTGGCAACTTTGAAAAATGTTATGTGAGGGGAATAAAAAAACGCAGGCTCGGATGAGTCTGCGTTAAAAATAACTGGATGGGGCAAGCCCCAACCTCTTTGGCTCGGTTATGCCCATGCAAGCATGGACGCAACACTCGCCTTTTGAGGTTGTCTTCGCTTTGCTCAGGATGACGAACGACGCATCCGCCTTATCGTCACTTGTTGTTCGCGCGGATGAGGTTGAGGGCCGAACCCGCCTTGAACCATGCCCACTGCTGTTCGTTGTAGGTGTGGCTTAAGGCGATGTTATCGACAGAGCCGTCCTTGTGGTGGGCGACGAGCGTGAACTCGGAACCCGGGGCGAACTTGGTGAGGCCAACGATGTCGAACACGTCCTGTTCCTGGATCTTGTCGTAGTCGGCAGCGTTCTTGAAGGTGAGGGCGAGCATGCCCTGCTTCTTGAGGTTCGTTTCGTGAATGCGGGCGAAGCTCTTCACGATCACGGCCTTCACACCGAGGAAGCGCGGTTCCATGGCGGCGTGTTCGCGGCTGGAGCCTTCACCGTAGTTTTCGTCACCGATCACGATGGAGCCCGTGCCCTTGGCCTTGTAAATCTTCGCAAGTTCCGGAACTTCCTTGTATTCACCGCACTGGCAGAGGACCTTGTTCGTTTCGCCATTGAAGGCGTTCACGGCGCCGATGAGCATGTTGTTCGAAATGTTTTCGAGGTGACCGCGGTAGTTGAGCCACGGACCGGCCATGGAAATGTGGTCGGTGGTGCACTTGCCCTTGGCCTTGATGAGGATCGGGGCACCAGCGATGTCCTTGCCGTCCCAAGCCGCGAACGGAGCGAGAGCCTGGAGGCGCTTGCTTTCCGGGTTGATGGAAACGGTAATCTTGGAACCGTCTTCTGCCGGAGCCTGGTAGCCTGCGTCCTTGACTTCGAAGCCCTTCGGCGGGAGTTCGCACTGTTCCGGCGGGTCGAGCTTCACGGCCTTGCCTTCGTTGTTCACGAGGGTGTCGGTCATCGGGTTGAAGCGGATGTCGCCGCTGAGGGCTGCAATCACGGCCATGAGCGGGGAGGCAACGAATGCGTGCGTGTTCGGGTTGCCATCGGCGCGCTTCGCGAAGTTGCGGTTAAAGCTGTGGACGATGGTGTTGAGTTCCTTCTTGTCGGCTCCGGCGCGGTCCCAACGGCCAATGCAAGGACCGCAGGCGTTCGTCATAATCGTTGCACCGAACTGCTTGAACAGGTCGATGAGGCCGTCGCGTTCGGCGGTGTAGCGCACCTGTTCGGAACCCGGGTTGATGAGGAGCGGGCACTTCGGGGAAAGACCCTTGGCGAGGGCCTGCTTGATCATGTTGGCGGCCATGAACAAATCTTCGTAGCTGGAGTTTGTGCAGCTGCCGATGAGGGCTGCGCTTACGACCGGAGTGGATTCCGGCTTGGTTTCGGTGGCCTTGAGGCTTTCGGCCATGTCGGTCACGGCGTAGGCGCGGTCCGGGCTGAACGGGCCGTTGAAGTGCGGCACGAGCGTGCTCAGGTCAATTTCCACGACGCGGTCAAAGTACTTTTCCGGATTTGCTTCGACTTCGGGGTCGGCCTTGAGGTGTTCTGCAATCTTGTCGGCAGCGGCGGCCACGTCGGCACGGCCAGTCACCTTGAGGTAGCGGCTCATGGAATCGTCATAGCTGAAGGTGGAGCAGGTTGCGCCCACTTCGGCACCCATGTTGGCAATCGTTGCCTTGCCAGTAGCGGAGAGGCTGCGTGCGCCTTCGCCGAAGTATTCGATAATGGCGTTGGTGCCACCCTTAACGGTGAGGATGCCTGCGAGCTTGAGGATGATGTCCTTGGCAGTAGCGAAGCCCTGGAGCTTGCCGGTGAGCTTCACGCCGATCATCTTCGGGTACTTGAGTTCCCAGGGGAGGCCGACCATGGCGTCCACGGCGTCTGCACCGCCCACGCCAATCGCGAGCATGCCGAGGCCGCCAGCGTTCACGGTGTGGGAGTCGGTACCGATCATCATTCCGCCCGGGAAGGCGTAGTTTTCGAGCACCACCTGGTGGATG
>CADCDO010000048.1 GCA_902800345.1 Fibrobacter succinogenes
GTTCGGCCTCACCGGTACGGGTTACTTCGACATGGTTGCCTACCAGAAGTTCAACGACGGCGAAATGAGCGACTACATCCCGACGGATGAAGACATCGCGAAGAGCCTCGCCCAGCTTCCGCAAATTGGCTAATTTCGCGTCGAAGGTCTAAAGACATTACGCAGAAACGTCCAGCACTTCGCTGGGCGTTTTTTTTGCGATTTTGCCAGCCGCAACGCGATCACTTGTTTTCAGATAGCATTATTTATATATTAGCATCACCACCGATTTTTCGAGTGCGTTGCCAGGCTTGCACCGGTCTAGTGAAGCCCCAAAGTTGTTATATCGTTTTGCTATATGAATCAAAAAAGGATAAGGCAATGGCTACCCATACAAAACCGGTCGTATTTCCGAACTACAAACCCGTTGTTGTTCCGGCATCCCAGGTCGAAAGGGTCTTGAAGTATCTTAGGGGCGAACTCAAAGTTCCTAAGGTCACTCGCCCGATTACGTACAAGTCATCTGCCAAATGATTTGATGCTTGAACCGAACAACTTTTCTTTACTTCCTTGCCAAAAGGAAGATTTTTTGGATATTGCCAAACGAGAATATTTTTGTTTTCCTCCATTCGATCCACTTGCCGATGACGATCCAGTCTCACTGGATACATTCTTTTGCAAAGTGGCTCCAGAAGAAGACAGGTTTCATTTTTCAAAAACTTACAAGTTCGTAGAAAATGAATATCCTTCGAATATTCTCGCTCTAGCAAGTATATGTAATTCAGGATTCACATTCAATTCCTATGAAGAGAAACCTCAATCACTACGAGGCGTTGGATTCAATGAAGACTTTCCGAGTATTATGTTATTGGCTTTCGGAGTTAGACTCGATTGTCAAAAACAAGGCATCGGAACAGTCGCATTCAACAAACTCGTCGAAATGATCAAAGAATCTTCCATTGCTGGAGTTCGGATGTTGACCTTGCACCCATTGGAATCGGCAATTCCTTTTTACAAGTCCCTCGGATGTGTAGAAGTTTTCACCGATGAATTTGAGGAAGAGGTAGAATCCATGTTTCTCGATATTTGGCAATAAGCCCCAAATATTAACGCACAACGCTCAGCATTCGCTGGGCGTTTTTCTGTTTACGATTTTATCGTTTTAAATCCATCGTCAATTCAAGCAATACGATTCCATTTGCATTGACATGGGCTTTGCCATCTGATGAAAAGTCAGCCAACTGCTCGTTCAGCATTTCTACGAGAACCGGATCCATATTTACGCCAAAATTAAGCCCGCTTTAGAAATTTTATATGGCGAATCATGCTTCGACATCGCTCACTTCGATAGAACTCAGTGTAGGCAGCACAGGAGTCCGCCATGACGCTACAACAAATCTCATCAACGCCTCAAGTCCACCAGCCATTCGAGGAATACATCTGAATCGAAGCCGACGCGCACTTGCGCATCCGACGGAAGCTCCGCAAGTTTCTTCCGCAGCGCGACAACGAATTCGAGACGATTATCGGGACGCAGGTTAAAGTCAAACCGGAAAACGAGTTTGGCATACGCTACTTTCGACTTCGAAACTCTGTCTTTAAAGACAACTTCCTTTTTGTTCGCATCGAGGAATACAAGCATGCAGGCGTCATCCGTTTCTTTCTTCTTGCTATCGGAGAAAGTATTGTTCCAGGCATAGTTATAATATCTCACGAAGTCACTTACATCCGAAAATTTCTTGATGAACTTTCCATTATCCTTTTTTAGAATCTCCGACTTTCGATTATTAAGGCTGTCCCCAAAAACGAGCTGCTCAAATTTCGTGGCGACATCGGTTCCGGCAATTCCATTCACCGAACGCAGCGAATTTAAGACAGCATAGACATGATTGAGAAGTTCGTCGCTTGAATATTTCGAAAAGCGCTTTAGCGAATTGGGCAAAATCCATTTTCTGTTTTCGAAGTCATAGCTAAAACGCTCTTTCTTGTTCCGGTTCTTCGATTTTTCCATGACCATATTCCCGGCAAGCACCGTCAAAGAATCACAGCTCAATTCGAGCGAAGCTTTTACATTTTCACCAGCTTTTTCCCTCGGGTAAACACTCACCTTGTACGTAAGCTTCGCATTTTTACTCTGGGTTCCGTCACCGAACTTCACTTTGAACAGCCCGATATCCAACGACGGCACATCTGCAGAGAAATTCAAGTTGATGCGGTCAAGATAGCTATCCTCCCAAACAATCCAGTTGTTTTTCGTCGCATAAACGACTTGCTTGGCGTATGCGACAATATCGAAATCAAGGCCGTAAACTTTAAAGCCGTCAAATTTTCCGCCCGTGGAATACTTGAGCGAATCGAGCGTTATTTTATAGACCAGGACATTCTTTGCATTTTTCAGCTGGATTTTTTTGTTGGCATCGGCATGCGAAGGATTCATCAGGTTCACAAAATGCTTGTCGACATATTTGGCATTTGTATCCGGGAGGGCCTTGTCGAGCAACGCGATATCATCGATTACGACCCTTTTGTTCGCATACTTTTCAAACCCGGCAAAGACATCCTTAAAGGGTATTTTTAAAGCATCGTCAATAGCATTGTCTACAAAGGAACCCGTCATTTTGTAGTAATCGTTAATATTTCTAAAGATTTTTCCCAAGCTGAGGGGTTCATCATCTATCAAGAAGCCGTTTTTTTCCAAGAACGGGATATCGAATTTGTCCAACACGTCAAAGTCAACGAGTAGCGGCATATTGATTGCGTCAATTTTTTCATCCAGTCTGATATTGGTCTGCACGCCGTCCTTTGTCAGATAGGCAATCAACCGGTCGCCTGCGATACCTAGCGGCCAATTCTTCGTATCTTCCGGCGTCACAGCAGGGAATTCCAACCTAAAAAAGTTGAAGGCAGTATTCATCGAGCGCATGTCACCGGATTTTTTGAACTGGATCTCAAATATGACCGTCGCAACGACATCCGATATCTTGCTCACCTTCCCCAAATCGACCTTCACGCTATCACTCGTCTTGAACTTGAACTCGATTCCGAGCAAGTCAAATGCCGAATCCACCGGGCAAGTTTTTTCATCGAGCGTCAACAGGTCGATATCCTTGATTACCGAATCCTTGCCCGATTTCACCTTGAAATTTATGGCAGAGAAGAAATCCGAATCTTTATCTATGCCGTGCAAATCCAGCCACAGCGTATCACCGTCAGAACGCATATTGCGCTGCATGGCTTGCAAAATCCTAAACCTAGTTGCATCGACTCTATTCAGAATTTCGTGCGAGCTATACTCCATTCCAGCGATTGTCAAATACTTCTGGATATAGGGAAACTTAAAATCCCAGCTTATCTTGGGGATGGTCGAATCCGAAATGACAACCTCAAGTTTATGGACCATGGACGAATCATTTGTCCTTGGAGCTTTTGTGCAGAATACGACCTTGGGCGCATAAACCGGATCGGGTTCAAAATAATCATCAAAATATGAGGGTAGTTCGACAACAGTTGCCTTGCTCATGCCAAAAGCAAACAAGCAAAACGCAAGAAAATGAAGAAGCTTCATCAGCAATTCCTTGTAAAAATTACACTCAATCCAACAGGAACAAGATACAAAAAAAAAGACAAAAAAGTCTTTTTTTATTTTCTCCAGCAAATTTCATTTTCGAAAGTTTTGGATTCTTTACAGAAATGTTGACATCTTTGTCCACACCTTAATAAAATTTTCGGAAAAAATTTCAAAAATCATTATACATTGGTATAAAGATATAAGGATTGTGGATTATAATGGTACTGGAACATTAAATTCATTAATCTAGCGTTTGGAGTGACGTCACCATAGCAATCACGGCTTAAGGTCGGGCGAAAGCTATAGCGCTCTCGATTGCCTTTGGGGTTGGATTAGCGTTAATATATCGAGAGTTCAGTCACTCCAAACGCTACCAGTTTGCGCCACAGGCATTTTTAATCAATCTATCAAATATTACGGATAACCTTCGCAGGGGCCCCGCCGATGACAACGTTGTCCGGGAAAACGCCGGCGACAACGGAACATGCCGCGACAACGGAATTTTTGCCGATGGAAGAACCCTTGAGAATTGTCACGCGATCGCCAATCCACACGTTGTCACTGATAACGACCTTTCCCATTTTCGGAGTGCCGCCAATTCGCTTATCAGGCGCGATTTCATGGAAATCGCTATCGAGAACCGTCACTCCCGTACCGACAAGAACGTTTTCGCCAATTTCGATTCCCGGACCTTCTGCGACTGCCGTAAAATGATTGCAAACTTGCGTCCCATTCCCGATGGAAATACACGCCTCTTTCGTTCGAGGATTCAGAAAAACGTAAGACGTCCAAAAATCGGCATCGCTCTGGAAACCGAATACCACGCGATCTCCCACACGCACCTTGCCAAGGCCCTCGCAAAGTACGGGCGTCACGGCGACAATTTTACCATCAACCTTCGCCGTAGAAATAAAACGGTAAAAAAGGCTCCGGGAAGTACGGATAAGTTTACGGATAATTCTAGGAACCAAATTCATTCAACGCTCCAATGGCTTTTACTTTTTCAATTTAAAAATTATGCAGGCAAATATGTGATTCATTTTCCGCAATCGAGCTTTTTTGTACCGAGTTTTTTTAAATTATGGTCATGTACGAAATTCTGCCCTACACACCGGATCTTGCTGACCGCTTCGACCGTTTTATTAACGAGGAATCCATCAACGGGACTTTCCTGCAAACGAGGCGTTTTTTGGACTACCATCCGGCAGGGCGATTCAAAGACGCCTCTTTCATCGTTCACATTAGCGGAACAATCGTCGCAGTCGTTCCAGGCGCCGAGATAACTTCGGACCATTTCGAAAAGCCTGCATTCGTTTCGCATCCGGGCACCACATTCGGCGGCCCCATACTTTCAGAGCCAGCTTACCATGAAAGCCACCTGAGCGAAATACTCAAGACAATCGACGCCTATTTTTCCGAGCGGTACTCAAGCGTTCGGCTCAAGCTCACGCCCAATATTTTTTCAAGAATTTCCCCCGACCTCATGGAATATCTCCTGGAGCATATGGGTTACACGAGAAAGACGGAACTGAGCGCTATCTGTCATTTGAGCAAAACAGAAGACCCGCTCGACCGTTGCGATAAGGAATGCCGCCGGATTTTCCGCAAGACTCAAGGCCATGACATCGAATATCGTGAACTGCGCTCGGACGAAGAATTTGAAACGTTCTATAAATATCTCGAGATTTCAAAAGAGAAGTTCGGCGTAAAACCGGTGCATACGCTCGAAGAGCTCTACGATTTGAAAGACAACCGCATTCCCCAAAACATCCGTTTCCGCGGAATTTGGGACAACGGAATTTTCGTGGGCGCGCTCATGACATTCTTTTTTAACAAAACGAACACGAGGCACGGTCAATACATCGCGGTGAATCCGGACTTCAAGGAATTCCAGCCGGCGACAGCACTTTACGTTTACTCGATGCGCGAAGCCGCAAGCGAAGGCGTTTCGCGCTTTTCTTGGGGGATTTCGACCGAAAACCACGGCGACTACTTGAACGAGAACCTTTTCCGGTTCAAGCAGTCCTTTGGAGCGCTTGGAGCAGTAAACCCCAGCTACGAAAAAACATTTGTTTAAAATCAAAAAACTAGCGGTTCAATACGACCCGTCTGGTTTGGCGGTTTTCTAGACTACGGACAATGTAAACCCCATTCTTGAATCCGGCCGCATAGAGAGACGTCTGCCAGTCGCCATCGAACTTGACTTTTCCGAGCATTTTCCCGTTAACGCCAAAGACTTGCAACTGGGTGGGCAAAGTCGTACGCTTCATTTCAATATTTTGTGCAAACGTAGGCTTGTCGTTTACAGCCGTAGAATCTTCCGCAATGGCATACCACTTGGCGTTTTCGATGCTAGCAGTCGCTTCGGTCGGAGGCGTCGTGAGATTCGCGCCATAGTTCGCGTTATTGAGCATGGCGTCTTCGACCATGCCGTAGAAAACGCCCTTCGAAAGTTCCTGCGAGAAATTGTTCTCCAAATCGCCGCGCAATTGAGCCGTACCGCCAACGGTCCTGTATTCAAGCAACCACATCACCCCGTAAATTTGCGCATTGTCCTTGACGGTACTTTCGTAGATAACCGAGAGCGCGCCGACCTTCGCCTTGTCACTGATGGTTCCGCTCACAAGCCAGGCGTCTTCTTCGAGCACGGCGTCATCGCTGATGGTGCCCGCAGACACAAGCGCCCGCCCGCGCACCACGGCGTTTCCGCTGATGGTGCCGCCATCGATGACGGCGAAATCTTCGATGCGGGCGTTGCCCGAAACCGTCCCGCCGTTCACGACAGCGTTCGGCCCGACGTATGCCGTGGCGGCCACCCTCGCCTTAGAGCTCACGAGCCCGCCACCGTTGGCATGCTTGGCATAACCATTTGCGTTCGCAGGCGCCCAGAAGCCTTCGTTGTAGCCTTCGGGCGCTCCGTTTTCAACTTCGATCATGTACGGGTAACGGTAAATGCTGTAGTAGAACTGGTCCCAAAGAATCGTCTGCATCTTTGTCGGAGTCGCCGTCACCGCAAGCCACAAAGCCTTGTCGCTATCCTTCGTCTCGATTTCGAGATTGAATCCGGTCCCCTGTTTCATTTCGCTATAGCGCGGTGTGCCGTCCGCTCCTTCCGCAACAAGCCCGACCGTCCAGCCCGAATTCGGATCCGGCAAAGCATCCGGCGCATAATTGCACCAATGGTATTTTTTGCCCATGTAATCGTCCTCGTTATCGCCAAAGCACTTGTACCCATTCACAGTCTTTTTATCCTGCACGACCCCGCGGAACTTGACAGTCACCTTCCCCGCTACTTTTGGATAAATGCGTACCAAATTGTAACCCCAGCGCTGCGGAGCCCAGTAACTCGGCGAGATATAGCGGTTATTCGAAGAATCGAGCCTGTCGAGCATCGTGATACGACCATGGCTGCTATATGGATAACCCACACCGACGCTCCGGCGGGTCTTGAACTCGTAATCGCCCCAGGCCTTTTTGTACAAAGTCTTTTTTGCGGCCGTGTATTCCAGCGTCGCATGCTTCATGGTCATACGCCCGAATTTTTCGTTCAGGCTATCAAGCGTCCAGCCGTAAACCATCATCATCGCAGAAAACGGCGTCTGATCCATCAACCCCTCTTCACCATCGCGAATCGATTCCGTCCAAATGCGGTTCACTTCCATGGCGCCCTTGATTCCGCCGCCAAATTCTTCCTTGAGATGTTCCATGAAATGCCAGTTACAATAACGGTCGCGCGTTGAACCGTAATACAAGTAGGGAAAATTGATCAAGTATTCGGAACACCCCGGCACTTCGTTCGGTATGTACTGGTGAGCCATCCAGTTCGCATGCGATTCACAAATCCAACCCGTATGGCTATTGTTGCCCATCCAACCCGCAATGCTCTGCATGCCGTGGGCATATTCATGCGCAAGCCCCCAACGGTCACTTAGCGACCCCTTCCCGAGCCAGATACCCGGCGAGCAGCCCGCATCGTTACACCCTTCAGCGTTGTCGCCTCCATAGAGCGCTCCCATTTTTTCGTCTTCAAAGACATAGACCGCAATTTTCACCTTGTTGTCTGGGTCACCCGGTTCCGGAAGCGACCACTTCAAAGAATCGTGATAAAACGAGAAAATGTCTTCCAGGATGTCCAAGCCCTTCTGGGCCTCATCGCTATAGACACCGACATTATTGGTCGAACCGTCATCGTATTTGGCCTTTCGGCAGATTTCAAAATGTTCGGAAGAAAGAATAAGCGTATGTCCATGACTTTCGCATACAGGTTTCCAAGTAGCCGCCTCCGCACTGGCAAAGCAGCCCATTGCAACAACCAAAGCGACATCCATCGCCCAAATTTTTCTCATAGACACTCCAATCCGCAAATTCATTCCCTCGGCGGAACTTAAAGTGAATATATCCTTTTTTGCACTTTACCGGTTGACGAGAAGACAAGAGTAAAGAAAAAAACGCATAAGGATTCCGAAAAAAACATTTTCCTTTCAGGAACCTTTTGGTATTATTTTTCACATCAAATAAAATCTCCCATGTTCAATAACATAGGAGAAATCATTTGAAAAAAGGTTACAATTTGACGCTATTTCATGAAACGCTTAGTGATAGTCCCGCGCTCCAGCCGCACAACGACGAAATAATATCCTAACGGAATACCCGCAATGGAAAGCGTCAGGGAATTTGACAAAGCGTTTCCCTGTCGCTGCAAATGTACTCGGCCGTTGACGTCCACGATAGCGACGCTGCGCGTTCCCTGCGGAAGTTGCAGATGAAGGATGTCACCCGTTTTTTGCATGCGGAATACAGAAGATGAGCCGACCTTGGCCAAGGATACTGGCCCATCAGGAGGAGGAATGGAATCGTCCGCGATAGCGTACCACTTGGCGTTTTCGATGCTCGCGGTTGCATCGGTCGGAGGCGTCGTGAGGTTCGCACCGTAATTCGCGTTATTGAGCATGCCATCATCGACCATACCGTAGAACACGCCCTTCGTAAGTTCCTTCGTAAAGTTGTTCTCGAGGTCGCCGCGAAGCTGTGCCGTGCCGCTCAGTTTCTTGCCGTTTACTGCCCACATCACGCCGTAAACTTGAGCGTTGTCGGTCACAGTCGAATTCACGATAATCGAGATTGCACCGACTTTAGCTTTTCCGCTAATGGTCCCGCTCACAAGCCAGGCATCTTCTTCGAGCACGGCGTCATCGCTGATGGTTCCCGCAGACACAAGCGCCCGCCCGCGCACCACGGCGTTCCCGCTGATGGTGCCGCCGTTTACAACGGCGAAATCTTCGATGCGGGCGTTGCCCGAAACCGTCCCGCCGTTCACGACAGCATTGGGCCCTACGTAAGCCGTCGCCGCCACTTTCGCCTTGCTGCTCACGAGCCCGCCACCGTTGCTGTGAGCCGTGTAGCCGTTTGTATTCGACGGTTTCCAGAAATCCCTGTTGTAACCTTCAGGAACGCCGTTTTCAACTTCGATCATGTACGGATAGCGGTAGATGCTGTAGTAGAACTGATCCCACAAAATGGTCTGCATTTCAGTCGGCGTCGCCGTCACGACTAGCCACAAAGCCTTATCGCCATCCTTAGTCTCGATGTCAAGATTAAATCCCTTGCCATGCTTCATTTCACTGTATCGCGGCGTGCCGTCAGCACCTTCCGCCACAAGTCCGACCGTCCAGCCCGACGCCGGATTCGGCAGTTTATCCGGAGCGTAATTGCACCACTTGTAGTTCTTGCCCTTGTAGTAGTCCGTATTGTCGCCAAAACAAGCGTAGCCGTTGACAGTCGGCTTGTCCTGTACGATGCCACGGAACTTGACCGTCACCTTCCCCGCTTTTTCGGGATAAATGCGAACGATATTGTAACCCCAGCGCTGTGGCGCCCAGTAACTCGGCGAGATAAAGCGGTCCGCGCAAGTTTCGCCATCCGCACAAACCATTTTATTCAACATCGTCACGCGCGGATGCCTGCGGTAATTGTCGCCCCGGCTAGCGTCGCGACGTGTCGAAAATTCGTAATTCCCCCACGACTTCTTGTACAGAGCCTTTTTTGCCGGTGCATATTCGAACGTCGCGTTCTTCATCGCCAGTTTTCCAAACTGCTGGTTCAAGCTGTCGAGAGACCAGCCGTACACCATCATCATCGCGGTAAAAGGCGTCTGCTCCATGCGGCCGTCTTCCCCGTCGCGGATGGATTCCATCCAGATCCGGTTCACTTCGTGCGCGCCCTTGTAGCCACCACCAAATTCTTCTTTCAAATGCTCCAGGAACTGCCAGTTGCAATAGCGGTCTCGCGTGGAACCGTAATAAAGGAACGGGTAGTTGATCAAGTATTCCGCGCAATGTGCATCGTTCGGATTGTACTGGTGCGCCATCCAGTTCGCATGGCTTTCGGCAAACCATCCCGCATGGCTGTTGTTGCCCATCCAGCCTGCGACTCCCTGCAATCCGTGTGCGAACTCATGTGACGTTCCCCAATAATCCTTCAAGGAGCCTACGCCAATCCACATACCAGGGCCATATTCCCCGTTCAAGTCCTTCACGTAGTCCTGGCCGCCATAAAGTGCCGCCATCACGGAATTGTCGAACACATAAATATTGCTTTTGAGTTTTTTGTCTGGACTCTTCGGGAACGGCAGCATCCAGCCGAGCGAATCGATATAAAACGAATAGACCTTCTCGAGCGACTGCAGCACGCCCTCCGCATCCGAAGTCGGAATAGAAACATTATTCGTAGCGCCGTCATCCGTTTTTGGCTTTTTGCAAACTTCAAAATGTTCCGATGAACGAATCAGCGTAAAGCCGTTGCTTTCGCACTGCGGAACCCAATTGACGGCCGCCATCGAAAATACCGCAGAGACACCAATTATCTGCGGAATCAATTTTTTCATATTACCACCCATTCTACAACTCTGGAACATCCCAGGTATCTCTAATATATATTCAGAGATGGCAAATGTGCAAATCGGGTAGTCTACCTTCTTCCCAAGTTTTTGAAATCGGGAGCGATGACGGTGCAGTTCGTGTCTTTAGGCGCAGCGCGGTACAAGACCAAGTCAACGCTAAAGAACCCCTTGGTCGACGCAGAGACAGTCCAACGACTGCCGGCAGGACAATCCTTGATATCCCTGTTCAATGTTGCCGTAAAGCGGCTCCCCGTCACGCGATATGTAAAATAGTCCGTCGTTAAGGAATCCGGCATCTTGAGCGATTTCGGCCCGCCTACGACACTGTTTTTGGCAAAATAGGACTTTTGAGCATTGATGTAGAACATCGCCTGTTCCGTAAGGTCGTCGGTCACCGCCTGAGTCCCTCTGAAAACGCTACCCGTCGAACAACCGCGCACACCAAACACAAGAACAAGGACAAACAAAAGCGAGCATCCCACAAAGATCCAGTACTTGAGCTCAACTTTTTTTAAAGTCTTGATCAACTTTTTACAGAATGCCGCAACTTTACGGCGGGCATTCTTGAACTTTTTAGAGACCTTCATCCCCTCGCCCGGCATGCTGCCAGAAAACGACACGGCCGTGGGCAAAATTCCGTCCTGCCACTTGAGAAGTTTCATCGCCACAAGCACACGGCAGAACTGCTTCGGGAAAGCAAGTCCAAAAGCAGCCACAATAAAAAGAACAATACTTACGATGAACAACGCAAGCAATATGTTGTCCGCAGTCGGCAACAAATGTTTGACATGTTGCAGAGTCTCAAAAAGCTTCTTGTCGTCCGAAAAATTTTCTGCAGCGAAACGACCCGTAAACGAATTCGTATAACGGGCAAGCCCCATCTGCACCCCGCTTTTCGCCATGATGCATACTTTCGTAAGTCCTCGCTCGACCGCAAAGACAAACATTCCAAGAATGGCAATCAGCGATGCGATTAAGCGCGTTGTGCGTACAGCGGTGAGACTCTTCATTTGTTTTTCTCCTTGTATTAGGTCGCTCGCAAGCTCGCTATGGGGTATGGGCTATGGGGTATGGGTAATGTATTAAAAGAAAAGCCCGAAGCGAAGCGTGCTCAAAGGCACAACGTGCCGACCTCATACCTCAAAGCATCCCTTCGATAAAACTCAGGGTAAACTCCGATGCGTACTCATACCTCATTTCTTCTCCACCAGTTCTTTCGCCATCTTCTTTGCGGTGACAAAGTCTGCCTTGCCAGAACCAAGTTTCGGCATCACATCGACGTTGAACGCCGCGGACGGGAGCATCAAAGGCGGCATGCCGCTTGCACGCAGTTCCGAAAGCACGTCCTTCGGATCCTTTTCACCTTGGTACAAAAGAACAATCTTTTCGCCCTTCGTGGCATCAGGAATTGCAGTCACCACGTAATCGCAGCCCTGCAACACCGGCGTATCCTGGATTTTCTTTTCGACAGCACCAAGGCTAATCATTTCGCCACCGAGCTTTGCAAAGCGGCTGTAGCGATCGACAATCGTAAGGAAACCGTCTTCGTCGAGATAGCCCTTGTCGCCCGTGCGGTAATAACGGACGCCGTCCTTCTGTACAATCACACTCTTCGTGCGGTCTTCATCCTTGAGGTAGCCCCTCATCACCTGGCATCCGCCAATGAGAATCATGCCCGCTTCGCCCGTCGGCAAAGGTTCGTTTGTCTCCGGATCGACAATCAGGAACTGCGTTCCCGGAAGCGCAGGACCCACCGTTCCCGGCTTGTTGTTCACCTGCAAAGTCGTGTAGTCATCGAACAACGTATTTTCGGTATTGACTGATGCCACCGGAGCGGTTTCCGTGCAGCCGTAACCTTCGTAAATTTCCTTGCCGAACTTGAGGCGGAAGGCCGTCGCCAGTTCCGGGCGGAGAGCTTCGGCACCGGCAATGATAATACGCACGGATTTGAACATCAACGGGTGTACGTAGCGGCTCACCGTGAACGCACGCAGGAACGTCGGGGTCGCCACCATGATTGTCACCTTGAATTCCGCGCAAACGCGAGACATCGTCTTAACGTCCGTCGGGTCGGCCACGGCCACAATCGGGCAGCCTTCCGTGAGGTTCAAAAGCGTCGTCACCGTAAGGCCAAAACTATGGAACAGCGGAAGTTCCGAGAGCATCACGTCGCCACGGCTCACATTCAAGATGCAAGCAAGCTGCTGGATGTTGCCCATCATGTTGCGCTGCGTGAGTTCCACGCCCTTCGGCGTTCCTTCGGAACCGGAGCTGAACACGATTACCGCATTGTCGTCCATGGAACGATGTTTCACAAACAAGAGACGGATAAGCCAACTCGGCATGACCATGCAAAGCACAAGGAACGCGGCAATTTTCGCCTTCGGGATTTCCTTCATGATATCTTCGGCATAGAGCAAACGCACCTTATCCGATGCCACTTGGGAGTAGTCGTTTCCACGGCCCTTCAATTTCTGCACAAACTGGCGGCTCGTAATGACGGTCGAGCATTCCGCACGGTCACAGCAGAACTTTACGTTATCGACAGATGACGTGTAGTTCAAGTTCACGTTCGTCTTGCCAATCACCCAAAGAGCAAGGTTCACAATCACACCGGCAGGACTCGGCGGAAGCATAATGCCCACGTTCTGCTCATGCTTGCCAAGCGTCTTCTTGAGGTAGCCACGGAATGCCATCACGGCGCCCATCAGCTTGTAACCGGAGAAATGCGCACCGTCCGGGCTATAAATGGCAGGCCCGTTCTTCACGTACTTCTTGTAAGTGCGAATCCAGCTATCGGCAATCGGATGGACAAACGAAACGGCATAGTTCCAGGCATCAATAGAAATGCGGCGAATAATCGCACGGATTTCGTTAGGAGGCGTATCCGCCGGGAGCGCTTCGCCGAAAGCGACCGTCACGGAACGTTCCGCAGAGGCACCGAACATATTCGAGGAACTGTAGCTATAGTTACTGCCCCAAAGACCTTGGATGTAGAACGGAATCACCTGGGCATCGGTCCCTTCCACCGCAGACGAATAATCAATCGTAAACGGTTCCACATGCGGAGACTTGGACACTTCGCCCGACGGGAAAATCACAACGGCCTTGCCCGCAAGGAGCGCTTCATGGATCTTGTCCATCGCAATCTTCGGATTGCGGTTATCGATACGGATCATGCCGAGGCGCTTGAGCACGGCGCGCAAGTACCACTTGTCAAAATGGTCCTTGTTGCTTGCGATACACAGCGGACGCGGGGCAGCCATCTGCACCATCGCCCAGTCGATAAAGCTGTGGTGGTTACCGACGAGAAGAATCGGGCCTTCGTTCGGGATGTTCTGCACGTTCAAGACGCGAATCCTGTAACGGCTAAACACAAAGCGCAACAGCGTGCGCAACAAAGCTTGCGGCAAGTTGTAAATGGACCAAATGAACACGCCCACGGAAATAACGGCAAGGCCGATAAAGTAGAATTGCGGGCGGATATCCGTGTAGCGGACCATCGTAGAGAACACGAACAGGAACACGAGAAGCACGAGGGCCTGGATCATGTTCGCAAACGCAAGGACGGAACCGGAGTTGTTCGGGCGCGTATTATACTGCAACAGCGCATTCACCGGCACAAGGATGAGACCGCCAAAAAAACCGGTCAAGGAATAGAGCACTACGAGAGCGACCGGATGGACCAGGAACGGCACCAGGAACATGCAAATCGAGGCGCCAAACATGCCGAGCGGAACAAAGCCCGATTCAATAAAGTCCTTGGAAAAATGGGCAGCGACAATCGTTCCGATCATGAGACCCACGATGGCAAAGGACATGTAGTCCTGCATCATGTTGACCGTAGAAGAACCCGAAACATCCTGATAGACAAGCACAAAAACCTGCGCCAAGGCCCAGAACATCGAAAGGGCGATGATGGATGCACGGAGCGTAGGCACGCGGAAGCCAAGACTCAAGTGACGGCGCACCTTGTTGATGCTCGTTCTCTGGTCTTCGTACTTTACGCGCGGAATAAGGAAGTTGGCGACCGTACCGAGCACGCTCACCGCCGTGAGGACCCACGGGATCACGACCGACTTCGACGTAATGCGGCGCACCGCCTCGTAAGAGACCAGCTGGTCGAGATTGATAAGATTCACGCCGACAATGGCAAACCACGAAGCCGCGATAATGCCGCAAAGGCCAAAAATCTGGAGGAACGCATTGGCGTAGCTCAAATTCCGGACGCCGAACATTTCCTTGATAATGGCGTACTTCGCGGCACTGTGTATTGCAAAGCCGCAGCTAAGCCCTATCGAAAGCCAGAAAGCGACACGCGGGCAATCGACGGTCACCAGGACCGATTGCGCAATGACGAATAGCGTCATTATCAAGGACGACCACGCCATCACTTTGTTCTTCGAGAACTTGTTGGTGAAGAACCCGGCAAAGAACACCATTAGAATATATGGTGCGATGAAGAATATTTGCAGCATGAAGCTCTGCCAGATTTGCCCACTCCGAGCAAAAAACGAACCTGACAAAATCTTCTGGGCATAAATAAAGACGCCCGCCTGAACGAAAACCGTCGCTAGAATAGACAGGAAGAATCTTGTAGCACCTTTAACTTTCCACATGAACAAAGCCCTTTTGGACAATGAATTGTTTAATGGGAAAAATAGAAAAATCACCTCATCAAAGCTTCGATTTCATCGACTTCCCGAGGAATATTTCTCGATATATTTTCAAAACCATTTTTTGTAATAATTAAATCATCTTCTATACGGATTCCGATATTCTCACGGTAACGTTTGCCGTCAATTGTCGCACTAAAATTTCCGTACAATCCCGGCTCACAAGAAATAAGCATTCCCGGTTTCAAGACCACATCCAAGGAACGGGAACCCGGGTCACCTTCATGGATATGTTCCCCGATAAAATGACTCACGCCATGCGGACGTTTTTCGTACAATAGTTTATACGAACCCTTAGCTCCTTTCACCAGACGGCGTTCCAGTTCCATCACGATAAACTCCCAGCAAATCATGCCGATTTCCTTGAGCGAAACACCCGGACGCACCACGCGCTGATAGACTTTTGCAGATTCCAGCACGATTTCGTACAACATTTTTTGAAGAGGGTCAAACTTGCCGTTGACGGGGATGGTTCTCGATATATCGCTATGGAGCGTCCCGAACCGCACGCCAAAGTCGAACAGGACAAGTTCACCATTGCGTAACGCTTCGTCGTTTTTGACGTAATGCAAGCAGCAGGCGTTTTTTCCGCCGGCAGCAATCGTCGGGAACGCAAGGTCCCCGTCGCCACGGCGTTGCATCTCGTAGTTCAAGAACAACGCCGCATCGCGTTCGGTCTTCATGTTCTTCATCGCCGGGAGCAGCGCACGGAAAGCCTCGTCCGTAATCTGCTGCGCCACTCGGGCATCGACTATACGTTCCGGTTCCAGCACCAGGCGATCTTCAAAATGCAGGTCGGCGCAGCTTTTCACCTTCATCTTGTAACGGCGGAGAACCTTCTTCATGTCGTTCTTGAGTTTTTCGTTGTGGTCCCCCTTGAACTTTTCATAATAGAAAGCGAAAGCATGATCCACGGCGTTCTTACCGCTCCCGTATTCCACGGCGAGTTTCTCGATAAAATTCCAAAGCGCATCAATCGGAAGAACATCATCCACGCCCGTCACGCGAGCGACTTCGTTTTCACCATCCACATACCCAAGTCGCTTGCCGTTCCAGAACTCCTTGAAAGGGTCCTTTTTCGGAACAAAAAGCGTCGAGCGGCCCTTCCGCGGGTCCAAGACGAGATAACACCCAGCCTCGTTCACGCCTGTCATATATAAGAATGCCGGATCCTGCACAAACCGGGTCCATGTTTGAACAAAGGCCTCCTCGCCCCCCGGTTCAACAGGCATCCCGGCAAAAACGCAAAAAGAGCCTAGTTTTTTCATCAACGAAATACGTCTTTTCGCATAAATTTTCTTTGAATCGTAACTTTTTGATGACAAAAAAACCTGAGAATAGGCATGAAAATCATTTTTTCGTGATTGCATCGTCAATTTTTACCTTTTTTAACATTTTTTTTGTCACAACTATATATATTTTAGCCATCAAAGACTAGAATGGAGCTTAAATAATGTCTCTTAAAAAATGGAAATTAGTTCTCGCATCCCTCTCCGTAGCACTTTTCACTGCCTGCGCAGGTTCGTCCAACGACTCCGGTAGCAGCGATACCGGCAGCTACACCGGAAGCAACGAAACATCCTCTGATAACTCTTCCTCTTACACGGGTTATAGCGAAAACCAGGCCGAAGCCGCCAAGCCGGTCGTACAGCAGAAACCGGCTGCGCCCAAGGAAGTTTTCGACGAAAAGACTCTGAAGAAGACCCAGGATGAAGCTTCTGCCGCTAACGAAGACAACCACAAGCTCCGCAAGGAAATCTTCGACGCAAGGACCAAGCTCGGTCTTCCGGTCCAGCAGCCAGCTTCCTCAGATGAAGAGTAATATAAGGCATTACTCACTGTCTGACAACCTGAAGCGAGTTATTTCAGGCGAACGTGAAACGGTTTTCCGATTACTGGAGAGCCGTTTTTGCGTTGAGATCCGTACCCGTCTTCCAGGGCTAGACATCGTCCCCCTCGACGATGCCGACATGTCCGGTGTACTTGCCGTCCTCGACCAGCTGAAAATTGCTGCACGCAATGGTGAAATCCTGGACGCGAACCAGCTCGAACGCATGCTCGGGCCCAAAGAAGCACACATCACCGAGTCCATTCCCGATAGCCCCGTCTTCAGGAACCGGTTCGGCATCAGCGTCTCCGCGAAGACGCCCGCACAGGCAGAACTAGTCAAGGCGGTCGAAAAGAACGACATCATCTTCGCCAAAGGCCCGGCAGGCACCGGCAAAACCTTCCTCGCCGTCACGCTTGCGGTAGCAAGCCTCGAACGCGGCGAAGCCGAACGCATCTGCCTTGTACGACCTGCAGTCGAAGCTGGCGAATCGCTCGGCTTTTTGCCCGGCGACCTCAAAGAAAAAATTGCGCCCTACCTGCGTCCCATCCACGACAGCCTCTCCGAGCTCCTGCCCGCAGAAAAGCTGCGCCGCTACGAAGAAACGGGCGCCATCGAAGTCGCCCCCCTCGCCTACATGCGTGGCCGCACGTTGAAACGGGCCTTCATCATCCTGGACGAGGCGCAGAACACGACAACCGCCCAGATGAAGATGTTCCTCACGAGGCTCGGCCCCCACAGCAAGGCTATCATCACAGGCGACAGCAGCCAGGTGGATCTCGCCAAAGGGCAAGTTTCGGGTCTGGAACACGCCATGAAAATCCTCAAGGGCATCCGCGGAATCGCCGAAGTCGAATTTAGCGCCACCGACGTCCTACGCCATCATTTAGTCAAAGACATTTTGCTAGCTTACGAACAGAACGAGCTAAAAAAATAGAAGGGTATTAAATGAACAAGAAAGAGAAAAAAATTCATTTGATTATCGCATGGATTCTCTTGATCCTCATCGCCATTCTATTGTTCCCCGACAAGAACATCGCTCTGCGCGCCGAACGTCCACACCTGGGCCAGCTCAGTACAAGGACAATCGTCGCCCCGTTCAAGTTCGAAGTTCCCAAAACCGAACAGGAACTCCAGACCGAAAGGACGCGCGCCGCCGACAAGGTGAACGCCATCTTCGAATTCAACTTCGACGAAACGACGCGTCTTTTGCACGAACTGGAACAATACCTCAAGAAGCTCGAACAGTACGGCAAGATCCAGGCCGTCATCAGCGCAAGCAAGGATGACGGAAGCGACCCCTCGCTCCAATCGAAAGTCCAGGAGGCATCGCGCATTTACGACCTCCTAAAACAGCGTCTCTCCATCACGGCCATCAAGCCGCTCAGCACGAACGCCGTCGCCCGCGACTCCCTCATGTCCGTGTTCTACCAGATGATGCAGAAGGGCGTCTCGAACACGCTCCTCGCAAAGACCGAAACAGAAGTTACGTTGTACTGCAACAACTACAACATCAAGAGCATCAAGAACCTCATATACAACAAGCAGGCAGTCTCCCTCATCAAGGAAAACGACGAAAACGCCATAGAAATTAGCGAAATCCAGCCCATGCAGCGACGTATCGACGAAGCGTTCGGCCAGCTGCAAAGCTCGTTCTCCGCACAGGGGCTGCAAAGTGCATTCTACGAAGCGCTCTATGCATTCACGAGCCCCAACGTATTCTATCTCGAAAAAGAGACCGAAGCCCGCAAGATTGACGCCGCCAAAAAAGTCCTGCCCACAAAAGGTATCGTCCCGCGCGGTATCGAAATCGTGACGCAAGGCTCCCCCATCACAAAAGAAATTCTCGAACAAATCGACGCCCTCCAGATGGAACTGCAAAAAGAGGAACACTCCAAGACGCTTACCGCGCCCTATGGAAACACGCTCGTCTACATTATCATCATCACGCTCCTCATCATGTTCTGCCTCTACATGCCCACGCGCACCATGTTCAAGACGCCCCGCCAGCTGTGGAGTTTCGCTTTCCTTACACTGTTGCAGTTGCTCGCATTCTGGATCATCCACAACCTCTCGGGAACGCTCAACAAGCCAGACAGCATACTCCCGGAAGCAATCGACTTCATGTGGCTCTACCCCATCACGTTCACGCCCGTGATTGCGACCGTCCTTTATGACGCCCGCATGGGACTCGCCTTCGCGACGTTCTCTGCCGGATTCTTCGGTATTTTGAACGGATACGATCTTGCGGCAACATTTACAAGCCTTATCGTGATTATTGCCGTGATTACCCCGCTGTTCCGCATGCGTTACCGCGTCCAGTTCGCCTGGAGCATGATTGCAGGCATCGTCGCCGCAGCACTTGCCATCAGCATAATGCTGCTGCTCCGCAACAGATTCCAGTTCATGACATTCTACCAGACGCTTATCGCCGCAAGCGCAAATATCATCATCTGTACTGCGGTCGCCTCCGTGCTCTTGATTCACGTCATGGAAAAAGTTTTCAGCATCACGACCGTGCTCACGCTCATGGAAATGTCGGACTTCAACAGGCCGGCCCTCAAGCGCATCTCGGAACTCGCCCCCGGCACGTTCCACCACAGCATACAAGTGTCGAACCTCGCCGAAGGCGTCGCCGAGACCATCGGAGCGAACTCGCTCCTCGTCCGAGTCATGGCGCTCTACCACGATTTGGGCAAGACGATGCGACCGGAATATTTTACCGAAAACCAGAAACAAGGCGTGAACCCGCACAACAACCTGGACCCCTACCAGTCTGTCAAGATTATCACGGGGCACGTGTCGCAGGGAGCGCTCCTCGCCAGGGAATACAAGATTCCAGAACTCGTTGCCTCGGGAATCCTCGAACACCACGGCACCACGCTTATCCAGTATTTCTTGCACAAGGCTAAAGAACACGCCAAAGAAACGGGCAAGGAAATCAAGGAAGAAGACTTCCGCTATAAAGGACCCAAGCCGCAAAGCATGGAAACAGCTATTCTCATGCTTGCAGACGTCATCGAAGCCACAAGCCGTTCCATGACGGACACCTCTTCCGAAGCCCTCAAGTCCATGATTCACAAGACAATTCTAGACAAGTTCATGGACGGCCAGTTCAACGAAAGCAATTTGTCCATAAAGGAACTGTTCAAGCTCGAAGAAGCGTTCCTCCACAGCCTGGACGGAACGTACCACACCCGCGTCAAATACCCCGGACAAAGATAGACGTGAGAACGGCTCAAGGAGCCTACAGACAAGAGACGCGTCATCCTGAAGGGAGTGCCGCGACCGATAGGATCCAGTAAAGGAATGGGTTATGGGCTCGGACCTGCGGTCCTTTGACGCCTTCGGCGTTAAAGCGGAGCAATCCAATTATGAAATTCGGAATCGTAAAAAAATAATTCCTAATTCATAATTCCATCTTCTGCGGACTAACCAATCGAGTCATTTTTTTTCGAAAAATTCAAAAAAAACACAAAAAATTCGCACGTTACCCTTGACACACGAATTAAATCTTTATATATTTGGGTCGTTCGGTTGAAAGACCTGAACAACCAAAACAAACCACTGGGGTGGTAGCTCAATTTTGGTTAGAGCACCGGCCTGTCACGCCGGAGGTTGCGAGTTCAAGCCTCGTCTATCCCGCGAAAAACGCTTCTCATCGAGAAGCGTTTTTCTTTTTTCGTGCGAATTTTATTTTCGGTGATTGACACGTTTTGGCCGATTTTATAGCTTTCTTATTGCGCTTGGGCAAAGCCACCCCTCGATGCATCGACGCAATAATTTATATGAAAAACATAGAAGCCAACGGTCAGGCAATCGCGGATGCAACAACATAACAGGAATCAACCATGAAACAAAAGAAAAAAGTGTATTCTCCACCTCAGATAAAGGTGGTCAAACTCAAGCAAAATGGCGCGTTGCTGCAAGAAAGCGTAGTGCATACGACCTATGAACCTTAATGCTATGAAAATTTTTTTTTTTTCGCAAAAAAACGCAATTTCGCTTGACAACAAGATGAATATTTGTATATTTGGCTCGTAATCTTGAGGTTGTAGAAAATGTTGAATAAAAAGAATATCATTCTTATTGGTGTTGGCATTTTGCTACTTATTATTGGCTTTATCTGCTTAGCCACAGGCCCGGCAGACAATCCAGTAAGTCTCTCGGTTGCACCGATTATCTTGACGATTGCTTACGTTGTGGTTATTCCTCTCGGAATTCTCTACAACGGCAAGGAAAAAGACAAGTAATTTTTCGGGCGATTAGCTCAGTTGGTTCAGAGCGTCTGCCTTACAAGCAGAATGTCAGCGGTTCGAATCCGTTATCGCCCACTACCGAAGATCGGAAACGATTTGGGGTGGTAGCTCAATTTTGGTTAGAGCACCGGCCTGTCACGCCGGAGGTTGCGAGTTCAAGCCTCGTCTATCCCGCGATAAAGCACTTCTCTTTGTTAAACCTGAAGAAGAATATGACGAGTAAGAAGCCCCCTTCCTACTTCTAACTTCCTACTGTCTACTAATTATATCTGGAATCCAATCGCGGCGTTCACGTCGATGACAAAGCCCTTGTCCATCTTGAAGTATGCCCTGTCGCGGTCCGCATCAAAGTCGCTCGTCCAGGCGTAGCCCAGCCCGACATCGACCGAGACGGCGAAGCGCCCAAAAAACCCTTCCCCGCCGTTCAAAATTTTCTTGACACCGCCGTTGAACATGAAGCCGTACAGCCATCCATCAAAGCCGCCATCATCTTCGGTCTTTATATGCAAATGGCTCAAAAGGAGCCCCGCCTGGAAATAGCGCCAGCGCTTGCCGGTGACGCCGTACCAGCGGAAACTTTCCTGCAGGCCAATATCGTAAATCTTGTAGTCGTCGCTCGAACGGTCAACGCGTACAAAATGCGGCATCGTCATAAGCGAAGACTTCTCGAAAAGTTTCCACTCGAACGTCAAGTTAAACGATGGATAGTCCGTAAGGCCATGGGGCACGTTGATTCCGGCCCAGAAATGCGAATATGGCACCAAAAAATTAAACGGGTGGATGTACAACGTATAGGTCGAATCAACAAGCGAAGCGTCTTCGTCCTTCGATGCTGCCTGTGCTTCGCTGCGGGACTCAGTTTCAGCGGCTACCGTATTCTCCGTTTCCGGTTTTGCCTCAGGCGTGGGTTCCGACGGCTTCGTTGATTTCGCAGACTTCGCCATGGAGAGCACGGACAAAACAAGCAATAAAAGAACGGCTTTTTTCATACTGTACAAAGTTAACTAATTCCATGCGGAATGATATGTAAATTTACGGGAAACATGGATACCACTCCAGCCTAAAGAATTGTGTTTAAAGCCCCGGGCATACGATACGCCACAGAAACTCCACCGGAACGAGAACTGCATCGCAAACGCGAAGTCCGGGAACCGGTAACTCGTGGAAATTTCCAGGAGATTCCACCTAAAAACGGCCCCCACGTACAGGTAGTCAAAATCGCATTCCGCGAACGCCGAAATCGGTTCGTCCGAAATCCAGTGGACCCCCACAGCCGGAGTCACTCCCTCGTCCATGAACCCGTTCAGCATTCCCGCCACATGGATTTGCCGCCAGCTGTAATTCGCAGCCCACTTGAAACGGTGGCGCGTCCAAAAAACGTCGCCCGGGATCCATTCCATATCGAGTCCGTAGGCCATTCCCAAAGTCAAGCGGTTCCACGTTCTTGCAAAAGAACCCTCCGAATACAGTGCACGGTGGAGCGAATCCATCGACTGGTAACTGACAAACGCGCCGACACGATAGATATCGTTCCCGAAGTCGAGCGACAAGTTCCACGAAATTTCATCGACTTCGTCCATCCAGTAATACGAAACTCCATAAGCGTTTTCCGCATGGCGTGCCGGAGTCGAATGATAGCCACCAAGCCCCCGGGGAGCGTTTCCGCCCGAAAGTAGCGACGCAAAGGATGCTCTACCCTCGGAGGCAAAAACCAGCGCTGAAAGAAGCTGGGCGACAAACAAGACCGTAGCGACGCCACGCAGTTTACGGACGAACAAGAATACCGACCACATCCTCGGATTCCCCCACGGACAAAGTGACATACCCGGCGCCAATTCCCAGATGTTCCTGCACGGGAACCCTCACCCATCCATTCGACATCGACGGAACCACGGACTTCCATACACGGCGCCCCGCAGAATCCAGAAGTCCAAGCACCACATCGTGCTCGGATTCCACATACAACCGAAGCGCAGCGCCTTTTTTCGAAACTACGCGAGACGAAAGCTTATATTCGAAAAATCGTTTCGACATTTCCTTTTTTACGCTCTTCCGCTGGAATCCCGGCGTAAACTCGCGACGACCCGTCAAGGGATTGAATCCCGAGGGACATGCAACCGTCCCCTTGTCCCAATAGACGCTATCGAGAGCGTCGTTACGGTAGCAGAGGCGGAGCGTTCCTTCTACGTTATTCAAAAATCCAAGCGGAACCTGGACCATACGGATATCGGGAATCCCAAGCGACGTACGTAGCGCCATGGTGTCCTTACACACAAGGACGGTCTGGAACGGAAGGATAGAGTCCCCCGCCCGGCCCAAAGCGCTACCGCGGTCGCAAAAGCGGAACGCATCCAGCGGCAGCGGGAACGAACTCGCATTGTAGATTTCCACCCATTCCGGCATGGGCTCTTCAGGACAGTGGTGAACCTCGGTCACGCGAACCGGCGACATTCCAGAAAATCGGCCCGGCGATTCCGCCAAAGAACCGTTCGACTCGCGAGCTGCGGAACCCGCCCCCGACCTCACGACAAATAACGTATCCAGCACATTGTTCGACGGCGCGGCGTCCTCGGGAAGCTCGGCATGGAACCACAGCGCCCCGCCTCCCGGCCGCACAACCGAGAATCCATCACGCACGACGGAATCCTTATCCATCCAGCCCCCGGCCCCAAACACATCAAGCGTGCGAACATGAACCGACGACGAATCGCACCCCGCAAGGAACGCCGTAACGTTCCACAGCCCATCCGCAAATTCCGCAGACAGGCGCCCCAAGGCGCAATCCTCGATGCCGAACTCGTAGTCCGGGTCTGCCGAACCCTTCGTGCCCTCGACAAAAGCCCATTCGTCAGTCAACCCCACACGCTGGACCGACTTCCCCGGCTTCGGCTGCGGGAGCGTCACGGAATCCATGCAGGCGCCCGACCAGACATACCAAACGGATTCCCTGGTATTCGGAAGCGAGGTTTTCCCAAGCAAACCGCATGCCACATTTTTCCGTACAGGGCACGAAACCGTATCGTGCACGAGAACCAGACGCTCCGCATCCGGCCATGCGAACGCGAGAATTTCCTTGGACTCCATCCGCACGAAAAGCGACTCCGCACGGAAATCGTCCAGACGAATTTCAACGTATTCCCCTTCCGCATCGGAAATTTCTTTCGGATCAGGGTAAAACTCCACGAACATCGGGCACGAATACGTTACCGAAAACAGTGCCAGGCCACAAATTGCAAAGGCCGGCACATGACTGCCATATTTTTTCATAACACCCTCCCGGGTGCCCCTCCAAGCGCAAAAACGCTAGCGAGAATTAGTCGACTTCATAGTCGTTAGGGAGAATATAAGGAAGAGGGTTCACCGGCACCCCGTTCAGCCACACTTCGTAATGGAGGTGCGGCCCCACAGAACGCCCCGTGTTGCCCATATAGCCAAGAATTTGGTAACGATGTATAAACTGCCCCGGAGTCACGGCGGACATCTGCAAGTGCCCATAACGGGTCTTGAAGCCGTTGCCATGGTTCAGGACTATAAAATTCCCAAAAGAGGAACTCAGCTGGGAAATTTCAACCACGCCATCCGCCGGGGAATAAACCGGAGTCCAACGGTCGTTGGCAATATCGATGCCCTGGTGCATCTTGCCCTTTTCGCCAGTCACCGGATGGATACGGGGACCGAAAGCGGAAGCATAGCGACCGGCAGTCGGCGAAATCGACGGAATGTAGCGTAAAACCGAGCGGCTCTGGTCGATATACTTCGTCAGAGCGTCAAAAGACTTCTCGTTGTTCTGGATTTTGCCAAAAATGCGCCATACGTCTTCGTGCATTTTGGCAGTACGTTCAAAAACCGGGGAACTTTTCCGCAAAAGTTGCACTTCCGGCTCGATATGTCCGCCCGTCGATAAGTTACGGGACGCATCATCCGGCAGCGGAAGGCCAAACTTCGCATGGAGCATTTTTTCGGCCTTGAAAAAATCCACCGAAGCAGAGGAAATATAATCCATCATGTTCTGGATTTGCGAAAGTTCCTTGTTCAACTTCTGGCGGCTCGCAAACGCATGCTTCAGCACGCCATCATAGACAGAAGTCGAAAGAATCTGGACCAGAAAAAGAATGAATCCCGTAATCACCACGATCCGCACGAAAAGTCCGCCACGAAGCAGGAACGCAGGGACCTTGACGGTCAGCATCCTGGAGGACTTCTGAAAATGGATGGATGTCTTTACAAAATTCATTTAAGGGAAATTTAAAAAATCGCCCTTTAAATTGCAAAGGTTTTATTCCTTCTTTTTCATTACAAACGCCAAGTATAGGAATTTTAAACCAATTTTTAGGAATTTTAGACCATAAATTTAGGATAACACAGAAAAACGCAACACGAAAGCGTTAAATAGGATTATCTAAGTCTATGAATTTAGAGGGGATGCCGAGTTCCGACTCGATCTTTTCGGCCAAGGCGCTCACGCCGAAAATTTCCGTCCTGTGGTGCCCGCACGAAACCAGGTTCACCCCGTATTCCTGGCAATATATGGGAACCTCTTCCTTGATGCACCCCGTGATGAATGCGTCGCAGTCCATTTCCATCGCTTCCTTGATTCCTGAAACTCCGCAACTGCCGCTGCAGATGGCCACACGCTTGATTTTTTCGGGACCGTGGAAGAACGAATTCTGCACTCCGTGCTTAAAGGCGGTATTCAGGCAGTCCAAAAATTCATTCTGCGTCGCGGACGTGCTCCATTCGGCAATAACGCCGACCGCCCTCACGCCTTCGTACAGGAACTCATGGACGGGATTGAGCCCCAGGTCTTTCGCGATGACGGCATTGTTGCCGATTTCACGATGACCGTCGAGCGGCAGGTGGAAACCGAACACGGAAATGCCGTTACACATAAGCTTACGGAGACGTTCCGCGAACTTCCCGACCGGGAGCTGCGAATCCCCTTGCCAGAAACCGTTCGGATGGTGGACAATGATGCAGTCCGCCTTTTCTTCGATAGCCGCGTCAATCAGCTGGTCGCGCAAGCTCACGCCCGTCACAATCCGGGTCACCTTGTCGCTCGCTTCGACACACAGTCCGTTTACGCAGTAATCCTTGAAGGATTTCGGATCCAGCAAGTCGTCAAGCCATGCGTTTATGAAAGGCAAATCCATATTTTCTCCTTGTTAATCAAAAACATTCCGGCGAAACGCCAAAATTTGTTCCCCGCCATCCGACTTCGTTTACTTATACATGCAGCCATACCCGGCAAAGTCCTCCGCGTCGAATGCGCAAACTCGGCGGAAAACATTTACAAATCTATTAGCCGCTATAGCTAATATAAATATAAAATTTTTATTTACAACTTTAAAATGCATTTTAGCGTAGAAAAAAGCCATTCGGATTGTTTTCTCGTTGCCACAATCTATGCATTTAACTAAATTTACGCATAGAAAGAATTTTAAAAGTTTAATTAATATAGGAGCCCCAATGGCACATTATCTCTTTACTTCTGAATCCGTTTCTAAAGGCCACCCGGACAAAGTGGCCGACCAGATTTCCGACTCCATCCTCGACGCCTGCCTCGCCCAGGATCCGAACAGCCGTGTCGCTTGCGAAACGCTCGTGAATACAGGCCTCGTCGTCATCAGCGGCGAACTCACGACCAAGGCGGTTGTTGATTTCCAGGAAGTTGCACGCAACGCTATCAAGAACATCGGCTACGTGAACCCGGACCTCCAGTTCGACTACAAGGGTTGCGCCGTGCTCGTCGCCATGGACAAGCAGTCTCCGGATATCGCCCAGGGCGTTGACGCCAAGGCTGCCGTCGGCAAGGAAGACGACAAGCAGGGTGCCGGTGACCAAGGTATGATGTTCGGTTACGCCGTCAAGGAAACCAAGGAACTCATGCCGCTCCCGATCAGCCTCGCCCACAAGCTCATGGAAGAAATCCAGAACCTCCGCGAAAAGGGCAAGATCAAGTGGCTCCGCCCGGATGCAAAGTCCCAGGTCACTGTCGAATACGACGAAAACGACAAGCCGGTACGCGTTGATACCGTCGTCATCTCCACCCAGCACGACGAAAAGGTGAACGGCAAGGAACTCAAGCACTCCACGATCGAAAAGGAAATCATCGAGAAGCTCATCAAGAAGGTCATCCCGGCCAAGCTCTTGGACAAGAAGACCCGTTACCTCGTGAACCCGACCGGCAAGTTCGTAATCGGCGGCCCGCACGGCGACTGCGGCCTCACAGGCCGTAAGATCATCGTCGATACCTACGGCGGCATGGGCCGTCATGGTGGTGGCGCATTCAGCGGCAAAGACCCGTCCAAGGTCGACCGCAGTGCAGCATACGCCGCCCGCTACGTGGCCAAGAACATCGTGGCAGCAGGCCTCGCCTACCGTTGCGAAGTCCAGCTCGCCTACGCCATCGGCTACTCCAAGCCCGTCTCCGTGCTCGTGAACACGTTTGGCACCGGCAAGATCGACGACCGCAAGATCGAAGAAATCGTCGCGAAGAACTTCGACCTCTCCCCGGCCGGCATTGAAAAGATGCTCGACCTCCGCAAGCCGGGTTACGTGCAGACTGCCGCCCTCGGCCACTTCGGCCGCACGGGTGCCCGCTTCACGTGGGAAAAGACCGACAAGGCCGAAACTTTAAAAGCCGCGGCTGCTGAACTTTAATACAAGTCGTTCAAGCCTCACGAAAGCGACCGTCCAGTTCCAAGTCTTTTACAAGACTCCGAACATGCGGAAAATTACAAACAAGTGATTTAAAGTGACGGATGCAAATCCGTCATTTTTTTTGTCACTCCCCTTGCCAAACTAAAATTTCATACCTATATTTTTGATATGAAGATGATTTCAGCAATTCGTTTCAACCGTTGGTGGTGGGGCTCTAGAACATAGAGTCCGGCTTTGTTGATTTCATCAAGTGTTTGCAAAAGGCTTTCGGACTCCCCGAAGGCCTTTAATTTTTTTCCCGAGAATCTTTAACCCCAGCCACTAACCATTCCTTTTACAATGACGCAGAATAAAATAAACAACTCCATATCTCAAAGCGAAGCGTGCTCAAAGCGCTTTAGCGCGACCTCATCCCTCACAGCCTCAAACAACGGTTTCTTTGACAAGTTCGGCGGCAAGTATGTTGCCGAAATCATCCGTCGCCCGCTCGACGACCTCGAAGCGGCATTCAACAAGTACATCCACGATCCGGAATTTCTCGAAGAGCTCCGCATCATCCAGCGCGACTACATTGGCCGCGAAACTCCGCTGTACTTTGCCCCCACGGCAACGGAACTTTTAGGCGGTGCGCAGATTTACATCAAGCTCGAAGGCCTTGCCAACACGGGCGCGCACAAGATCAACAACGCCATCGGTCAGTGCCTCTTGGCGAAGAAGATGGGCAAGACCCGCATCATCGCCGAAACGGGCGCCGGTCAGCACGGCCTCGCCACTGCAGCTGCATGCGCTAAGCTCGGCCTCGAATGCGTTGTGTACATGGGCGAAGTGGACGTCCGTCGTCAGCAACCGAACGTGGCCACCATGGAAATGTACGGTGCGAAGGTCGTGCCGGTCACGAGCGGTAGCCGCACGCTCAAGGACGCCGTGAACGAAGCCATGCGCGACTGGGCCACGAACTTCAAGGACACGCACTATGTGCTCGGTTCTGCGCTCGGCCCTGCCCCATTCCCGGATATCGTTCGCACTTTCCAATCCATCATCGGCGAAGAAGTCAAGCGCCAGGCCGCAGAACGCAACATCGACATCGCAGCCGTTGTCGCTTGCGTGGGTGGCGGAAGCAACTCCATCGGTGTGTTCACTCCGTTTATCGAAGACAAGAACGTGCGCTTGATCGGTGCAGAAGCTGGTGGCGTCGGCCCGAATGTCGGCGAAAACGCAGCCCGCATGACGGGCAACGCCAGCCGCGAAGGCATTGTTCAGGGTTACAAGAGCCGCTTCCTCATTGACGAAGACGGTCAATCCATGCCGACCCGCTCCATCTCGGCAGGCCTTGACTATATGGGAATCGGCCCGCAGCTCGCCGCTCTCGGTGAATCTGGCCGCGTGGAATTCACGGCGATTCTCGACAAGGAAGCTCTTGAAGCAGTGAAGTTCTTTGCCCGTAACGAAGGTATTTTGTTCGCACTCGAAAGCGCACACGCCGGTGCCGCGGCCATGAAGATTGCGAAGGAACTCCCGAAGGACAAGGCTCTCGTCATCAACATGAGCGGTCGCGGCGACAAGGACATCTTTATCACGAGCCCCGTGTTCCGCCCCGAAAAGTGGAAGGAATTCCTGAAGGCCGAACTCAAGCGCCTCGACAACAACGAAGACATCCACGACGCGGAGATAATGAATAAGTAAACAGTGATTAGTAAACAGTGGTTAGTATACAGGGACGCGGGTATCAAGAATTCCTAACCAGCAACCACTAACCGCTAACGGCCTTACGGCCCACCAACCACTAATCACTAACCACTAACCACTAATCACTAACCACTAGTCACTATGAACTTAATGTCTCACCTCATTGCCGGATTCCCGGACGCAGAAACCTCCATCGCCATCGCCGACGCTCTTGTGAAGGGTGGCGCCAACATCCTTGAAATTCAGCTTGCCTTCAGCGACCCGAGCGCCGACGGTCCGGCCATCCAGACCGCCTCCACCATCGCTCTCGAAAAGGGCTATTCTACCAAGCAGGGCCTTGAAATCGTGAAGCAGATTCACGAACGCCACCCCGAAACACCGATTTATATCATGACCTACGGCTCGCTCGCCTTTACACCGGGCGTCGAAAACTTCGTCAAGATGTGCAAGGACGCAGGCGTTTCCGCGTGCATCATTCCGGACTTGCCGTTTGACCATGACGAAGGCCTCACCGAAGCTTGCAAAAAGCACGGCCTTGAAAACATTCCCGTGGCGGCCCCCAGCATGACCAAGGAACGCCTCGAAGCGATGGCATCCAAGGGATTCAAGTACATCTACGCCGCACTCCGCGCTGGTACTACCGGAAGCGAAACGACGATTGACCAAGCGACGCTCGACTTTATCGACACGGTCGGTAAGGGTGGCGCAAAGGTTCTCGGCGGTTTCGGTATCCGCAATGGCGAACAGTCCAAGGTGCTTTCGAAGCATGTGTACGCTGTGGTTGCAGGTTCCGTGTTCGTGAACATCGTGCTCGCAAACGCAGACACCGCCGAAGGCCGCGCAAAGGCAATCGCCGAAATCGAAGCGAAGGCCAAGGAAATCGCCGGGAAGTAACAATATTCCGCTAAGAAATCCATGTAAGGCGATTCCGGCTCAGTGGCCGGAATGACAAACAAGGCGAACGCTGCGTCAAAAATTTTAATCTTTGACATAGCTGAGCCGAAGAACATTGCGCAAGCGCAATACAACGCAGATGAATACTGCACTGGATCCTTCCCCTCTACGAGGGTCAGGATAACGGTTCTAAAAAAAGGTCGGGCAATCCGGCCTCTTTTATATTTTAGTTTTTCTATCTTTTGTTATAAAACATACGAGGAAAACATGATAAAAAAATTATCCATTTGTCTTACATTCTTCGCTTTTATCGCCTGTGGAGATGACGAATCCAGCACATCGCCAGCACAAGAACTTTCCGAAATTTCCAGCAGTGCAAAAAAATCCAGCGTAAAGGAATCTTCGAGCTCAGTATCTGACAAAGCAGGCTCAAAACAAGGCAAAAGTTCCGCGGCAAACAATAAAAAAAGTTCGTCTTCAACGGTCCACAGCAGCTCCAGCACCATTCCCACGATGAAGGAATGCGTCACAAGCGTCCGCTACAACGAAACCATTCCCTCCTGGGAAGAGTATCTTGCAACAAAAGGCAACAAATGCGATAAAGAAGGTTACGCCCTGCTGACGGAAGACGACAAGATACTTGTCACCTGTAAAAACGGAACCTGGTATCCCGAAGTAATCAAGCCCTGCCCTACAGGAACCGAAAAAAGCAGTTCTTCCTCGGTATCGCCGAAGTCTTCATCTTCAATTGCAATTTCGTCTTCAGCGGTGCAGATTTCCTGCCACCTTTACGACAAGGCTCCCACGGTTATCGGCTGTGAAGGGAAGTCGAAGCCCAGTTGGAAATTTCTGAACCCGGACGTCGAATACCACTGCCTAGTGGACGAACGCGACAATCAGTTCTACGCCACCGTTAAAATCGGGGAACAGACCTGGATGGCGGAAAACCTGGCTTACGCTGACGAAGAAAAAACGCCCAACCTGGCAGGCAACCATTGGTGCGATGCGGATGCAGACAGTTGCGCCTTGTACGGGCAGCTCTATAATTTCATGAGCGTCATGAATTTCAATACCGACGAAATGATGGAAAGGGGGTTGATAAAGGACACCCTTTTCGGAAAATGGGAAAATCCCCAGCAGGGAATTTGTCCTAATGGTTGGCATGTTCCCACAATTTCTGAATGGATGGCTTTGGGCAAGGCCGTTGGCGCGGAATGCGAAGACGAAAACCAGACAAGTTACCCAGTTTGCTCGGGAGGCATCGTAAAACTGAGATCCACCTGCGGATGGGAATACGACTCTGACGGGAACGAAGACATTGCGACAAACGAATCGGGATTTGCACTCCTCCCTGTCAGCAACACCTACGGCTCGGAACTTTTCCCCAACGGGAAACGCGCATACGTCTGGACATCTACCGCCAATTACTGTGGCGTTTGCGAAAACAACCGTGCACTAGCTCACCACATCATTGCAACCACTGGCAAAGACTGGTTCGGAGTCGATGATGGGACCCTGCTTGTTCGAGGTCGCAGTCTGCGTTGCGTAAAAGACTAAAATCTGTCTATTTTTTCTATCTTTACGCGCGAAAAATTAAGAGGTAACTATGCTTTTCAATTTCGACATGATCCAGGGCGTCTATGCCCGCATTCCTGCCCGCGTTGAAGCTGCCCGCAAGCAGCTGGGCCGTCCGCTCACCCTCGCCGAAAAGATTATCTACAGCCACCTGATCGATGGCACCGAGAACAGGACCTATGAACGCGGCAAGGATTTTGCCGAATTCCATCCCGACCGCGTGGCCATGCAGGACGCTACCGCCCAGATGGCCCTTTTGCAGTTCACCACCGCCGGTAAGGCCCGCGTGGCAGTGCCGAGCTCCGTGCACTGCGACCACCTGATTATCGCTCGCGAAGGTGTCGAAAAGGACCTTCCGCGCGCCAAGGAAGAAAGCAAGGAAGTTTACGATTTCCTCCAGTCCGTGTCTGCCAAGTACGGCATTGACTGCTGGCTCCCGGGTGCAGGCATCATCCACCAGGTGGTGCTCGAAAACTACGCCTTCCCGGGCGGAATGATGATCGGT
>CADCDO010000049.1 GCA_902800345.1 Fibrobacter succinogenes
GTTTTTCTCTATAATTTGATCGATATCAAGAAAAGATACTTTGGGTAAATCTTTTGAAGTAAGTTTGCTCGATGAACTTGCAGGGGTGTTTGATGAACTTGATGGTGCGTTATTAAAAGAACTTGACGGCGTTTTGTTGGATGAACTGAAGGCCGTTGCGCTCGATGAATTTTCCTGAGTACTTGAAGTTTGAACTGCACTTGATGAAAGCGGCTCGTTTGACGATGAACTTTCATTGACGAGGCTGCTGGATGATGGATCTTGATTGGCGATGTTGGGCGGGATTACAGGAAACTCGCTGTTTGCATTGTCGCAGCTGAACCAGAAAAATGATGTGCACAAGAGGAATAGTTTGCCTAGAATATGATGAATTCTTTTGAACATGATCGGATTCCTTTTGAGTTGTTGCCTAATTAATTGCATTTTTCCATGCCTTGGTTGATTTCTTCGAGAGTGCTTTTTAAGGTTTCGTAGTAGTTTTTTTCTTTTCGTTGAAGTTCCGCAATGTAAGCATCGTCGATGCGGACTCCATTATAAAAGCTGTTGCCGGGTTCTATTTCACAAGGCGTCAAATTTGTGGGGCATTCTTCAACACCGTATACAGGGGCGTTTCCTAAAGTTTCTAATATATCCCTATAGCAACTATTCGATTTGTACCAATAGTTTGGTTCATCTTTGTGCTGTTCATTGATTTTCTCGATGGCAATGGATTTTGCGTGGGCTTGGGCTGAATAATAACTGTTCCATATTGTCATTTCGCAATATTCATGTTCGGGAATGCATTTTCCCTTAAGGCCAGTCGTATCTGTTGAGGTCAACTTGGCCATTTCTTGCTCGATATCGATAAAAGGTTTTTCTTTGGCATCGGTCGAGCCGTTATCGCACCCTGCCCATAGAAATGCGGTTGTCGAAAGAAGTACTTTACCTAAAAACTTCTGGATTTTGATAAACATGAGTTCCCTCGATTTTTGACAAAGTCTTGTTATTGCGAACGACTAATACCCAACGGCTAATCACTAAAATAAATTAGTTTAATGTAAAGAAATGTAAGATTTGGCCTCGAAAGAACTGTTTTTTGAGTGTTATTCCCAATCTATTTGGATAAATGTATTATATAGAACAATCTTATTGATGAGACGAGCCTTTTTATGTCCATCCTGTAAACTGCCTGCTAAGTTCTAAGCTCTACCAACTAAACCCCATACCCCACACCTTCACTGGATCCTTCAGCCCTACAGGCTTCAGGATGACGATCCTAAGTTCTAAGCTCTACCGACTAAATCCCATAGCCCATACCTTCACTGGTTCCCCTGCGCTTCGCTCCGAGGATGACACGTCTCTCGTCCCTCGTCTCTCGTCAAACACTGGCTTCAGGATGACCCCGGAACAAGTCTGGGGCAGGCTCGGTGAACTTTCTACCACCTACTTCCTACTGTTTACTAACCACTAATCACTAATCACTAACCACTAACCACAAAACGTTACTGGATCCTTCGTTACACTCAGGATGACGCGTCTTTCGTCTTTCGTCTTTCGTCTCTCGTCTCTCGTCTTTCGTCTAATTTAGAACTGGAAATAAATGAACGGGCAGGAATCTGCGCTCATGAACTGGTAGATGATAAAGATAATGAACGCGGTCGCGAGCACCATCAGAGGAATCGGGAGAGATGCAAAGATGATGCGGTAGCGGGACTTGACTCGTTTTGGAATCCAGTGAATCAGCATACCTGCAATGAACACGAGGATGATGTTGATATGTTCCATTGCGATGGGGTAAATCATGTCCAGGCGCCAGGCGGTCCCCATTTGGTTTACCATGTTCTTTGCCGTGTTCCATGCGACTTCGTTTGCTTCAGCCGGGTCGAGGTTCGATCCTGCACGGAAGAAGAGACGCGTGAACGTGATGAATACGAACGTGAGCGTGACGTTCCAGGCCGTGGATAGCCATGGCAGCTGTTTTTTGCAGAATAAATGATAGACGATTGTTATGTAAATGCCGACAAAGAGCACGCCGAACCACACGGCCGTTATCGCACATATTGGAATCGTATAGTGCTTGTAAAGAATTGCACTCAGAGCAAAGAATCCGAGAGCGATGGAGGCGCGGACGGTCGCGCTACGCTTGACCCAGAGCTTGTTGAACACTTGGCCAAAGCCGTTCAAGCCGCCCCAGATGATAAAGTTCCAGCTGGCTCCATGCCACCAACCGCCGACAATCTGCGTTGCCATGGCGTTCATGTTCGTGGTAATCGTCTTGCGGGATTCCGGCTTGAAGTATGCAAAAATCGCGATGTAGAGGAAGAACACGCCGAGCGCAATACCGACCCACATGCTGCCAGAAAGGAGTATGGCGACAAGGCTCAAAAATCCCATCCAGAAGAACGTGCCGACGGTTGCGTTCCTGTTACCGCCGAGAGGAATGTACAAGTAGTCGCGCCACCAACTAGAAAGCGAAATGTGCCAACGGCGCCAGAATTCGGTCGGGCTCTTTGCCTTGTAGGGGCTGTTGAAGTTCTGGGGCAGGCGGAATCCCATCAGGAGGGCAACGCCAATCGCGATATCCGTGTAACCCGAGAAGTCGGCGTAGACCTGTAACGAATAAGCGAAGAGGGCAATCAAGTTTTCTAGACCGGTGAACAAAAGCGGCGTATCGAAAACTCGGTCGACAAAGTTCGTGGCGAGATAGTCGCTCAAGATAATCTTCTTGGCAAGACCGTTCAGAATCCAGAAGACGGCCATGCCGAATGCGCGGCGGGGGAGGAAATACGGCTTGTAAAGTTGCGGTACGAACTTGTCTGCACGGACAATCGGGCCTGCTACAAGCTGCGGGAAGAACGAAAGGTAAAAACCGAAATTGAGAATGTTCGTGACGGCCTTGATCTTGCCGCGATAAATATCGATGCAGTAGCTCATCGCCTGGAACGTGAAGAACGAAATACCGACCGGAAGGATAATTTGATCGACGAGCGAGTGTGTTCCGAACAGTTCGTTGCTTGCGGCCGCAAAGAAGTTATAGACATGGAGCTCGATGCCGGTAAAGTCGTAAAGTGCGTCCAAGAAGAAATAGGAGTATTTATAATAACATAGCACCAGCAAGTCGATGATGACTACGATAATCATCAAGAGTTTCTTTATCCATTTTGTTTCTGACTTTTCAATCCATTTGCCGATGAAAAAGTTCGCGATGACGCAGAAGATGAGAATGCATACGTAACTTCCGCTCGTCTTGTAGTAGAAGAACAAGCTTGTGCCGAAGAGGAACGCATTGCGTAACAGTAGTTTGCTATGAATAATCGAGAATATGGCGAAAACAACCGCGAAGAATCCCCAGAAGTAGAACTGAGTAAAGAGTAACGGGGAGTTGGGGTCAAACGCGAATGTGCGTGTCAGGTAAGGGATGATATAGTCAAGCATGGTATTTGGACTTGTATATTTGAGGAGGGATTATTTGTCCTGTGCTTTGGGTTTCAATGGAATTTGAATTGTGGGCTGCGTGTTTTGCGACGCCTGCTTTAAAACTTTGGGCATAGGGATATCGGCATTTGCAGCCGATGCGACTTTAGGCATTTGTGGGGCCGAAATCGTTTTTGTCGCGGGCTTTGCTGGGGGCGGCACGACTTGTTGTGTCTTTACCGCTTTCTGGAGTCCGCGTGTTTCTGCTATAATGGCTTGGGGTGATTTTGTCTGCATCTGAACAGGTGCTTTCTTTTCTGCCGCGATATATGTAGCGGGTGTTTTTATCGGGGTTGCCTCTGTCGGAGTCATTTTCGCTTGAACTGTCACGGGCGATTCTGCCGGGAGGTTCGCGATGTGGTCAAAGTAGGCTTGCATCAAAGCCTTGTAGAACATGTCGCCGAGCAACTGGTAACCGGCCGTCTTGAAGTGGACTTTGTCTTTTTTGGCGAGATCGGCCTTTTCCCATTTAGCCATGGATCCAAGCCCGCCCATGATGGAGAACTTGTCCCAAACGCCGGCCTTGTGTTTGTCGGCGAGCATAAAGAACGACTTGCGTGCGACTTCTCCGTTCGGGTGCTGTACGTACTTTCTCTTGCGTATTTTGCGGTAGGAGTCGTTATTCGTCTCGAAGATGAATGCGGTCTTGGGGCTAACCTTGCGGATGCGCTTGATGAGCATGTCGTATTCGTCGCGGAATTGCTTGTCGTTGAACACTTCGACGTTCGCGTCGTTGATGCCGATGGCGAAAATGACGAGATCCGGCTTGTAGTACGACATTTCCTTTTCGAACAGCGGGCATGTCTCTTCAAAATAGTGCGAAACTTTTGCTCCGTTGATGCCTACGTTCGTGTAAATGATGCCTGGAGCGTTGTTCTCGGCGAGGATGCCGGTGAGCGTAAAGCGTGGACGAGGCGGTACGGTATCGATTGCCGAGGAGTCTCCGCGTGCGGTTTCGGTCAATCCGTCTTCGTCCCGGTTGAGGCAGTTCGTGTCGAGCACGTCGTCACAGTCGCCCTGGTACATGGAATCGAGGGACAACGCTGCTTCCGTATTCGATGTGGACGAGGGCAAAAGTCCGAGCGAATCAAGCCTCATGGAGTCGGCCACCCGGGCCAATGAATCGGCTCGCGCCACGGAATCCTTGAAGAGCGAATCCGTGATGAATGCGGTCGCTTCGGCCTGTTTTGTCGAATCTGCCCAGCGGAATGCAATTTGTATGGTATCGATCGGGCGTGGGCTCGTAAACACGTAGCTCTGGCTTGCTGCATCCAACGTTCCGAAAACATCCATGGAATCGATGCGGAGTACCGGTTGCACGTCGTTGCTGTCGCTGAAACCGAAAAGCCTAAAGCTCGTTTCTCCCCAAATGGGTTCGGAGTTGTACTTGTCCAGCAGGAGTGTGATTTCTGCACGCGGGTCGCTTGTGCTTATCGCAATACCGAGGAGTCCGAGCGGTTTGGTGATTTCTTTTTGGACGTTCTTGTTCTTGTCCCAAATTCCTTTGTAATAACTGGCGTAGCTTGCCGGTGTATTTGTTCTTGCCGCCGAGTAGGGGAATACAAAACCGCGACCTGCCGAGGCACCCGGATATTCTTTAATTAGGTGCTCGCGGATACGCCCTGAGATGACGTCGGCCTGCAAGTGCGAACCTCCGATATGCAGAATTCTCACCTTGCCGCGGTTCTCGAAAACAAGTGTGTCGAGCTTTTTGAAGAACGGCTCGAAACTTGCATTGCCATGTGGAAACTGGATGGTGTTCAGGGACGTGTCTATAAAATCGTATTTCGTAAAGTCTACGTCATAAAAGCCGGGAGTGATGACCATGTCTTTGGCCGAGGCTCCCAGACTAAATATGCCGAGCATGGCTGCAATGACGGCATGCTTTTTTCTCACTTATACGCCTCCTCCGGCTTTTGTGGATTTAGCTTTTGATTTTTCCGTGTTCAGATCAATTACTTTGGTCGTGTCCGCGTCTTTCTTTTCCTTGTTGGAAATCTTGCGGATATCCCTGAGCTTCGAATCGTTCAGGTTGTGCCTGTCGCGGAACTGGAAATAATCGTAGTACATGTGGAGCGACGAGCAGAACAGGTCGCCCATGTTGGCTGCACCACGGCGTGTAAAGTGAATATGGTCTGTAAAGCCGAGCGGAGGATTCCTTTTCACCCACTTCGACATGGAACCTTCGCCGCCCATCACGCGGTTCATGTCCCAGTAGGCGAGTCCGTTTTCAAGCGCGACTTCGCGAAGCATCTTGATGGCCAAGGGAAGGCCTGAGTACGTCTGCCATCTTCCGCCAATTTGTTTTTCCATGTGGGCAGGACCGATAAAGAGAATGTCCGCGTCGGGATTGGCTTTCTGAATGGCGTGAATTTGTCTGGTGATGAGTTTCCTGCTCCAATCGACGGTCTTGGCTGACATGTTCGGTACCATGTTTCCGCCATATTCCATCAAAATGAGTCTGACGTTCATCGCCTTGTAGCATTCGGCAAGGAGCTCGTTGTCGACCTTGTGGAATATCGTACCGGAACTACCGCGCATGGCTACGTTATCCACAGCGATACCGTATGCGCCATCGACTGAAATCGCATAGATTTCGTTGCGGCCGCTCATAGAAATCTTGATATTCGAAGTCGTGTCGGGGAGTTTCCACGTATAGACGACAAGCTTGGTAAGGCTATCTACAGTCGGAGGTTCGGCAACAACCTTCTTGTTCTTTGTCTTGAACTTGGGGGTGCCGTCTGCATTTTCACCGACCTGTTCGGTAACCGCTACATCGTAGGTGAGCGTCAGCTTGAGCTTGCCGCGTTTGCCGGCGAGAACCTTGATTGTCGAGTAGTCGCCTACGTGCGGATAAACTTCTTTGCGGCTTTCACGCTTCTTGACTCCGATAGTCGCAGAACCGTTAAGCTCGCCTATCTGCAACAGGAGCCCGTAACGGTTGTGCGTAGCCTGGTCTTCCTTGTGCCCAAAGATTATGTAGCGCTGCATGTTGCCGCTGTTGGACTGGGCGGTGGACATCGACTGGATATGCGCTACGGCAGGGAGCAGGCCCGGCCCGTGACCGCCGAATTCCTTCTGCAGGTCTTCACGGATTGTCGAAGAAATACGGTCTTCTTCGAGCTGCGAGTCACCATAATGGATTACGTGGACGACGCTGGAATCCTTCTGTGCCAACTGGAGATTCAAGAAGAATCGGTCAAACCACGTCGGATCGTCGTTCGGCAAATCAAAGCGTGTGCGACCTTCCCTGAAGAAGTCCTCGTAATACTTGAGCGAATCCGAGTATGCCGCAAACTGCTTCTGCTTTGTCTCTTCCATCATTTCGCGGAAGGCTTCTTCCGGATCGACGGACTGATCCTTGATGACGTTCCCGGCGGAGTCGGTAACCTGTTTCTCGAATACTTCCGAAAGCTTCGGATAGCGCAGCGTTGTGTCGCCGATTTGAATTCCGTCTTCGGGGTAGGCGAGTGCCATCACGCCGAGGACGAGGAACAATGAAAGAATGCTTAGTAGTGTTTTTACTGGTGTCATGCAGAGATGTCATCCCCGGCTTGACCGGGGATCTCCTTTAAGCCTTTTTTGTTTCGATGTTCTGCTTGCTGCGTTCAACAATCGCATTGACATCGCCCACGTGCATGGTGCCGTCGCGGAGGTCCTTGAATTCGAACTGTCCGGCAGCCGCCTTGTCGCCATCCACGTAGACGACAATCGAAGCGCCCTGGTAGTTTGCCTGTTCCAGCTGCTTGCCCATTTTCATGGTCGAAAGCGGGTGAGAAACTGAGTTTCCGTTTGCGCGGAACACTTGGGCCGTTTCGAAAATCTTCTTCATGTCGTTCGTGAAGCTTGCGATGTAAAAGTCCACATGCTGTTTGGGGCTCGGCAAAAGTCCACGTTCGCGGAGGAGGTCGGCGAGTACGACGTCGCCCATGCCAAAGCCAACGCCTGGGATGCGGTCGCCACCGAGCTTTTCGGTGAGGCTATCGTAACGTCCGCCGCCTGCGATAGCGCGCATGGATTTGCCCTTGTCGAACACTTCGAAAACGATGCCCGTGTAGTAGGCGAGGCCGCGCACAATGGAGAGGTCGAGGTTTACGCATTCGCTAAAGCCTGCGGCGGCAAGCGTTGCGAACAAGTCTTCGATTTCGGCGAGTGCGGCAGTCGCGTTTTCGCTCTTGACGGCGGCCTTCACTTCTTCGATAGACTTGCAGCTCATGAAATCGTCAAGCTGCTTGATTTGTGCCTCGGAAAGACCTGCTTCGGTGAGCGCCTTGGCAAAGGCTTCCGGACCGATTTTCAAACGACGGTCGAGTACCGGATAGACAAGCGCCGGGTTCGGGGCGCCAATTTCTTCGAGGTAGGTGGCGAGGAGCTTGCGGCTCGAAACGCCAATTGCAAAATCGCTGTCCTTGAGGCCGAACTTGCGCAACATCGTGGCGATAGAAGCGAGTAAATCGGCTTCGGCGTAGATGCTTTCGGTACCGATAATGTCCATGTTCAGCTGGAAAAATTCGCGGAGGCGACCCTTCTGAGCTTTTTCGTAGCGGAACAGGCGCGGCATGGAGAACCACTTGAACGGTTTCTTGAGTTCGCGGGCCTTCTGGATAACGAGACGTGCAAGTGTCGGGGTCATTTCGGGGCGGAGCGCAATTTCGCGGTCGCCCTTGTCTTTAAAGTTGTAGAGCTGGCTTACAATTTCGTCGCCGGACTTTCCGGTATAAAGTTCCAGATGTTCGAACATCGGACCTTCGTATTCTTCGTAGGCGAAGCTTTCGGCGACCTTGCGCCAAGTGTCAAAAATATAGTTCTGGATGCGTTCGGCTTCCGGGTAAAAATCGCGTGTGCCCTTAGGCAGTTGAGGAATAGCAATACTCATAGTGGGCACAAATATAGTTTTTTAGTTATTGGAGCGTCATTCGTCATTTTCTGTTGTGGCAAGTTCCGTGATGCATTTGCGGAATTCATTGACTCCATTCGTCATCGTTACTAGACCGTTGAGGTAGAGCGAGTCGTTGAAATCGCGATTCTTGTCGTAGCCGAGCAGGCCTTCCGATGATAGGCCGCTGCAGTTTTCTTTTGTAATCGAGACTTGATTTTCTTGGAGGGTACACACTTTGTCGCCGGAGCTCACTTGGAATGCGGCGGAGTAGTCCAGGGAATCCCTCTCGATTTTTGTAACCTCGAACTTGATGGTCTTACCGTTCAGCTTGATAGTCTTTGCGAGTTTGGATTTTTCCAGAACTTCGATTCCATGGCTATTTTCGTATTCCGTTATGTCGGATTCCTGCTCGGGTATGAACAAAGTATACAACGTAGTAAATCCGATGAAGTTGACATCCCCCTCAAGATGTACGTAAAGATCCGTTATGAATTGGGTGTTCATGTAATCATCGTACGTGAAATAGGCGGGCATATAAACCCGTTCTTCTTTGAACTTGCTTTCGGAAATTGTCAGGACCGATTTATAATACTGTTCCTTAAATTTGCGGTTTTCGTCGGATATACAATTCCACTCTTTGGTATAGCTGCATTCAATGTTATTCCATTCTCCATAAATATTGTCCGTGGAACCTCCGATGTAATAGAGCGGGTCGGACCAACCGTAGTAATAGACGGCAATTGTGTCGCCGCGGATTTCGTAGCGGGTGGTGTCCTCTTCTGGATTGGTGTCGAAAAAGAATTCGTTCCAGTTGAAAGAACCCTTGTATAGAACGCAGTATCCCGTGGTATGTGCCTTAATGCTTGTAGTTATGATGTGTTTTTCTTTGTCGACCTTCACCTGGTGGTAATTTTTGCTTTCGGGTGTGTCTGGTGAAGTGATATTACTCTCGTCGGAACAGCCAAAGAACGTGAATGCGAATATTGCACTGCAAATCAGAAAGTTTTTCATTGGTTGGTACTCCTTCTCTCTCCGTTTGGCCGTAAATATATTTTTTTAGGGGTGAAGCCCCTCAAATAAATAATATGTAACATTGGTACACATTGCTTTTTTTACAATTTTTTTACTATATTTACGCCCGTAAAAAAACAAAACCTTAAAAGGATGGTCTAATCATGGCTAGAAAGAAGATTGCACTCGTTGGTGCTGGACAAATCGGTGGTACAATGGCTCTCGTGCTCGCCCAGAAGAATCTTGGCGACGTTGTTCTTATCGACATTCCGCAGACTCAGGGCATGCCGAAGGGCAAGGCTCTCGATATCATGGAAGGCCGTTCCGTCATCAATTCGTCTGTCGATCTTCAGGGTTCTACCGACTATTCCGCCATCAAGGGTGCCGATGTCGTTATCGTGACCGCTGGTTTCCCGCGTATGCCGGGCATGAGCCGTGACGACCTCCTGGACAAGAACTGCGGCGTCATCAAGACTGTTGCCGAAGCCATCAAGGAAAACGCTCCGGATGCCTTCGTCATCGTGATTACGAACCCGCTCGACGCCATGGTCTACAACATGCAGAAGCAGTCTGGCCTTCCGGCTAACAAGGTCATCGGTATGGCTGGCGTGCTCGATTCTGCCCGTCTCGCTTGCTTTGTCGCTGACGAACTCGGCGTTTCCGTCGAAGACGTCAAGGCCCTCGTTATGGGCGGCCACGGCGACACGATGGTCTCCATCATGGAATGCGTCTCTGTTGGTGGTATCCCGGTTTCTCAGCTCATGAGCAAGGAAAAGTTTGCCGAACTTGCAAAGCGTACCGCTGGTGCTGGTGGTGAAATCGTGAACCTCCTCGGTCGCGGCTCTGCTTTCTACAGCCCGGCAACTTCTGCTATCCACATGGCCGAAGCCTACCTCCTCGACAAGAAGAACGTGTTCTCCTGCGCTGCCAAGCTGAATGGCGAATACGGCGTTAGCGGCCTCTACTGCGGCGTGCCGGTTGTCGTCGGTGCTAACGGTGTCGAAAAGATTATCGAAGTCAAGATGAGCGAAGAAGAAAAGGCTGCCTTCGACAAGTCCGTCGAAGCTTGCAAGAAGAACGCCGAATGGGTTGACGCACATACCTAACCGTTCGCGTCTAGAATCAAATAGAAATATGTGAGCGACGCTCACTCTCGCGAAAACGCCTGGCTATTGCCGGGCGTTTCTCGCTCACACGTAATATATAGTAGTAGAGCCTGCGAGGCTCAATTGCATAAACAGAAACTAAAAAAATCCCTCGGTTTAAGCCGAGGAATTTTTGTTCACGGTTTGAACGTTTTTGCTTACCTGTAGTTGAACCAGTAACCGATGTTGAAATTGATGCGGTTGTAAGAGAATTTATCGATGTCCTTATACAGATTTGTGAAACCGTGGGTATAGTTAAAGCCGATTTCAAGTCCGAAATCGAATGTTAGACCCAGTTCAGCATTGAGTCCTATATAGACTGCTTTTTGATATTTTTCTTTTCTCCATTCTCTGCCGTCGCTGAATGCTTCGAATAGGTTGATATCAAAAATGGGTCCGAGTTCGCCGAAAAAGATGTCTGTCATGTAAAAACGGGCCATAATGGGGAGCGTAATGGCCATTGAAATGTCAAAATCGTCACGATGGTGTTCTGTATAAGAGAACATGCGCAGGTCAAGGCCGATTGCCGGGTGCAGTGCAAATTCAGGCGTGAATGCAACTAATGAGTTGAAGGTGAGAGCCAAATTGGTTCTGTAGCCGCCCTCGTCCAGAAAATTAGGGGCGGCTTTGCCTTTGGCTATTTCTATACCGTCTGTCAGCATGATGCCAAATACGGCTGGCTTGTTGACGAATGCGAACGAACTCGAAACAAACGTTAAGAGCATTGCCGCAATAAGGATAATTTTTTTCATTTTCATTCCTTGGTTATTAATTGTTTATCGTAACGATATAAAAATATTAGCTTTTTGTCTATTTATTTTAAAACAATTTTATTGCTGAAATTGAACGTTTTTCCGCTAATGCGAACCAGATAAACCCCGGCGTCGAGGTGGGCGAGGTTGAGCGTTGAGGTGCTATTTTCGATTGCTCCTTTTGCAACGATCTGGCCGAGACTGTTCAGAACTTCGGCTGTGGCGGTAGATTTGACGCCCGTAAAGCCAAGCATGCGGCCGTTGAGGACAGCCATGGCGGCGACTCCTCCGTGAATTTTCTTGATTTCTGTAATGTCGTTTCTTTCACAACTTTCAGGGCATGTCCCATCGTGAGGACCGACGGCGCAGATGTTGAACTTGTAACTCCCTGTTCCTCCATGCATGCTGAATGTAACCGATTTTAGCTGCTTGGCAATTTCTTCCCCAGACAATTTTGAATTGCATTTGAACGTGATGGGCTGTTCAAAGTCTGACCATGCAACTTTCACCATATTGCCTGTTTGTGATGCTGGGAGGATGGCTGTGGGCTTTGCATAGCAAGTGGTATCATCACTGTTGTTTCCGAATCCGAATCCGAATCCAGATTGATTTAGGGTATGTTGCGTTAGGGAATTGTCCAATTCAATTTTTATGTCTAAGTCCGAGGTGTAGGTGACGCAGATTCCGCCCCAAGCGGAGGCATCGCCTTCAGACGTCTTATAACCACTTAACCCAGAAATGACAGTATCTTGTAAAACATTGAAACCAACCCCCGCAGAAGGAGGATTGTAGCTTACAGATTTCGTTGTGTCGAAAATAGCGGTTCCGCAGATTCCTCCACAATTTCGGACGACTCCGTCTAACTTGTGTGGAGATGGTTCAGGAGGAACATAGGCAGGATACCAGTCTATTTGTACTTCATTTATGGAGCCACCGCTGAGCGTGTAAAACCAAAAGCCGTTGGACATTCTTCCGTCGATTAATCCGGTTTCAATTATAGATGTGGCCCCGGAACCTATCCATGTTTTAAATCCGCCCTCGGCAAACGCAACTGAAAATGCGATAAAAGCTGTTGCCCATAAACGCGCTATGTCCACAATCCATCCTCCTTGTTTTCGTTAATATAAATTATTTGCTGTCAATGGGAATGAAAAATGCCTCCGATTTCTCGAAAGCATTGTTTTTACTTCAACATAATCTTGTTCGTGAAATTTGTGGACTTGCCGACCACGCGAACTAGATAAATTCCTGCATCGAGGTAGGAGAGGTTGAGCGTTGTGGCATCGCCTTCGATTGCGCTTTTTACAACGACCTGGCCGAGACTGTTCAATACTTCGGCTGTGGCGGTAGATTTGACGCCCGTAAAGCCAAGCATGCGGCCGTTGAGGACTGCCATGGCGGCGACTCCTCCGCGTGCAATCTTGATTCCAACTTCGGAACTTGGGATTCCGCATTTTTCAGGGCATGTTCCATCCTTCGGGCCGACCGCGCAGATATTGAAAGAGTATTCGCCAGGATCGGCTTGCAATATAAATTTGACGGCAACGAGTTGCTTGGCAGCTTGTTCGCCATCAAACTTAACGGTTCCGGTATAAGAAGTGGGCTGCTTGAAATCAGACCAACTGACGACTACTTTCTTGCCCTTGTTTTTGTAAGGAGGCTTGGCGCCAAGAGTTTTTTCTGCAGGGAGTGTTACAGCCGGGTTTGCATAGGATATTGTAGAATCGACAATTGGGCCGAGACCTAGTTCGAGTCTCAAGTCTATATCGGAAACGTAAGTGATGCAAAGTCCATCCCAGGCTGTAGCGTCGCCAGCGCCTGGGTTATAGTCTGGCGAGGATGCTTCGCTAACAACGTTGAACCCGACACCGATAAATGGTTGGCCTGTGTACGAGCCTTTAGAAAGTACAGCGGATCCGCAAAATCCTTTACATATGTCAAGCGTTGCATTCGTGCAAGTGATAAAGGGTGGATCTATAGCGTCTGTTACGCATGAAAAAGAAGATTGTCCACCTGCGGCATCGTCTCCGTAAGTATACCAATAGCCGCTGGTTTCCGTTCCGTTGTCAAGTCCTGTGTGAATTTGTTGATCGTCGTCTGCGCCATTCCAGGTGACAAAGGGGCCTACAGCAAAAGATGCAGATGTGGCGAGAAGGGATGCGACCAACGTGTCTTTTATATCCATATAATCCTCCGAACACTGCACCAAATATAAATTATTTTTTTTGAAACAAAATGTGGACTTTTTATTCTGTATTTGTTGGCTTTGAAAAATGGGGCAAAATTGTTTTTTAAAGTGATAATTTCTTTAATTGTGTCTTAAATAGGTCTTAAAAAATGCATGGATACAAAAAAATATGTGGACTTTTAATAAATAAAAGTATATATTTATTTTCACCGGACTTTTAACGAGTGTGGATGTATGGGAGAAGTCTATGGAATCAAAGGGTTTGGAGTCTTTTGTAAACTTGACGCGTGTCGTTAGGAACGCGGCTATTTGCGCTGTTTTGGGCTTGGGCGCTGTTGTTGGCTCGGTCTCGTTTGCGGCGAATCCGTTGACGACGGACTTTTATTCTGCGGATGCCGCAGCGCTCGTGCATAACGATTCGCTCTTTATTTTTGCGGGGCACGATGAGCAGGGGCCTCAGGGAAACAACAATAAATCGTTCATCATGAACGACTGGCACGTGCTCGTGACCGACGATATGGAACATTATCACGATTACGGGGCGGTTTTGAGCGTCAAGACGTTCAAGTGGGCGAACGCAAGCGCTTTTGCGGGCCACTGCGAATACCGGAATGGCAAGTTTTATTGGTACGTGGCGGTCCATCACGGGACAATCAAGGAGAATGGGAGTGAGGGTTTTGCAATTGGCGTTGCCGTTGCGGATCATCCGTCCGGGCCGTGGAAAGACGCCATCGGGCAGGCGCTTATCACCGACAATACGCCGAACGATGTGAAATTGAACATTGACCCTGCCATTTTTTACGATGGCGACGATATTTGGATGTATTGGGGCTCGTGGAATGCTGGCCGCCGCGTGAAGCTCAAAGAAAACATGATTGAACTTGCGAGCACGCCCGAAGACATCAAAATCAAGGATTTTTTTGAAGCTCCTTGGATGCATTATTTCCGCGGAAATTATTACTTCAGCTACGCTTCGGGGTACCCCTCGACGACGAATTATTCCATGGCGCCAAGCCTGAACGGACCGTGGACACAAAAAGGCGTCATCAACGACAAAATGGACAATTCCGAGACGAACCATCAGGCGATTTTCAAGTATCTCGGGCATTGGTATTTCATGTACCACGGTGCAAATTCCCCGGGCGGCTGGACGTACCGCCGTTCCGTGAATATCGACTACCTCTATTACGACCGCGATGGCTTAATTCAGAAAATCAAGCATACGGATGGAGTGGATCCGGTCAACAATGCGCTGCTCGAAGAGGGCGGTTACCGCTTGACGGTTTCGCACAGCAATTTGGCGCTCGAAGATCGTGAAGGAATGGTTGTGCAGCAGACTGCCGACGAAAAGAACGAGGCGCAGCTTTGGATTCTTGAACGCGGAGATTCCGCACGTTATTACACGTTGCAGAACTTTAAGACAAAGAAATATTATTGCCCGCCCAAGACTCTCTTGGATACGGTGAGAACGTCCGAAAAAACTTGCGTAATCCGCATCGAAAATGCTTCGGCAAAGAAGGGGTACTTCCTTTTTGCGGATTACGATAGCGATTACCTCGGCGATGTGCTGAACATTTCCAAGGACGTTGGCATGCCGGTCATCACGTGGGTTCGCACGGGGACGGACAACCAGAAAGTGCAATTTGCGAAGGCGGAACTTCCGAAAGTGAAACCGCCGATGGACTCGATTCCGCCGGATTCCGGCAATGGTAAGACAACGGGGATTCCTCGCGGTTCTGCGGGAGCGTTGAATGCGCAGACCATGAAAAAAATTCGCTATGATGCGGATTCCCGCATGATTCGTTTAGAACGTGAAACGAGGTGGACTTTGCTCGACGTGAACGGTGTTGTGGTGCGTCGTGGTTACGGTCGTGAAATCCAAGTGCGATCCGTTCGCTCGGGAATGTACTTTGTCCGCACCGACCGTGCAACCGCAAAGGTGCTTGTGAGATGACTGTTGGCCTCTCCGTCATCCTCGAAGCGAAGCGGGGACTACTCAGAAGGCGAGTGTTGCAAAAATGAGTTTACTCATTTTTATAACCGAGCCAAGGAGTAGGGGCTTTGCCCCATCCAGTGCGGGACATTACTGGATTCTTCGTCACGTTGTTCCTCAGAATGACGTTGTTGTTCGTCATCCTGACGCCGAAGGCGGAAGGATCCAGTAAAGTTTTATTAGATTGAATTTTTAAGGAGTTTGGTATGAATGTTTGGAATAAAATTTCATCGGCGGCGACTCTCGCAAATTTTGCGACTTTCGCGGTGCTCGGCGCTTTTGGCGTCTCTGCGGTGTGCGCTGCCGATTGGTATGCGAAGGACAACTTGCAACCGGGGCACGACCCGAGCATGGTGCGGTTCGAGGACGGCTACGCCCTCATGAGTACGAACAACAATTTGCAGCTGTGGACCTCCGAAGATGCCTACACATGGCAAAATCATAAGTCAACGGTGAGTAAAATCCCGCAGTGGGCCTACCAATATGCGCCGAACACGGAAGGCATCTGGGCACCGGACATTTACTACATGAACGGCGAATTCCGCGTGTATTATTGCGTGTCCGTCTTTGGCAAGCGCACATCTGCGATTGGCTATCAGTCCACAAAGTCCCTTATGCCTGGCACAACGGATTACGGCTGGACGGATCACGGCCACGTTTTTCATACGGTGGCATCGGACAAGTACAATGCGATTGATGCCGACGTCGTTCGCGACACTCAGGGCAATTACTGGATGGCGTTCGGCTCGTTCGGCCTTGGAATTCAGCTAATCAAGTTGGACGCAAAGACGGGCTACCAGGCCAGCGATGACAAGACGGTTTACAACATTGCACGCCGCACGAGTAAAGCGAGCGAAGGCGCCGAAGAAGGTCCGAGCCTCATTGAACATGGGGGCAAGTATTTCCTCTTTACGGCTTGGGACAAGTGCTGCCAACAGGGCAACGATATTGAAAAGACAACTTACAAAACTGCTTATGGTCGCGCTGATAAAGTAACTGGCCCGTATAAAGACCGTGCCGGGAACGATATGGCGACCGGTGGCGGCACGATTCTCTTGGAACGCTACGGACGCTACGTGGGCCCGGGCGGCGGGGAGGCTTTCCAAGACTTGAACCGCGTGCGCTTTGTGCATCACTACTACGATTTGAATGGCGACAAGTTCAACCACATCCACATCCGTGATGTCGTGTTTACCGAGGATAACTGGGCTGAGATGGGACAGCCCTTCCTCGGGCGTTATTTGAGTGCCGAAGTCGAGCATGGCGTGCTCTCGCGTGCAGTTTCGGGCGACCTCGCGATTACGCGGAGCAATACGGCTTCGAACGGGGAATACCTCGCGTACGTCAACACGGCGGGCTCCAAGATTCGCCTGCCGATGAATATCATGCAAGCAGGGGAGTATCTGCTGCGTTATCGCTATGCAAACGGTGGCGATGCGGCCGCGACGCACAAGGTGACGGTAAATGACAAGTCTCAAACCGTGACACTCCCGCCGACAGGTTCGTGGGGCACGTTCCCCGAAAAGTCCGTCGTGATGGTTCCGGCAACGCTCAAACGCGGCGGCAACTTTATCGAGATTGAACCCTCGCCGAACGGCAACTTCGCGGAACTCGACCGCATCGACTTCTTGCGCGTGATTCGCGATACGATTCCGGCAAACGGCTTTGACAACGGCATCCGCGTGCGCCTAACCGACAAAGACGAATTCGCCATCAAGGACGGCGGCTATGCGATTTTCGAGAACGTCGTGACGGATTCGCTCAAGTCTGTGGACGTGGCGATCGAGGTGAAGAATCTGACTGGTGGCAAGCTCAGCATTCGCGACGGCAAGAAGGACGGAACCGTTCTTTCGGAATGCGAACTGGTGGCGGCCAACGCGAAGTCGGTGGCTAACGGCTGGACGACGGTGAATTGCTCGAACCTCAAGAGCCTTGGCGGCGTGAAGGACTTTTACCTGACGGCATCCGGCGTTTCGGGCGAGGCGGTTGTCAGGAACATCGTGTTCAAATCGAACACCCCAGAGTCAAGTTCCAGCAGCGTTTCCGCGGAATCTAGCTCCGGTGGCGAAAACATTACCTCGAGCTCTTCGGGTACGACCGCAATTGCCCCGCGTGCTGTTCGCCCAGAAAATGCTGTGTTGCCTGCTCGCAAGGGCTATCATGACCTCAAAGGCCGTCGCTTTGACAAGCAAATCCCGTATCGCGTGATGTTCTGAAGACTATTTCAGCTAGTCCAAGATGGGACGTCTAAACGCCAAATAGGTCTGCGTGCGTACCAGTGTCTACTAATTCAAGAATAAGCACATCTTCTTCTATTTTGTAAATCAGCAGTAAATCAGGCCCGATGTGACATTCGTGGTGCCCGGTCCAATTGCCGACAAGTACGTGGTCCTTCATTTTTTCGGGTAACTCGAGTCCCCTTTCTAGAAGATGGACAACAGCATTGATTTTCTTGATATTGTCAAGATTTTTTTTGGCAATGAGCTTAAGGTGTTTCTTATATCTGTTAGTTGCTTGGATTTTGTATTTGGGAGGAATATCGTTGCTCATAGTTTAATCCCAAGTTCCTCCAGCAGTTCTTCGTGTGACGAATATGTTTTGGCATTGGGATCGTGGGCCAAACGATCTCCTTCTTCCATCGCGTCAATCAGTTCCTTGGGGTACTGCGGGTATTCCACTTTGAATGGTAGGCCGCGGTGCAGGACAACTTGCCGCAGAAACATCGAAACGGCCTGTGACATGGATAGCCCCAAACCCTCTAGGAGTTTGTTTGCTTGGTCGTTAAGTTCGGAATCGATACGGAAGTTCTTTGCAACGGTACTCATACCGCTAAATATACGTCTTTTTGCAAGTGTCTGCAAGTTTTTTGCTTGCGTTTTCTATCATTTTGTTGTATAACCTCATGCAAATACATCATAAAGCCTCAAGTCGTAGATGTACTTGTACGTTTTTAGAGGAAAATTCTCAATGTATTTATCTACATCGGCACGGAGAATCTTGTTGCGCAGAATATGCCTGCGGATGATGTCGGGAGCTTCTTCCTCACAACAATAGTCGGTATATTCTTCGACATCCTTCAGTAAATCCAAAAGCTGAAGGACATTACGATTTTCCTTAGTGACGGCAACCTTAGCTCGGCGAATATAAAATGGAATCTCTCCGACTTTTACTTCTCGTGCGATGGCGGTGGTGTTGTTTGTTACGATTTCAGCCTTATACGGCACTTGTAGGCAGAGCCCAAGCTGGTTTGCGAAGGTGTAGCCCGAATAATATCCATAAATCTCGTCGCCATTGGTGATGTACTTGTATTCCGCGACCATGTTAGATGATATGGGATAGTATTCGTGGTTGCAATCAGGCAAAAAATAAACTCCCGGTTCAAATCGCGAAAGTTCACCTGCATCTACCAGTTTCTTGAATTGTTGACGCAGATTGCCTGCCGAAAGTCCTAGTGACTCAGCATCTTCGGTGAAAATCGGTTTCCCCGGCCCAAATTTTGATTTCAGAAATTCCAAAAGCATTTTACACCTCTATTAACGGAATTTAATATATATAATTAAAAAGCGTTTGTAAATAGGGCTATCATGACCTCAAAGGACGTCGCTTCGATAAGCAAATCCGTTATAGGGCGATGTTCTAGGGGTTATCAGTTTGGCAAGGTGGTCAAAATTTTTGACCACCTCTTATTTTAGCAGTCTGTTCTCTCCGATGGATTCCAACACGGTCATCTGCGAAATCGCAATCTGGTTCAGCTTTTGCAATCGTTCTGGTTGCGGCAAGCCTTCCTTAATCAGAACGGAATTCAGCGATTCCATATTTGAAAGGCATATAAGCTGGTTTACCGTCGCATAGTCGCGGACATTGCCCTGCAAATCGGCGTGTGCATCGCGCCAATCTTTAGCGGTAAATCCAAATAATGCGACATTCAAAACATCGGCTTCGTTTGCATAAACCATATTCATCTGTTGTTTTGTAAGTGTCGCTGGAATCAAGTTCTGTTTGATTGCGTCCGTATGGATACGGTAATTGATTTTAGAAAGTTCCCGCCGCACGGACCACCCCAATTGAGCCTGCTCGACTTCCTTGAGACGCTGAAACTCTTTAACCATGTATATCTTGAATTCTGCGCTAATCCACATTGCAAACTCAAATGCAATGTCTTTATGTGCGTAGGTTCCGCCATATCGACCGGCTTTGGCAACCAAAGAAACGGCATTAGTTTTAGCCTGAAATTCTTTAACGCTGATTTTAAAGCTATTGAGACCTGACCGATCTTTAATTATGGCGAATTCGCCATAATTAAAACTTGGATTGTAGATTTTTTCCCAAATTCCTATAAATTCAAGCGTATTACGGTTTCTCAGCCAGTCTGTTATGAAAAAATCCCCATCTTTAGCCTTGAGCATGTCAGTCAGCGAAATGTAATCCTCGTTGCCGACTTTTTGCACGGAAATTTCCGCATCCATAACCTTTATTTTCATCGTCACCTCCCTGCGGACAAGCGTAAAACCGCAGTGTTTGAAATTTTGAGCACTAGAACATTTGTTCACTAATAAATATAAACTTTCTAGGGATGAATGTCAAGAAATTTTTGGAAAAAAAACGAAATTTTCTCTCGTACAGATGCGGGTGTCATCTTTTACCATTCCAATAATCTATATTATGAACGACATAGCCCCGAACCGAATGGTTCGGAGCGACCGGTTTTAGAGTTTTTGCTCTTATTCTCGCGTCCTTAAAACACGACCAAAGTTTTACGCAATAAGAATAAGGCTTACAACGCACACCCGAATTAGGGCGTGGGTCGTTTGCTTGTTTTGCGTAGGGCTTCTTGGTCGTTGCCTAAGGACGAACAGGTATTCGATACCACGCTTTTTTGTTTTATTTCTTGCGTCCTTAAAATACGACCAATTTTTTAACGCAGCAGGAATTGGACAAATGGAACTCACCTCTTTGGGGTGAGTTCTATTTGGGCATTCTCTTGTCGAAGCATATCGATGTTTCGTGAACAGAAGTGAAAACAGAACATTTCACCTGTTCCGTAGGAACATCGAGGCGTTATGGCTTCTGGCAAGAACGCACTTCGTGTGCTTTCTTTGTTCTCCGGTTGTGGAGGACTTGATCTTGGGCTAGAGGGTGGTTTTGTCACTCTCAAGAAATCCGTTAACGAAAACATCCATCCAGATTGGATTGAATATAACGTTAATAGAAATTTCGTTCGGTTGAAAAAGAACCGTTTTGAGACGGTCTTTGCAAATGACATTCTACCATGTGCACAAAAGGCGTGGAATCACTTTTTTGGTAATCGAAAGAATATTGAAGATGTTTATCGACTCAAATCCATAGTGGACTTAGTAAAAGAAAGTAGGCAAGGAACTTTTCAATTTCCCAAAAATATCGATGTGGTTACGGGAGGGTTCCCTTGCCAAGATTTCTCTGTTGCAGGAAAACGCCTTGGTTTTGATTCAGTCAAAAGTCATAATGGTGTAAATGAAGAGCATGCCGAAAACGAATCTAGAGGCACCTTGTATCTTTGGATGAAACAAGTCATCGAAATTGTCAAGCCTAAAATTTTTATTGCTGAAAATGTGAAAGGGCTTGTTTCATTAGGTGATGCAAAGAAGATTATCGAAACAGATTTTCGAAACATCGATAAGGGTTATTGCGTTGTTGACGCTCAAGTTTTGAAAGCTTGGGAATATGGCGTTCCACAAAGTCGAGAACGTGTTGTTTTCATCGGTATTTCAAGAAAATATGCCAATCCCAAAATTCTTGCTGACATTGAAAAAAACTCCGAAAAATCACAATATTATCCTTACCCAATAAAGACACATGGAGGAGGTCTCCAAAAAGTCGTTACCTGCAAAGATGCCTTCGCTGGGCTAAAAGAACCAAAAGAAAGTTCTGATGCAGCACAACAAGCTTACTCAAAAGCGAAATACTACGGCAAAATGCAGGGTAGTTCCGAAATCGATATGAATGGTGTTGGTCCTACTATACGAAGCGAACATCATGGCAATATTGAATATCGCAGATTGAGCGAAGAACATGGAGGAAAAATATCGTCTGAATTAGAAAAAGGATTACAGGAGCGTCGCCTAAGCGTACGCGAATGCGCAAGAATTCAGACTTTCCCAGACGATTACGAATTCATCTTTAACGACGGAATAAACAAAGTCAATTCATCTGATGCCTATAAAGTCATTGGAAACGCAGTCCCGCCATTGTTGGGTTACTCCATAGGAAAAAGACTAGAAACGCTTTGGAACGATTTGTTTGGAGAATAAAAATGAACTCTTTTGCTATTGGCGAAAATATCAACATCAACGAGGCGAAGGTCAAGAAAACTTTTGACAATCTGTTAAGTCTTGCTAAAGATAAATTAGAATCGCAACCAGCAGTTTCTCAAAAAAAGGATTTTTGGAAATCTTTTGAAGAAGATGTGCATGTCGCTTTATTAGAGTCATCAAAGGATTTGCATATTCCGTGGAAAATAGAATATATAAGCGGTCACAAATTTCCAGATATTGTTGCGCGCATAAATGAAAAACAAGCGCTGGGAATAGAAGTGAAGACTATCAGTACACGCAATAAGTCTTGGAAAGTAATGGGCGGAAGCATTATGGAATCCACAAGAATTCCAGATGTCAGTCGTATTCATATTTTTTGCGCTAAGCAAAAGCCTTTCAAAATAAAATACAAGCCTTTTGAAGAATGTGTTGAAAACGTAGCCGTTACGCATAGCCCCCGCTATATGCTTGACATGGAAGCATCAATACAAGATTCGTTGTTCAGCAAATTGGGTAAAACATATGAAGAAATCCGTCAAATGAAAAATCCATTTGATGCATTTAAAGATTTTATTGTAGAACAACGAAAATCAAATCTAAAAAAAAGAAAAGTGGATGATGATTTTTGGTGGTATTCCCCAAATTCCAACCAAATTAACTCATTAGAACTAGAAGATCAAAAATTTGCAAATGAAATGGTCGGTCTTGAGATGCAGTTTTGGAATCAACTTGCAAGAGAAGAGCAGCATTTTCTTCGGGCTTATTTATTAACTTCTTTTCCAAACATTATTGAGGGAAACTATAATGATGCTTCAAGATGGCTTCTTCAGACGCAGGGCGTAATAAATCCATCTTTTCGAGATACTTTTTCTGCTGGTGGTCGACAAGACCTCGCAGGAATAAGAGTCCCAAAAATCATATATAATATCGCTAGTTGGAAGGACGATTTAATAAATATCTTTAACGAAAAAGAATTGCCTCAACAACATTTTGAGCATTGGAAAACAAGGGTTTTGTCTATCGACAAGTTTTCAAAAGCAGAAAAAGAAGTCCTGAAAAATATTATAACCGATATTGGAAAAAAGATTCTTCATTAAAGGTTGATGCCGGGTTGAACTTGGCATGACAATTTAGGGGTTTTAGGGGGCAGTGCCCCTTAGGCGAGGGGGAGGTATCCCCCTTTGGCAAAAGGGTTTCTAAGACCCGTAATATGTCTCGCTAGGTCGATTCCGCTTTCTGAAGACTCTTGATGATCAAAAAATTATATATTGAACCTTATGATAAATTTCCTGTGGCAAATGCTTGAACTTTTCGGTGATCCTCAATTGTCGGAAATCCTGTTCGTGATATCCCTGTTTATTTTGCCGCATTTGCTGAGTTTTTTGCTTGGCTTGTTTTATAAAAAATTTCGCTTTAAAATGCTTTGGCTTGGCCTATGGATTGTTCTTTTTTGCGCTCTTGTTTGCGGCTATGTTTTCCTGGTCTATAGACTCAGAGACGAAGCGTTCGATAGCTTGTTCTCGCTGGCGATGTCCCTTGTGATGATGTTGTCCTATATTTTCTCTTTTATTGTATGTGGATTTTTTGGTCGGGCTTTCGATACGAAAAAAATCTGGCATCGGTTTTGTGTTCCCCTTGTCGTGATTCTCCCACTCTTTATTTTCTTGCTCTTCGGCTGGTGTTGCATCGTTCATCCTTATGGGGAAATCTTCGATGAACTTTTGGAACAAGACGACTTGGCTGCCTCCCAGGGTGTGGATTATGAAATGTTTTTGTCTGAATTTGATGCGTGGGGTGACGATAGCAAAATAGTCTCTTTCCGCGAAAGGAACGACTCCGTATTTTTCCAGTTTACCTACGACATGTGTGCCAATACCGACTATGATTATGCTGAACGGAAATTAAAAAGCCAACTCGGTGGCGCTCCAGATGGCAAGTGGACTTTGCTGGACTCAGAAAAATCAGCGGTCGTCCGAAAATTGAAAAAATCTGTTGAAGATTACAGCCAGGAACTTTCTACAGCTGCGGTTCTTGATGGCTATGCGTCTTCGGTCGTTCTCAAAGACTACAAGCGCAAAACGCTCCGCCGCCTGTATTTTCCGAATGCTATACATTCTCATGTGTACGATGCCGTGACAATTGAAAAGACGTTTGAAAGTTTTATGCCCCCGCGTGAAACTTATACAACACTTTCTAACAAGGAAGTTGCGGAAAGGTGCAGTGAGCCTGTCAATGCCTTTGTTGAAGAGGCTGTTCACGGACAGCAGAAGGAATAAATAAGATGATTCCGATACACTAAAAAATTATATATTGAACCTTATGATAAATTTCCTTTGGCAATTGTTTGACATTTTGCTTGATGTTTTCAAACATCCTGCGACATTGTTGCTAACTTTTCTCCTTGTATTCTTGATTGCTTTGCCGCATTTGCTGAGTTTCTTGTTTGCTTTGTTTTATAAAAAATTTCGCTTTAAAAAGCTTTGGCTTGGCCTATGGATTGCGTTCTTTTGCGCTCTTGTGGGCGGCTATGTTTTCTTGGTTTATAGAATCGATGATGATGTTTTTGGAAGCTTATTCTCGTTTGTGTCGTTCGTTGCTGTAATATTGTTCTATATCTTCTTTTTTATTGTCAGTGGATTTTTTGGCCGGGCGTTCAGTGCGAAAAAAATCTGGCATCGGTTGTGTGTTCCCCTTGTTGTGATTGTTCCACTCTTTATTTTTATCATCTCCTTCTGGATTGTTATGGCTCGTCCTTACGCCGAAATATTTGATGGACCTTTGAAACAAGATGACTTGGCGACTTCCCAGGGGGCGGCTTACGAAATGATTATGTCTGAAACTGCCGTTTGGGGGTACGGTTCCAAAACAGTCTCCTTCCGTGAAAAAAATGATTCCGTGTTTTTCAAGTTTATTTATGACATGTGTGACAATATCGACTTTAGTGATGCTGAACGAAAATTGAAAAGCCAACTCGGTGGCGCTTCGATTGACCAGTGGATTTTGCTGGATTCAGAAAAATCGGCGGTCGTCCGAAAGTTGAAAAAATCTGTTGAAGAATACAGCCAGGAATTTGCCATAGATATGATTCTTGATGGCTATGAGTCTTCTGTCGTGCTCAAAGATTACAAGCGGAAAACACGTCGGCGTCTTTCTTTCCTGCATGCTCAATTTTCCCATGTTTACGATGCCGTGACGATTGAAAAAACGTTTGAAAGCTTTATGCCCCCCACACTTTCTTACGAGGAAGCTGAGCATAAATGCAATGAACTGCGCAAAGCCTCTGCAAAAAAATTGTTCAAAAACAGCAGAAGGAATAAATAAGATTGAATCTATCTTAGGAAAAGTATATATTTAATCTAGTTTGGCAGTGTGGAAAAGTGAGGCGTTATGAAAAGATTCAACGTGTTTTTTGTATTTTCTGCACTGCTGGCGGGGCAGGTTTTTGCGGCCGATTGGTACGCCAAGGAACACCGCTGGGCGGGGCATGACCCGGACATTATCCGTTACGAGGATGGCTATGCGCTCGCGACGACGGATAACCACATGCTGATGCAGTTTTCCGAAGATGCGCTGAACTGGAAGAATGGCGAGCAGGCCATGCCGAAGTTTTCGCAGTGGCTTTACAAGTACGCGCCGAACATGATTGACATCTGGGCGCCGGATATCCATTACATCGGCGGGGAATACCGCATGTACTATTGCGGTTCCGAGATGGGCATCCGCTCGTCGGGCATGGGCTTTATGGCGAGCAAGGAAATCGACCCGACCAAACCCGGCTACGGCTGGACGGACATGGGCGAGGTGATTCACACGGTCAAGAGCGATTCGTACAACGCGATTGACGCGGCGGTGCTGAAGGACCTGGATGGCAAGGTCTGGATGGCGTTCGGTTCGTGGGGCACGGGCATCCACATTCTTGAACTCGACGAAAAGACGGGCAAGGTGAAAAGCGGCGCGAAGATGATTAACATTGCGAACCGCGGCGGCGCGGGTATCGAAGGGGCGAGCCTCATCGAGCACAATGGCTATTACTACTTGTTCACGGCGTGGGACAACTGCTGCAAGAAGGGTGCGGACCTCGAAAACAATTCCTACAAGACGACGGTGGGGCGCTCTAAGTCGATTACGAGCGGCTATGTCGACAAGTCGGGCAAGAGGCTGCTGGATGGCGGCGGCACGATTCTGTTGAGCCGTTACGGGCGCTACTACGGGCCTGCGGGCGGCGAGGCGTTCCAGGACGTGAACCGTCAGCGCTTTGTGAACCACTATTACGACAAGAACGACAAAGGAAATTCTTACATACAAGTTCGCGATATAGTTTATACTGATGATAATTGGCCGGAACTGGGACAGCCGTTCCTCGGGCGTTACCTGAGTGCCGAGGCGGAACATGGCATTCTTACGCATGTGGATATTTCGAGCAGTTCCAAGGCGTCTAACGGCGAATTCTGCGCCTACATCAACTACGACGACAGCAAGATTCGCTTGCCGATGATTATCCCGCAGGCGGGCGATTACCTTATCCGTTACCGCTACGACAACAATTGGACCGAAGACGGCGCAAACGGAAGTTCTCACTTTGTGAGCATCAACGGGAAGAAGCAGGAAATTCAATTGCCGCTGACGGGCGCGTGGAGCGCGTTCCCCGAGAAGTCTGTCGTTTATATTCCGACGAAACTCAAACGAGGCTCGAACTTTGTCGAAGTGACGAAGGGCAAGCATTATGCGGAACTCGACCGTCTCGACTTCTTGCGCATCATCCGCGATACGATTCCCGCGAACGGCTTCGATAACGGCATTCGCGTGCGTTTGACGGATAAGGACGAGTTCGCCATCAAGGACGGCGGCTACGCGATTTTCGAGAACGTGATTACGGATTCCATCGTGGGCCCGGGCGTGCTTGTGCAGGTGAAGAATGGATCCGGCGGCACGCTGAACATCCGCAAGGAAGGCAAGAAGGGCGACGTGATTTCGAAATGCGAATTGCCCTCGGCGGGCGATGAAAGCAAGTGGATTGACGTGCGCTGCTCCAACATGCCGGAACTCAAGGGTGTGCAGGACTTCTACCTGACGGCTGAAGGCCTCGGCGGCGAAACGCTTCTCGGCAACATCAAGTTCGACGAAGGCCCGAAGGACACGACGACATCTATTCGCCGTGTTGCGCCGCGCAACGATATGCTGCTTCGTGCCCAAAACAAAAAATACCACGATCTCAAGGGCCGTCGCTTCGACAAGCAGATTCCATACCGCGTGCTTTTTTAAATGGATAAAATGAGGAATAAATGAATGTAATGCCTTTTGCGAAATGGTTCGTTACTTTGGCGCTAATTTTTTTGTTTTCTTCTTGCGGGGATGGAGATAGTTCCGTTGATAGCTCTAGCGCTTTGAACAACGATTCTGAAAAAATTATAGATGAATCTAGTTCTTCGGTCGATAAAGTTTTATCTTCGTCGAGCAATACGAATCAAAATTCCAAATCCTCCTCTTCGAGTGAAATTGCGAAGAAAAAGGGTTCGTCATCATCGATTGTTTCTAGTAACAGCAATAAGGCTGGCATTTCATCGAGTTCCGCAAAACAGAGTTGTTCATCTGCGGTGCCGAACAGTTCCTCTGCCAAATCAAGCAGTTCTTCGGGTGCTTTGGGCGGCTCTTCCGTTAAGGAATCTGGAAAAGTCAACTCAATACGCGGAAAAGTTTCTTTGGAACCTTTAGGCGTTCTGGATGATGTTTATGCCAAAAACCTGATGTTGGACGAAAACGGATTTACTAAGCAGGATGTTTTTAGGGAGACTAGTATTGCTTATGATAAATTCGTTAAAGAAAATGAATTTACGTTGTCGTCTATACCGGATTCTTGCCGTTATGTTGAAGTCCGTTTTCGTCTAAAGTCTTTCAATTGGTTTACGGATGGAAAAGATTCGGCCGGTTTAGATGTGTATGCGTTTTCGGATTTGTCTAGCGAAATTCTGAACCCGAATATCGTCAGGATTCTAGGAGGTCCTAAAATTGGTTACTTGGTTACCCAGGGCTCAAGTCTTGGCGAAGCTGAAAAACTGGTAGAACGTGATATCTTGAACGTTCTCGAAATGCCTGGAGAAATTAAAAGTTTTGAAAATCTGAGCGCATTTGGTAATGGCGAGGACAACGCTAAACTCTTGGCTATTTATGTTATAGTGTTTGTTGATTGGCGGCGTGGCTATGAAAAGTGGTGGGATAATTTTGCTCATTACGATATAACAGATTATGTTTTCGAAGCCATGCTGATGGACATTGCCGAGAAAATCTATGCTTTGGATAGCGCTGACGGTTTCAAGAAAATCCGTGAAAATTTGGCTAAGGGAAATTACGGCCCTATCCCTAATTTTGAAAAGTATGTGCGCAATTACTGGCAAAAAAAATTCGGCATTGGCGATTGTACGAAAAATGGCGATGTTGCTGCTGTAACGAACTTCCGTAACAAAAGATTCGATACGGAATACCGTTTTATCTGTAGGGATGGCTCATGGACCAAGGCGACCGATATCGAAAAGGATACGTACAAATGGGCTGACGGCGAATATGGCGAAGTCAAAACAGGCGATGTGACTGGCAAAAAGTATTATTACGATGGTTCTTCTGCAAAATGGCGCGAAGCGACGCTGGTGGAATCCGAAATGGGAAACTGTACGGATTCCCGTGAAGCTGATATCAAAAATAATGCCGGAAAATCGGGAGGTCGATGGTATATCTGTAAAAAACACATGTGGACGGAATCGGACATGCAGACCGTTGATACACAAGGTTTCCCCACGGATGTGGAAGATGGTTCATTAAGGAATGGCATATATACGGATTCTGTGTACAAGTTTGACGAAAAATGGGTTTCCTGGTATTTGCTAGCAAATGAAAAAACTTTGGAATTGGATATTTGTACAATGAAACGACGTGGTATGGTGGCGAACAGTCCTGTAGATAACGTTTACTACACATGCAATGGATATAGCTGGGATAAAGCTAAACCAATCGAATATGACACTTACGGTATAGAATGCTCCGAAGACGGTAAAGTTATTGAAGGCAAAATCGAAAAGGACAGAAAGTATTATTGCCAAAATTATGTCGACTTGTGCAAGCAAAACTGTATGACGCAAAGTTTTGATTGCAATATTTGCGATGAGGCTTCTAATTGGCTCAATCTTTCGGATGGATGGGAGTGGAGAATTCCCGTAGATGTCCGTATCAATCCGAATGTCAACTATGGTACGCTGACGGATACCCGTGATGGGAAAGTCTATAGAACGGTGAAAATCGGCAAACAGACTTGGATGGCTCAAAACCTGAATTATGGGGACGAGTCGACAACTCCCGAAATCGCAGGCGAAAACTGGTGCCACTCGTCAGACGACGATAGTTGCAGTATAGCAGGCCGTCGTTATTCGTGGAAGGCGGCGAACGCGGGGGTTTGTCCAGAAGGCTGGCATTTGCCGACGAGCGAAGAATTCGAAGCCTTGATTGCGGCTGTCGGCGGAGAATCTAACGCCGGCAAGAAACTTAAATCGACAACGGGGTGGAACGACAATAAAAACGGGACGGATGATTATGGTTTCTGCGCTTTACCTGTTGGGGCGAAACTTTCCTCTCGCGATCAGGAATCCGGCAAATACGCTTCGTTCTGGAGTGCATCGGGAACGAACAAAGAGGCGTATTTCTTGCGTATCTATTATGGTGACAACGGTTACATCTATTCTGATTCTCAATATGCCGGCTACTATGTCCGTTGCCTCATGAACTGATTTTTCGTATCTGCTGGAGTCGTCTGTACTTCCTAAAAAAATTTTACGTCAAGTTCTGCGGGCCCGGACTCTGTTCCGTGGCTCGTTTTGCCGAAAAATGCCTTTTTTCGTGCTTTTTCACACATTTTCGAGTGCATTTTACAGAAAAAAGTGGTTTTTGTATTCTTTTTCTACACAAAAAAAATATATTTCATTGTAAACCAAATTTTCCCCAGAGGGAGTTCCTATGAAAAAAATCATGATTTGGAAATTTGCGGCAAGTGTGGCATTCTTATGTTCTTTGGTTGCCTGCTCTAGTTCAACCTCGGCCGACGATTCTGATGATATCATCGGACCCACAACAAAATCTTCCACTTCAACAAAAAAATCCAGTACTTCTACAGCTAATGCTTTTGCCTGTGAAGCCTTGAAGGAAGAACTTACTTCACCGACGAATTTCAGTGTCGCTAAGGAAACGGATACAACATGGACTCTTACTTGGGATTATACTCGCAACGACGCCCGTCCCGAGGCGAATTTTGAAGTTGAATTCCTTGACATGGATGCTAAATCTCCGGAGTGGGAATATGAAGGCTCCACCAATGCCGATGTCACCATATACCGGTTAAAGGGTGCGAAAAAGGCCGGCAAGTATTATCGCGTTGTCGCGACGGATAAATGTGGACGGTCTAGGGAAAGTAATCGCCAGCAAATTAAAGCTGATGGCTACTCCGAAATCGATTCTAGCTTGATGAAAAAGGATATGCCGACCGACCTTGCTATAGCACGCATTGCGCCGAGCATTTGGGAACTTAGCTGGAAATATGACGATTTGAAGGATGACCCGAACAGGGTGTTTATCATCCAAACGTCCAAGCTCAAGGATTTCAAGTGGACTACCGTCAAAAAAGATGGCAAGGATGTTAAAATAAAGGGCAATGTCCGCAGCTACTATATTCAGGGACGTGACAAGATTGAAACATATTACCGCATCGCCGTAGTCAATAGCGGGGATACGTCTGCATTTACCGAGGCTCTCCAGTTGACTCCGGATATTCCGTACCGCGAATACATGGCGCTTGAAGTCCCGGTCCCGTCAACGAAGTTCACGACGACTTTTATCACTTCGCTCGAAACGGATAGGGATACATCGACTAAGGAAGATGTCACATTTGTTGGAGGTGCCGCAACATATACGATAACGGATAAGTTTATCAGCAAGTATATCTATGAATCGGAATATACGGATACTGTTTATTACGAGGCTCGTTGGTTTACTTCTTTGGAGAACTACAACTACTTCAAGGGATCTTGTGAAGGAATGAAAAAGTCCGGTAAGTGTGACAGCTGCTATTGGGAAGAAACTTTCCCGTACCAGGAACCGTCTATTTCCAAGAGCATTAGCGTTGATGATTATACCGCTGCGGACGGTAAGACTACGATTTTTGGTTCTTGCACCGCTTCGACTGGATATGTGGCCGCAGATCATCCCAAGCTTTTCGACCCCGATACATCGGCTAGCCATAGAGCCGAATGGGCAAAGATTATTGAACGTGAATACAATATGGGAATTTGTCTCCAGGGTTATCTCCGTAAAATTTGCGGATACTATGTACAGCTTCGCATTGTCTGGAAAGACAAGAACGGAGAAACGGATTGGAGCGAATGGACGACTCCGTTCAACATCGGTGACATCGGTGGTGGCATCTGCGGCGAAGAATCGTAGTCCATTGAATTAAATCTGAATTAAAAAAAACGTCGTTGCTTTGCGTAACGGCGTTTTTTTTGTCAATAAACTTGAGGATTGATGAACCTGTAACGGCTCTTTAGTCCCTGCATAGCAGGGATATCCTTTATATAAAGGATTGAAGAACGCTATTTAAGGAAGGCAAAGAAAACTGCAGCGATAATGAAAGCGAATGCGACGATATGGTTCCACTGCAACGCTTCGTTGTTGAAAATTGTCGTTGCGATGACGGTGAAGACTGTCAACGAAATTGCTTCTTGGATGACCTTGAGTTGCATGAGGCTGAATGGTCCGCCGTTGATTTTGCTGCCGATGGTGTTGGCTGGTATCATGAAGAAATATTCGATGAGAGCGACGCCCCACGATGCAAGAATTACAAGGATTAGCGGCCAGTCCGTGCTGATATGCATTTCCTTGAGCTTGAGGTTGCCGTACCAGGCGGCGGTCATGAATACGTTGCTTATAATGAGGAGGATTACAGTAATGATTCCGGCTTTCATGGGGGAGTGGTTAGTGTTTGGTGGTTAGTGGTTTGGGAGGTTGCGAGCCCCTCTCGTCTTTCGTCTGTAGGCCCGCAGGGCCATTCTCTCGTCTGAGTCTATATGGTTTTCCGGTCGAGTGTTGGTAGGCGAGGCGGGCGCGGACTTGTTCCAAATACTGGATGTACTTTTCGCTTTGATAGTCCCGGTATGTCCAGTCGAATGCGTGGAAATGCCCGTCCTGGAAGTAGAGCGTGGGCTCCACGAAAATGCCGCGCTGCATATAGACGCGCTGGCGCTGGTCCTTGGTCGTTGCCAAGAAAAACTGCCCGAGAGTCATGTAGCCCGGGTCGAGATTGACAGGGCGAAGTCCTGGCGTTCCGTTTTCCTTGGCGATGGCGAGTTCGACATCGTTTGTCCAGAGCTTGATATCGACAATCGTTTCTCGATTGACGAGATTTTCGTAACTGAAAAATGCCCGTACGGGGGCGTCGCCAATTTCTTTTTTATAATAATTGGTGAACGTAAATGGGAATGGTTCCAAGTTCAAGTCTTCTTCGCCGAATCGCGCCCTAAGTAAGCCTCGGACTGCGTTCACGGCTTCGGCGTCTTTTGCGAGAACGCCAACGATGATTTTAACTTTGGCAGGAGTTCTTATTTCACCCATGGCCACAAATTTAGTAAAAGGCGAGAGACGCGGCAAAACATTTATGTTTTGACATGTCCGAGCCGTACTAAATGCGTCCGTAAGGGCGCCAATTTAGTAAAAGGCGAGAGATGCGGCAAAAGTGTGCAAGGCGAGAGTTGCGAGAAAGTTTGCTTTCTCATTACCGTGACGTAGCCATCGGTAGAGGGCGCCAATTTAGAAAAATTGCTTAAATGGTTCGGTATTTTTGTATTTTTTAAATATGTCAAAATTCAATTCATGTTTTAAAACGCCGCTTTTCGCTTTTGTTCTCTCGTCTCTCGTCTGTACACTCTCGTCTGTCCACGCCGAGGCTCCGCGGGTCGTGCCTGAAATTCTTGACTCCATTCCGCACGAGACTTCGCATTTTACGCAAGGGCTTTCGTTTGACGGCAAGGAATTGATTGAAACGACGGGGCTATATGGACGTTCCGGGCTTTACCGTCGCACGCTTGACGGTAAAATTCTTGATTCGGCTCGTCTTGAGGAACGTTATTTTGGCGAAGGATCTGTCGTGATGGGCGATGAACTTTACTATTTGACTTGGAAATCGCACAAGGCGTTTATCTACAAGCGTAAGCCTTTTAAAAAGACAGGGGAGTTTCGCATTCCGACTGAGGGCTGGGGGCTTACAATTTGGCATGACGAACTTCTGATGAGCAATGGCTCCGACGCTCTTTTACAGATTGCTCCGGGCGGTTTTTCTGTAACGGGGATTATCTCCGTGAAAGATGAAGGACAGCCAATCATGAATTTGAACGAACTCGAAGCTGTTGGAAATGTTTTGTACGCAAATATTTGGCAGACGGACCTGATTGCGGTAATTGAACTCCCGAGCGGGAAGGTGCTTCGCTATTTAGACTTCTCGAAGAAAGCGGGGGAGATTCGCAAACGTTACCATGGTGTTGACGTGTTGAACGGAATAGCGTATGATGGCAAGGATTTTTGGGTGACCGGAAAACTGTGGCCGCATATTTATAAGGTCAAGTTTTAAGTCGAACTCAAGTTTTTGTTATGTTGTAAGCAGAAATTGCTGCCCTAGTTTAATGTGAACGTGAATTTTACGTACTAAATGATTGAAAAAGTCCGCTTTAGTACGTAATTAAAAGTTGCTTAATTTGTGTGTTACGTACTGTGAATGGTAAATTCCCGTTTCAAGTACGTAATTTTGAGCTTTTTTTGTATAAAAGAAGTGAAAAATACCCTCTTATCTTGCTTTTTGATGACAAAATGGGGTGTTTTGGTTGTTTTTTTGCGATTTTTACGTACTAAGTGCTCTTTTATGTCCTTTGAAGTACGTAAATTGACGAATTATCGCTTTTTTTTTGACGGATTTGCATCGGGCTTTTCGAGCTTGCGCTCTCAAAGGCTTAAACGCTCCTTAAGGTCGCGTTTAATCGACAGGTCTCAACCAAAACACCCTTGTGTAGAATACATGGGGGTGCTCTGGTTTGCCAAAATTCCTGCTCTTCGCAGTAATTTTGCCCTTCGGGCTTTTCGAGCTTNNNTCCTGCTCTTCGCAGTAATTTTGCCCTTCGGGCTTTTCGAGCTTGCGCTCTCAAAGGCTTAAACGCTCCTTAAGGTCGCGTTTAATCGACAGGTCTCAATCAAAACACAAATTGAATATGCCTTTGCATTTTAATCAGATGTTTATTATATTTGTGTTCAACCTCTAATATACGGGGGTGCTTTCTACCTTCGGTAGAATCACCTACGGTTCGGCCATGTCAAAATGCAAGCATTTTGCCGCGGCTCTCACCTTGGGGGTGCTTTGGTTTCGACAGGGTTACCGAAGTGTTAGTTGCAAGTCGAGGTCTCAGACGAGGGCAACTCGTTAAAAAGTCTGAAAAAAAATAAGTGCTGACGAAAACGGCCTCATCCCGCTCCCATCGGGGTGTACGTCCGGACGCAATATGGGATAGGATGCCTGCATGCCTGGGGTGCGTGTCCGAGATTTACTAGGCTGGTCAAACTCCGCGCCGACCTTCTTGGGCGTGGATAAGACGAGATTTCAAATGCGAAGGGAACGCTTGTAGGAACGTACATGGACGTGATTTTGGACAGGAGTTCGACTCTCCTCACCTCCAGAAAGATAAAAGGCTCTCAATGAGAGCCTTTTATCTTTGTTTTTGCATGATTGCCCGGCTGTTTTTGGGGCTTTTTTGCTTTTTTGTCTTCCATATTTCGTTTAAAAAAATTATACTTCTAGTCATAAGAAGTGAGAAATAAGGAGCGGTTGTATATGGAAAAATTGAAACGTTTCGGCACATTCTTAATCAAGTATAAACCTGTTTTTATGGTTATTCTTGGGTGCTTTTTCTTGCTATCCCCTCCGTTCTATGCAGACTGCAAGTTCTTGTACGCTCTTAGCGCTTGGCTTTGGCCATTTTTCTTTTTGTATTACACCCACTGCAGCCAAAAGACTTATTCCCAAGCTATAGTCTTTATTTTTCTGACAATTGGTTTGTGCTTCCGTTTCTCTGGCGTTCTCGGATCGGATCTCGAGGGGGCGACCGGACTTTTGATTGTCTTTGCATCGTGCGTTTTTTGGGTCCCGTTCGCTTGGGATTCCGCTTATTGCAACCGGATTAGTTCGTTCATCTATACGCTTGTATTCCCGGCGATATACTGCACCATGAATTTCATCCTTTCGGCGTGCAATGTTATCCCGATTTGCAATTTGGCTTATGCTCAATACGACAACAAACCGCTATTGCAACTCGCCTCCGTTATTGGCGAATATGGAATTACGTTCTTGATTACCTGGACAGCGTCCATTGCTGTTTTCGTAATTGATCATTGGGACAAGCCGAGGGGCAAACGTGCCGGTATTATTGCGTTGTCCGTTCTGGTCTTGCTGCATATTGGTGGCGCCATCCGTTACAACAGTTGGGATGAAAACAGTTCCAATGTTAAAATCGCCCAAACGATAGGCCCGAAGCTTGATTTGGACAAAAATGAAATGCAGGTTCTTTCCTTTGAACAGAATATGGCCGCGTTTGAACAAAATGTAATCGGCGCGTTCGAAAAAGGAGCCGAACTTTTGGTGTTTAGCGAGAAAGCGTTTACCATCGACGATCTTGACGAAGAACATTTTATGGACGAGGTGAAAGAGATGGCGAGAAAGTTTTCGCTCCCCATCCTCTTGACGCTTGAAGTGGCTGACCTGGACAACGATCAAGGTGGCCGTTGGACTAACAAAGCCGTGCTTATTAATAAGTACGGGAACGTTGCTGCAGAATATCTGAGGCATAATGCGATTCCTGTTGCTGAATCCAATTCGTGGGTTCTGGGAGAAGGACCCATCCCGATGGTCCGTCTTGCCGTTGGTGATTCTGTTTACAACGTTTCTTTTGTAATCTGCTATGATGGAAATTTTTCGGACTTTATTCGTGACATGAATCCGGAAACGCATATTTATCTGAATCCGTCATGGGATTGGAAATCCATCAACGATTTCCATTACCGCATGATTGGCGTCCGTTCTGTTGAAAAGGGCGTGAATCTTGTCATGACCACAAACGATGGAATATCTCTTGTCAGTAACCCCGTTGGCAAGGAAATCATGCGAGACCGGATTGACAAGGCTGGACTCAACCAGGTCACGCTTTTGGATGTCCCAACAAAGAATGTGCAAACGATTTATTCGAAAATCGGAGGAATTCTAAATTTGATCTATCCGTTAATTTCGATGGTCTTTATTGTTTTTGGTGAACGTCGGGGATGGAGGCGCAAAATGAGATTGAAAAGAATCAATAAGATGCGGACCGCGCAATAAATTTTTTTAGGAGTGAAGGTATGGATTGTAGAGTTCTTGTTCGTTTCATTGGAGTCCAGAATGATTTGGATGCCCTATGGTCGGAGTTTATGGAGCACTTTCCCGATGCGGAATTGCCCAGCGTAGATTCTGGCGAATGGTATTCCGTCGAAGACTTCATGACGGATGAATATGAGTGCCGTTTCGAGGAATTGCCCGAATCGGAACTGCTGGCTGTCGATGGGACATTTATTGTCGAAAACGAGCCTCCCGAAGACGTTTTGACTGAAATCCTTGAACGTTTTGAACGCATCTATGCGGTGTTCAAGTGGTCTACGACGGATGTGGGGATTGGCTGCGGTACTAGTGAAGGATGGGGCGAATTCAACGTTGACCGGGCAGATGATGGATCCGACGAGGCAAACGAAATCTCTGAAGCCGTTCTTGGTTTTTAGTTTTCGCTTTTTTCTGGATTCAATCCCACCGTTGTTAGATGAAAGAGTTTCTGCGAGTCTTCTACATGGAAGACTTGCGTTTCCCTATATGGATGTGAGAACGGTTTGATTGCAGGACTCCATGTAATTCCACACGTTGCGCGATTTTTTTCTTGACATTCTTTTGAAAATTTATGAAATTTTTTTCGCTTTATTTGTATCGAACTTTTCTGGCGTAACGAAGGAAAAATGTTAAAGAAATCTGAAAAAAGACGTTATCAAAAGCCTAAGATGAAGGTGTATCCTTTTAAGGCTCAGGCTAAACTTATGAAAATAAGTTCTCCGGATGTGTTGGACGTAGTTGATGAGGACCCGTAGCGCTTTCAATTTTGCTATTTTCCTTTTATGAAATTACACGAGAACGAAGCTCTTTATGCGCTTTTGCAGATGGCGGTGGATCCAGAGTGCAGGCCATCTTTTTTTCCGTTTCGTTTGAATGACTCTGAATGGGAAAACCTTCATACGGAATGCCTGAGACAACTCCTTGTCGGGGTCGCATATCGTGCGATTAGCCACTTGCCCAAGGACCAGCAGCCTTCGCTTGAAATTATATTCCAATGGGCGAGTGAAGCTGAAACCATCAAGGGACAGAACATAATGCTAAACAAGGAAACCGTGCGGCTTACGCAACTTTTTGCCGCTCGGGAGCGAAATACCGCTGTGCTAAAAGGCCCCGCAAATGCAATCCTTTATCCTGATCCGTTCATGCGTGCAGGGGGCGATATTGACCTTTGGGTTGATGGCGGTCGCGAAAGTGTTGTTTCTCTCTTGCGAAACATGGGGTTTGAATTTGATTCAGACGACATGTTGTCGGAACACCATGTCAATTTGCGTACGGGTGAAAATAAGCTTTCTGTAGAAATTCATTACAAAGCCTCTTCTGGTAATGAAAATCCGTTCACGAACAAGCGCTTGCAAAAATATCTTGATCAAGAAATCAAGAAATCTCAACTTGCGCCCGAAGGTTTTTACGTTCCACCCATCAAGTTTGCGCTTGTGATGCAGCTCGCTCATATCCAGAGACATTTCTTGTGGGAAGGAATAGGGCTTAAACAGCTAACGGATTATTACATTCTTTTACGTCATTCTTCATCCGAAGACCGTCACGAAGTTGCTTCGAAACTAAAGTCGTTAGGGCTTTATGCTTCGTGCGGTGCTGTCATGTGGATTATGGAGTACGTTTTTGCGCTAGAACCTGAGATGATGCTTGTTAAGCCTGATAAATTCCGAGGAAAGATGTTGCTTGACAACATAAATGCTGGCGGTAATTTTGGCTTTAATCCTAAAAATAAAAAACAACATCATTATGTTTTCGAGTGGTTCAGGAGTCGTTTTCGCAATATACGTTTGTTCTTGTTTTCGCCGATGGAAGTCGTTTGGCATGAGATCGACTATTGGAAAACTTTTATAAGGTATATTCCTCTTCGAATAAAGTTGCGACGGATTTCGGTACGGAATGTGTAAAGTGGATCTGAACGTTGTCAAATGTAAAATTGAATTTTTTTGATTGTCCAATATGGTTGATTCTATCTATAGTATTTTATTTGATCTTTTGAGGCTTGCTCTTGATTCTGGAGAAAATCAGGCGAATCGTGTGCCGATACATCTCACTTCCAAACAATGGGAGAGGCTTTTCTTCGAAGCAAAACGTCAGTCCGTTCTAGATGTTGTTTTTTCGGCGATAAACAAGCTTCCTAAGGATGAACGTCCGCCAAAGCCAATACTGGTGTGCTGGGCGGCACATGCCGAAGCGACTGCTGATATGAATCGTCGCATGAACCAAGAAGCGATGCGTCTTACGGAAATCTTTCATAAGATGGGGCGGCGTACGGCAGTTTTGAAGGGTGCCGCAAATGCTAGACTTTATCCAGATCCGCTGAGTCGTCAGTGCGGTGATATAGATTTTTGGGTTGAAGGCGGTCGCAAAAGCGTAGAATCGCTTCTCTTGGATTTGAAATTGCTCCCGGAACCAGAAATTTCAGCGTCTCAACACCATATCCATTTGCCAAAGAACGCTGACGGAGTTGTCGTGGAGGTCCATTTCAGGCCCGCGTCGGGAATCCCATTCAGAAATGAAAAACTTCAAAATTTTCTGAACGAGGAAATCCTTAAATCGGAACTTGTTCCCGAAGGATTTTATTCTCCGACAATCAAGTTTGCCTTGGTGATGCAACTTTCTCATTTGCAACAACATTTTTTCAGCAAGGGACTAGGTTTGCGGCAGTATATGGATTATTTCGTCTTGCTGCAACATTCTACCGATATTGACCGTAGCGAAGTGGCCTCCGTCATTAAATCTCTTTGCATGGGCAAAGCGTGCGCTGCGGTGATGTGGCTGCTGGGTGAAGTCTTTGGACTTGAACGGGAACGGATGCTTTGCGCTCCCGACGCTTGGCGCGGAAAAAAACTGCTGAATCTTGCATTTAAAGGTGGTAATTTTGGGCAACATGACCTGAATCGTTCTAAGCACAACGTTTTTGTGCGTTGGTTCAACGATCGGTTGCGGACCCTCCGTTGGTTGCCCTTTGATCCTGTTAATATATTCTTTAAGGAACTGAAGTATTGGCGGTTGACGCTTTCATTAATTCCTCTCCGCATAAAAAGACGAAGGATTGCTTTATGACTTTATCTATTCCAGAAACGAGATTTTACAAGGTCGCAGACAACGTTTTTTCTGTGTCCACTTATCTTGGCCATTCAAGTGATTTTTTTGCAAAGATCATGGACAATTACGAGCCGTTTGCGTTTGACGCTTGCGATTGTGCTTTTTCGCTGGAGGTCTTCGCTGGTGAAAAGGTTCCTGCTTATACCGAAGAAATGCGGCAAGACGAGGAAGGACAACGGATTGTTTGTGGCTCTACAGATGCGGGAGAATCCGTCTTTGATTTTTCCCTTTTTGAAAAGTATGTCGGGACTTTAGTTTGCTCGAAAGATTACAAGACTTCAAAACTTTTTGTCCCGAATGCAGAATATTCTTCATATTTGAAATTTGCCGTGAACAATGCTTTGATGGTGCTTTATGCAATCGCTACGGCTCCATGCAATACCGTTCTATTCCATGCAGCGGTCGTGAAGCGTGATGGCAAAGGTTATATGTTCCTGGGAAAGAGCGGAACGGGCAAGAGTACCCATGCAAGGCTTTGGCTCAAGTACAACGATGGGTGCGAACTTTTGAATGACGACAATCCCGTAGTCCGATTCTACGAAACCGAAAATGGTAAAGGGTATGCAAGAGTTTTTGGCTCACCTTGGAGCGGTAAAACGCCTTGCTACAAGAACGATGATTGTAAACTTGGTGGTTTTGTATTGCTTGCCCAAGCTCCTTATAACAAGATTGCGCGTTTGCACGGAGTTCAAGCTTACGCCGCCATTCTTCCCTGTATTTCGGGAAAACGATGGGAACGTTCCGTGGCTGACGGACTCCATAAAACAGAAAATGCGCTTGCCGCAAATGTGCCTGCTTGGTACCTGGAATGCTTGCCTGATGAAGCTGCTGCAAAACTTTGTCTAGAAACGATTGCAAGATGAAGCTGGAGTCTTGATGAACGTTTTTGAAAAAAAAGACGATGCTTTGATTATCGCAGAAGCGATTCGCTTGGTGAATGATGGCGTGAGTGTCACGTTCCCTGTAAATGGCCGAAGCATGCTGCCGTTTATTGTCGGTGGTCGAGACAGTGTCATTCTTGAAAAGCCGAATAATCTTCGAAATGGCGATGTGGTGCTTGCATTGGTAGAAGATGAAAGGGCGAAGGGGAAACATTATGTCATTCACCGAATTGTTTCCATCGACGACAATCGTGTAATTTTGATGGGTGATGGTAACTTGGTTCTGCGGGAACACTGCGACCGTGGTGATGTTTGTGCGAAAGTCTTGCAGGTCCTAAAACCTAGCGGAAAAAGATACTCTCTGGACTCTTTCTGCAGCCGAATGGCGGCAAAAGCCTGGTTTGTTTTGCTACCTTTTAGGCGCTATCTTCTTTGGATTTATAATAAGGTAAATTAACATGCATATAAAGAATGGATTTGTGCTGCGCGAAGTGTGTGGCGAACAGGTTATCATGGGCGAGGGCGTTGGCGCACTTGACTTTGGGAAACTTCTGTGCTTGAACGAAACCGCCGCTTGGCTTTGGCAAAAAGCAAGTGAAATGGGTGAGTTTACAGTTGAAAGCCTTGCTGACGCTCTGTGTGGCGAATATGATGTCGATGCTGAAAATGCGAAAGCTGACGTATCGGCTATTGTCAATGAATGGCAAAAGGTAAATGTGATCGAATGAATTATATCGCCTGGCTGTGGCGTGGAACACGTAACTTCCGTTTGAATATTGCAACCCGCATTGTGCTGGGGACGGGACGTGTTGCGCTTGGACTTTTAACCATCTGGTTAAGCAAGCGTTTTATCGACGAAACGATACGTACGGGATCGTCGGACGATATCATGCGCATGGTGTTCTTTCTTGTGGCGACCGTGGTGGGAACGATTGTTCTTAGGCTCGTTTATTTCTACATGACGAATTCAGCCTCGGTTCGGAAATCGAATGAATTTAGGCTATTCTATTTCGGTTCGTTGTTTAGACGACGCCTTTTTGATGGGCATGAACTGCATTCTGGCGATGTTACGTCTAGACTTTCCAAGGATATCGAAAACATTAGCACGTCTACAATGGATACTATTCCGCAGATGGCGGTAACGGGAATCCAGCTTGTCGGTGCTTTCCTTATGATGCGCTGGTTCGATGCGCGGCTTGCGTGGGCGCTTCTTTTGATTACGCCCGTGATGATTGTGGTCGGCAAGCTCATTTCGCACAGGTTAAGGAAGATGACGCTCGATATTCGCGATAGCGAAAGTAAAATCCAGATGCTTGTGCAGGAAGGAGTCGAGTTCAATGCGGTACTCCGTTCACTTGAAAGCCAGGACTGGGTGACGAAACATCTTGATTTAAAGCAAAATAAATTAGAACATGACGTTTTGCGCCGTACTCGCTTTACGACGTTTGCTCGTTTTGCAATTGGTTCTGCGTTTGGTATGGGATACTTGCTTGCGTTTGTCTGGGGTGGCTTAGGGCTGCGCGACGGCACGATAACGTTTGGCATGATGACATCTTTTTTGCAACTTGTCGGGCAAATCCAACATCCGATTCTTACGTTGTTGGGTATGGTACCGCAACTGGTGCATTCGACGGCGAGTATAGACCGCTTGGAAGAGCTAGAATCTGGGACGGATGATTTGAAGGAAAATTCTTCAAGTCATTTTGTGGAAGGCCCGCTTGGCGTGAAACTGGAAAATGTGCGCTTCAGCTATGCGAATGGGGACCGCGAAATTGTTGCGGACTTTTCTCATGACTTTAAACCGGGAAGCAAGACGGCAATCATGGGAGAGACGGGCAAAGGGAAGACCACGCTTTTTAGGCTTTTGCTGGGATTCGTGAAGCCGGTAAGCGGGAAGATGCAGATTTATGCGGATCGTACAATCGATGTGTCTGACGAGACTCGTCCGAATTTTGTCTATGTTCCGCAAGGTAATACGCTGATGAACGGTCCCATACGCTACAACTTGCTGTTGGCAAATCCCGAAGCAAGTGAATCGGAAATGCGCGATGCGTTACACGTCGCCTGTGCCGATTTTGTTTTTGACTTGGCGGGTGGAATTGATTATGAAATTGGTGAACGTGCCCGTGGCTTGAGCGAAGGGCAGGCTCAGCGCATTGCTATCGCCCGCGGACTTTTGCGGCCGGGAAACATCCTGCTGTTCGACGAAATCAGTTCTTCGCTCGACGAGGCTACCGAGATGGAAATGTACAATCATCTGTTCTCCACGTTCCCGGAGAAGACAATGATTTTTGTGACCCACCGCACCTCAGTTTGCGAATTGTGTGATGAAATTGTCCGTTTGTAAGCTGTCGGCGAATTGAAGATAACCTTAGAACATCCAGCCTACGGATAAAATACTTTGGACAATATACTTGTTCAAAAGCTGTGTGCCGTATCGGCTGTTCGCTACTGATATTTTTTCCATGAATTTGGGTTTCGAAATAAATGTTCCAAAGTTTATTTCTGCGCCAAAGACAAGGTATTCGTAGCAAAAGTGGCCGCCGAAACCGAGAGTGAAATAAGAGGCATATTCCTTTTCGTTTAGGGATAAGGATTCTTTATAGTCGCTTTTTTCCCTTTGCAAATTGACATTGTATAGAGTCGGAACGATTTGTGCCTGGAGGTACGATTCTACCTGGCTTTGCGTGTGGTGGTGGTTCCCTCCTGTAGCATCGACATAGTGGTATTTCCCGGTGTTTCGACGTCCCCAGAACCATTTTATTGCAAGAGGAACTGTAAATGCTTTTATGGTTCCTTCGGCGTCAGTATTTTTACGGATGTCCTTGTTGTCAAAGTCGTTGTAGCCAAACCGCAGTGAAAATCCCCAGAAGTCACTGAACAGGTGCTCGTAATTGAGGTTGAAATTTAGATTTTGTGCTATCAAAAGCAACGTAATCTTGTTGAACTTGTTGGGGGGAGCGCTTATTCCCAATGTGTCTTTTTCTGGCGTTTTGGATACGTAATAGGAGTATTGGTCTTGTGCTGTTTTTTTCTCGTCCGCATGTCCGTCATTGGTGTTGAGCGTATCGATAACGTATGTTACCTTGTGCGTGTCCGTGTAGACCGTATCGATGACTCTTTCTTGTGAAAAAGCGCATGCAGCACAGAGCATGATGATGGCTAGTGTATATCGCATATTAGAATCCTAATTTAATATCTGTTCCTATAAAAAAGCCTTTGCCGCACCAACCGTTTTGGATACGGTAGTTGATATCGTCTCCGCTTCTGGATATGTCAAGATAATTACGGGATTTGTTTCCCCAGTATTGGTAGCCAAAGGAGATGCCGGTATCCCACAGCATGTTGAACATGTTCCATATGCCTCCCAGGGTGGCGCTTGCGGAAACTCCGACACTGACGCTTCCTGATTTTCCTTGTTCGCTGGGGAGACTTTTGTCGTATGCTATCTTGAATGTTGGGCTTCCTAAAGCCTGGATATAGAAAGAATAACTGTTGAGCGGTGTGTTCCTGAACTTGATTTTCTGCTTTTTGGGATTTGTTTTGCCCACATCGAATGTGAAAAGGTAATGGCGGTATCCGACTCCCGGGCTTAGGATGCTCCTGAAGCCTTCCCATGATGGATCTTCATGCCGTAAATTATATTCTCCAAAAAGCATTACGGATGAATAAGTGAATAAAAGCGAACCCCTGTACGTGTTTTCTAGTTCCCATGTAAAGTCAAGCAGGAGGGCGCCAAACCATATCGAGAAAATTGACAATGCAGTTGTTCCGCCGATATAGAACTTTCTCCCGGGCGGGATTGTATCCGTGCTGTAATCGAGAATGAACTCATTTTTTTTGACGGCTGACGAGTCTACTTTTGCTTGGTGGATGACGGATTCCTGAATGTAGACGGTGTCGGGGGGAGATACAACGTAAATTGTATCCGTAATGCGTTTTTGTACATACACCGTGTCGGTGGCGGCAAGGGCTTGACCTGCAATGATGGCAAGGGCTGTAATGAAAATAGTGATAAAATGTTTGAAGCGCATTACAGAACCCCCACGCCGAAGTTTATTCTAAGGTCGAGCTGGAGACCTCCGGTGATGTAGCTAATTTCTTTTTTGAGCAATTCCTTGTCAGTAGCGTTGTAGGCGAATCCGTATTCTAGCCCGAATGTAGCGCGGTTGCCCCTGAAAATGTGTCCGCCATGCAGGTAGGGGGCAAAGAGTGTAGCTGTTTCGTGCCTGCTGTGGGGCCTGTCGTTGTACAGATTGGGATTCTCGTCCCATTTGTTTATATAATCGTGCTTGCGGAAAAGCCAGTTTCCACCGACGTCCAGATAAAAACTGTATTTTGAGGGTCTAAAGTAGTGGCGGTATCCTAGACCGATGTCGTATTGAGCGATATAGCCCGTATAGATGTCGTTGAACGTAGATCCAGAAATGGTGGGGCGTCTTTTGCTATAGCGAAAGTTTACCATGAGGGAATTTTTGCGGCTTGTCGCGACTTCCAGGTTCCCACCGACTGACGTGAGTGTGGAATCTCCGATAATCCACAAGAACGATATGAAATCAAAGTTTAGGTAAAAAGTATGGTGTGTATAGCTCGTGTCATAGCGTAAAAACTTGGTGGTGTCCGCTCCGAGCGGGTTCCTTTCTGTTGGGGTACAGCAAGTTTTTGGGGCCGCTTGTTCGGACGATGGAATATCCTTTTTGATGTAAATGGTGTCTGTTCTGGATTTTATGGGAATATAAACGGTATCGCGGATAATTTGTTCCACGTAAACCGTATCGGCACAGAAAGCCGAAATGCAAAATATTAGAATTATTGACCAAGTTCTCATTCGGAGATGAATAATAACAAAATGTGGAGGTTTTTTTGCGATTGTTATTTTTTTTCTGATAAGATGTTTTTTTAAATGTTTTTTGTGCAAATAAAGGGATTAAAGGAAAAAGAAATATCAAGTATGTGATTGAGTTCACTTTTTACTTGATTTTTACATTTTTAATTTCTAGATATATATATGGAGAGGCTCTGTTTGACAGAGCCTTTAGTTCATACCGGTTGTATGGAGGCTTTATGTTACTCTCCCGATTTGTCCCGTTTTGCGTCGCAGTGGCAATTACATCGTCATTTGCGGTTCTTGATTTGCCGAATGCGCAACCCAAGGTGGATGCCGCTTATTGGAATGCCGCTCTTGATAGTACATGGCAAGGGCTTATCCGACGTAATATCGAACCGTATAGCGCCGGTAAAGGGCTTATTCATCGTCCCAAGAGCGAATCGCCGGGTGATGCTGTAAGTGAAGGCGTTGGGTATGGAATGTTGGTGGCGCTATACGCGGACGACCAAGCTTCTTTCAATAAAATGTGGGATGAAGCCAATTCTTCGATGTGGGGTCAATGCTATTACAACTGGCAGATGTCCGCTGAAGGAAAAATTGTTGGAATGGGAGCCGCCTCAGATGCCGAAGAAGATGTTGCTCTTGCACTGATTTTTGCGGATAAACTTGTTTCATCGGGCAAGTGGGAATCCTACACATCAAAAAAGTTTGGCTACGATTACAAGACCCATGCGCAAAAGATTCTCGATTGCATGTGGAGTTCCAAACAAATTACGAGTAACGGTATTCTCGCTCCTGGAGCAGGGTGGGGCGGTAACGAATTTGTAAATCCTGGGTATTTCTCTCCGGCGTGGTACAAAATCTTTGCGAAGTTCGATAGCAACGGCGAACGTTGGAACCAGGTGGTTGACAAGTCCTATGAAATTATTTCGAAAAGTCCCGGTTACAACAATGGCATGGTACCGGACTGGATGACGCCTGAAGGCGGCTGGGTCGGTTCTAGAGGGCTGGGCTACAACGCCTATTTCGAAAGCCGTGGCTTCTACAAGGATGCAATACGCATATTGTGGCGCGTTGCGATTGATGCCATTTGGTTCGATGAAGAACGTGCAAAGGCTTTCCTCAAGAATTCACTAGCGTTTATCAATTCAAAGGGCGGTCCGGAGGCTGCAAACTTTTACCAGATCGAAAAGGCGGGTGAACTTTTGCCTGCCGAAGACAAGTGGAAAGAGTTCAACAATTCAAAGGATACATCGACTTGGCGCTATCGTCGAGAACATAGCCATTTGACGATCGGAATGTGGGCTACGGCTGCAATGGCCGTGGGAGAGAAGGCCGACCGTATTGCGTTTAGCGAAGAAATGGGCAAGTTCTACGAAGGACGCGATTACTTTGGGCTTGCAAAAGACGAATCCCCCGCGCTTGAGGACACTCTTCACAACGAGATGTATTTTGACCAGTTCCTTGCATGGTTTGGAACTTCGATGATGAGTGGTGCTTTTGTGAATGTCATCGATGCCATCGACAACCCGAAGGCGGCGACAGTTGGCGATTCTTCGTCATTGACGCCTGCTTTACGAATTGCCGAACGCCGTTTTGCTGCTGCGGGCTTGAAAATTAGCCATTTGGACGGTGTTGTGAAAATGTCCGTTCCTGATGAGGCGCGCTGGAGCGTCTTCAATTTGAATGGTCACTTGGTTGCCGAGTCGTCCGGCAAGAATTTTGCATGGAATGCCAAGGAGCAAAGCGGAATTTACGTCGTCAGGGCCGTTACGCGCAAGCAGGTTTATTCCCGCAAAATTTCCGTGCGGTAAATCAATAGAAACGCCTAGACCCCCAATCCTCCTCCCCGAGGGCCTAGACGCTCTTTTTCTCCATCTAAAAAAATGTTGCGACCTGACAGTCCGTTCTAAACTCTAAGTTTCAAGCTCTCCCAACTAAGCTCTACAAATTAAAACTTCACTGGATCCTTCGTCACTATGTTCCTCAGGATGACGTTTCTCTCGTCTGTAGGCTCGCAGAGCCGTTCTCTCGTCTAACCGCACTGGATCCTTCGTCGCTTCGCTTTGAGCTATGAGCACGGAGCTAAAGCTCCTTTGACGCTTCCAGCGTCCGCGGCTGCACTCGGTCATAGAAAATGCAAGCATTTTCTGCGACACTCGTTTTGCACGCTATTGAGCTCGCTCCGCTTTGAGGACGGCTTGTTTTACAAGCCTTTAGGCGTTTCTAGTTACAATAATCTCATACCCCATACCTTCACTGGATCCTTCCTCCTTACAGTCGTCAGGATGACCCCGGAACAAGTCCGGGGCAGGCTCAGTGAACTTTCTACTGTCTACTAAACTCCAGGCTCTCCCAACTAAGCTCTACAAATTAAAACATCACTGGATCCTTCGTCACTATGTTCCTCAGGATGACGTCCCTAAACTCTCCACTAACGTGTCGCAGATTTCTGCAAGCATTCTTTCGTGTGTGCAGACTTCGGGCGAAACGCCTTCGATGCTACCTGTGGTATAAAAGCTTGTGCAGGCACATTCATGGGCACAACAGCGGTAGCGGATATCGCAGCCATCGCATTCTTTTTTGTCTTTGTCCAAAAATTCACGAATCTTCTCGCAGGCTTCATTGTCAAATCCCGTGAAAACATTTCCTTGTATATAAGGAGCCTTCTCGTTTGACGTGATAAAGCGTGTGCAGGGGAATATGTTTCCGTTTGTCGCGACGCCGATGGCGCCGTTATACACATGGCATGAATAACGTTTATATCTAGAATTTATTAGAACTAGTTTTACCTTGTCGTGAATTGTTCCGATAAATACTTTGTCGCCTTTTTCACGGCATTCTTTCCAGTATAGCGCCATTTTCTGGTACTGGAGGGCAAGCCTGTCAAAGTCTTCGCTTGTCCATTTGCCGTCAAAGTCGACGCTCGTGGTGAGGCTTTGGAATCCGTGTTCGTGGAGCCACTTGACGCTTTCGAACAGCGTGTCGATATGCAATCGCGTGACCGTGCTCAAGGCGACCGCCCTGAGTTTTGTGAAACGAGGAATGTTCTTTTCAATATCCTTGAAACTGCCGCCGTTGTTAACGGTACGGCGGGCGATGTCGTGATGGTGCTCGGGACCATCGAGCGAAAGGTAAATGCAGAAATGCTCCTTTTCGCAAAAATCAAAAAATTCGTCGTCGAACAGCGTGCCGTTTGTATTGACGGCGAAATTCAACTTGAAATCTTTATTGACTTTACCTTCATCTATCGCGTTGGCAACGATAGCTTTCGCGAATTCAACGCCTTTATAGATGGCATCTCTGCGCAAAAGGGGCTCGCCGCCGAAAAACGTGATGTTTAGATATTGCTGCTTAAAGAATGCAGTACGTTCGACACCGATGCGGATTGCCTGTTCAAGCGTAGCATCGTCCATCACCGCATTGCGATTCGCCTGCGTATCCTTGTAATAACAGTATGTACAACGTAAATTACACTGTTCTGTAAGGCAGAGGACTAAGTTCATGCTTTTGTTAGGACAAATCCGACATATCGTATGTGGATACCATGCTTGCCATCAAACCTCGTCCATCATCTTGGCAGAGGATAACCTTGACGCCTGTAGAGTCTGTTGTTTCGCAAGAATTGTTGTTGGGCGGCGTAAATATTGAATTGCTGCTTGCAGGGGGTTCTACGCTAGAAGAACTTGCAGCATCATTTGCCGAAGAATTTTGTAACGTGGCGGACGATGTTGGAGCTTCTGCGGATGACGCCGGTTCTGCTGCAGAAGATGCAGGTGCAACAGCCGATGAAGCCGGTTCTGCTGCAGAAGATGCAGGTGCCGTTGCAGATGACGAGGTCTCCACAGGCGTACTCATTGATTTTTCTGAAGCAGATGAAAGTGCTTCAACGGCTTCGCTACTGAGGCTTTCGTGGCTCAGCGGAATATCGATTGCGGACGAGCTTGACGTATTTTGCGGGTCAGTGGAACTGTCGCTGCTGCTTGGACCTTCGGTTGGTACAAGCATTTGACCGCTGACGGGATTGTCGTCGTTACAGGCGCTCATGAAAACCGCCGACATGCCGAGTAAAGTAGCGATGCCCGCTTTTGCTTTATACGATAAGGATGATTTATCGCTGACTATTTTCTTTTCGATTTTCATAAAATGACTCCACACAATTGCTATTGTATAATATAATTTGTTTTGGAGTCTGAATGGCGTTTTGGGGCTATTTTAGTTTTTTTGGCGGTATGATTTTGTTGCATGCGTTGCATATGGCCTATTCGGACTTCGGAACTTGTAATTTTGAATAATTCTATGTTCTTGCGATGTGGGTGACATATTCATCGCAGATTTCGGCGACCATGCGCTCGTGAGTGCAGACTTCTGCCGAAACGCCGTCGATGTGTCCGGTAGTGTAGAATGAGGTGCAGGCGCATTCGTGCATGCTGCAACGGTGCCGGATGTCGCAGCCTTCGCATTCCTGCTTGTCGCGTTCCAGGAAGGCGTGCAGTTCGGCACAGGCGATTTCATCGAATCCGGTAAAAACGTTGCCCTGCTTGTAGGGCGCGTTTTCCTTAGAGGTGATGAAGCGGGAGCAGGGGAATATGTTCCCGTTGGTCGCGATGCCGAGGTTGCCGCTATAAACATGGCAGGAGTAGTTCCGGTATCTTTTCCCGGAAAGCAAGAGTTTCACTTTGTCCTGGATTGTGCCGAGGTAGAAACGGTCTCCGTTCTTGCGGCTTTCGATCCAGTACCGGGCCATTTCGCGGTATTGCAGGGCGAGCCGTTCGAAGTCTTCGCCGGTCCATTTCCCGTCGAAATCCACGCTGGTCGTCATGCTCCGGAAACCTTGTGAATGCAGCCACTTGATGCTCTCGGCGACGGTGTCGATGTGTGCCCGCGTGATGGTGCTGAGGGCGGTCGCCTTGAGTTCCACGAATCGAGGAATGTTCTTTTCGATTGCTCCGAAACTGCCGGTGTCGTTGACCGTGCGACGCGCGATGTTCTGGTGGTGCTCGGGACCGTCGAGCGAGAGAAAAATGGTGAATTTCTCCCTTTCGCACAAGTCGAAAAATTCATCGTCGAACAGGGTGCCGTTCGTATTTATCGTGAATTCCAGACGGAAATCCTTGCCGACGGTACCCTTGTCGATGGCTTCGGCGACAAGGGCCTTGGCAAACCCTACGGCGTGGTAGATGGCGTCTCTGCGCAGGAGCGGCTCCCCGCCGAAAAAAGAGACAATCAGGAGGTTTTGCCCGAAGGCGCGCGTGCGTTCGAGGCCGATGCGGATGGATTGCTCAAGGGTCGCGTTGTCCATGACCGCATATCGTGCGGCCTGCGTGTCTTTGTAATAGCAGTAGGAGCAGCGCAGGTTGCACTGCTCTGTAAGGCAGAGGATTAGGTTCATACCTCGATGTCGTCGCGTTCGAAGGTGGTGACCATGCTGCCCATCCCTCCGCCGTTGCCATCGGGGCAGAGGTACACATTGCCGCCAATGTCTACGGAAGAGCCTCTAGGAAGCCCTTCGCACGCGTCGTAGATGTCCCAGATGGAGGGTTGGCTGGACGAACTTGCTGGGTTGACGGTTTCGCTTGAAGATTCCGGACCGGCTGCGGAACTGGTTGTGTCGGCCGAGGAACTTGTTGTCGTGTCTGCTGCGCTGGCTGGGGTAGGGGCAGTAGAGGAAGAGCTTGCTTCAGCGGCAGCCGATAGCGCTTCCATGACGGAACTGCTGATAGACTCGTGGCTCAGGGGAATATCGACAACCACCTCGTTGGAACTGCTTACCGGAGATTGTTGCTGGCTGGATGTCTCGGACGCTTGCTCCTGGCTCGAACTGGCAGGCGTTTGTTCCAGGCTTGAGCTGGAAGGCTTTTGTTCCTGGCTTGATACGGTGGAGGCACTTTCGCTGCTTGCGGGAGTTGCTTCGTCAGAGCTGCTTGTGGGAACAGTAGCGTCGCTTGATTCCGGGCCGGTTGTCTGATTCGAATTGCTTTCAGATGCCGAGGCACTGTCATCGCAGGCTGTCATTCCGAGGGACGCAGCCATTCCGAGTGCTGCGGCGATGACGCTCTTCGTAGCAAACGAAAACTTTGAGCCGTCTGTATATTTCTTCTTTTCGATTTTCATTTTTACTTCCTTATACTTCGATATCATCCCGTTCGAATGTGGTAACCATGCTGAATCCATGAGACGGCCAGCTTGAGTTAGACGATTGGGGGCACATGATGACTTGAACTCCGAATTCAGTTTGGTATTCTACAGTGGTGCCGTCCGGAACGCATTTGCAGGGATCGGTAGAAGGGAATGGGGGAGGACATTCTTGGTAATCAGGGAGGGTGTCTCCAAATTTAAATGAGCTTGAGGACGGGCTTGACGGAACTGCAGAGGAACTGCTTAAATTTTGCGTTGCCGAGGAGTGAGGTTGTACTACAGAGGAGGGGGCGTTTGCCAAACTGGTTGCGGACGAGTCTGCAGCACTGGCGGGGGCTGATGCGGAACTGTTCGCGGACTCGGCTGCAGAAGATAGCGCTTCGAAAACTTCGCTGCTTATCGCTTCGTGGCTTTGCGGAATATCGAGGTATTTGCTGCTAGAAGAAAAATTTTGTTGGCTGTCGGAGCTTTCTTTTGTCGGGCCGTTTGGTACTGTATCTGACGTGGGATCCGTTGACATATCCCCGTCGCAAGCGAATATTGTTACCGATGTAACTATTCCAAGCGATGACGCTAACGTTTTTTTTGCAATGGATGAGAGATTTATGCGGCTCTCGGCTATTTTTTTTTCGATTTTCAAAAAAAAACTCCTTCTCCCATGACACTCGCTATAAAATACATTGTTTTTGCGAAAAAAAAAGAAAAATATGTAATGTTTTATTTTATACTGTTGTTTTCACGTAAACAAAAAGACGCTCGGTTTTATCCGAACGTTATTTTTGATCTTGATAATCAAATTAATCATTCTGAAAATGTAAATGGAATGGTAACTACCGTTTTCCCTGATGAAATTTTACCAAAAGTCCATCTGCTCACAGCGTTTTTTATGTCATTATCGAAATCGTCAAAGCCAGTCGTAGATGATTCTATAATGATTTTGATAATCTCTCCGTTCGAAGCTATCGCGATCTTTAATGTTACTTTTCCCTGAAAACCAGGCCTCTTTTTTAAGGAATAGTTGTAAATATGACGTAAACCAGGAGTCCTTTGTCGCACTACTTTCATGATGTCAGCTGCAGAGCGAGAAGATCCTTCTTTTATATCAATATCTTGCATGGATGGCGTTTTTATGGAGCCTTTGGCTTTGGTAGCGATTCCGCCTCCACCTCCGCCAAGGAGACCAGCAAGGCCGTCACCGATACCACCGGAACCACCTTCTGCGTAATCTTCATTGAAGCCACCTTTAGCCTTACCGCGACGGCCACCGAGAACGGTCTTACCCATAGTCTGGAGACCAGCGTCATCGTTACTATAATCGTTAAATAATACCTGATTTTTGCATTTTGAATATATTGTGTTTATCATTAAATCGTAGGCAACGCCTTGTTCTAAGGCTGCTGTGACGAATGATTTAAAAGAATACTCTTTTTTTAAAACATTGGCCATACATTGTGCCACAGATTTGGGAATTCCATTTTCATTTAAAATATTAATGAAAAATTTTATTACATGTGGTGTATATTCTTCAGGAGCGCATTCAATCATGTATTCATAGCCCCAGTTTTTAGTTGTGTCTGGGTAACCTTTTTCAATAATCATTTGTTTTAAACGAGGTATATCTCCAACCATATGATTGTATGCGCATTCACAAACTTTTAATGCAGTTGGTTTATCGTATGCTGGTGAAGCCGATGCACACTCTGGAATAAAATTTTTTTTAGTTTCTTCTTTTTGTAAATCTTCAATAAATTGTAGAGTTTCTTTTTCAGAGATTGTTGTTACTTGATCGAGTACTTGATCTATGGTGATTTCTTCATCACATTCTTTTGTTGCTGTTGTAATAAATCGAACGAATTCAGGGCGCTTGACGTTTTTTTGTAAATCTCCATCTAATTTAAGATAGGCCTTCTCACTATATTTCCTTTGTAGCTTGTTTAAAACGCATTCACAAACCTGTTCATTTGCGTTTTGCGAACAATCGCTTAAAAAAGTAATTTTGGTTTCAAATGAATAATTGTAGTCATCCATTTTACTTTTTTGTCCTATAAGGGAGGCGGCACCACCAGCATGAGAAACTGCTGAAATGGTAAAAAATAGGAGAAAAAAGATTTTTTGATATTGTAGCATGATTTAAATATAAATAAATATTTCTAATTGCAAAAAAAAGTCGTTCGGAGAACCCGAGCGACTTTTTCTAGTAACTATAATCTAGAAACAGGCGACATCGTCGTCTACGTCTTGTCTTCGCCGCGGAGCATGATGACCTTGCCCGTGCGGATGTACTCGACGATTTCGAACTTCTGCAACAAGCTCTTGAGCGTATCGACCTTGACGCTGTTGCCCGTGATCTGGATGATCATGGACGTCATTGTCATATCCACCGTGTTGGCGTGGAAATGGTCGCAAAGCTGCAAGATTTCGGTGCGCTGTTCTGCGGTGCAGCGAACCTTGATAAGGGCGAGTTCCTTTTCGACCGCGTCTGTACCGGTATGGTCCTTGGCCTGCACGACGTCCACGAGCTTTTCGAGCTGCTTGATGATTTGCATCAAGATTTCGGGATTGCCGTGAGCGATGATGTTCATGCGGCTGAAGTTCGGGTCGAGTGTGGGGGAGACGACGAGGGAATCGATGTTGTAACCACGGCGGGAGAACACGAGAGCGATGCGCACGAGCACGCCCGGGCGGTTTGCCACTAACAAGCTAATAGAATGTGCGATATCTTTCATTTTTAAGTCCTCCTATTACGTCGATCCGGTGGGTTTTTCGAGTTGCGTCTTGGGCGCTTCCGTGAGCATGGCGGTAAGCGGGGCGCCAGCCGGAATCATCGGGAACACGTTGTCTTCCTTTTCGCATTCGCAGTGGATGAGAATCGGTCCGTCGTTGTATTCAAGAGCCTTCTGGATTACGCGTTCGGCGTCTGCCGGGCGCTTGATGCGAAGACCCGGAATGCCGTAGGCTTCGGCGAGCTTCACGAAGTCCGGATTGCCCTTCATGTCAACGCTGGAATAGCGGTGGTCGTAGAAGAGTTCCTGCCACTGGCGCACCATGCCGAGGTACTTGTTGTCCATCACGAAAATCTTGATAGGGAGCTTGTGGATGGCTGCCGTTGCGAGTTCAGCTTCGGTCATCTGGAAGCCGCCGTCACCGCTGAAGCTGCAAACCGGCCAACCCGTTTCGTTACCGAATGCGGCACCGATAGCAGCCGGGAAGCCAAAGCCCATCGTACCTGCACCACCGCTGGAGTGGAGCTGGCGCGGATAGTTGATGTGGAAGAACTGAGCGACCCACATCTGGTGCTGGCCCACGTCCGTCGTGACGATGGCCTTGCCGTGGGTGAGTTCGCTCACGGTGGCGATGATGTGTTGCATACGGAGGCCGCCCTGCTTGGCGTAAGTGAGCGGGTAGCGCTTCTTCCAGGTCTGGCAAGTCTTGACCCAGTCTGCGGTGTCGAGCTTGTTCACCATCGGGAGGAGCTGTTCCAGGACGAGCTTGGCGTCGCCGCACATGAACACATCCGGCTGCAAAACCTTGCCTTCTTCAGCAGGGTCGATGTCGATGTGCATCTTGATGGCGTTCTTGCAGAATTCGCTGAGCTTACCGGTAATGCGGTCATCCCAGCGGCTGCCAATCGAAAGAATCAAGTCGCATTCGAGCACGGCCTTGTTCGCATAGACCGTGCCGTGCATGCCGAGCATGCCGAGCGAAAGTTCGTGGTCGGTCGGGAATGTGCCGAGGCCGAGCATCGTGCAGCAAACAGGTGCGCCGAGCTTTTCGGCGAGTTCCTTCACCTGGCGGTGTGCGCCGGAAATCATGGCGCCGTGACCCACGAGCAAAAGCGGCTTCTTGGAATTCTTGATGAATTCAGCGGCCTTTTCCACGCTTTCCGTAGATGCGTAAGTCGGAATCGTGTAGCCCGGCAAGTCCATCTTGTCGGTGAACGGAGCCGTGCAGGGGCCTGCAGTCACGTCTTTCGGCAAGTCGATGAGCACCGGGCCCGGACGGCCGGAACGTGCGATGTGGAAAGCTTCCTTCATCACGCGCGGAAGGTCGTTCGTGTCCTTGACTAGGTAAGAATGCTTGACCGTAGCAAACGTCATACCGCTCGTGTCGCATTCCTGGAAAGCGTCCTTGCCCAAGTTCGGAGTCGTCGTCTGTGCGGTGAGCACGACGATCGGGCTAGAATCCATGAGGGCCGTATAAATACCAGTAAACGTGTTCGTTGCACCCGGACCGCTAGTGACAAGAGCTACGCCGACCTTACCGGTCTGGCGGGCATAACCGTCAGCCATGTGGGTTGCGCCCTGTTCATGACGGCTGAGCACAACTTTGATGCTGGAGTCGAGGATGGCA
>CADCDO010000050.1 GCA_902800345.1 Fibrobacter succinogenes
GATGCCGGCAGCGTTAATCGCCATGCCGCCCCAGCCGCAAATGCCGATGATGCCGATGCGTTCCGGGTCAACGTTGTCGCGAGTCGAGAGGAAATCTACAGACGCCATGAAGTCTTCGGTGTTGATGTCCGGGCTGTTCATGTAGCGCGGCTCGCCGCCCGATTCACCGGTGAAACTCGGGTCGAATGCGATGGTCAGGAATCCGCGTTCCGCCATCTGCTGGGCGTAAAGGCCGCTGGACTGTTCCTTGACGGCACCGAACGGGCCAGAGACCGCGATCGCGGGAAACTTGCCGTTCACCTTGAGGCTCGTGTCCTTGGGCACGAACATGTCTGCGGCGAGTTCAATGCCAAAGTGGTTCTTGAAAGTGACCTTGGAATGTTCGACCTTGTCGCTCTTGGGGAAAACCTTGTCCCATTCGGCGGTGAGCGTAAGCTTGTTCATATTTTCTTCCTTTGTCTGTTGTGCTGCGGGGGCTGTTTCTGTCGCGGACTGTGCGGCCGGCGTGGCGGCACCCTGCGTATTGTTTTCTTTTTCGGGGCAGCATGCCATCAGGGTGCATGCGGAAACCACGGCTAACGCCGCTTTCAAGAATTTGGATTTCATGATTTATCTCCTTGTTGTTAAACCTTTTTTCCCATGGCGAACGCTTTTTTCAGGAGCGCGGAATTCTTCTTGACGTCGTCTGCGCTTTCGGCACCCGTGGCGCAGAGGGCACCCTTGAGTTTCACGCCGTCAAAGCAAGCGATCCACCCGCCAATGCCGCGCTTCGCGATGTTCATGGCTTTCGCGTCGGTGTCGGCGGCAGACGTGAGCAGGTAAATTTCGCGGAACTTGTAATCGCTGGAATAGAGGGAATTCGCGCGGTCGAGCATCGTCTTGAGCTGGCCGCTCATCTCGTAATAGTAAATCGGCGTTGCGAATACGATGACGTCCGCCGATTCCATCTTCTTGGTGATGGCGGGAGCGTCGTCCTTGATGACGCACTTGCCCTTCTTTTGGCAAGCGAGGCAGCCCATACAAAAACCGATCTTCTTGCCGCGCAGCGACTCGAATTCTACCTTGTTGCCCGCCTCGGCGGCGCCCTTCGCGAACTCCTGCGCCAGGGTTTCGGAGTTGCTTCCCTTGCGCAAGCTGCTGGACAAGACCAATACTTTTTTCATAGGTTCCTCTCGGTTGAAGTCTTTACATGTTCAAATATACCTCTTTTTTCAGATATTGCAAATACTTTGTTTTCATAACTAGATATGCTTATAAGGCATAGATTTAATTTCACATGATTGTCTAAAACATCCAATGTTGATGATGCGGGTTGCACATCCGAAAGTTTGAATGATTTATTTATCCAAAACTACCGAAGAATACATCTTTGAGCAAGTGGCAGAATTCGAGAGACTGATTACGGGACTGAAGTTTGGCTAAAAGGCTATTCATCTCGCACCTCCCAGTGACCACCACGATCTCCGCCAATACGAGAAATGCGCCCAGACTTTGCGAGACTTTTCAATTGCCATTTTACGCCGTCTGCAGTTATTCCACAAATTTCTGATAACTCCAACCTAGTCACATTAGGATTGTTTGATATCGCATCAAGTATTTTCTGGGTAGTTTTCTGGGTAGTTTCCGAGTCTTCATTCTGACCACCTTTCTGACCACCAGCCTCATTTTCCGCATCAAACGAATAATTTTCGTTCAGCGGTTGAATGATGCGAAAAACATCATCTTCAAAAAATTCAGGTTCAACACCGGAATAAAGCTTCCCGTACTTGAACATTTTCCGGGCACCAGAACCGATTCCTGTTCGCATTTCCCAGTCAGGAATCTGAATCAGCATACGATATTGCGACCAGTTCAATTGGGAACGCAGTGCGTTCCCAATTGGCTTCCAGTACATCTAGACACGACAAAAATCAATGTTCCTAACTGCACTTTTTATTTCTTTATTCGCTTGGATTTTTTCACGAGTTCTTTGGCCTCGTTGATTTCGCCGACCAGTTGCTCGGTGGTGGGCAGATACAACTTATACTCACTAGCAAGGATAGTCTTATTGTTTTCGGGCAACGTCATTTTCACTACAGAATCATTCTTGCCCGCACACAGAAGAATGCCGATAGTCGGATTTTCATCTGGAAGTTTCTCAATGCGGTCATGATAATTCACATACATCTGTAGCTGGCCGAGGTCCTGATGCGTAATTTTGTCCGTCTTGATTTCAATAACCACAAAACAGCGAAGCAACCTGTTGTAAAGAACGAGCTCAATGAAGAATTCGTCGTCTTCGAGCATAATCCGCTTCTGCCGGGCAACAAAGGCAAATCCCTTACCCAGTTCGAGCAGAAAATCAGTAATATGCGAAATAATCGCGCCTTCCAGATCGGTTTCATAAAAGGCGGGGTTCCTTTCCAGCCCAAGAAATTCCAGGACCATCGGATCCTTGATGACCTCTTGCGGAGTTTCGGGGATGCGCTCCTTGCGAGCGACCGCCAGCACGGATTCCTTATCGTTGCTGAGCAAAAGGCGTTCGTATAGTTGGCTGTTGATTTGGCGTTCGAGTTCGCGGCCATTCCAAGAATTGTTTACCGCTTCTAGTTCGTAATATTCGCGTTTTTCGGGGTCAGAAATAGCAATAAGCATCTTATATTGAGACCAGTTCAATTGCGTCCGCACTGCGGACGCAATTGGATACAATAGGAAAAATTGACGAGCACGCTCAATTTGTCGAATACCAAATCCACTACCATACTCCGCTTCCAGCTTTTCAGCAAGCGATTTCACGATATACGCCCCGTAATCGGCACGCTTCTTGCCATGCTGTTCTTCTTCGAAAATACGCTTGCCAAGTTTCCAGTACATCTGGACACGACAGAAATCAACGCTCCTGACCGCATTTTCCCGAGCACTCTCGATGATTTGCTTGGCATCTTGGATCAGCTTCGTAGAGACAACTTCTTTAACCATATTAGCCTCCATTTAGCCGCAAAAAAACGGCTAGTTAACGTTTGAGGCGTTCTTGCAAAAACGATAAGCCGATTTAACGCAAAAACGCACCTCGCCTTAAAACAGCGAGATGCGTTCAGCGGTAATGTATCAAAATCTCTAAGAGCTGGCAAGGGGTATAACGAAATTTTACATAACCACTGGGGTTATTCGTATTTCAATACTACGAGCAACAATGACCTTGTGGGAACTCTTGATTTGAACCTGTTGGAATTTCCGACTGGTTTGCCCGAATTTGTAATTTGCAAAAAATGCAAAATGGTATACTGAAGAGAAATAAAATCAAACAAGTTTGATTTTGCTTCGTGCGCCTTGCATGCTTTTCCGCCTACAAGCATAAAAAGACGGGGCATTCGGATTTACATTTTTTAGCTAGCAAGGAATCCTTACATACTGAGATTACTTCCGAATCATATCCTTTTAGTTCTTTCTAGCAGAAATACGATATTTCGTTGAAATGAGCAATCCATTTCGCAACAACGTCCTCATAACGTGCTTCAATAATCCGAAGAATATTTTGCAAGACATGCGGATTAATACGCGAATTGTTATTTGCCAAGAGACATTTTCCAGCTCGAGTTATCCAGATTTTAGTGGCATTAGCGGCAGGTACACCTTCCGATACATGAACATGTACCGGTTCCAGAGGAACACCTTCGTTAGACCAGAAATAAACCCAGAAAGATCCTATCTTAAAGATTTGCGGCATTGCTGAACCCACCTTTCTGAGAGAATTCCATTATCAAATGAGCCGTAGATTCAATCACCTTCTTATAGCGATTGATTTCCTCATCTGAAAAACCGAATATATCTTCCCATGTATAGGAGGGTAAATAGCATGTCGCCCGATGGAAGCCGTCTTTTGCGTCGGGCTTTTCGATGTACACCTTAACGCGGCCATCCTTGCCCATTTCGGAATGGACAATTTCAGCGTTGTCGTCAAGTGTCATGAAGGGGTACATCATATTGCTTAATGGCAATATAACATTTTCAGGCCTTGTTTGGCTAGTATTCATCATTCCTCCCTCCGCCTACATGCATAAAAAGGCGGGGCTTTAGTCATTTTGCTGAGTGTGCAAAACGCAACTCTCTACACGCTTGTGCACTGAATATAAATTACTAGAAGGCGATTGTCAAGAGGGATATGTTTAAAATTTACTTAGAAAGAGTCTTTTCGATTGTAAGGTATTCTACTTTATTTTTATCAAGGCGAATGAATTTACTTTTTTGAAGGTCTTCTATAATTTTTGTAACCTTAGCATCTTCAATGCCACCATTAAAATTGTACATTGCTTTGATGAAATTTGTAAGGGCATCATATTTTGCAGGCTTTGATTTCAACAAACGTTTTTTTATCGTTTCCATTTCTTCTGCTTGAGAAGCACTATTTAGCCGTTCTTCTTCAATACAAGCCATTTGAATTAGCTTTTGAGCCAGTTTCAGCTTTTCTCGATACGAAAGTTCTTTGACTTTTTCCACTAGCCCAGAAAGTAACACCGACATTTACGCCTCCTTGTTTGAGTTAAAGACTTGATGAATACGGCAGCGACTTGATGTAGTCTTCCATAAATTGCCAATCAGGTTCGTATTCGTTGGGAGCGATTTCTTTCGCAGGGAGCTTGATTAAAGATGATTCCATCAATTCTTTGTCCCATTTGCGACCATAATTGAATCTGTATTTTTCACGATGAATCAATGTTATCAGGAACATTGCGATATAGCGATTTAATGCAAATTTTGGATACAAGACATTCACATCGTCAGTTGCCCAAAATTTTGACGTTTGGTAAAACGCTTCTGCGATTGAACCATTGTAAGAAACCGTTATTGTATTTCCCTGATGTAAATGCTCATCGTTTGAAATATAAGCAGAAATTCCATTATTAGAATCTATTGCACCGATATAGGGAATATCCCCATCTTGCATATCAGCTTTTGTCAATCGCTTTCCTTTTCTTATCTCAAAAAGACTTTCATAACTAAAAGGAATCCATTCACGGACATTTACTTGCATGTTCTTTAATGATATAGGCCTATTCGAGAATTGAAATAACACATCTGGACGACTGCAAGCGACACGAAATGCCGCGTAATCTCTCATTTTACGGATAAAATCATCATCACAAAGTGTACTATAATCCGTTTCCATGTAGGCTTCGGCACACCATTCATCCTCGGCTTGGACTTCATGGCGCACGGAAAGGCCTGGAACTTCTTTGAGATTTTTGTACGCAGCAAGCCATTTGTCCTTTATGGCGGCAAATTTACCACGAGCATCAATGCGTCCTTGGTTCTTGCGTTTTTCAAATTCATCGTCCTTGAAATATCCGAACCAACTTTCAAGTCCAGCATTTTCCTTAGATGTGTCAAAAACCATTACACACGTTACAACGCCGACGGGATAGAATAAATCGTCAGGCATACTTAAAACAGCCTTCAAATGAGCCTTTTCAAGGATTCTTCTCTTTACCTCAATCAAATTCTTTTCATCCTTGATTCCGCAACTCATTTGCACAATAGCAGCAACTCTACCTTGCTGAGGTTTCACCACATCAATAGCATGTTCTATGAATTCCATTTGTTGGGCTGTCCCCACATCGTAGGGAGGATTCAAGAAGGCTACGGTCGGTTTATGAGTTTCGATAGCACCTTTAGTTTGGAAACAATCTCCGCAATAGATATTAGAGCGGCCATCGCCTCGGAGCATCATATTTGAACAAGCGTAGGTGTACATTTGCGGACGGAGTTCCACGCCGACAAGCTGCGACGAACGAATTTTCAAATGTCTTCGTTTGTCATTTCCGGCCAACTTGAACAGACGCTTCATTCCTGCAATAAGGAAACCAGCCGTGCCACAACAAGGGTCATATGCGACATCGTTCAAATTCAGATCAACTAAATCGCAGAACAAATCTGTCACATGCGACGGGGTCAGGACGAGTCCTTGCTTTTGCTCACTTCCCGCATAGCGAATGAATTCCGTATAAAAACGCCCCAAAACATCGAATCCTGAATCGTCCATTTGCGTTAAGGGATATACGTTCTTGTACAGATAGTCTATGATGTTTTTCATGACTTCAAGGCTGTACACGAGTTTCTTGGTGGTTTTATTTTTTACCGCATTTTCGCGAAAGATTGGCTCGTTCAAAATTTTGCTGTATTCGCCAATCATGGCGTTTTCGTTACGGACTTTGTTTGCAGAAAGAGTCGTCTTAATCGCACCCATCATCGCTTCGCCAAGACTACGAATTGTAGGCTGCGACATAAAACTTTCACGGAAGGGCTTGTTCAAGAGTGAAAGCAGAATGGCACTCACCATGGTGTTGCGAGTCAATTCAGGAATTGAATAATCGTTATATTCTTCGTTCAGATATATTGCTTTTGAAATGATATCTACACTACGCAGGTTCTCTGCAAATCGTTCATTGTCGAAAATCTTAAGATAATCATTCAAGGAAAGAAGTTTTTTATCCGTAAGCTTCTGGCAGGCGTTTGCACCGCATTTCCATAGGTAGTGCGAAATTTTCAATTCTGTTTCAGATTCACCGCTTGACGCTATCGCAATAACCTCAAATTCCTTTGAAAGAGCCTTAGCGTAATGCAGAACGCCATCAACCGCATAATCTTTGGGTTTGTCCTTATTCTTAGACTCATGCATTGATGGCAACGCCTTACATTCCACAACAATGAGATAACGGGAATCTGTCGGGAATGTAAGTATGAATTCTGGATAACCAGCGCCGTTTCCACCACCCTTGGACATACCTTTCAGAAGTTCCGAAATCTTCTTATTCGTGGATTTTTGTTCTTCGAATTTGATAGAACCAAAAAGAACATCACTCTTAAAGTGATCTCGAATTATCGCTTCGTTCAATCTTTCGTTCGCCATACAGGACTCCAGTAGGAGTGACGACGCTTATTGTTTTCGGTTCGCACAAAAGAAAAAGGCGTGGAACCGAATATGGTTTTTGTAGCTGAGCCACTAGACAAGGCCTAACACAAGAAAACGCACAAACGGCCCACGCACAGGGTGCGTGAGCAGATTGGCCTTATCCCTTGTGTTTTGAAAGTGTCTAGTTTCCAGCTACACGAATAAGAGCAATCACTCAAAAAAATATGTCGTTTGAAATATACATAATTAGAAGTGAGAAGGACATGCCCCGTCAAGCGGGGCATGACATTTGGGCGGGCGGGCGGGACAAGCCGGGGGTTTTAGGGGGCGGAGCCCCTTAGGCGAGGGGGTGGCGGAATAATAGACGAAAGAACGGCGATGGGCGCCTATAGACGAAAGACGATATTTTTTAACCTTATCTTTCGTCTATCGTCTATAGCGAAGCCGAAGGCGAAGCGTTCTTTCGTCTAGTATGAAGCCAGGGGGACACATCCCCCACCATCAAACCAATCAGTTATTCCTTCTGGGCATCATTTTTACAATTTCATACCCACGGGGCTTGAATTTTATTAGTTTTCGGGTATGGAACTTCGAGTTTTGCGGTATTTTCTGGAGGCGGCGCGGTTGGGGAATGTCTCGCGCGCGGCGGATAAGGAGCTGGAGGAGGAACTGGGCGAGAAGCTTTTCGAGCGCACGAATTACGCGATTCGGCTGACGCCTGCGGGGGAACTCTTGCGGGAGCGTGCGGAGGATATCCTTTCGATGGCGGACAGGACGGTGCAGGATTTCAAGTCGCTGAAGGAAGACGAGGTGGTGGGTGAAATTGCCATTGCCTGCGCGGAATCGCGGAACGTGAACTTTCTTTCGAAGTGCATCGGGATTCTCCGGGACGACTATCCGAAGATTAAGTACAACTTATATTCGGGCGACAGCGAGCGCGCCCTGGAAAAACTGGACAAGGGCATTTTTGATTTCGCAGTGGTTGTAGATAACGTTGATTTGGAAAAGTACAACTGCCTTGCGGTGCGTTCGGTGGACCGTTGGGGCGTGGTGATGCGTCGCGACGACCCTTTGGCCAGGCGGGATTTTATTGAGCCGAAGGACTTGCTCGACAAGCCGCTGATGGCGTCGCGCCAGGCGATGGTGGCGGATTTGCCGAAATGGTTCGGCGACGATATTTCGAGGCTGAACGTGATTGTGGGGCTGGATCTTTCGTACAACGGTTCGGTGCTTGCGAAGGAGGGCACGGGCTACCTGCTCACTTTCGACGGCCTAGTGGATACGAGCCGCAGTTCGCGCCTGTGCTTCAGGCCGCTCATGCCCGAACTCACCACCAACATGTACATCATTTGGCGGCGGGGCCAGCAGTTCACGCGGGCGGGCGAACTTTTCCTCGACACGCTTCGGCATGTGCTGGGGGAATAGAAGCGGACAAACGCTCTATTTTAAGGTTTAAAACGGTTGCACGCCTAAATCGATGTCGCCGTCTTTGACTTTCGCAAGGATTTCGAGGCCTGTCAAGTCTTGCATCATGCGGATGTTGTCGTCTTCCATTTCCAGGTTGCCGCTAGAGCCGTAGCGGTTTACGATGAGCCCGCGGACATCGAGGCCGCGGCTACGGGCGTATTCTACTGTGAGCACGCAAGCGTTAATGGAGCCGAGCGCAGCCGTCGTTACCACGAGAATCGGGAGGTTCACGGTCTTGATAATGTCTTCGAGGAAAATCTTTTGAGATTTGTCGCCAGAAGAAATTGCGCCGACATCATAGCGGATGGGGCAAATGATTCCGCCGCTGCCTTCGGCAAAAATAAACTCGTGGCGAGCGCATGCTGCCTCAAAATCGGCTTTGACCTTCGTCAACTCCACAGGATTTCCTTCTTTGCGGGCAGCGAGATGCGGAGAGACAGCCTCTTTATAGACATAGCTCACGAGCTGTTCTTGCGTATCGGGAAGATTTGCAATGTTTTTCACATAGTCGGCGTCACCGGCGACCCATTTGCCGTCGCGAAGTTCTGCGCCGCTGAGGGCGGCCTTGTAGTAGCCCGCATCGATGCCGGAATCGCGCCACTTTTTAACGAGAAGGGCGGTGATGAATGTTTTGCCGACATCGGTTCCGGTTGCTGTAACGAAATAACCTTTGGACATAAAGAGTAAACCGTGGTTAGTGATTGTGGTTTGGAATAGCTATGTGTCATTCTGGAGCCTGTCATCCTCGGAGCGAAGCGTAGAGGATCCAGCACTGGATTCTTCCCCTTACAGGGTCAGAATGACGATTAAGGTTTCAAATGTGATTACATATTATGTTGTTGATTTTATGATTTGTGCGATGGTTGTTGCGGCGGTTTGAAGTTGTTCATGCGTATGCGTCGCCATCAGGCTTGCGCGGAGGCGGGCTTGCCCCTTGGCGACTGTCGGATAGCGAATCGCGGGAATCAGAATTCCCTGTTCTTGAAGCTTTGCAGAAACTTGCATTGCCTTCGCTTCGTCGCCGATAACAATCGGCACAATCGCAGAAGGAGACTGTTCAACGTTCACGCCTTCGCGTTGCAAGGCTTCGCAAAAGAACTTTACATTATCATGCAGGTTTTGAACGTGTTCAGGATGAGCATCGATGTAGCGCAAATTATTACAGGCAGCCGCAGCAACAGCAGGAGCCATTGCCGTCGTAAAGATAAAGCTGCGGGCCTTATTGCGGAGGAAATCAATCAGCTGTTGCTTGCCCGCCACGAAGCCGCCCTCGGCGGCGACGGCTTTGCTCAATGTCCCGACGGTTACATCGGCGTGAGCACAGCCGTAGTGTTCGGCAAGTCCGCGCCCGGTCTTGCCGAGCACGCCCGTGGCGTGGGCTTCATCGATCATCAAGAGACAATCATTTTCTTTCGCGACACGCATAAGTTCCGGCAAATTTGCGAGGTCGCCATCCATACTGAAAACAGCGTCTGTCACAATGAGTTTGCGAGGAGCCGGCAATGTAGGCGCATACGCACGAGACTTATCCGCTTCTTGAATCACTCGCTGCAAATCAGCCATATCGTTATGCTTATAGACAAAGCACTTGGCACGGGAAAGGCGGACACCGTCGATAATGCTGGCGTGGTTCAGTTCATCGCTGAAGATAAAGTCGTTCTTGCCGCACAAGGCCGAAATCGTGCCGACATTCGCCATGTAGCCCGTGTTGAACGTAATGGCGGATTCTTCGCCTTTGAATTTGGCGATAAATTCTTCCAGTTCCTGATGCGGCGTCTTGTTGCCCGTCGTAAGGCGAGCGCCGCCGCTACCTGTACCCCACTCAAGAACCGCCTGGGCCATCGCCTGCTTGAGTTCATCGATGTTTGCCAAGTCCAGGTAAGAATTGGAGGCCAGCAGAATCTGTTCCTGCGAAACGCCATTGGGTATGCGGATTTTCACGCACGACGATTCCGGCGTTTCCATCAAGCGCATCGAACGGTAAGTGTTGTTCGCCCGCGCCGCTTCCAAAGCGTCTTTCGTAAATGAGTCTAAGATTCGTTCGTTCATGCTATTCTGCCCTGGATCCTTCGACTTCGCGCCTTACGGCGCTCCGCTCAGGATGACACAATTCCCTTTTTACATATACTTATTTCATTCAGGATGACGTGTTTCTCCATCATCAACATTACTGCTTTTGACACGGAGCAACATCCACTAATACTTTTTTCTTCTGCAAATATTCAATGCACTCTTCGGCTTTCGCCTTGCGCGAATCAAATAGGAATATGCGGCCTCCGTTTTCGTCGCCCATTTCCTTCATCTTCATGATGCGCACATAGCCGAGTTCCTTGCTCGCGACATAGCCCGTCACGTAATTCGGGTCATCGCTCACGCAAAATTCCGCCACCATTCCGGGAGCATTCGCCACCTTGGTCGCAAGCACTATCGCTTCGTTAAAATGATTCTTGCAACCGTCCACTTCGCTCGAATGCAGCGCATCCATGTAAGTCGCACGCACACCGCGTTCGTGGTCCGGTTCTAGGCGCTCGCCCGTCGCAATATCATAAAGCATTGCGCCACGCATCGGGAATGTCTCGCGCAGAAGATCAGGAAGTCTTTGAGCAAAATCTTTGATGAGTTCTTCGCGACTCTTACCGCGTTTGTCATTGCGAGCGACATCGTCGCGAAGCAATCTCTCGTCACATTCTGCAACAGCTTTACTAACCAACCCAAATGCCTTCTCCAGCCCTTCCTGCCACGTATCTACATCGATACGCGTCACGGGCAAAGCCTTCAAAATCCGAATATCGCTTTCGTGAACCTTTTCGATTTTCACGTTGATAAAATCCGGGTCGCCCTTGGAATGATTCATGGCGCGGCGCACCATCGCCGTACACACAGCTTCTACGGAGTCCCGGCCCACAATGCGTTCGGCACCGGAAATATGCTGTTCGTATTTCTGTTCGCCTTCGCCCACCTGCTGCGAGGCTCGCATTTTCAAGCTATAATATTCCATTTTCTTTGTCATGCCCGGCTTGACCGGGCATCTCCCTACTCATGAAATTCATCTTCGCCTTCTACAATAGGCGCGGGTTCACATTCACCAATCATCTTGATGGCTTCGCAAATGCGGTCAATTTCAGAATCGGTCGTAATGAGCGGAGGCATCGTGTAAACGTAATTGCAGAACGGCCTGAGCCACACGCCAGTTTCGCGAATCACTTTTAAAATGTCCTCCGCGCTCGGCTTCGCCTTGAGTTCCAAGACGCCAATTGCGCCAAGTACTCGCACATCCGCCGCATTTTCAAGCGCGCGGAGCGGTTCCAGATTCTGCTTCAAGCGTTTTTCAATCCGAGCAACGCTCGCGGCATAATCGCGATTTTCGAACAACGAAAGCGAAGCGATTCCCGCAGCGCAAGCCAAAGGGTTCGCCATGTACGTCGGACCATGCATAAAGGCAGGAATCTTACTGTTCGTAATCGTTTCGGCAACCTTCTCGGACGCGACGCAGGCCGCCATCGTAATGCTTCCGCCCGTGAGCGCCTTACCGATGCACATGATATCCGGCTTCATGAAGTCGGCGCAGTTATTTTCAGCGGTATGCATCATCGCAAAACGCGGACCCGTGCGGTAAAATCCCGAAGCGATTTCGTCCAAAATCAACAGGATGCCGTAACGGTCGCAAAGTTCGCGGAGAGCCTTCAAGTAGCCTGCATTGTAAAGCCACATGCCGTTTCCGCCCTGGAACACGGGTTCACAAATCACGGCAGCGATTTCATCCTTGTGTTCCTCGACAACGCGTTCCATCGAAGCAAAATCAGATAGATTCCAAGCTTCGTCAAAGCGGCAGTTCGGACGTTCCGCAAAATAATGATGTGGCATGATTCCACGGAAAAGCGTATGCATTCCGTCAGGGTCAGAAAGCGCCATCGCGCCTGCGGTGTCGCCGTGATAGCCACCCTTCAAAGCAACCAACTTGCAACGCTCCGGGCGGCCCAGCGAATGCTGGTACTGCACCGCCATCTTGGCGCTGCATTCCACGGCGATGCTTCCCGAATCCGCAAAGAAAATTTTGTTGAGACCTTCCGGCAAAAAATTCACCAGCTTTTCACCAAGTTCAATTGCAGGCTCGTGCGTAAAGCCGCCAAACATCACGTGGCACATCTTTTCGCTCTGTTTCTGAATCGCCTCAACGATTTCAGGGGCGTTATGCCCGTGCGCCATGCACCACCAACTCGATACCGCATCAATCAGTTTCAAACCATCGGACGTTTCAATCGTCGTTCCATGAGCGGATTTTGCAAGGAACCTGGCCGGAGTATTTTTCAGCGCCGCATACGGATGCCACAAATGCTCGCTATCAAAATCAAGTAGCTTTTTCATTTGATTATTCCTCATGAAGATGATGCTTGCAAAAGCATATTTCTGTAAAAATGGAGTGAAAATGCTCAAAATCGAAGCCTACAGCGAAAAGTACACCAATGACGCCATTGCAATCTGGAACGACATCGTCGAAGACGGTATCGCGTTCCCGCAAATGGAAACGCTTGACACACAGACGGGAGACGATTTTTTCAAGTCGCAGTCGTTTACGGGCATCGCCATCGACGCCGACTCTGGCGAAGTAGTCGGACTGTACATTCTTCACCCGAACAATGTCGGGCGCTGCGGGCACATTTCAAATGCGAGCTATGCCGTCAAGAAGAACAAGCGCGGTATGCATATCGGCGAATTTCTCGTAAAGGATTGTCTCGCAAAAGCAAAGGAAATCGGCTTCAGGATTTTGCAGTTTAACGCAGTTGTCGCGACGAACACGTCAGCGCTGAAGCTCTACAAAAAACTCGGCTTTACCCAACTCGGCGTGATTCCCAAGGGATTCCTGCTCAAGGACGGGAGTTACGAGGATATCATCCCGCACTATATCGAACTGTAAACGTAAACTCCTGAACGGGTCGAAACAAATTTTCCGTTGAATGGTTTGTTTAACGTTCCGTAAACTTTGATTGGGCAGAACAGAGGTGTCTCAGGTGGTTTTTCTTTATCAAGAAGGTCCAGTTGCAGAGTGTCACCTTTGATGAACGCTCCGATTGATTTGACATATTTTCTAGGATAGTCTAATTGCGACGGGAAAACAATGACGTTTTTCCCGTTTTTTTCTTCGACAAATGCTGAGTCGGAAGAGTAGTGCTTATCTATTTCCTGTTCGTCAAGGATGCAATCCGATATGGAATCCAGAGTGACGAAATCCTCGTCATAGCGAATGATTGAATAAGCGCCCATAGCTGCTAGATACTTCTCTTCTAGTTCTCCTTTTAGCGAGGTATAGACTAGGACGGGACAGTCTAGGGGAGGGACAAGGGTGCTTTCATCTTTACGTTTCATGGAAACAAACAGGGTGTCGTTTGCGCTGCGAGTTTCAATGATGTATTTGTCTTTTGAATCATTGATGTTTGCAGGAAACGTGAGTTTCCATGTCCCGTCAAAATATTTAAGGTAGATTTTATCTAATGCAATGAGTTTGTCGATTGAATCGGGGGTGATTATACATGACGAGATTGAATCTAAAATCAGGGGGCTTTTTTCGTTGTTTGTGAATGCATTTTCGTTTCCGATTTCGTTTACCTCACTAGATTTGTCGCTAGAACAAGCTGAAATTGTAAATGCAGCTAATAGAATTGTCAATGCATGGGTAAGTACCATAGATTTTTTGTACAAGTTGATCCTCCTTCCTATATAGATAATTACTAAATTATAAAGTAATAAAAATCAACGATGAAATCAAGATAAATTTTCTTAAGGTTACGAAAGCTTGATAATGTATCGTTTTTTACAGAGCGCTGTCCAATGCCATCATGAGCGTGAAACCGACGGCGAAGAGAATTGTGCCTGCGTCGAAGTGGTCGCCTTCGCTGACTTCGGGGAGCATTTCTTCGACGACAACGTAAATCATTGCGCCAGCGGCAAATGAGAGTAAGTAAGGCATGAACGGCGAAAGAATCTCGGCAGCGATTAAGGTAATCAGCGCACCGACGGGTTCAACGGCCCCAGATAGCGCACCGAGTGCGAATGCTTTTTTGCGAGACGCACCTTCGGCTTTTAGCGGGAGCGAAACGACGGCTCCTTCGGGAAAATTCTGGATGGCGATGCCGATGGAAAGCGCGAATGCTGCCGAGAGCGTGATGGCGACATTCCCGGAAAGCCAACCTGCAAAGACGATGCCGACGGCCATGCCTTCGGGCAAGTTGTGGAGTGTCACGGCGAGCGTGAGCATTGTGGTGCGCTTGAGTTTTGCTCTCGGGCCTTCGGGCGTTTGACTGCCCAAATGCAAATGTGGCGTGATTTTATCCAAAATGAATAGAAATAAAATACCTGCCCAGAATCCTACTGCGGCGGGCGCAAATGATAATTTGCCCAAATGCTCGCTGGCGCTGATTGCCGGGAGGAGCAAACTCCAAACGGATGCCGCCACCATGACGCCAGCAGCAAATGCCAAAAGCCCGCGCTTTAAATTTTGCTTCATTTGCCCGCGGACAAAGAAAACACATGCGGCGCCGAGAACCGTCCCTAAAAACGGGATGGTTAGACCTTGGACGATGGGTAAAAAGGATTGATTCATGCGAAAAAGATAGTATTAAAATGTGACGAATGTTTGACTTTATGCGTTTTGCGTCGGAATGGATTGGTTGCAAAATTTTTAAAACTTGCTGGAGTTTTGAAGGTCTAATTGGAGTAGTGAAAATTTGTACGATTTTTTATCGTATTTGCATGAATAAAGCGAAGACTATCCTTATTGCGGTTTCGACCGTATTTCTTTTTACGACTTCTGCCAATGCATGCCTTGCCGCCTGCAAGGAAAAGAAGCGTGACGAAGCGTATAGCAAGCCGCTCTCGGTCGCCACATTGCAGAGCGTCATTGAAAAATCCATGCCGAAAAAGGCTGTAGATCAGGAATTGAGCGAGCCATTCCAAGTTTATCCGATTGAAGTAAAACCATATGACAAAGTTTTCCATTCGACATTGATTGAGTATCCTTACGGAAGTTCTCCGCGTGCGGTGGCGCATGAACCGAATCCGCGTGGGATTATTTTATACGTGCATGGCTACAATGACTACTTTTTCCAGGAAGAACTTGCTGAAAAATCCGATTCGGCGGGCTTTGCATTCTTCGCTATAGACTTGCATAACAGTGGCCGCTCGTACAGAGAAGGAGACGCGCGTGCCGATATGCGGAGCGTCAAGGAACATTACGCCGAGTTGGATGCAGCTGTCGCGCTCAGCAAGAAAATTAGCGCCGATAATTCGGGATCGTCGAAACCGTTGCCGTTTATCATTCTCGGTCATTCGCAGGGCGGGCTGATTACGCCGAATTACCTGAACGAACGCAACAGTGAAGATTTTGCAGCGCTTGTGTTGAATAGTCCGTTCCTAGACTTTAAGGAAGACTGGTTTGTACGCAATGTGGTGTATCCTATTCTTTCGGATATTTCGCTTGTTTTGCCCGATGCTATCGCACCTACGCAGGAAGCTCCTAAATACAATATTTCTTTGTTGAAAAGCGAAAAGGGTGAATGGGAATTCAATCGCGAATGGAAAAGCGATGGATGGCCTGTCCAGTACTTCGGCTACTTCCGCGCGATTTCGAGAGGCATAAAGTGGATTCATTCTGGACTGCAGATAAAAGCGCCAGTTCTTGTGATGCATAGCGGATGTACTGTAAAAGATGTCAAGTGGACAGATGACTACATGCGTTGCGATTGCATGCTCGATGTAAATCTCATTGAAAAATGGGCTCCCAAGTTGGGCAATGACGTCACGACCGTAACGGTTACGGACGGGATGCATGACTTGTTCCTTTCTCGCAAGGATGTTCGCGATAACGCTTACCGCACGATGTTTGAATTTATCGGAAATGCCATTGCGCGGAAAGCCGTTGTCGTTGCTCAGAAGTTTTAATAATTAAATTTTGTTTTAATCGGTTAGCGCACTTTCCTCGCTATGAGGGGAGTGCGTTTTTTAGGAGATAATTATGAGTAAGACTATTTGGGATATTTTTGCACCGGTTTATGAATTCGCGATGCGTTCGCAGAAGAGCATTTATGATTATATGTATGAGCGGATTGGCGAGGTGGCGCAGGGCAAGGACGTGCTTGAGCTGGCGACTGGCCCGGGGATGATTGCGCGGCATATTGCGCCGCACGCGAATCATGTAGTTGCGACTGATTTTGCGCCGAAAATGATCGAGACGGCTCGCAAGGCGAAGAATCCAGAGAACTTGAGCTTTGAAGTGGCCGATGCGACTTCGTTACGTTTTGAAGATAAATCTTTTGATGTGGTCGTGATTGCAAATGCGCTCCACATTATCCCGAATCCGGAAAAGGCGCTTGCTGAAATTCGTCGCGTCCTGAAAGATGACGGCGTGCTGATTGCACCGAACTTTATATTCCGAGAAGGTGGTAAAAGAAACTTATGGCAAAAGTTTTTGAGTCTTGTCGGCGTCCGTTTTGCGCACGAATGGACGGAAAATGAATACAGGTCTTTTTTGAAAGCGAATGGCTGGACGATTGAGATGAGCATCGTTCTCAAAGGCCGAATTGACTTGGCATACGTGGAATGTAAATAGTTTTCTTCGAAAAAAAGATATATTAACATAAACCGATCGATTTTATGCTAAGGAGTGGGGATTGAATCGTTTGATTTTATGTTATTTGTTTATTGCCGTTTTCGGATTCGTTGCCTGTAGTGACGAAAATACTGCAGCACCTGTGAGTGGCGAAAGCAGTGCCGTTGATGAATCGAGTTCATCGGATGTTGCGCAGTCTTCGTCTGTTGTGCGATCGAGTTCGTCGACAAAAAAATTGTCCAGCAGTTCTACAAGGAGTGCGACCATTTCGTCGAGCTCGTGGCAGACTCCATCTTCGAGTTCTCGCAATGACGTAATATCCAGTTCTTCAGGTGATTCCGGCTCGGGGGCCGGAATGACATCATCAAGTAATGCCGATACTTCCACCGCAGTTAAAGCTGACACCACCAAAATCACCTACGCCCTCAAACGTTTCGATGGTCCGCTTACCAACCCGCATAAGGGATTTACGGTCCCGACTGAAGGCTTGTGGACTTTCGTTCCTGAATTCGAATATGGACCTTACGGTTCACTGAACAACAAGGCGTGGGATCTTATTTCATACGGTTCTGGGTATCAAAAGTGGAATAAATTAAATCCGGCAAAGGGCGTTTACGATTGGACGGAGCTGGAAAAGCTTTTGAACTCTCTTGCAGAGCATAACATGGGTTACGCTCTGCGTGTGTTGCCATATTCACCATCTTTTGTCAGGGGTAATAACACGCCCGAAGAAGAATATGACTGGACGCCGTCCTTTGTCTACGAAATGGGCGCAAAGAAAGTTACGGCCACCTTGCAGTGGAATGGTTATCGCGCCGCTGTGCCCGTTTGGAATGATCCGGTCTATTTGCAGGCGGCAAAGGAATTCGCTAAGGCCTTGGCTGAAAAATACGATGGCGACCCGCGTATAGAATACATCGATGTTCGCACTTTTGGCGAATGGGGTGAATGGCATGCTTCTCATTTGGATGGCAGCGAAATGCCCTCTGATTCGATAGAGATGGACATGCTGAATTACTACGCCTCCGTTTTCAAAAAGACTCAGCTGGTGTTGCCATCTAGCGGCATGGGTGATGTGTATACGCATGCGCTTAGCCTTGGCATTACCAAGCGCGATGATGGTTTCATCGGTATTCCTGGCAGGCCTGATTCGTTAGTGCGTGCCTACAAGGCCAACTTGCCGACCATCGCCGAAAACATTGCGGGTTACAAGACGATGCTGGAATACACCGATGTGATTCCTGGCGGATATCTCAAGTGGACGCCGCAGCGCTGGGTGGATGCGATTACCACGGCTCACTTGACTTACTACGTTTTAGATCAAGACAGTGATTGTGGTTATAATTTCTATAAAGACAACAAGGCCCTTGCAGATTCCATGAGCAAGGTCGTCGGCTACAATTTTACGGTGTCGCAAGCGGAGTTGACGACTATTGCGGATGCCAAAGGTTCGACGAGCTCGCTGAATATTACCATCAAGAATACTGGTGTTGCCCCTTGTTTCTTTGATGTGTATTTGGTGGCGGAATTCGTTGATAGTTTAGGGACAGTGCTCACGCAAATCGGCGAGACGGTTCTCATTCCCAAAGGAACGTTTAAAGACGCAAGTTCGCAAAAATTTTTGTTCACGTACAAAGCTGCTACTGGGGAGACGAGTGTAGCGAAGTTGCCTGGCGTAACGGTTGCACTCTCGCTCTATGAAAGTGAAGCCAATTTCAAAAATGGAAAAAATCCGACCGTTCGTTTTGACAATGATGGAATTTTGGAAAACAAGAAGCTACTGTTGAAACGATAGGGCTATTCTTTTTGCAAACTCTTGATAAATTCTGGGGCGAAATCAACGCCGTTCGACCACGTGATTGTGTATGCTTGCAAACAGAAATCTTTGAACATGTTGAGATCTGCTAGTTGTTGCACGATTGTGCGATGATCGGATTTGACGACTTTTTCAAAATCAGCGATGAAACGACATCCGTCATTGAATGCAACAGATATCTTGTAATCACCAATGTATTTTGCTTCGGTCACGTGCAGCATGATTTAAACCAATATTCTTCTTTTGCCCTTCGGGAGCATTTTGCTAGGCTTGGTTATAAATACATTACCAAATCGTTCTTACATTATACAATGGAATTTTTTCGTCGCAGGTAATTATGGTCAAATCATTAACTAAAGCTTGGGAAATTAAAATTCTATCAAAGGGGTCGTTGTGTTTAACGTTCTCTTGAAACGGAAGGTTTCGAACTTTGTTCAAGACTGATAATGTTATTGGTAATTTTTTGAAACCGGCAAGTCTGCATTTTTCGTCAATTTCAAAGATAGAGTGAGAAAGCTGCAATTTGTTTTTACTTTGCTTTATTGAAATTTCCCAAAAAGAAGCGTAACTGAAATAACAATCATTTTGATCGATTGTTTCTTTTGTTTTTGGAGATAATCTAGAATCCCCAAAAAGATACCATAAAATGGTATGAGTATCAAGAAGAAATCTCATTACATATACTCCGCGAAATCATCAATAGGATCATCGAAGTCTTGACTCATGAAAAAATGGTCCCCTTTCCAGATGCCATACATTGATTTCTTGGACGTGGCAAGAGAGTCTTGCGGAAATTTCGATTTTAGAAAACGGATGAAGTCTATGACCTCATCCACCGCTGCTTGCGGTAGGTTTTCAATTTCGTTTTCTAAGACTGCATTGGACATAGAATCCTCCTTGCTACAATCCCAATATACATTATTTCCTGCCAAAGCACAAGTCAGGGTCGTTTTGGATATTAAAGCAATTTTAATTAGAGTGATTATTTTCGCAATATTGTATATTTCCCTCTGACATAGCTCCGTACCGAATGGTGCAGAGCGCGAGTTTAACGTAGAGTTAGCTCTTATTCTCAAAATCTGAAATCTGGTAAATTTTTGATACTACGAGAATAAGGTGAACACTCACGTCCAGCAATGGGCGTGGGTCGTTTGTGCTTATTGTAGTATCAGGCGTACCAGAGCCTCAGATTTGATAAGTGCATTCGACGCCACGCTTTTTTATTTGAAAACGTGACGCGGACAGCACTAAATAAGGGCGTGCACCCTTAGCCGTGAGGTTCACGTGGCAGAAACATTGGATGGTCTCAAGGTCCGCATCCGCGAACTGGAAAAAGAAGTCGAACGCTGGAAGTCTCAAGTCAAAAGTGTTCGTTATGGGCTCAACTGGATGGATGTTCCAGAAGCTTTTGACAAGGACTCCGAAGACAAAATTCCAATTCTCGAAGAAGTCACCGAAAAGGCTGTTGATGCAGATGGCCCTTTGGCTGGCAGACCGCCCCATGTGATTATCGAAGGCGACAACTACCACGCACTCACTTGCTTGAATTACACTCACCGTGGCAAAATTGATGTTATCTACATTGATCCGCCGTATAATACAGGCTCAGACGGATTTACTTACAAGGACAAACGTTTCTTGACGGAATTTCCCGATGGACAGAAAGTACCCAAGGAACATCCGCTTCGCCATAGCTATTGGCTTTCATTTATGGAAAAACGTTTGAAATTGGCGAAGAATTTGTTGAGCGATAAGGGCGTGATTTTCATCAGTATTGATGATAACGAACAGGCGAATTTGAAATTGTTGTGTGATAAGGTATTTGGGGAAGGAAATTTTGTCGCGGAATTTATTTGGGAAAAGAAAAAAGTTGTTCAAAACGACGCAAAATTTACATCCACGAATCATGAATATATACTGTCTTACAGAAAATCAATTTGCTTACAGTCATTTAATTTGTTGCCCCGAACGGCGGAAGCAAACGCTAGATATGAAAATCCAGACAACGACCCAAAAGGTCCATGGACTAGCGTTGCTTTAACAGCAAAGAGCGGTTCAGCAGAAAACATTTATGATTACACCTTTCCCAATGGAGTGTATTGGAAACCAAATGAGGGGGCTTACCCTCGACTAAGTAAAGACAGTCTGAAAAAAGCATACGAAGAAAATAAATTATGGTTTGGAAAAAATGGGAAAAATGTACCAAGATTAAAGAAGTATCTATCCGAAGTAAAACAAGGAATGGTTGCTAATTCAGTTTTATATTGTGATGACGTTGGTTCAACTCAATTGGCAAAAGAACAATTAAAGAAAACAATAAATCAAAATATTTTTGATACCCCAAAGCCCCTGGGATTGTTAGAGTCTTTATCTAAATTGGTAGGAAACAATAATTCAATCATTCTCGATTTCTTCGCAGGCTCCGGCACAACTTTACATGCCACACTCAACCTTAACAAAGAAGATGACGGTAATCGCCAATGCATTCTAGTTCAACAATCCGAAGGCGATAACAACATTTGTGAAAATGTTACCTACGAACGCAACCGTCGTGTAATGTACGGCTACACTAATGCGAAGGGCGAAAATGTCGAAGGATTAGGTGGTTCGCTTAAATATTATAAGACCGGTTTCGTAGGCAAGCATCAGAGTAAAAACGCCAATGATGCAGACAAGGTGGAACTTGCCGAAAAAGCGGGTTGCCTTATTGCACTAGCGGAAAACACCTTGGAAGAGGTCGTTGTTCCCCCAACAGCAAAGGGCTTCTGGCAAATCTATTCCGATAATGCAGAGAAGAAAAAACGCTACACATGCATTTATCATAATGGCGATTACGGCAAAGTTTCTGATTTTGTTGCAAAAATCGATGAATTGCGAGCAACGGATAAAAAATCGAAATTCACGGTTTATGTATTCAGCTGGAATTCTCCCGACTTCTTTGAAAACGAATTCGATGATTTGAAAAACATCGAAATCAAGGCGATTCCCAAACCGATTCTCGAAATCTACAAGGCTTTGAACGGGTAAAAATATGCAGATGCTTCCTTTCCAAGAAAATGCGGTCCTCGGCACGAACGGTCTCGTAGAAACGTTCAAGAAACTTTGGCAAACGGGCGACCATAATCTTGATATTACATTCAAATCTCCGACTGGTTCCGGCAAGACTTTCATGGTGTCAAATTTTGTTCGCGAATTGCAAAATGATCCTGCTTTTAACGCAGATATCGCTTTCGTTTGGATTACTTTCTCGGATGACCTTGCGATGCAAAGTCGCGACAAGTTTTATGATTACTTTTTCCCAAATATCGGGCGAAGCCTCTTGACCATCGCAGATTTTTCCGAAGGCGTTTTGCACAAAGACGATATTCTGTTCTTGAATTGGCAAAAGTTAGTGGCCAAAGATGCAAAAAAGCGCTTGCTGCGCCGCCCCGATGAAGTTGAGCTGCAAAAGGAACAGGGATTCTACTTTGAAGATGTCGCGGAAAATACAAAGAATGAAGGTCGCGAAATTGTGATGATTATCGATGAAAGTCACAAGAACGTGACTGCATCGGCATATCGTGATGTTATTAAACCGCTTAATCCGCGAATCATATTGAATGTTTCCGCAACGCCAGAAAAAATTCCCAACATCAGCGATGTGCAAAATCTGCGTGCTGGTTATGTTGAAGTCAAACGCTCCGATGTTGTGGCTGCAGGTCTTATCAAGGAACAGATTATTTCGCAAACCGAAGAAGATTTGAAAACCATTGAGGGTGAAGATTTAGATTTCGCCTTGTTGCGGCTTGCTAAGGAAAAACGAAAATCTTTGGCAGAACAGTGGACTCGCCTCGGACAAAATATAAACCCGCTCGTTTTAATTCAGTTGCCTAATGACGATTCTAAACTCAAGGACCAAGGTGTAGAAACGAAGGAAGAACTCGTCACGAGATTTCTGACGGAAAATTGCGAAGTTCCTGCAAATAAAATCGCCAAATGGTTTGACAATAAGAAAGAAAATCTTGAGCATATTTCTGATGCCGATAGTCCTGTAGATTTTATGCTCTTCAAATATGCTGCAGGAACGGGATGGGATTGCCCTCGTGCTCATGTTATCGTGATGTTCCGCGAAATTGAATCGCCAACATTCAAAACACAGACTCTCGGAAGAATTTTGCGCAACCCTGTACCGAAAGTTGACTTGACGGTGTTCCCTGAACTCCGCGAAGGATTCCTTTACACGAACTACCGCAAAAATGAAATCTCCGACATTCCCGACACTGTTGAAAACAAGCCAAAAACTGAAGTGACGAATCTTGCTCCGCATCTCTTCGGAAGGTTTGCCACGCAAGAAGCAACGCACAATGTCTTACAAGAACTGAAAAGTTCTATGCTTGATAAATTGGTTGCAAACGGCTCGGATAAGCCTATTTCAGATGTTGCGCCCAAAATTGAAGCTGCGTTAAAAGAAGTTGTTAAACAGGTTGCTCCTGAATTATCGACAAATCCGGGAATATTGTCCGATAATCATCCCGAATTGAATCTTTTTGGCGAAGCTGATTCTCCAGCGACAAAAATTCAAAAGACAGAACAAATTGTTGAAACGGCAACTAGAAATGTCAAGGCTATATTGACGGAACATTTCGGAGAGAGCGTTGCAAATAAGGCTACCGAAATTGTAGCCGAAGCTACTCGCGATTTTGCAGAAACGCTCGTTCAAAAACAGTCGTCTTCATTCATCGTTGATCCACTTTTGAAGAGCGATTTCATTAGCCGTGCAGACTATGGTGATATTGGTAAGGCAAGTAGTTTCCAGAGTTCATTTGTCAAGTCGATGAACAACTATTTTGGAATTAACGAAAATGCTTATAACAATCCGTTTGCTCAAGAGGGCGTTCTTGAGAAGTTTGGCATTGATATGACCCAAACACTCTCAACCGAGGTTTTGGCGAACGCAACCTTTGCCGGAACCAATGATTTAGGCAAAAATGTTGAACACGAAATGAGCGACAACGAAGTCGAAAAGAACTTCATGAATGCTTGCTACAACATTTTGGACGAACAAACTGAACCCGATGCTAAATACGGCAACATTGCCCGTTCTTGGGGTCCCTTCAAGGAAGCTCTTCGTCAATGGTTTGAACGCTATTCGATGACGAATATCGATAATGTCGGTCGCTACAAGATTTTCTTGAAGGATTTGTTCAAAAATTCTGCAAGCGTATTCCGTAAAGCTATTACTCAAGCTCTTAAGGAATATAGACCCATTCGCGATGCCTTTGTTGCTGATCGCCGTAAGCAAGAAATGCAGGAAGCCTTGCCATTCAAGATCAAGACATCTTATGCGTATTCAAGCGACTTTGTAGATTACAGACCCAGTGCAAAGAGCATGCTTCAACCTTTCAAACTCAAAGCAGAATATCCAGGACGCGATAATGAAATCGCCTTTATCGAGTTTCTTGAAAAATCGCCCACGGTTGAATGGTGGTTTAAACAGAATGATGACGGCAAGGATTTTTACGCTCTCAAGTATTTCAATACCACTGAAAATCGAGAACGACTTTTCTATCCCGACTGGATTGTGAAATTTGTAGATGGTCGCATCGGCATTTTTGATACCAAGAGTGGATTTACTGCAGCAAATCCTGAAGGTCGCGCAGAAGCCCTTTCAAAAAAGTTGCGTGATTTGAACACTCTTGCCGGCAAAGAAAAATTTGTTGGAGGATTGTGTGTTCGTGAAAATGGATTATGGTATTGCAATAGTGCCGAAAAATATCGTTACAAGGATGAAAAGGGCAACCTTGCTGAAGGTTGGAAATTGATGCAGGGGTAATGGCTATACAAATGCTGAAATAACTTAAGGAGACTTTCAACACTTTAGATAATTGTATTTGACATAGACTGTTAAGCCCAATCCCAAATCTTTGGAAAAAGCAGCTGAGATTTTTGCTAGATTGCCTAAAGGCGTATTTCACAAGAACTATATCGGAGGAAAATCCAAATGACAGATTACTTAAATAAATGGTTTTGGATTAAAGACCGAAGCGGAATACTTGATCCTGTCGCGCGAGACCAGTGGTTTATTCGTGGCTGGGAAGCACTTCAATGTATTGAAGAAAAAGAAGATTCTGTGGTTCTGTGTTATAGAAATAGTTCTAGAATTCTTCCGACCCTCAAAAGCGTTTTAGAAGAGCGCCCGGCACCATCTTTTTTACCTAATGAAAAAGTAAGGGTGATAAAAAAGGATCTCTATGCTGTTGTCAAGCAGTATCTCTGGCACTATAACGACCAATATTATTATTACATGCTAGCCGACGAGAACGGAAAGATGCTGAAAAAGCGGTATATGGCTGACGAACTCGAAAAAGTGGAGCTGGCAAAATGAATCTAGTTGACCTTTCCAAAGAAATTTCCTATGCACTTCGGCACGCTCCGTGGGAATACGAACTGGAACTTGACGAGAAGGGATTTGTCCCGATTGCACAACTACTGCATGCATTGAACGAGTCAAACGGCTACGATCGGGAAATCGTTCAAGCGGATTTGGAGCAGATTATCGCAACTTCCGAAAAGAAACGCCACGAAATTGTTGGGGACAAAATTCGGGCACTTTATGGTCACTCTGTCCCTCAAATTATAAAGAAGGAACCAGGGATTCCCCCTGCCGTTCTATACCACGGAACAACGCACAAGGCTTTGCCACAAATTCTTCAGGATGGATTAAAGCCGATGCAACGGCAATATGTTCATCTTTCTGTTGATGTTGATACCGCCACCCATGTTGGTAAACGCCGCGATGGTAATCCGGTCATCTTGAAAATAGATACCGAAGCCGCACAAAAAGCGGGCATCCAGTTTTTCATCGGCAATGACAAGGTTTGGCTTTGCAGAGAAATGCCGAAAGATTGTCTTTCGATTTTTACTCCAAGAACATCGCCATGTAATACGGCAGGGTAACCATTTTGCCTGCAACACCGATGTTGTTTTCGGAGAGCTTGTAGCAAACTTTTGCATCGTAGTTGTCGTTACTCAGAACGGTCTTTGCCGACTTGGAGCGTCCCGATGTCGCCTTGACTTCGATAATGGCGATTTCGCCGCCGATGTTTTCCACAAAGTCAATTTCTAGCCCAGAATCTTTGCGGAAGTAGAATAGTTTGCGACCTTGTTTAGAGAAACAATCTGCGATGATGTTCTCGTAGATGGCGCCTTTGTAGAATCCCAGATCCCCGCTCAGAATCTTGGCTGCGGTGCCGCGCTCCAGCATGGCGACGAACAGGCCGGAATCCTGCACATAAATCTTAAACGTTTTCTCGATTTTGTAGCCTTCAAGGGGTTCTGCGATGTTGGTCAGGTTGTGGCAAATGTTGATTATGCCACAGTCGTAGAGCCATTGGATTGCCGTTTGGTAATTTTCGGAACGGCCTTTCTTTTCGAGTTGCGAATAAACAAATTTATTGTTTTCCTTTGCAAGTTGGGCTGGTATGGAATCGAATACGCGATTGATGCGTCCGAGAAGCGTTCGGTCGATTTTCTCGTTTTCATTCTCGTCAAGGTGTTTGCCGAAATCGTCCTTGTATTCTTCGAGAATGTCCTGCTGTTCTTGCCAAACGACATTCATGTCACTGGTTTCGACAAATCGTGAAACGACATAAGGGAGGCCGCCTACACAAAGGTATTCCTTGAAATAGCGGAGCATGGCGTTGTGCGTCGCCTCGCTTACGGGTTCCTTTTTCTCGTAGCAATCCTTCAGGTATGCGATGACGTTTTCGCCGATACCCTTCGCCCACAGAAATTCCTCGAAATCCATGGGTTTCATATAAATTATTCTTTCAAAGCCGGTCGGGACGCCTTTACCTTTTTTACGATTGTATCCTTTAATGCCTAGCAGGGAACCGGTACAGATGACATCGTAGCGGCCATCTTCCATAAATGGTTTTATGCTTGCGCGGGCGTTCGCACATTCCTGAATTTCATCGAAGATGATGACGGTCTTGTTTTCGACAAAATGAGCGTTGGGAAAGAGTGCCGAAAGATCTATGGTAATCCTGCCCACGTTCAGGTCGCTGTCAAAGACTCGCTTTGCGTTTTCGTTTTCCTTAAAGTTGATATAGACGACGTTCTCGTAGTTGGCGCGGGCGAATTCCAAAACGCTGGACGTTTTGCCAATTTGGCGCATTCCCTTGACTACCAGGGCCTTCTTTTTGCCCCCCGAGGTCTTCCAATTTTCAAATTCTTTAAGGATTTTTCGCTTGAACATGTCCTAAAACTACACTTTTCCAACCGAATTGTCAATGATTTGACGCACTTTTTCGACTGAATTAGTGCTAGTATGGCGCACTTTTTCAACCGAAAAAGTGTAAAAATGATGAATTTAGCGAAATTTCGCCGTTTTTACTTCGCAAAAAATTACCGAAAGATTTTTTACGCGTTTAAAAGAAAATTGCCCCGGATTTCTCCGAGGCAATTTTAGGTGGTTTTTGAATGAAAATTTAGTTAACTTCCTAGAGTTTGAGCATTTTGCTGAAGAGTCCGCCTTTTGCTTTGAGTTCTGCGGGGCTGCCGGCTTCAACGACCTGACCATTTTGCAGGACCACGACCTTGTCGGCATTAGCGATGGTGCGCATGCGGTGTGCGATGATGATGACAGTCTTGTTCTGCACAAGTTCCGAAATGCTCTGCTGAATCTTGGATTCATTTTCGACGTCGAGGCTTGCGGTGGCTTCATCGAGGAGCACGATGGGGGCGTCCTTGAGGATGGCGCGGGCGATGGAGATGCGTTGGCGTTCGCCGCCAGAAAGCGTGTCTCCGTTTTCGCCGATGACGGTGTCGTAGCCTTGCGGAAGCTTTTGGACAAACTCGTCGCAGTTGGCGAGTTTCGCGGCGCGGAGAATTTCTTCGTCAGTGGCGTCGCGTTTGCCGATGCGGATGTTGTCGCGGATGGAAGTGTTGAACAGCACAACATCTTGGAAGACGATGGAGAAGTTCTTGAGGAGTGTTTCGGGATCGATTCTCGAGATGTCTTGGCCACCGAGCGTGATGGTACCGCCTTGAATGTCCCAGAAGCGGGCGGCGAGTTTTGCGGCTGTAGTCTTTCCGCTGCCGGACGGGCCGACGAGTGCGGTGATTTCGCCTTGCTTTGCGGTAAACGAAGCTTTCTTCAGGACTTGCTTTTCTTCGTTGTAGTAGAAATCGACGTTCTTGAATTCGATATCGTAATCAGCGGGCTCAAATTTTGTAGAGCCGCGTTGGATTTCCATGTCGTCCATTTCCTTGAATCGTTTGAGGCGAACGTCCAAGAAGAAAAGTTCCGTCATGTTGTTTAACACAAGATAAATGGGACTGTAAATTGTCGATGCGCAGACGATGTACACGAGATAATCAAATACACTTAATTTATCTTGTGCAAGGAGAATGGATCCGAAAATGAGGACGGAAGCAAGGCCAAACTTCAAGAAAATTTGGGCACCGTTCAAGATGACTCCAGACATGAATTCGCCCTTAATCTGGGACTTTTCGTAAAACTTGGAGTGGTCATCCAATGCTTTGCTGACGCTTTCTTCTTCGCAGTAGGACTTGATTTCTTGAATGTTTTCAAGGCTTTCCTGAATGTCTTCGGTAATCACGCGAGCCGCATTGTAGGTATGCTTGAAGTTTTTGAACTGCAATTTGCGGGATAGGTAAATGAGCAGGCCTGCAAATGGTGCGACCCATAAAAGTGCTGCCGCCATCAACGGATTGTAAATGATGAGTGCGATAGCGCAGATAACGAGCATTGCGGCAACCGCAAAAATTTCAGGAACGGCGTGCGAGAAAATCATTTCAAGAGCGTTTACGTCATTCATGATGGTTGAAGTCAAGTCGGAAAGGTCCTTTTTGCCAAAGAAGGCGAGCGGGAGCTTGCGCAACTTTTCAGCGAGCGTGATGCGGCGCTTTTTACATTCCGAATAGACGGACTCGTACGTACTATCATAAGAAAGTGCGTAGATAAAGTACATGACGAGGTAAATGACAACGGCAATTACAATGTAAATCCAGAAATTTTGCGGTTCAGCAGACGGATTTTGCATTTTCGCCATGAATTCTTTGAGGAACAGGAATACGAACGAAAGCGGGAGCATCAGTGACAGATAATGCCATGTTGTCCAAAATACGCCTTTGATAAATGTTTTTGTACCTTCGTCAGAGAGAACAAAGCGATTCTTGATCCAATTATACATTTTTGCCTCCGATAGTCCAGCTGACAGACTGCTGATAGTCTTTCCACATCTTGGCGAATACGCCGCCTTTTTCGACAAGTTCCTTGTGTGTGCCACGTTCTACGATTTCGCCACTTTGCACAACGAGGATTTGGTCTGCATTTACGATGCTTGTGAGTCTGTGCGCAATCATCAAAACTGTTTTGCCTTTAGAAAGTGTTTGCAGAGCCTTTTGTATAAGGCTTTCGTTTTCGGGATCTGCGAATGCGGTCGCTTCATCAAGGACGACAATCGGAGCGTTTTTGAGAATGGCTCGTGCGAGGACGATTCGCTGTTGCTCGCCACCAGAGAGGTATGTGCCCTTGCTGCCGATGACGGTGTCGATGCCTTCGGGCAGGCGCTCAATGATTTCGCGGCATTGTGCAAGGTCGAGCGCCTTATTGACGCTTTCGATGGAAGCCTCAGGAGTTCCGTAACGGACGTTTTCCAAAATACTCTTCTTGAAGAGTCGAGTATTCTGGAAAACGAATGAGGTGTTTTTCATGAGGACTTCTTGGGGTATTTCCTTGATAGGCGTGCCGCCGACTAAGATTTCGCCTTCGTTCGCGTCGAAGAATCTTGGGACAAGTTTCGCGATGGTGCTCTTGCCGCCGCCGGATGCGCCGACGAGTGCAACCGTTTCGCCTTCTTTTATTTTGAACGAAATATCGTGAAGAACTTGTATTTCGGTGCCGGGATAGGTGAAGTTGACATTCTTGAATTCGATATCGAAATGCTTGACATCTTGCGGATTCGTCGGTTTTGCAAGTTCGGGATATTCTGTTAATGATTCGATGCTACCGATGGCAAGTTTTGCTTGGTTCACGGCTTGGCTCAAGTACATGCTACGCATGACGCACTGCGAGAAAACGGGAGTCACGAGAACATAGAGCATCAAGTCGACAATCGCTGCTGCGATGTTGCCCGAACTCGTTGCGATAAGGAATGCTGTGGGAACGAGAATGAGGGCGACTCCGTTAATGAGCGTCGTGTAGGAGCACATGATGAATTTCCAACTGCTGGAATATGCAGTGACCATTTGGTGGTAATCATCAATTGTTTTATAAAAATTCTTGAAGGAGTAAATTGTTTGCTGGAAAACTTTCACGACGGGGATGCCGCGCACGTATTCGACCGCTTCGGTATTCATATCTTCGAGCGACTTCATGTATTTTTGCATAAAGTCTTTACTCTTGTTCATCTTGGAGCCGAGCGTGATGATGGCATAGGCGATCGGGATAATGGATGCAATGCCCAATCGCCAGTCGAAAATGAACATCAAGATGAGCGAAGCTATGGGGACAACGATGGTGCCTGCCAAATCGGGGAGCTCGTGCGCCATGAAAGTGTGCGTGATGGCTGCGTTGTCGTCAATGATTTTGCGAATGCGGCCGGTGGGATTCTTGTCGAAAAAGCCAAGCGGAAGCTTGAGCAATTTTTTCATGGTGATTCTGCGGATGTTTCCTTCAATGCGGAATGCAACCAAGTGCGAACAGACGAGAACTGCAAAATAAAGCAAGACGCTCGCTGCCGAGAAAATGACGGCGAGCAATGCATAATACTTGACCGTATCGTATGAAATTTTGCCAGCATCTGCAAATAATTCACGAACGATGAGCCATACATATATAAAGGGTAAAATACCTGCGATGGCGCTTAATGCGGAAAAAAGGAGTGCAAAGGGAAATAGTATTTTTCGCGATTGCATATAAGGTTTTAATCTGTTAAAAACACTCATGACTTACCTACTGTTTGTTTTTTGCCACCAATTTTAATTTATTGAGTTCTTTTTTCAAAGGTTATATTAGTCATATCTAACTTTTTGGATTGGTTCGAGTCCATTTGGAGTTGAGGCAGTCTTTTGGGATTTCTAAAATGCGGGCAAAAATAAAACGGTGTATAACACAAGGAGTCATGTATGAACAAAAAACTGATTGCACTTACTTTTGCAGCGAGCCTCTTGGCTGCTTGCGGCAGCGATTCTTCGAGCAACGCAAGCTCTGATTCGGATGATTACAAGCGTGATTTTGCCACGTCTATTTCGACGGGCGAAACCATGTTTATCGGCACGATGTCCTTGAACCATACGGATGATTTGGGCAAGGACTTTATTGAAGTCGGTACGCGTGCGGGCGTTGTCTTTTATGATAACGCATTGTTTATTTCTGACTTGGAAGTCGGTTCCATCGCTCGTTACAGCTTGGCTGAAAATAACAAACTCGGCAAAAAGGTGGCTGAACTTTCACTTCCTGGAAAATGGTCGGACCATATCTACTTTGTGAATAAGGAAAAAGCGTATGTCGGCGGTATGATGGATTCCCTTCTCATCATCAATCCGAAAACCATGAAGATAACGGGTGCTATTGACCTTTCCAAGTACAAGAATAAGAATGCTTATGTGGTAACCCCCGGTACTGGCGTGATTGTCGATAATCGCCTTTATGTAGGTCTCATCCAGAACCAAGATGAATACCGCACGGGCAATCAAGCTGAAGTTGCCATTATCGATGTCAAGAAGGACAAAGTCATTGCCGTTGCTACGGATGACCGCGTCGCTGCGGTAGGTTCTTTAGATGACTCGGAAAATCAGTCGTTTACGGTACTTGACGGTTATATTTATTGCTACAGTAATGCTTCTTGGGGGTACGCTCCGGGCCAAGTTGACGGATACCTCCGCATTAAAGTGGGCGAAACCAAGTTTGACAAGGATTACGCTTGGTTAGTGAGCAAGGAAGTTGCCATTGACGGAATCACCAAGAAAGGTGTTTTCAAATATCTCGCCCCGTCAACAGTTCCGAGCGAAGGTTACGTTTACTCTTTCTTGAACGTGATGAAGGATCTGGAAAAGGGTTGGCTTGATGCGGAAAGCTACCACAATCCTACTTGCAAGCCGGTGCAGATTGACCTTGCCAAGAAGAAGATGAAGGCTTTGCCGATTGATTATACTTCGAGCTGGGCTAGCTACGGTAAGTACGTGGAAGATGATGGCAAGATAATCTTTGCGGTTTCTACGGAAAAGGATGGCAATGCTTACTTCCGCTATGATCCGAAGACGAAAAAAGCCAATAAAATTGCCAAGGCTGAACAAATTCCGATGTGGATTGTGCCGTTGAAGTAAAAACGTTTTCACTATACGTCATCCTGAGTGAAACGAAGACTTCTCTAAAGACGAGTGTCGTGGACATGCTTGCATGGACATGACCGAGTCAATGAGAAGGGGCTTTTGCCCCATCCAGTGCATTTTAATGTTATGGAGAAACGCCCTGGATTCTTCGCCTTTATAGGCTCAGAATGACGCTTCATGTAGAATATGAATTTGCGTAAAATAAAAAAAATTGATATTGCTTTTGCGGCGTTTGCCGCTATTTCTGCTTATGCGCAGGATGACGAAGTTACTTCGTTCGAAGATTTTGATGAACCGGTCGTGGAAAGTTCCGCGACGAATGGCGACGCCAATGGTAATGCATCCGACGCTCGCGATAATGCCGCTGTGAGTGGTGCCGCAAGCACATCAGCGAGTTCCGAAGATGTCACAAAGCTGGATTTGCTTTCGGTCGAGACAGAATCGGAAGCGGAACAGGCTGCGATCGCTAAAAAAGTGGAAACGGTTTCGACGATTGATGCCGCTGAATTGCAGAACACAAGCAAGAGCGTTTCCAAGGCGATTAATTCTGCGTCTGGCGTGAAAGTGCGCAAGTCTGGCGGAATGGGAAGCGAAGGCAAGATTAACATTCGCGGCATGGAAGGCAAGAACATCAAGGTGCTTGTCAACGGCGTTCCTGTCGAAACGCAGGGAAATTTGGGGCTTGACGACATTCCCATTGACCAAATTGCGGATATCGAGATTTATAAGGGCTATATTCCGGCACGATTCGCAACAGACGGTGCGGGCGGAGCCATTAACATTGTGACTAAAAAGCGTCCTGCAAATTCAATTGACGCCTCTTATAGTTTTTCGAGTTTCAATACACACAAAGCGTCTGTCAGTGCAAGCCATTTGATAGACAGCATCGTGGGAGCGGCAAACCTTGAAATTGGCGTATCCGGCTACTTTAATCATTCCGACAACAATTACGAATTCACTTCGCCTTACATGAAAAGTTCTACAGGCAAGGATACAAGTGTTGTTCGCGATCACGACCATTATACCTCTTACAATGTGCAGGCTTTCGCAAATTTGACGAATGCCTGGTTTGATAAAATCTCGCTCGGTGCTAGTTTTGGTGCGTTTGACAAGGAAATTCAGGGAATTGAATATCGCATTAAGGAGACTACGTCCGAAGGCTACAATTTCGGTGCATCGCTTGGTTTTGATAAGAAAAATTTCTTTGCGAAAAATTTGAATTTCGGCGACTATTTTTCATTTGGTTTTGCAGAAAACAAAATAATCGATACAAGCCGTGTCCATTGCCGCAACTGGTTTAGCTGCGATGTCGCAAAGAAAAATGTAGGCGAACTTACGTCTATGGGGCTCCCGAAGCTTCGTACTGTTGAAATTTACGATTTTAATAATTTATTGAATCTTGATTATCAATATGTAAAAGATCAGTTTGTTTATTTGAATACGCTTCTCAGATATCATAAGGAAAATCCTGAAGATGATCTTGGTTCGGAAAAGATGGGTTTCAATACGGCAGGGCTTCCAGGTGAAATGTTTTCTGTGACTACTGGCATTTCGCTTGAAAATCGTTTCTGGAATTCTCGAATCCA
>CADCDO010000051.1 GCA_902800345.1 Fibrobacter succinogenes
ACGAGCGTCGATTTACCGCAACCCGATTCACCGGCGATACCGAGAATTTCCCCCTGCTTCATGGAGAAGGACACGTCTGTAACAGCGTGAGTCTTGTCTCCAAAACGGCCGAGGTAGTAAAGACCCAAGTGGTCAACTTCAAAAACATTATCAGACATTTTTTATACCTCTTACTTGCGCAGACGCGGGTTGAAGACGCCTTCCATAGAAGTGTTAATCAAGTACAGAGCAAACACCGTGAGGGTAACGACGATCGTTGCCGGGATGAATGCAATCCAGATGGAGTCGGAAAGAGCACCGTTGTCCTTAGCCTGGTTCAAGATGATGCCGAGGCTTGTGGAATCGACAGGGCCAAGACCGATCATGGAGATGGAAGCTTCGGAAAGGATACCGGAAGACACCTGCATGATGAACACCATGAACACGTACGAGAGCAAGTACGGAAGCACATGCTTGATCACAATCGTGAGTGTCGATGCACCGTTGATTCGGGCAAGGGCGATGTGGTCGCGGCTACGGAGAGAAGAAGCCTGGGCACGAACAGCACGGGCAGACCAGCTCCAAGCGGTAAGACCGATGATGAGACCAATCAAGGTGAGGGAACGGCCATCCTTAACAGCGGAGCTGATAAGAACGAGAATCACGAACTGCGGAATCACGATGAAGATGTTGGTGAGCATGTTCAATACTTCATCAACCCAGCCGCCGCGGAAACCGCCGAACAGACCGATAAGCACACCGATTGTCGTAGCAATGATACCTGCAACGAAGCCCACATAGAGAGAGCTGCGAAGGCCTGCAATCAAGAGAGAAACGTAGTCACGGCCAAGGTGGTCCGTGCCGAGCCAGTGGGCAGAGCTAGAACCTGCGTACGGGCCTGCGACAATGTCACGAGCGTGAGTATCTACGTTGTAGAAAAGAGGTCCAAAGATGGCGATGAGGAGCGTGAGCACAAAGATGGACACGCCAATCACGAACATCGGGGACTTGAGAAGGTTTCTTAAAAGCTTACCCATGATTACTTACCTCCCATCTGGAGACCGGCCTTGACACGCGGGTCAAAGACAGCGATCAAAACGTCAACTGCAAAGTTTGCAACGAGAACGCAAGTGCCACCCACCATCGCACCGAGGCTCTGGGCAAGACCAGTGAGCTGCGGAAGCATAGCGTTGCGGAACACATAACTAATAATCTTGCCTTCACGAAGACCAAGCCACTTGGCGTACTTCATGTAATCGGTACCGAGTTCGTAAATGGACATGGAACGCATACCCGTTGCCTGACCCGAAAGAAGAATCGGGAACACGGAGAAGAACGGAAGCACGTAGTACCAGCTGACGCTCTTGATGCAGCTGACGCTCTTGATGCAAGCCCAGCTGAACGTGAGTTCCGGAATGTCCGGGCTGTAGGCGCCCATAGCCGGGAACCAGCCGAGCGTGATGGAGAAGAACGCCACCAAGAGCATACCGAACACGAAGAACGGCACACCGTTGAGGAACATGGCGCACGGGAAAAATACCTTGTCGAAAATGCCGCGCTTGTATGCAGCGAAGGCACCGAGAAGGTTACCCACGATCCAGCCGAGGAGAATCGTCGGGGCCTGGATGGCGAGCGTCCACGGGAGGGACTTCTTGATAACGTTCGTGACCGGTTCGTTGTTCTGATAAGAGAGACCGAGGTCGCCGTGGAACACCTTGCCGATATAGCTAAAGAACTGGGAAACAGCGGAAGCGAGCTTCGGATCAGTATTCAAGACAGGTTCTTCAACCATGACCGTATCGATGCGTTCGGCCTGGACGGTTTCCATGACAGGAACCATTTCCGAAGCAGCGGCAACCTTTGCACCCTTCTTGCCCTTCTTCATCTTATGATGGGCTTTCTTGGCCTTCTTGCCTTTCTTGCCCTTGTGCATAGCAGACTTCTCGGCAAATACCGGATTGCCGGCTTCGTCGAGTTTCTGACGTTCGACCATCACCGGAGCTCCGGCTTCATCGACAAGCTTTACAACGTTCACGACAGGCTGGCCGTTCTCATCGAGCTTCGGCACCTTCTGCATCACGATGTTGCCATTTTCATCCGTTTCCGGTTCGTAAATGACATTACCTTGGTCGTCAACTTCGGCCATACCGAAGGAGACGAGGAGTTCGGCCTTTTTCTTCTGAGCTTCAGTCGGAGAAAGGCCCTTACCAGCTTGACCCATGATGATATCGACCGGGTTGTTGTCACCCAGACGGGGCAAGGCAAAGTTGAGTGCCACTGCGCAGACGAAGGTCAGCAAGTACCAGAACGCCTTCTGCAGGACATAACGTAGCATAGGATATTGTTTAAGCATTTGTAGTCCTTTATCCTTTATTTAGCAAGCTTCAAATTCCAAAGGGTCTTGGTGCCCGAAGCGACCCACGGAAGCTGAGCGGGAGCGTACGGGTTTTCAGCGGTCGGCCAGTTCGTCCAGACGCGGTCGCTGAATTCATAGAACTGTTCCGGCAAGTAAACCAGCGGAATGGACGGCTGGTCTTCCATGAAGATCTTGTTCAATTCGCGGTAAGCGGTGGCGATGGAATCAGCATTCTTCATGAGCGGAATCGCAGAGAGAAGCTTATCGACTTCTGGACGGAAACCTTCGGTACCCGGCTGGTTGTAACGGCCGATGTTCGTGCCGGCCCAGGCGCCAAGCGGCTGCCAGTCACGGCTTGCCATGATTTCGTTGAAGCGGCTCCACGGGAGAGACGGCGTCACGTCGGCGACAGGCTTGTGCATGATGAGGTCGAAGTTACCGAGACCCATAGCCGGCCAGTAAGAACCACCATCGACAAAGCCTTCACGAATATCGATACCGGCCTTGCGCATACCTTCGACAGCGATGGTCACCATGGCTTCCCAGTCGGTCCAGCCATTCGGGCTCGTGATGTACATCGTCGGAATCTTTTCGCCCTTGGCATTTTCCATGTGGTCAAGCGTTCCGTCGCTATTCCATACAGACTTGTAGCCAGCTTCGGAAAGCATCTGCTTCACCGTTTCGACACGTTCCTTTTCGTCGGTGATGGTAAGCTTGACACCATACTTCAAGAGATCTTCGTCGCTGATATACTTGCCTTCGAGAGCAGTCGGCATAATGAGGCCCGGCTTGATCTGGTCCGTGTAGTCGGACACGGCGAACTTGCGGAGAGCCATGTAGTCGATAGCGGTAGCAAGAGCACGGCGGAAGCGCTTGTCGTTAAGCGGTTCCTTCATCGTGTTGATGATGAGCATCGGCATTGCACCCGGCAAGAAGTACGGCGGTTCGTTGAGCCACGTGTGCACGCCTGCGCCAGCCTTGCGGTTGATACGCGGGATGTAGCTCTGGGATGCGTCGAGATTGCCGCTACGCATAGCAATCGTGTTATGTTCGTTGTTCTTGTAAATCGGATGGACGATATATTTCGGAGCAGGAAGCTTGCCTTCGTGGAGAGCGGCGTTGCCCCAGTAGTCGTCGCGACGTTCAAGAATAATCTTGTTCGGGTCGGCACTGCGGAGAGCGTACGGGCCGGAAACAACCGGATTCTGGTCCATCGGAAGTTTCTTGACTTCGTCCTTGGAACCGAGCTTTTCGATAAGCGGTTCGAAAACGTGTGCCGGAACGATACGGATAGCCTGCATCAAGTCCAACACAGAAAGCGGGTTGTTGCGCTGTTTCTTGTTCACGAGGAATGCGATACGTTCCACCGCACCTGCCGGTTCGGAGGTAATGGTATCAACATGGATAGCGGAAATCTGTTCGCTTGTGTTGATGGAACCCATCGTGTAAATGAACTTCACGTCCTTGGACGTAACCTTTTCACCATCGCTCCATCTTGCTGCCGGGTTCAAATCGACAACGATGCTATCGTTGTTCTTGCTCACTAGCGTACCGAGGAGGGATTCAATTTCACCTGTCAAGGAGTTGTAGGTGAGAAGCGGTTCGTACATCAAGTTGAAACGTCCGCTCACAGGCCAAGTCGTCATCCAGCTTTCTGCAAGGGGGTTGAACGTACCGGGAGCATCATTCTGCTGCCCAGACAAATAGAGCGTCTCCTGACGCGGCAAGGAACCGCTGGCGAGCTCATCTTCCGATGAAGCGCCACCGCACCCAAAAAGTGCGCCAGTTGCCGAAAGCACCAAGGCCGTTCTAGCAATCGATTTCAATCCAATCATTTGAGTCCTCTTAGAATAGGGCCTTTGCGGGCCCCTTTAATTGAAAATTCAAATCTAATATAGATTATTCCAAATAAAAATTATTTTGCGATTAAGTAAAAAAGCAGTGAACACGAACCACTGCGAATTAATAATTTTTTACATTTAGAAAAGTTTACGTAGTAGCAGCAAACCAACGGACATTAACGGCTGGCAATCGGCCAAAAGCCGCTAAACAAAAGAGAAAAATCTAATCCCTAATTCAAGGAATCCGGATTCTCATCCGCCTTCGATTCTTCGACCGGCTCTTCGACCTTTCTCATGGAGAGGAGTTTATTATAAACTATCGCCGGATGAATTTTTCCATCGACCATGTTATCGACAAGAGCTTTGACCTTCTGGTAATTTTCGTCCTTGTCGTAATCCACAATTAAGCCCTTGTAACCAAGAAGCCTAAGAATTTTCGTATAGAAACTCGCGCGGAATTTCTTGAATCGCGGTTGGAACACATCGTTCAGAACGGTTTCAAGAGCGGTTTCGATTTGCATGGAATCAAGTTCAAAACTGCGGTAAATCGTGCGGATATGATCAGGAATCGTCGTATCCGGGCTATCGAAATATTTGCGCATCACATTTGCAGCTTCGGTTTTGTTGGGGTATGGTCCTCGGCCAACGCGCAACGCATAATAAAGGGCAAGGCGCCAATTTTCAGGATAAACGCGAGTCGCCCGGCGCAATACAGAAAAATCAGAAGTGTCGGGAGCGTCAATCGGAGTGACACCACCGACAAAATAATACGGCGTATAGAACAGCGTATCAAGGCTCGTCGAAAGTTCCGCCACATGTCCCAAATACGCATACTCCTTGCCAGTGAGGTAGCTTTCGCCAAGTTCCGTAAGGCCCTTGATCCAGAAAAGCCCGGCAACCGTCGCATCATGCCCCGCCGCCACATAGCGCACCGACGAAGCCTTCGGCAAGAAGGACTCGTCGAAATTCGTGCCAGGAAGCGGCTTTGCGTAATGGAACGCAAGCGCGATCACGGCAATGGCAACTATAAGAGCAACAAGGAAACGCATGGGGGTAGTAGGAAGTTAGAAGTAGGAAGTCGTTGTTAGACGAAAGAACGCTCACGAGTTCGCTTTAGACGAAAGACGAGAGAGAAAGTATCGCGGCTTCGCCGCCTATCTAAAATAATTCTTTCGTCTCTGGACAAGTCCCAAATGCTGGGCTCAGTTATAGGTCTGCAAGCGGCCCTGCAACAATCGCCCTTTGCATTTGTCGTCTGTAGGCTCAAAGAGCCGATCTCTCGTCTAGAAAGCACAAGCCTCCGCAAGTTTTTCGAGAGCATCGACGCAGTCGTTTGCGTAGTTCGCCGGCGTATCGTTGCGCTGCCAGGCAAAGTTCAAGCCACTGCTCGAGTTGAGCACATGGAACTTGCGCTTGCCGCCACCGTTTTCGATAGCCTTGAGAACGGTCTTTGCGTCGCCGCCCTGACCGCCCGGCACGCCCGGAATGGACACGCCCGGAATGAGGAACGGGATTTCGTACTTGGTCTCTTGGGCCAAGTAACGCGTAATGTTTTCAAGTTCTCCCGGATTCGTGGCGCCGACAACGGCTCCGAGGTAACCCTGCCCCTTGTCCCATTCCACAATCTTGTCTGCAACGGAATAGAAGGCCTGGGCTGCATCGCGGATCTGCAAATCCTGGAAGTCGTGCGCACCCTTGTTGCTCGTGCGGAGGAGCACGTAGGCGCCGTTCTCGCTGTTTTCGCGAATGAACGGACCGACGGAATCGGCACCCATCCACGGAGAGACGGTCACGGCGTCGGCACGGTAAACGTCGTAGGCGGCGTTTGCGTAGGCGGCACTGGACTTGCCGATGTCTCCGCGCTTTGCATCCAAGATAACCGGGATGCCGGCGCTTCTGTAATCGGCAATGAGCTGCTGCAAAACAAGCATCGACTGCACGCTCACGCATTCGTAATAAGCGCTGTTCGGCTTCACGACGGCGGGCTGCACGTTACGCTTGAGGCAGCATTCCAAAATGTCGGAATAGAAGCGCTTGATGCGGTCTTCGGGAGTGCCTTCGAGCGGGATGAGCTTGAGCACAGGGTCCATGCCCATGCAGACCGGGTTACCGCACTTCGCAATACGCTGTTCAAGGCGATCGTAAAAGCACGTCATTACTTCAATTCCTCCTGAATCTGGGCGGCTTCGTAAGAGAGAATGCCGTGGGCGACAGCCACGTTCAGAGATTCAAGTTCGCTGCTCATCGGAATCTTCACCGTTTCGTCGGCGAGTTCGATAAAATACGGGTTTGTGCCGGCACCTTCGTTACCCACGAGGAAGGCCATCTTGCGGAGTTTGTGGCTCGGGATTTCGCGGAGAGACTGCTTCGCATGCAAATCCGTTGCGATGATGGTGTAGCCCTTGCTGCGGAGGAAATTAATTTGGTCGACAAGGTCTACGTCGAATTCAAACGGGACGCGGAGGAACGTGCCCGAGGAACCGCGGACGACCTTCGGATTGAACGGGCTCACGGTACCGCGACCGAGAATCATGCCGTTAGAACCAAAACCGAGACTCGTGCGGAAGAGCGTTCCGAGATTGCCCGGATCCTGCACGGCATCGACAAGCGTGAGCACGCTGCGGCTCATATCATAGACCGGCTTCTTGCTTGCGATGTTGCAGTAAGCGACGATACCCTGCGACGTCACCGTAGAAGAAAGACGCTTCATCTGTTCTTCGGTGAGGGTGTGGAGCGTAATTTCGGCTTCATTGATGGCCTCGATCAACGGTTCGTTTTCAAAGCCTTCGACAGCGTAAATGGAAATCACGATTTCGCGGTGGTGCTTCACGAGTTCTTCGACAACATGCACGCCTTCGCCAAGGAACTTGCCTTCGCGTTCGCGACCCTTTTCGGTCGTGCAGGCGATGAGACGCTTGAACCATGGCGGTGTAGCGGCAGAATCTTCAACCGTTTCGATCTGGGCGGCGCGGGCTTCGAGTGCGGCTTCGTCCAAGTTTTCGTCAACGGATTCCTTCTGTTCGGGGCGTTGGCGATAGACAGGGGCATTCGTCACGGCATCGCGACGGTTGCGGTTGAACGGCTTGTCGCCAAAGCGGTGCGGACGACGGTCGCGATTGAACGGACGGTCGCCAAAGCGGCGTTCTTCGCGATTGGCCGGACGGTCTTCGCGGTTTTCATCGCGGTCGAAACGGCGTTCGCCACGATCGAAGCGACGGTCACCGCGGTCAAAGCGGCGGTCATCGCGATCGAAACGACGGTCGCCACGATTGAAGGGCTTGTCGCCAAAAGAACCGCGTTCGTCGTCGTTACGGCGGGGGCGGCGTTCAGGAGCTTCGCTGACTCCAAATTTACGGTCAAGCGTCATTCTTACGGTACGCTTCGGTTTGTTTTCTTCTTCACTCATAGTTTTTCCATCAACTGTTTGGCGACGGATTCCCCGTCAATTTCTAAGATCTTGTAGAGAACGAACCTGTCCGGAAGACCGAACCGGAACAGTTTCTTGTCCGTATAACCGAAATCGGACAAAAGTTCCGCAATAGCGGATCCATAGCCACCCACCCGCGTGTTGTCTTCCAAGGTCACGATGACATCGTGGCTGTCAAACAGCGAGCGGTAGCATTCCTGGTCCAGCGGCTTAATAAAACGGGCATCCACAAGCGTCGGGTTGTATCCGTTTTCACGAAGCACGGCGGCCGTTTTCTTGAGTTCATTTGTCATGAAGCCGGCGCCCAGAAGGAGTATGCCGGAGCCCTTCTCAAGAATCTTGGGGCTTTTGTAATCGAACGGCCCATCCGAAGTCACAAGTTCTGCGGCAAGCGCAGTACCTCTCGGATAACGGATAGCCACCACCCCTTCCATATCGATTGCAGCGGTCAACATGTCGCGCAATTCATTTTCGTTGGAAGGCGCCATAAGGGTAAGCCCCGGAACCGTACGCAAGAACGACAAATCGAAAGCTCCGTGATGCGTAGGACCATCGGCACCGACTAGGCCAGCACGATCGAGCACAAGCACCACATGCAAATTCTGTAACGCGATATCGTGGATAATCTGGTCGTACGCGCGTTGCATGAACGACGAATAGATAGCGACCACTGGGACAACGCCATCGCAGGCCAAGCCCGCCGCAAACGTGACGGCATGTTCTTCGGCTATGCCAACATCAATCACACGTTCCGGAAGTTCCTTCATCACGATATCCATGCCGCAGCCTGTCGGCATTGCAGCCGTGATGCCCATGATGCGCTTGTCCTTTTTCGCAAGCTGCAGGAGCGTATTGCCGAAGACGCTCGTAAGGGAGGGATTCGGATTGCCCGGAGATAGCGGAAGACCACTTTCGGGATCGAACGCTCCACAGCCATGATACTTTGTCGGATTCTTCTCGGCAGCATCGAAACCTCGGCCCTTTTCCGTAAGCACGTGGACAAGGCACGGACCCTGCTGATTTTTCACACGTTCGAGAATCATGACAAGTTCGTTGATGTCGTGACCGTCAATCGGCCCGAAATAACGGATGCCCAAATCTTCAAAGAAACGGCCAGGCTTCACGGCGTTCTTCGCCGCGTTCTCGACCTGCAAAAAGAGGTCGCGGAAACGAGAACCCAGAATGCCCGGAAGACGCGTCATCAGGCGATCCAAGTCCGTACGCATCTTGTTGTAAACCGGATCCGAAATCACGCGGTTCAAGTACTTGCTAAAGCCACCGACATTAGGCGCAATGCTCATCTTGTTGTCGTTCAAGATGATGGTCATGTTCTGCCTGGAGGCGCCTACGTTATTGATGGCCTCGTACGCCATACCGCCTGTCATGGAACCATCCCCGATGACAGCGACAACGTTGTTGTTGCGGTTGAAATGATTGCGAGCGACAGCAAATCCAAGCGCCGCAGAAATCGACGTCGTGGCATGCCCCGCCCCGAAACAGTCATAGACACTTTCGTTCCTTTTCAGGAATCCGGAAATGCCGCCCTGCTGGCGCAAGGTATCAAAGCGGTCATAGCGGCCGGTCAATAACTTGTGCACGTACGCCTGGTGCCCCACGTCCCACACGATCTTGTCATCGGGAGCATTGAACACATAATGAAGCGCAAGAGTCAGTTCTACAACGCCAAGACTCGATGCCAGGTGACCGCCGTGTTTGGCCACTTGCCCAATAATGGTCTCGCGAATCTGCGAAGCCAAATGGTAAAGCTCCTCCACGGAGCAATGCTTCAAGTCTTGAGGCGACTTTACGTCTTTCAATTCCATTTATTTCACTCGGGTAATGATGTATGCCGCTATGGAACGGAGGATGGATGTATCGCACTTCAGGCCGTCCAAAGCCTTGATGGATTCTTCGTAAAGTTCCCTGGCGCGTTCTCTGGATTTTTCCAGTCCAACGATGGACGGATAAGTAGCCTTGCCCTTTTCAATGTCGGAACCGGCGTCCTTGCCCAGTTCTTCGGTCGTAGAGACAATATCCAAAATATCATCCACAATCTGGAAGGCAAGCCCGATAGAGCGGCCGTAGTTGCGGATAATTTCCATATCCTTTTCGCTTGCATCTGCAAGCATCGCACCGACCAAGAGCGAAGCCTCGATGAGGGCCGCGGTCTTGTGGTAGTGAATATAATCGACAATTTCCAGATCGACAGTCTTGCCTTCGCATTCGATGTCGGTCATTTCGCCACCGATCATGCCGTAGGTGCCAAGCAGATGCGCAAGGACTTCTATCGCCTTCGCGTTACCGGTCTTGCCCATCATCTCGAAAGCGTGGATACAGAGGGCGTCACCCGCCATCACGGCAGTAGATTCGCCAAATTTTTTGTGGCTCGTGAGCTTTCCACGGCGGTAGTCGTCGTTATCGACGCACGGGAGGTCATCGTGAATGAGGCTAAATGTATGGAGCATCTCGAGAGCGCTCGTCGCAAGCCAAATTTTATCTCCCTTGCCACCGAACATGTCAAAAGCGGCCTTCGCAAGGCCTGGGCGCAAGCGTTTGCCGCCCGCGAACATGGAATAGCGCATAGCCTCGTGCAAGCGGCACGGACGATCGTTTACCGGAGGGAGATGTTCATCAAACTTCGCCTCGGCACCTTTAGCGATGCGGGCGAGATATTCCTGAGCAATTTTTGCTTCTGATTCAATAGACTGCATGTGCACAAAGATACTTAATTACGCGCGCACTTAAAAGGTCTATTGCCTAGAAAAATGCGCCATAAAGCACGATATCGTCCAAATAGAACTCCGTTCCGTTCCTCAAGAAGAAATTCAATTGGCGGACATCATCCTTTAAAGAATTCCATGCGAAAAAGCAATTGCTTACGTCCTGGGAATTGTAACACAAGTCCTCGTACCTTATGACATAGCGAGTCCATTTCTGCGGATTCAGGTCCTTCCATTCCGAGGACGCCTTGAGAGAAAGTCCAGCCTCTTCAGACATCCTGTCCCAGTTTTCAAGGGATATGCGGATTTGCCCAGAACCCTTCGCATCGAAGGATATGGAATCCAATGACGAGAAGTTCCAGCCCTCGCCACGCAGCAGCATTCCCGAAAGCACCCAGGCATAATAGCTATTCGACGCAAACAAACTATACTTACCATGGAACACTTTCGACTTGCGGCTCTTATCGGTTTCAAAACCACGATACGTAATCTTGGAACCCGCGGAATCCACACTAAAGTACCAGTTAGCGGTATCCTTTTCGAAATTCTGCAAAACGACCGAAGGATAGTCAAAATTGGCAGTACCCTTCGAAAGTACAATAGGCTTTGTTACATACAACTTTTTCTTCTTGCTTATAACGTAAATCTCAAGAGTATCGTTCGACGGGAGCATCGGGAGCGAGAAAACGCCTTCTGCATTCGTCTTCGTCAGCACATCCAAGCCATAGACGCCGACCCATGCAAAATCATCTCCAGCATGGAGCGTCACGCGGCTCATGTAGTTTGCAGTTTCCTGCAGCTTGACCGTATCGAGCTTGGCAATCTGCTTTGCAGAAAGCACCTTGGAATAAATGGCCCCGGGCTGCATGACCGTCAAGCGGTAATTGCCGGATTTCAAGGTATCAATTGTGAACAAGCCGTTTTTATCGGCATAGGCGTCCGCCTTGGCAACAATGTTATTCACGCGCAGAGAATCGACGCGAGAATCCGCCTTGCGGATGGCGAGAGACGCAAACGGGACAGCCTTGCCATTTGCAACAGCGACAAATCTGACTTTTCCTTCGCGACGGTCAATCGATTCCGTTTCGTTCGGAGCAAGCTTCACGGTTGCCTTGTCATAGACTCTATTGTCGTCCCCACGCAAGAAATACAGCTGCAGAGAATCGTTCGAGGGCAGTTGCGACAACTGGAATTTCCCCATGGAATCCGACTGCACAAGTTCGTCCATCCCGCGTACGCCGACCCATACAAAGTCACATCCGTCGGGAACTTCGGCCAAGCCGTCCAAAATCGCAGTCGGCACGAGATTCACGGAACCGATGCTCGTATCGCCTTTCGTGGCATGGAGTCCCGTATATGCTGAATTGCCATGCACCACCGTCAAGCGGTAATTTCCCTTCGGCGTATCGAACGAGAAACGTCCCATGGAATCCGCATAGACATCCGCAACTACAAGCGCATTCGTAGCATCGTCGATTGTCGATGTATAATCGGCTTTTCGCACGGCAACACTGGCGTATGACGCCACGACGCCATCGCCCACATAGGCAATACCGTTCGTCGTCTCGCTACCGGGACCGCCGGCAACTCTATCCGAACAAGCCCAAAGCATGAAAACTGAAATTATGCAGGCTAGCCTTTTCATTTTGACTTCTCCTGCAACTTTTTGGTAAACGCAAGCGGGAACAGTTGAACGTTCAACTGAAACACCGTATCATCACCTGTCCCGTCCTGGGATAGGCGCAACAAATCCGAACGAAACTCCTTGATCTTTTCGCGAATCAACTGGATATCATTCATACTGAACGTCATCGTCACGGTGCTTATGTCGCGAAGCGGAGGCGCATGGCGCTCGAGCGATTCGCCAGCAAGGCGAATCGTCTCCTTCTGGAACACCCGAACGGCTTCGGACCTCCAGTTACCACCAGTACTCACAAAAGTGTCATTCACCTTCCAGAACCCATCCTTTCCCTCAGAAATCATATTCAGGTCGTGCAAGAGCTTTACAGCATCCTTAGCCTGCTCCACCGTTATTGCCGGCGTGCAACATTCGGCAAGACCCTCATAATCATCTTTAAAATTACAAATACCTATTACGGAACGGATAGCGTTGTAGTACCAATGACGGTAAAATTCAAGCTCTTTTTTGGCAAGACGCTTTAAAGGAATACCTTTTAACGCCTGCATCTTTTCATAATGGTTAAGCGCTTCCTGGTCGCTCTTGGCACGGCCAAAATAGACGAGTTCCGTCCAGTAGGAGGTTTCCTTCTCGTCCAATTCAAAGAATTCGGCCATAGGCTTGATAAAATTCACGGCCAGATGGATTTTTCCTTGGGAAATGCGGAGGAGGTTTCCCGGATCCGCTCCGAGTTTCATCGCCATGTATCGCCAGGATATGACAGCCTTCCGCTTTTTGAAATCTTCAAAAGCATCTCTAATCCACTCGCGATAATCGGTGTATTCAAAAATCGGTTTCACAAAAAAATCCTCTCATCACACAGCCCGCGCAATCCATCTAATTACCTTACCTGTTTCCCAATCTCATCCAACTCGAGACAGCGCGGGCGGGCTGAACCATATACAAAGATATCTTTATACAGCTCAATAGGATAGGGTTTACCGCTATCGTTCGTTGTGGAATTTTACAACGGAAGTCGAACCGACACCACAAGTCGCCTGCCACGAACACTCGTGCAAATCAGAAAAACGGGTATCGCTACAACGGCCATCAAAGACAAGCAGACCGTTCCCGAGCACATGGTACTCGACTTCATAAGAAATTTCAACAAGCTTCGAAGCGACGACCGCCGGAGCACGCATGATTTTCGACGTGATGTCAATCACGCAATCGTCTTTCGCCCCGGACTGTTCCGCCGCATCGTCATGCGCATTCCACTGCAGCTGGATTTGTTTAAAGTCTTCGACTTCCGGATGTTTCGAACACGAAAGAAGAAATGCCGCAGCAGCAAGAGCCACAGGAACACAGACAGACGAAATACGAACTGCAGGAAGCCGCCCCATCAATCAAAACCTAGCGGTTCCGCCTGAACGTTGCAACAGTCACGCGATTGCGTCCGCCTTCCTTGGACGAATACAGCGCCTTGTCCGCACGCGCGATGAGAGACTTCGGGTCCTCGCCCGGCACCATTTCGGTCACGCCGAAGGAACATGTCACCTGCTGTTGCGTAATAAGCGTCGCAGACTCAATCGCCTTGCGCAGTTTCTCGGCGAGGAACGCCGCATTCTGGATGCTCGTGTCATCACTCAGAATCACGAACTCTTCGCCACCCCAACGCACAAGCGAATCCGTATTGCGGATCATGCTCTGCACAAGTTTCGCTAAATTCACGAGGACTTCGTCACCGACAAGATGACCGTAGGTATCGTTGATATTCTTGAAGTGGTCGATATCGAAAATCATGAACGAAACAGGATTGCCCTTGCGGTTCAGTTCCTCCTGTTCGCGAAGGAGAACTCCGCTAAAGCCAGCACGGTTGAGACAACCGGTAAGCGGGTCTTCCTTGCTGGAACGTTCGTACTCGCTCTTCTCGATTTCGAGGGCGCGGAGGTTCTTCTTGAGCTCTTCCTGTTTTTTCTTGTTCACCGCGCGTTCGCGGCTGTAGTCGAAGAACCTGATAATCAGGATGATAAGGAACGTGACGAACCAGAGCGCGACAAGAGTCGTCACGAGATCGACCTGGGAAATTTTCTTGCCCTTGAAACGGAGTTTCTTGATTTCCATTCCACCGTAACCGAGCGGAGCGTTAGTCCCCGTCTGGATTTCGATAAGCGGAATGTTCGAGAGATCGACCCTCGCCTTGTGGACATTGATTTCGTTCTGGGAAACCCACCAGCCCGCCACGCGAAATTCCTGCGGGACAAACACGGCCGGGTAAGGCTCCTTCGTCGGAGTGAATTCAATTTCGTTGAACTTGAGAGACGTCTCGTCGTTCTTGCGGTAAAGCGCACTGTCGTAGCCGCGCATGTAAAGGCGGACGGACCCCTCGTTACGCGGTTTCAACCATACAAAAAGGCTATCGTAGTTGGAAAGGTCCAGTCCCTTGGACTTGCCGTCGCCAAGATAAATCTTGATACCCACGTACGGATAGGCGTAACCTTCGCGAAGTTCATACTCGATTACGACGGAACTATCCTTCCGCGTCATCGAAATAGCGGACGTTCCCCCATCCACGGAATCTGCGCTAGCCACCACGTAAGGATACTCGCCGAGATTGATCTCAAGGACATCATCCAAAAAATGCTTATATGCAAACATGGCTACGGCGGTAACCACCAAAAGCACAACGATCAGGAAATTCATCCTGAAAAGGGTGTAAACTTTTCGCATAAACCTTGCAGACATAATCACATATCCATTTGAGACATCGGCCCTTTAAATATACAAAAAAGGGAATTACATGTTCCAAATTATCTTGAAAGCCATCGTCCAAGACGGGCTATTATGGGTCTCAAGGTACTAGCGAGTTCTTCCTGTGAATGGATGTCCGGATGTCCGAGCAAGGCGACATTCGATGTATAGACGTGTTTGTACTCCAAATCTGCGTGTCCGGCGGCAACTTCTTCGTCATAAATTTCCTTGACAGTCGGGCCGAGGTCGTCATTGGGCCAAATTTTCGTCGAAACAAGCAGGAACTTTACACCCGGATGAGCCTTGCGGAGCTTGGAAAGCAATGCCGCATAGGACTTTTTGAATTTTCGTTTGTCTGCATACGGCGGGTTCCCCTGGAAATCGTTGATTCCGACAAAGACGACAATCACCTGCGGGTGGAAATTCTCGAAATTCCAGCGTTCCGGTTTCGCGTATTCAGTCACGGACCCCATGACCGTGTAATCATAGAGTTTTTCGAGTGTCCATTTGGGCACGATATTGTCGTAGTTGCGCACAAGACCACGACCGCTGAAAGCGTTCACCTGATAATCGGCGCCAAAACCGCTCGCAAGAAGGTAGGCGTAACTCTTGGAGGCGTTCGTCTTTTCGAACTCGAGAGAGCCGTCATCAGCCGAAGATCCTTCGCAGCCAAAACCCACCGTGAATGAATCGCCGATGAACTCGATGCGGCGAGACGAAGGCTTGGGAGCATCGCCGAACTCGCCTTCGAGCTGTACTCCGTAGAACTTGACTTCGGGAGCGCCGCTCTCGCTAATCTTGATGAGGCGGTACTTGTGGAACGAACCGTCGTCCTCGACCTTGGTCGCATGCTCTTCCTTGGAACCGATTTCGAACTGGTCGATCTGCTTGCCGTCACGGTCGAGGCGCCAGCGGGACTGGCCTTCGAGCGTAACCATGATTTTGGAAGCCTTGGCGTTGAACGTAATGGACGAGGCAGGCGCACTTACGCGGCTCACGCCATCGGCATGGGACCAGCGCCCGTTGAACAGAAAGTTTTCCATCTTTGAGGATGCTCCGAAAGAGAACGCGGCAAGCGCACTCAGAAAAAGGAATATGCGGACGAGATTCATTGAGGGAATAGTAGAAAAAAATTCTTCGTGGAATTTCTTTTTTTTATATAATACATCCTATTTGTATCCGTTCAGCAGCATCCGCATCTGGAATTTTAGAAAAAGCTTCCCCAGTTGCTATCGGCACATCCAGCCACGCACTCAGCACAACGAAAGCAATGGAAATAGGTGAAGTTCAAGGCGCCATGAGCAGCCTTTCCATTGGAGAGGCTGGCGTCGTAACCGTATTTATAACGCCAGTGCTGCTGAACCCTTTTGGGGTAATACGTAAGCCGTATTTTAAAATCTAATCCGCTCTACTAACGGAAAGCAAATGAATAGAATTCAAGTCAGCCCCCTTTGGCCCCGGAACAAACTTATAAATAACACTTACTTGAGCTTTGTCCATTTTTGCAGCAAGCAACTGTGAAGCCATTACCGCAGTTCCAAAAGTATTCGTATAACCTATACCAGGAATCAAAGTCAAACGTAATTTATTGTTCGGATTACCTGGATCAATTTCGTTAGAGACCTTCTGCTTTGGATAATAAGTTGTCATTCTCGTTGTATAAAATTCACTACAATCCGCGGATTTTCCAAGCCAAAAAATAACAGCCTTATTGTAGCACCCGATGTATTACATCGACCATCATCATCATAAGTAGGTTCATCAGTTTGAGCTATTGTAAATCCAATAGCGATCGTAATTAGTAGAAAGATTTTTTTCATGGCATTCCTCTCTTTAAAAAAAAATCTCAAATTTCATTTTACGGCATTTACACTTGAAATTTTACAAAAACAAGTACATTATCTTTTTTTAAAACATAATAACACAATCCACATTTTTTCGTTCCACATCAACAACACTTGGTTCCTTAGAGAAATTATAGGTTCCGTCATATTGGATTACACATGAAAAAAGCAATTCACACGCATTAGATTTCACATTACAAAAAGCCTTATAAAAACCATATTTGCTATAAATAAAATAAACACCACGTTTTTTTTCATTTTCAGAATTCCGATAATTTAAAACTAATTTTTTATTTTCACGTTCCTCAAATTTTTGCAAACAGAACGCATTTGATAAATTTAAATTGGGTATATTCAACTTTTCACAGTTTGACTCCATCGCGAATTCAGTATCTAAAATCCAAAGAGAATCCTTTGTCATTGTTGCACTACTATCAGAAAATAAATAAAATTGAAGTGGTGACACATTAGCATATTCCTTCCAATCTAAACCAAAATAAATATTTCCATTTTTTCCACAGCGCACAGAATCAACATCAAACACGATGCCTGTTTTCTCATTTCCTGTTGTACAGTCTTGACTTATAACTATTTCGTTTTTTTTTACAAACTCATTCATACTACTAGACGATTTTTCAACAACACACTCTCCAGAACTTAAAGAGTCTTCTACCTGCGAGATTATCTCAAATGGTCTAGAAGTCGTGTCATCACATCCCAAAACAGCAATAGAAATAAATACGGCAATCAGGATAAACTCTTTCATTTTTTCATTCTCCTAACATTATTAAGTAAAGGATATAACACCTCATACGGCATGTGTTCAATCTTATCTATTGCGTAACCCCACCCCTGTTGATTATCGTCGTTGCCTTCAAGAACAATCTTTAGCGTTTTCGTACCTACAGTCACAGTTTTCCCTGCAAGTTCTGAACCCGTATATGCACCAAGTAGCTGGTTAGCACTATCATAAAGATAAATCCAATCCCCCGGTGCTACGTATGTTCTAGAATCAAATGTAACATAATTTTCCAGATAATCGCCCAAAGGATGCACGCAAGAACTAGATCTTTTCCTCAAATACGGATGATCATCTTTAAAACATGTCGGTTCTTCTAATTTAAAATCACTGACAATAGAGGCCACTTGTGCAAACCCATCGGTACTATTACCTTTTACAACGTTGTACCCTTCAACAACAACTTGCCATTCCCCCGTTTCAATCAAATCATCTTCAAAATCGCCTTCAACATCAACAACTTCTATATTGTTAAGATGGTCAAAGCACATGCGAAAGTTGTTTTTTTCGTCGCAGGGTCTATAAGCAGTATCTCGAGCATTTTTAATCGTTTTTTTTTCAAAGTCGGGGCTGTAGCGAGGCCCCCCTTCCCTCAAAAAGAGATTTACCCCTGCGTGGCGGCGGCTTTTTTGCTCAAGACTTTGATTTCTTGAATAAACGAAAGATCCAGCGAGAATTTTTCTTCCTTGCCGCTCTCCTGGATTTCAACCATCGAGGGAGATTTAGCGAGGTGGAGCGCATGCACGTAGAACATCTTTTCTTCGAGTTTCGCGTTTCGCTTGGTCTTGTCCATGATCTTTGCGGCGAGCGGAGTGCCCACGGTCTTTGCGTAACGGAGGACTTTCACGAGGTCGAAAGTGCTCAGTTTCTGATAAACGCTACCGTACTTGGTAGAATCCATCGTCGCCTGCGCAGATGCTTCGTCAGCTTCATCTCTCAAGTCGTAATCGACTTTTTTCCCTTCCGGCCATGCAATTGCAAATTCGGCACGCCATTCATCTTGAGCGGCCGGGGTACGGTTTTCCGTTGACTCGCCCACATACGGGAAGAATCCGTAATTTTCAAGAATCTCGAACGCGCGAGCTTCCCTTTCGGGGTTCAGAATAAAGCCATAGCCCGGGATGTATTCTTCCGTGCATTCCATGAACTGCGGGAATCGCGAAAGTTCGCTCAGCACATCCGTACTTTCGACCTTGAGAAGCCGGACTGTACGCACTTTCGCACCATAGAACGAAGCATTCCATTCGGCAAGTGTCGAAGAAACGTTCTCGGGCGGCTTTATCCAGTTGCGGAGATTTTCCACTTCTGATTCGGGAAAACCGCACTTGAGTCCATTTACATACGTTTCTTTTTCGAGCGTAAAGCAAAGGAAAGTCTCATCGTTTTTGACTTTCGCGAGACAGGCGAGAGAATAGAGCACGCGCGGAGCCATACCCGTAGAGACAACCAAGTCAAAGTTCGGGAGCGCAGTGAGGTTCGCCTCCGGAATCGAGGCAATCGACGTCGCGAGCCAATCCTTGCCCGACTTGCTCAGCACCACAGAAGTAATCTTCCCCTGCGCCATGCGGAAATCGACAAGGCCCAAAAGCCACAGTTCGCAAAGCGGACGCGGCATGAATTCCCAAGGCAGAATCTTGTTCTTGTCCTGGATGCGGTAGGACGGGTCCATCACCCAGAAAAGGAGCGCGGCATCAGCAGCGGAAAGCCCCTCGCCCAAACGCTTCAACAAGTGCGCACAAAGATTGCGGTCTCCGTGGAAACGTTCCTTGATCCACCAAGAAATAACGTCCTGATGCAAACGGAAACCGTTCTTGTGAATAAAGTCAATTGCAGCCACGGACGGAAGCAGGAAAGTATTTTCACGTTCGAGCCAACCGTTCTGCACGAGAAAACTGAAAATAAGCGAAATTTCATGCTCGCACGCTTTCTCGGAAACATGACGCGCAGAGGTAAACGCCTCGGCGCAAATCTGGCGACCTCGACGGTGGAGCGTTCCGTTGGCGTTGATACGGAGCTGTTTTTTCTTCGCATTCGCAAGCACCACACAGATATGCCAGTCCAAAAGATTCTGGAATGAAATCAACGGGGATACCGTGTCAATTTCACCTTCTGGCTCGATATCAAAGCAACCGACAAAGTCACTAAAGCCTGCATAAATGGGCGTCCCGCCTACGAAGGAACGATAAATGACAAATTCGCGGCACATCGTAAGGAGGAACATCTGGAGTTCGCGGTTCTTGCTCACGGGAACCGTCAGTCGAAGTTCGTTAAAGGCAAGCCCCCTGGAACCGCTATTGTAAATCAAGTTCAGGCAGCGACGCTGCCACATTTCCATCTTGGAAAACAAGCCCGCAACGCGTTTTTTGTCAGAGTAAAACGATTGCGTTTCGGACTGGATGAGAGCATTATTCAAAAGGCCCTTTTTGCCGAACGCCTTGACATGGGCGTTACGAAGCAGGGGCTTGGTCATTCCATCAAAAAAAGCGTTTAAATCAAACATTATGCACCTTAAAGCAGGGTGCCAAATATAATAAAAATCACGCGGTTCGTTAAGGGGCTACACACGTGAACAGGTATGAGCTATGGGGTCGCTACGCTTTGAGGTATGGGAAAAACGTCATCATATTCTTTTTGTCCAGATTCATCATAATTTTTCTTAAGCGTCCCATTTTCATCGTAATAACACCATCCGCATCTCCAAACAAAATCCACAACATATTCGCTATCAACTATTTCATTTATTGTATTTTTTTTCAAATCAATCGTAAATTCACGGGCTCCCTTAGGTGTATCCACCAAGAACCAGGCCTTTTCACATTTTTCGCCGTCTGTAGATTCACAAACATGCTTTTCTAATACGGCTTCTTCATAAGCCGCTTTGAAAATACGATTCCCGCGATAAGTCACCATTTTTAGCGTTCCGCCTTCAATCTTGGATACAAAATCTGCAATTGCCTGCTTGGTTGCAAAATCCAGGTCGCACGGAGCAAATGTTCCGTCTTCTTGCCAGCACAGGTCATAAGAGACCAGAAACTTTTTATCGGACTTAAATCTCTCATCCAGCACATAAATAAAATCAGACAAGTCATCTAAAGTTTTTTTCATGGAAAAAGATGTTTCAAACGACGAATCGACAAACATATCGTAAAATTCCGAATAATTTCTGGTTTCAGTCAATTGTTTCTGTGCGCTGATTTCAGCAAAAAGATAGCTGCATTTTTCTCCGTCCGATGTTGCACAATACGATTGCATTCCTCCATCTTTTTTTATCTTGATACCGCTTTTTTCAGTATGATACCTAAATAACGATGGAACAGAATCCCCATACGCATTTTGGGGATAAACAATAACAAACGGAGCATAATAAAGAGACTGTACCATAAATTTCAAACCCTTTGTTGAATCAAAGTAGTACACTCTATTCAATATATTTGCAATATAAGTGGAATCCAAATCGCATGGATACCGAAAAATTATTCCATCATTATTTTTTTTCACAGAATGCATAAGTTATTAGCTTTTGCTTTTCGTTTCTAAAAAGGTACTCGCTCTCATTCGCTGCTTTTACATCGTCAAAGAGTTTCTCAGTCCAAGTCTTTCGTACCCATTCGTGGTAGTGCAAAATACCATAATTCCATCCATAATTTTAAAGTGCGCGCCTAGCATTGATAGGCTGGGTAGGGTCAGCACGTCGCGAACAAGAGCTTCGAACCGACGAAATCAATGTACCCAAAGGTTCATCTTGATTATTTTCCATCCCGATGAATCCCTGGTAATCATATACGAACTACCATTAGGGACAAATTTTTCATTCTTATCAATAGTTGTCACTTCCAATGTATCGCAGCCATTTAGTTTGTTTTTTGCATAGCAGCAAGATAATTTTGGATGCTTATACTTTTTCCTATCAAAAGATCCTTCAATATGAGATATTCTGTACGATGTCATTTCATTCGGCAAGGCTACTTCAAAAAAATGAATTATTTCTTCCACCACAGTTGTATCCATAATGCAATGATATTTTACATCTTTGTAAAGACACATTTCATAGCGATAACATTCTCCACGGGCATCATATAAAGATTCAACTTTAGGCTTATCGCGGTTTTCACTCAAGCCACACCCCAACAAGAGTAAAGACAACAAACTAATATAGAGCATCAAAGGGCGCATCATAAAAATTCCAACAGCGAATAAAATTTGTGAAGCATCAAATAATCGGCAACGGGGAAATTCTCTAACTTTATAAACCGCTATTACGGAATATACAAAAAATTCGTTTATTCCGATATAAAAAGGAGATGCCCGCTCAGCGGCGGGCATGACAAACCACAAAAAGGAGCGGGTTTACTTCACGAAGCGTTCGATGTCGGCGATGGAATTCGCGATGCGGTTCTTGAAGTTCCAGATGCGGGCGAAGGTCTTGCCGTAACGTTCGAGGATAACGCGGTTGTCCAAGATGAGGACCTTGCCAGAATCGGAATCGGAGCGCAGCAGGCGACCCATTCCCTGACGGAGTTCCATGTAAGCTTCAGGAACAAAGAAATCCTTGAAGAAGTTCTTGTTGGTGGCTTTCATCTCGTTCGTGAGGCCTGCGACAAGCGGGTCTGTCGGGTTCGGGAACGGGAGCTTCGTAATGACGAGTAATTTGAGCGCATCGCCCGGGAAATCGACGCCTTCCCAGAGGCTCTGGCAGCCAAGGAGACAAGCGCCGCGTTCCTTGCGGAACATCGCAACGAGGCCATCGAGCGAACCATCGACGTGCTGGCAAAGCAAAAGTTTCTTACGTTCGGCGAATACGGGAGCAAGTGCGGCCTGTGCTTTCATCATTGTCGCAACGCTTGTAAAGAGCACCATCGTATTTTCTTCAATCGACGGGAGCACCTTCAAGAGCGTGTCGTTCAAGGCGTCGCCAAATTCCGGAGCGGAGGGCTTCGGCAAGAATTTTGCGACCATCACGGAACGGCGCTCGTTCACATCGGAGGGTTCCGTATAAACGCGCACGAACGGCTGTTTACTCAAACGCAGATTGTCCATGCCCATTTTCTGCAAATAGTACGTGAGGTCGGCCTGCACAGAAAGTGTCGCCGAGGTGAATGTCGCGGACTTGATCCACGGATAGAATTTTTCTCTCCAGATGTTGCCGGAATGGAGCGGGAGCGCATGCAGCTTGATGGTATGCGGATTGAAGGGTTCTTCCATGTAGAACACCCAATCGCTGCGACCGCCCTTTGTTACAAATTCAAAGTCAGAAACAAAGTGGCTGATTTCGGTCATACGGCCTTCGAGGTCGCTCACGATGCCCTTGAGAGAGTCTTTGGTCCCCGCAACAAGCTTTTCTGCCAAATCGCGGGCAGTCGCGTACTGTTCGAGGAAGGTGGCCGGGTCGGCTTCGTATTCTGCGAGAATACTGTTTGTATATGTAAAGCCGTTGCGACCGTTTTTCTGCTTGGCAAGTTTCTTGCCGATTTTCATGAAGAAGCGGTGCAGCGCCTTTTCGGCTTCGCCCAAAGCTTCGGAGAGTTTGTCACAAAGTTCATGAAGTTCCGGCTGTTCCGCCGGGATGCGGCTTGCAATTTCTACAAGGAGGCCATCGCCACCGGCCTTGGAAGGTTCGAGTGTCTTTGCGATGTTCCTGAATCCAAAGAACGAGATGGAGCGGCCAAACACCTGGTTGCTGATTTCGGGCAGGCGGTGCGCTTCGTCAAAGACGATGTGTTCGTATGCCGGGAGCAACGCAAAATCGAGTTGCAGGTCCGCAAGGAAAAGTGAATGGTTCACAAGCACCATGTTCGCATTCATCGCCTTGCGTTTCGCGATAAGCGCCGGACAGTTATCGTGATGCGAGTGATTATCGCCGTTGCAACACGAGGCACTGCACGAAAGCTTTGACCAAAGCACACGATTGCGGCTCGGGCTAAACGAATTGCATTCGTTGATGTCGCCCGTTTCAGTTGTCAAAGCCCACGGGATAAGCGCCATGAAGGAATCGCGTTCTTCAGCGGACAGGAGAGTCTGCGGGTGCATCAGCAGTTCTTCGAACTTGCGAAGGCAAAGATAATTGTCGCGGCCCTTCAAAATCGCCGGTCGGAGTTCGCCATTGTAAATCTTTGCAATCTGCGGGATTGCTTCTGTCCAGAGCTGTTCCTGCAAGGTGCGCGTTGCGGTACTGATGAGCACGCGTTCGCCTGTTATAGCCTTGTTCGCCGCGGTGATCAGGTAAGACAAAGTCTTTCCGGAACCGGTCGGAGCTTCGAGCACGCAAAGGCCGCCCTTGTACATGTTGCGTTCCATGACCGAGGCAAAATCCTGCTGGTTGTGGCGAGGCTTGTAATCATCGACAACAAACGAGATGAATCCACCTTCCTTGAAAAACTCACTCACGCGAGGAGCCCTGGACTTGGGCAAGGATTCCTGTGCGGGTACGGCAGGCAAACTGTACTTCGGAGAGGCTAGCGATTCAACATTTGTTGCAAAAAGCGATTCGTAGCCGGAACCTTTAGCAACCTTGGAAAGCGCATCGAACAGCCACGGATCCATCGAAGAAATTTTTTCCAGAGCCTTTACAAACAAGCGTCCACAAGCATCAGCATCGGGCAACGCACGGTGAGCACGGCTACGTTCAATTTCCAGTTCCTGCACAAGCGTATCGAGACGATGGTTCGGGACTTTCTGGAACGCAATGCGCGAAAGCGTAAGCGAATCCCAGAACACGTGGGTGTCATAAGAGATTCCGACCTTGGTGAAAGTCTGCTTTAAGAACTTGGAATCGAACTGCGCATTGTGCGCCACAATCGGGAGGTCTCCGATAAATGAACAAATCTGCCCAGCGATCGTTGCAAAATCCGGGGATTCGTCCAAGTCCGCCTTGCTAATGCCAGTCAACGTCTCGATAAATGGGCGGAGTTCCGCAGAGGAAGGCTTCACCAAGAAATCGAGATTCTCTTTCGGTTCGCCATTTTCGAAGCGAACAAGTGCGACCTCAATGATTTCATCCTTTTCGAAATCGAGACCGGTCGTTTCCAAGTCAAGCGCAACAAATGCAGGAATTTTTTCCATCTTCATCCATCCTTTAAGGCAATGCCGGCAAGTTCGGCATCAGTTGTTCCAAATCGTTTGCACCACTCTTGAGTTTCAAGGTGTCAAGCGGAGCTCTCCAAGCAGAACCGAATTTGAAGGGATGCAGGGATCCGCCACTAGGTAAATCCCTCCCTTTATCGGTATAATAATAGTCAATAATGTAACCACCCTCAACTAGGTCGTTAAAGGAAAAGGCGCCATTGGCAGAACATTTCGCAAATTCGAACTTGCCCGTTTCGACAGACTTGAGACGAACTAGTGCTCCATCTTTCGCTCCCGGGATTTTACCCGCAAGCGATGACAGCTTTAGTTTGGAAACTGTCTCGAAAGAGAGTTTTCCTTCGTACTTTGTCTTGATTACAGTGTCACGAACGCCGTTGCTATCGGCCTTTGCCAAAGTCGTATCGCTGTATCCACGCAACAAACTGAACTTGGTATCGGTCGGCCACGGAAGGCTGCGCTCTACCAAAAAGCGAACCGGATCCAGTTTTTTGACAGAGACCTGAACGGTATCCTTCCCTTCGACTATAAAAAACATGTCCTTTATAGAATCAAGAACAGGCTTGTTGTAAATCACGACCAAGGAATCGTCCGGGAAAGCGTTCTTCGTCTTGCCCATGACTTGCACAGTCTGGATTTTCGGATCCAGTGTATCGCCTTCCATTTCTTTCCACTCGATTTCGGCAAAGTTCCTTGCCGTATCCAAAACGCGAGACAACGAGTCCTTCGCATTCGTACAAATAAATTTGTACAAAACATCTTCTTTCGGTTTTGGATCAAAATAGAAACGCGGGGCATTCGATGTTCCGAGATAGACTAGCCGTGGATAAAGTGTATCCCCGTCAGGCGAAGCGAGATAGCAATTCGAGGTATCCGCAAAAGCAGAATCAAAATACACCCGGCGCGTAAAGTGCGCTTCAAGCACGCTAGCAAAAGGCTGCGTGACATTATCCAGTTCCATCAGCGACGTATCCTGGTCTGCAAGGGGAATCCACAAGGTGTCCTTCGTCGATTCGTCAAGCAGCAGGTCAGATACCCAGACGCCTGCCAACTCCGACGAAGGTTCAATCTTGTGGTTCCCGTTCATATCGACGAACGCGACGACGCGGTAGCGCCCAGCCTTGAGCCCCGTAAACGTAAAGTTTCCAACGCTATCCGCCGCAGTAAGGTAGAGCGGTTCTTCCTTTGAAAGCATCGGAAGCGAATCCAGCACATGCGTCACCGTATCACGGTATTTCTGGAGGAAGCGTTTAGATTCTCGATCGGGGCCCATCAAATAGAGCCCGACACTCGGGTACGATTTCTTTCGAACAAGAGAGTCCGGGACCATAACACGCCCAGAAAGCGTAAGCGAATCAATGACCGCTCCCGTCGAGAAAACGACATGGAACGGTTTTGCAAGTGCATTTCCGCGCAAATCCTTGATGCCCCCTGCAAACGTGACCGTGTAGGTCGTTCCCGTATCGAGCTCGGCACGAGAATACACTTCGAGCGTCTTGCCATGCACTTCGAACTTCAGCTTTTTTTCAATCGGAGGCGAAATAGAAACCGCTCCACGCGGGATCGATGCGTTAATCCATTCGTCAAATTCCAGTTTCACATAAAGTTCGTTCGGATGGTTGGCAGTATTTGGCGCTGGCAACATGGCCGCCACGCGAGGCGGGAGCTTGTCTTCGGGTCCACCAGAAGGGGCCACCTGCGTTGCGCAAGCGACCATCATCAGGCATGACGCCAAGATATATGCAACCTTCAAGAACTTCATTCTCACTTGATCAAATCGATAATTTTGCCTATGCGAGTGTAACGGATACGGAACGGAATGCGCCACCAGGTAAGAGGATTGCCCAAAGCAAATTTCCCATCATCGTTTTCGAAGGAGAAGTAAATGACAAAAGCCTTTGCACGAATGTTGCGAAGCGAAACGACGCCCCAATAGCGGCTATCGGCGGAATTGTCACGGTTGTCGCCCATCATAAAGAACTGCGGATACTTGACAACATAACGGTCGATCTTTTCGGAGCCCAAATAGAGATTTCTCTGTATTTCAAAATGATTGTTCTCAAGAGCCGTTCCCGTAGAGTCCGTAGAATCAGCAACAGCCGGCGACATATTCAAGCGTTTCACGTTACCATCGAGATCCTGAAGAATGGATCCCTCAAAAGACATGTAGCTCACAGGACGCGTAAAGCCACTGTTCAAATTCGGGTCGTGCGGATCGAGTAACGGCAAAAATCCTATCTTTGCGAGTTCCTTGAAATAACTGAACGGCATGGCGCCAGACAATGTATCGCCAAGCGTGAGACGCTGCTGGATTACCGTCTGGTTTCTCGAGAGCATCGCGTTCAGCAATATTCCTCGGTCATTTTCTACCGGGAACCTGAAGTCATTGAACACGTAATTGTTGCTTTCACGGCCATTGCGCAAAAGCGAAAGGTCCAGATGCACGGAAGAATCTGGATTTTCCTGGGCAACAAGCGAACGCAGCCACCAAAGCTTTATCATCGGCAGGGAATCGACGTACAGCGTATCGCCCACAGACGGCACTACAAATTCTCCGACCTCATCGCGAGGCGAAAGCGTGCGGACGCTCGCCGTCCACTTGCCAAACGCGGGGAGCGAATCCTGACGTTTACCATTCAAGAAAAGCTTGCCGCCATGAACCGCAACAGTATCTCCACTGACGGCGACACAACGCTTGATGTAGTCCTTCGGGCCGTCGGCGTAATGCACCAAATGAGGCTGGCCATTTTCAGGAGCGTGGTCCCAATAGTAATTGCCAAGCATGAGAGCATTGAACAAGTGCGTATAACGTTTGGGGTTGTTGTCGGGATATTCCGGCTCGCCCGGATAACGGAAAATGACGACATCGCCATGCTTCGGTTCTGCGTACCCCGGGAACTTCTGGTTCGAGAACGGAATCGGGGATCCGTAAGTAAACTTGAGTCCCAACAAGAAGTCACCCGTCTTGAGGGAATCCTCCATGGAACCGCTCGGAATCTGGAACGCCTGAATGACGTACTGGATAACGATTAGCGCAAGAATAACCGGTACAATGACTTCACGAGTAAACGATTTCAAAAACTTTTTTGCTGATTTTTTTTGAGGTGTCTGTTCCATCAAAACTCCAAATTACAAACTCTTGACTGTTTTCACAAAATTGCGGCTCACCGTAATCTGCGTCCTGTTCTTGTCACGCAGCACGATGCACAAACGGCCCGCATCATTTTTTCGAATTTCGGCGATATAATCGATTGCGACCAGGTGAGCCCGATGAACGCGGACAAACTGACGCGGATCAAGGCGTTTTTCCAGTTCCACAAGAGTCTGATCGATCACGTACTGTGCGGTCGTGGTGTAAGCCGTCGTATATTTTTCTTCGCTCTGGAAGCGGATGACTTCGTCCATGTTCACAAGCAAGATGCGATCCGACTGTTTTACCTGCAATCTCTGCATGTAAAGATCACTCACGCTCAGCAGTTCCTTGAACTTGTCCCACGAGAAATCGGCCGGGACGCCAAGCCCCCCCTGGTTGGGCATACGCTTGCGAAGTTTCGCCATCGTAGATGCAAGGCGTTCCGGGTCAATGGGCTTCAAAAGATAATCAACCGTATTTTCTTCAAAAGCCCTCAACGCAAAATTGTCATAGGCCGTCGTAAACACGATCAAAGGAATATCGTCTTCATTGAGCGTTTTCAGAACTTCGAACGCATCCATGTCGGGCATTTGAATATCGAGAAAAACGACATCGGGGTCGAGTTCGTGGATTTTAGCAATCGTCTGCGCACCGGAAGACGCTTCGCCCAAAATTTCAATTTCACCTGAATACGCTTCGAGCAAGGAGCGCATGCGCACACGGGCTAGAGGTTCGTCATCGACAATCAAGGCAGTAAACATATTCTCCCCCACTATTGTTTTTTAATCTTTTTATAAAAACGAACCATTACCGCCTTCATGCCTTCGGCATCGCGATAAACACTACCCAATTTCATAAAAACGAGATTCCCCACTTTGTCGCGCTTGAACGTCCAATGGAGCGTATTTTCGGCAAGATTCACCGTCACAACGCTATCGGCGTATGAAAAATTTCCACGGAGCGTATCGACCCGCACAGAATCCGTAAGCATCGTCTGCACGGCAAGAACTTTGCCATCTTCAAACAAGTCCATATCCACTGCGCGCTGTTTGCAATTGTCACACGGTAAACGTCCTGAATAAAAGCCAAAGACTGTCGCGGGAATTTCCACAGGCGGCAAGTCAGGCAGCGGCTCCGATTTTTCTTCGGAGCATCCTAAAAAAAGACCACAAAACAGCGCGGTTAGCACATAGGCAAACTTCATGCGCAATAATCTAAAAAATTTCAAACAAGACGAAAGGCGAGTCTCTTTAAAAACCAGCAGAATAGACCAGTCTAAAGCCAACGGTCACCTTGGAATGTACCGGATCCAGTTTTTCACGTTCCTTGGGAGCCAGACTGTTTACCTTGTCCGACCAGCCACCGCCGCGCACAATGCGGTATTCGCCCTTTTGGGGGCCCGTATAATTGTCGCTTTTATTTTTCGGATAAGCGTCATACCAGTCATTTACCCATTCCGCGACATTCCCCGCCATGTCGTAAAGACCAAAACCGTTCGGCAACTTTTGAGCCACTTCGTCCGGGCCTGCAGTTTGTCCATAATACGCATATTTGGAGGCTACATCCGTATCCCAGTAATAAGTCGTACTCGTGCCGCCATGGGCCGCGACCTCCCATTCGTTCTCGGTCGGAAGCCTTACGGCATTCGCAGAATAATCGATAGTCAAATCCACGAGGATAGAATCGCCAACGATGGACTTATAGACGTACGCCGTATCAAGCCCCGCAAGTTTCGAGAAAGCATTACAGAAAAGTACGGCCCGGTACCAGCTCACATTCGAAACAGCCCGTTCATCGCCCTCCTTCGACTGTTTCGGGATTCCATTCATGATGAACTTAAATGTTTTCTGGGTCACTTCGGTCGTGGCCATCGAGAACGAATTGACGCCAAAGGCATTCACGCCACGGGTAATCGTCGCCTTGGGGATGCGGACCCAGTCAAACATGCCAAAAAACGAAGAATCCACCTTCAAAGTATCGACGCTTGACGACGACTGCGGAACGGATCCCGATGAATTTTTTTTGCCATTGGGGGTAAAAGATCCACCATCGACAGCCTCGCCGGTTGCCGTGCACGCAGAAAGCAAAACAAGCGTCCCAAGAAACAAAACCGCAACCGGTAAACAAAGCTTCTTGATTTTTTCCAGACGCATAATCCGCCTCCTGTCCAATGACTAACGGACAACACCTACGCGATAAAGTTTCTGCTTAGTCTTGCCGCTTTGGAACTTGACCTGCAGACGGGCCGTATAGATGTCCGAGCCCAAGTCGCGCAAGTCGAGATCCGCCTGGTTCTTGCCGGCAACGCCATCCGGGATGTTCTTCTTGAACACGCACAAACCCGTGATGTCGTACAACTCAAGCTTGATGGACTGCGGCTTCGCACCGAGTTCCATACGCACTTTCGCATTGCCACCGCGAACCGGGTTCGGATAGATGAAGAAGTCCGAGATTTCGTCTTTTTCTTTTGCAGCCTCGACTTTGCCGAGCTTGGATGCATCGAAGAATCCAGTGCGTTCGTTGCCGCCTGCAGGGAGCGCCCACGCAACAGCAGCCTTTTCGGCGCCGTTAGCGGCCTTGTCCAAGCGGAACGCCGACACGCTGTTCCTGTGCAGCGCATAAAGTTCAGGGCCCTTGGAATTCTTCACCGCATCCGTCACAAAGATGCTCATCGGAACGATCTGCGAAAGGGAATCCCTCATTTCGTAGCTGCCGGCCGCAATCGGGAAACGATCCGAAACGCGCTTGCCCTTGCCCGTGTAAGCATAAACCAATCCGTTGCTCGAAGGCACGAGAATTTCAGGCACCTTGTCGCCCGTGACATCGACAAGCAGCGGATCGCTGAAGAAACCGACGATAGGCTCGCCGCGGTTAATCGTCACCGGGAATCCGTCTATCGGCACGCCAAAGCGGTCAAGCGCATAAACGAGGTTGTCGCCGAGGAACACGATTTCAGGGTAGCCGTCGTCGTTGATATCGCCAAGAGCAATGCCAGACGTTTCGTCCTTGAGGCCGCTCGTACCCGCGGCACCGCGTTTGTAGTTCTTGGTCCAAAGCGTCTTGATCTTGTCTTCCTTCTTAAATGCGGCGACGGTCCCGCGACTTCCTACAATCACAGGCTCGTTCTCGCCATCCCTATCGATGTCCGTACAGGCGATGCGGAAGGATTCTCCCTTTACGCCAGAAACCTTCTCGGACCGGTTCATCGCTACGCCCGAGGGAAGGGCGACGCGCAGAATTTCCCCGTTCGAGCCGACAACTGCCAAGAATTCCTCACCCGATTTCTGGGGGCAATACGCCATGTTTTCCGGAACAAATCCAGATTCCTTCCAGACAGGGTGAACGTCTTGCCACTTGAATTCCCCGTCCGACATTACCGCATAATTGACAATGTTCTCACGAAGCACCCAGACGCGGTCATCCACAATGATTGGGCCCGCAACCGCCCCCGTCCCCGTCATCTTGATTGCATCGACCGTCGGAATTCCACTTGCAAAACTGGTTTTCACAAGTTTATCCGTATGCAAACTATAAACGTCCTTGCCATCGCTCGCCATGCCTACCAGCGGGCCATAACTCGCGCTTACGCGATACAGCGGCACCTCGCGCTTGGCGCTATCGCGGGTCAGCGACTTCTGCACAATCGCGGTATCGGCAACGAAAAGCGTATCGCCCAGCGCACTAAACGCCTGCAGCGTTCCGTCCTCGGCCCCTACGACCATGATTTTTTCACCGTCGTTTTCAGGGTCATCCACGAACACCGCACCGCGTACCGCCGAATTCAGGCCAATATCGCGTGGGAACTTCGAATTTTCGATGCTGCCATCATCTACGCTGATTGTCACGCGAATTACGGGCGCCGCAAAACTAATAACGCTATCGCCCATGAACGCGTTCGCCGTTTTTTCTATGCGTGCTTTTTTCGGAATATCGACAGAAATCTTGATTCCCGTATGTCCGCCCTGCGCTGTCGCCGTATTCGCATAACCTTTCGGAAGAATTGTCTTCACCGTATCGAATTTCTTGGACTTCGCATAACGCAAGTGAGGCAATAAATCCGTGCCACTACCGTAATCATAAGAATCTTCGCCTATTGCGTTCTTGAACGTCTTCCCGATACTCAAAATTCCATCCGACTCCACAAGCGAAAGCCCGAACTGGTGGTCGCGATACTGTTCGCCCCCCCAAAGGTTTGCAGTCCCATATTGCAACGATTCGCGCAAGTACCATTCGTTCACCTTCCATACAGCAATGCCGCTCGCCGGGAGCCCCGCATCAAAGCTGCTTGCGCCAAGAATCAAACCCGAAGCCTTCTTCTTGTTGCGTTCGCACTTGCCCTTGGTGCATATGCTATCCTCGAACACATAATTCAGACTATCAACAGGAACCTTGATCGTATCCACATCATCGTTCTGCACAGCCTCGCCACGGTACACCTTTACGGTTCCGTCATTGTTCCAGGAACGCTGACGGTTTTCGATCAAAAGGTATTCATTTGCGCTCAAGGGCACCTTCACGACTTCTGTGCCAAGGCCGCTACCCGCCGCCGCAATCTCGACTGTCACCGGATGCCCTGCCGTCGGTCGCACTTCCTTGACCTTGGACCAGCCCATGTAAACGCGTTCCCATGCCGCAGGCAACACCGGGAAAAACCCGTTACCGGCATTGTAGCCCGCAAAATCCATCATGTCGAAATAGCCCAGACGAGAAATTCCCTTGACCACATCGTACGTGTTGGGCATTCCAAGTTCGCGCCCGATCTGGTTTACGACAATGCCGTTGATGCCCCAGTTGAGCCCGTCCTGCGACGCCGTTTCGCTTACCACCATAATCGACTTGAGCGTATCAATCGCAGAGCCCTTCAGCGCAAGCCCGTTGTTCATGGAATCCACCTTATCGATCACGACACCCGGAAGCGTATCAGGCAAATAGACCCAATCAGCCCTCGAAATATAGATGTCCAAAAAATCGCCCGGCGTGTTCGCCCCCTTGATTCCCATGCCACCACCATCCAAAAGGCGACTGGCACCCGCATGCGCAATCATGAACACACGCTTGGTGTTCGAATTCTTCGAAAGCGGCACGTCAAACGGAGAATCCCCGGACTTGTGTGCCGCCATCACGGCGTCATACACAAAACGCAAATAATCCCGGCTACGCGCCTCGTCGTACTCGGCGGTCTTTTCGCCCTTCATCTTCTGGGTACGGTTATAGTCGATCATCGGCTTGTCGAGCTTGTAAGCTTTTCCCTCTTCCGGGAACACTCTCGACTTGATGACCAGTTCGCCACCGCTTACGGCCTTGTAATAGGCGTTCGCAAAATCCAGGTGCTTTTTCCAATACGGAACTTTTCCACGTCCGCCCGACGGATCCAAGTTATAAGTCGCCGTATCGGAATCGAACAACCCCGTCCCTGTCGTAAGCGAATTATTCGGAGATTCTTCCTTGAACTGCACGCGCAGCACGAAAACATCAAGCGTATCCACGGCATGCGCCAAAGAGAACACGCCCAAAAACAATGCAAAAAGCCTAGCATTTAACTTCATACTGACAATTTATAAAATTAGAAGGAGAAACTTAGAACTTATGGCCTAGAATTTCTTTTTTTTGACAAACATATTTTCGTTGCTTTGGCGCCCCACGGCAAAGTACAAACAAAAAAGCCTCCCGGATTTCTCCAGGAGGCTTGTTTCTATACACCAAACTTTTTAGTTCGCTTCGTAGTCCAAGATGAGTCTGCAAACACCCTGTTCAACGACGATATTGCTCTGGCGGTACATCACGCGTTCCATTTCCCAGTCGCCTGCGGACCAATGCTTCGGATCGATATCTTCGCCATCGAAATCATCTTGCCAAGAAAGCGTAAAGGTCTTAGTCGCTTCATCATAGGCATAGGCACGAACATAGTCGATTTGCTGTTCAATCGGAAGACCAATGCCGTTGTCCCACTTACCCGTCCAAGAAGGAGTCTTAGATACCCAGAGATTGAAGCGGAGAGATTCTTTTTCGGTGAGGAACTTCACCTGATCGGCGTCAGCGTGAGTACCGCGGCTCATACCCAACGTATCGCGGCGCACTTCAACGCTGTCAATTTCCCAAGCCACATATTCCGGGGTCCAGACAATCGCGTACAAATGGAATTCCTTCGTGGCATCGAATGCGAACGGATGAACGACCTCGGAGGACGTGTTCTTCTTGATGGACGGTTCGGCTTCACGAGTGATGATGTTGGACTGCCACTTGTTCGAATCCTTGCCGAGAATTTCAATATCGATTTCGTTCCACGGTTCATATTCCTTCATCCAGGAATTGTCGTAGTTCAGGAACATGGAACTCACGGAACCGGAGATGGCCGCCATCTTCATGCGGGCTTCGAAACGCCCATATTTGAACTGATCGACACCAGTGAGTTCGGCACCGTAGAAGGTATAAGCCTTAGTCGGGTCAAGTTCCGTCAATGTCGGAACTTTATAGGTGAACTGAGTGTTCGGCGAAGGAACTGTCGCACTGGAAGAGAGCGGATCTGCAATTGCAGAGCTAGAAGAAAGTCCTGCCGGCGGAACATCAACCGAGCCGGACGATTCACCTACAGGAGGGACAACGGCTTCGGAACTGGACTCCGGAGACGGCGGGACGACCTCGCCCGAAGAGAGCGGAGCATCCGCAGAGCTGGAGGAAACAGCACCCGTCGGACCCGGAGCAACAAAATTTACATCGGGGTTGGAATCAGAACATGCAACCAAAAGCGCCACAGCAACCATAGGAAGGAAAATCTTTTTCATAATGACCTCTTTTCTTGTTCATAAGATAGTTTCTGTTTTATCCCCAGGCACGTTAGACGACAGGATTTTCAAAACTATCTGTATCAACCGTATCGAAAAATCCGTCCAAAAGCGCATTTTTCGTGATTTTCGCCACACTTTACACCTTATTCGAAATCCATCCGGTCATCAAAGTCTCCCGTACGAAAATTAAAAGTAACTCGTCCTTTCCATTCCCGCTCTTTATGACCGTTTAGACCTTGCCCTCCCCCCGTTTAATATGTATATTGCGCTTTACAATTAGTTGACAGGGAAAAAAGGAAAAATCGAGTTCGTTCTTTTTTTACAACAGGAAAAGTTAAGTAACTTTTATGGTTGTAATAACAGTAGGCTCGGAAAAAAAGAGGACATATGCAGGAAGCATGGCTTGGCTTTAGAAACGGTCGTTGGCAAGAAGAAATAAACGTCCGCGACTTCATACAAAAGAACTACACCGCTTACGACGGGGACAAATCGTTTTTGCAGGGACCGACCGAGGCTACGAATAAACTTTGGGCCGAACTACAGGACCTCCAGAAGAAAGAAATTGCAAAGGGCGGCGTCCTCGACATGGATACGGATATCGTTTCCACACTCACAAGCCACCCCGCAGGCTTCATCGCCGAACAGACAAAGGATCTCGAAAAAATCGTGGGTCTCCAGACGGACAAGCCGCTCAAGCGCGCATTCATGCCGTTCGGCGGAATCAAGATGGCGGAAGAATCCTGCAAAAATTACGGCTACACGCCGAGCGCTGAACTTCACCGCATTTTCACGGAATTCCACAAGACGCACAACCAAGGCGTTTTCGACGCTTACACGCCTGCCATGCGCATGGCGCGCAAGGCGCACATCATCACCGGCCTCCCGGATACGTATGGCCGCGGCCGCATTGTCGGCGACTACCGCCGTGTAGCGCTCTACGGCGTGGATTACCTCATCGCCCAGAAGAAAGCCGACAAGGCGCTCTCCGACAACAAGGACATGACCGAACATGTTGTCCGTGAACGCGAAGAACTTGCCGAACAAATCAAGGCTCTAGAAGGCATGAAGGCCATGGCCAAGATTTACGGCTACGACATCTCGAAGCCGGCCATGAACGCCCGCGAAGCCGTGCAATGGCTCTACTTCGGCTACCTCGCCGCCATCAAGACGCAGAACGGAGCCGCCATGAGTGTTGGCCGCGTCTCGACTTTCATCGACATTTACATGACCCGTGACTTGCAAAACGGCGTCATCACCGAGACCGACGCGCAGGAAATCATCGACCATTTCGTAATGAAACTCCGCATGGTCAAATTCGCCCGCATCACAAGCTACAACGAACTCTTCAGCGGTGACCCGGTGTGGGCCACACTTGAAGTTGCCGGCCTCGGACAGGACGGTCGCCATCAGGTAACCAAGAACGATTACCGTTTCTTGCACACGCTCGTGAATATGGGCCCATCCCCGGAACCAAACCTCACGATCCTCTATAGCCCGCGTCTTCCGTACAACTTCAAGAAGTTCGCAGCCGAAATTTCCGTGAAGACGAGCGCCATCCAGTACGAAAACGACGACGTGATGCGCCCGATCTGGGGTGACGACTACAGCATTTGTTGCTGCGTTTCTGCCACCCAGACCGGCAAGGAAATGCAGTTCTTCGGCGCCCGCGCAAACCTCGCGAAGGCTCTCCTATACGCTATCAACGGCGGCAAGGACGAATGCCTCGTCAAGGGTGAACAGGTCGGTCCGGAATATCCTCCTATCTCGAGCGAATACCTCGACTACGACGAGGTCGTCCACAAATTTGAACTTTACATGGACTGGCTAGCACACTTGTACGTGAATACGCTGAACTTGATTCACTACATGCACGACAAGTACTACTACGAAGCCGCCGAAATGGCCCTCATCGATACCGATGTTCGCCGCACATTTGCAACAGGTATCGCAGGCTTCAGCCACGTTGTCGATAGTCTCTCCGCCATCAAATACGCGAAAGTCAAAGTCATCCGCGACCCGGTTACCGGCCTTGCACAGGACTTCCAGATCGTAGGCGACTTCCCGCGTTACGGAAACGACGATGACCGCGCAGACGATATCGCCGTTTGGCTTCTCAAGACGTTCATGGCGAAAATCAAGCAAACGCCAACCTACCGCAATTCCGAAGCGACAACAAGCATTCTCACCATCACTAGCAACGTCGTTTACGGTAAGGCCACAGGCGCTCTCCCAGATGGTCGTAAAGCCGGCGAACCGTTCTCCCCTGGCGCAAGCCCGAGCTACGGAGCCGAAAAGCACGGTCTCTTGGCTTCGCTCAACTCCGTTGCGAAGATTCCGTACGAATACGCTTTGGACGGCATCAGCAACACGCAGACGATCAACCCGGATGCCCTTGGCCACAACGACGAAGAACGTTACAACAAGCTCGTGCAAGTGCTTGACGGCTACTTCGGACAGAGCAGCCACCACCTGAACGTGAACGTATTCGGTGTCGAAAAACTGAAGGACGCCATGGAACACCCGGAAAAGGAAGAATACCAGAACTTCACCATCCGCGTTTCCGGCTACGCCGTACGCTTCATCAAACTCACTCGCGAACAGCAGCTCGACGTGATTGCCCGCCAGGCACACGGCGTACTCTAACCTGCTCCGCGATTGCGCGACAACCTGCAGGACGTCGCTTGAAAAAGAGCGACAAAGCCTCGCGATTGCAAAAAGCCGCGAACGCAGAACCCCGCAATTAAAAAGTTCCCCAATCGGGGAACTTTTTTGCATTTGAGAGCACTCTATTGCAAGCGAGAGATGCCGCAAATCCACAAATTTGGCAAAAAATGTTACCAAATCGACTTTTCAAAGCAGTTTGGTAACAAAATTTCTACTTTATATACAACAAAATTTACTATTCGCCAAACACCAATGCTACCAATCAGTTTTTTTTACAAGCTTTGGTAGCATTTTAAGACATTTTTAAGGTCTCACAGTCTTGAAAAAGATTACTTTGTTACAAAATTATGATACCAAATAGAAATTTTTCGGCTTTTTGGTAGTATTTTTTCGCAATATCCGCCTTTTCGCCCCAGTAAAATTTCCAAATTAAGCCTCGATATAATTTTCGTTTTTCCGCCGGCGGGCATACACAGATTCCAAAAACTGGATGACAGAATCCTTGTCGCGCACAAGCCCACGTTTATGGCTCAAGCAAATACGCGTTGACTTCAGCGACTTCAAAAGCTTAATCTGCTCACCAAGAATCTGCACGTTATACACGTCAGGCGTCCCGTGCCCCACCATCGGATAAGTCGCATCGCCCAAGAAAACATAGTCGTCCACAACGAGCGCCAACGAGCCTTTGGCATGGCTGTTTGGAATTGGCAAAATCTCGATATGCACGCCATCATCAAACGAAAGCGGCTCCATCACGACATTCTTCACAACGCCTTCAATTTCACCAAATGTTTTTGAAGTGTAGGCGCCCACGTAAATCGAATCAAAGTCGAGCGAGACTTCGCCACAGCAATGCCGCACGACATTCAGCAAATGGTCGCGATGGAAATGCGAAATGACGATGTTCTTTTTAAGTGGAGCCGCGGCATCGTTGCAACATTCGAAATTCGCGGCATTTTCCCCAACTTTACAGTCCGCAAAAACGTGCGGCAAATCATTGATGAACCGAGCCGCCTCATCACACGCTCCCACATCAAAAATCCACCACGCAGAGTCGCCACGCACGGCAATGACATCCGCACTCAGCGGGTCGTACGACATTTGCAAATACTGAATTCTATCGGTAAGTTTAACGATTTTCGGCACGACGCCAAAGATAGAAATTTTTACTTACTCTTTATCCTTGTAAACGACGGTGTAAACATCGTTGAAATTCAGATATTTGACGCCAATATACTCTGCAGGAACTTTCACTCTATAATCGGCAAAACAAATGCAATTATGCATGGGACCACGCTCATAATCTGGATAATGTTCAAAAACATCATGAACAAACAAAGTATCGTCATGACGTTCCAGTTTGACATCTGTTACATGCCCATATTCGGCACACACCGAAATCGTATTCAGGAAAAAAACAGCAGAGCCATCTTCGTTCATCACGAAATCAATGGATTCATCCCCCCATTCAGCTCTTTTTGCCAAATGCCCACCGCCGCAAGAGCCTTTGCCGACTTCGTAAGCCAACGACCCCTGCGCAGACAGATTCGCATCCGAGCCACCAACACCATTATCACCATTTGAGCCATCGGAACAGCCCACAAGAACTGCAAAAAAAGCGGTCAACGCCACCGAAAACAGTACATTATTTTTCATAAGATTCCTCCTATTCACATCATTAAATATAAGACCGAATTACTCCAAAATTCTGTTATTTTGCACAAATCATCATCTTTTTTCACGCCGTCAACACTACTTTTTACGTGGTTCGTATTATATAGAACTATTTACTTTCGCAACGCTATTACAAGACGCCCTGAAGCATCCAAAAATCGGCCCACTTTTTCACCATGCGCGAACTTGTGACAATCGCACGGTTCACTCACCCACACAGTACCGTCGCGACTCACCGCCCTAAAAGTAAAACCGAAATTCACTTCTTCGGCATCCACTTTTTCAACGTCAAAGAGCATTTTTCGGTCCAAGTTCTCCATCCAATCCTTCAAATCCTCAACGAAACATTCCCATTGGATTCCATTACTTTCAATATGTAACGAGCAAGGAGAATTTAAATCGTCTAGACAAAAATCCACAAATTTTCTCACATTCTCAGGCATTTCGTCAAGTTTCATACATTTACCTCAACTCGTTTATATTTTTACCCATATATTCAATATACTCAATACTAATGTCATATTGTGACAAACCAAGCTATTGCGAAAAATCAGGCAATTCCAAATGGCTGGACCCCTCGAAAAATGCGGTTCATTTTTTTATTTTTGGGTCATGACTCTCGGAAGAATCAACAAACTCGAAACGTTCGGCTCGGTCGATGGACCGGGAATCCGATTCGTCGTATTTACGCAAGGTTGCCCGATGCGCTGCAAGTTCTGCCACAACCCGGAAACTTGGGACTTCGGAGCACAAAGCCCGAACGGAGCGGACAACGGTTCATTTGAAATTTCCGCCGAAGACTTGTTGAAAAAAGCCGTTCGCTACAAGCCCTACTGGGGATGCGACGGAGGCATCACCGTCAGCGGAGGCGAGCCGTTAGCACAAATCGATTTTATGATTGAGTTTTTCGAGGCGGCCAAAGCAGCGGGAGTCCATACGTGCGTCGATACGAGCGGAATCACATTTAGGCGCACCGGTGAACCGTTCGCGAAAATCGAACGATTGATGAAATCGACAGACCTCTTGCTCGTTGACATCAAGCACATCGACGCCATCGCGCACAAAGAACTCACGGGACACGGCAACGAAAACATCACCGAATTTTTCCGTTACCTCGACAGCATCGAGAAACCCATCTGGATCCGCCACGTGCTCGTGCCAGGCATCAGTGACAACGACGAAGCGCTCACACGCACGCGGGACTTCATCCGCACACTTCACAACGTCAAGCGCGTCGAAGTACTGCCCTACCACGCATTCGCCCTCAGCAAGTACCAGGAACTCGGCATCGACTATGCCCTGACGGACACGCAAACACCCACCGCCGACCACGTCAAGAACGCCAATGAAATTCTTGAAACCGCAAAATACACGGGCTGGATGGAGAAATAGTTGGTAGAACTTAGAGCTTAGAACTTAGACTAAGTAAAAAAGAAGATGCACGATGGTTCGGCAGTGCTTCGGCAGGCTCAGCATACCAGCTCACTAACCTTAGGCGGGCATGGTATGATTATTTGAGTAAAAAGTTTAATTTCAAATGAGATTTCGTCTAAAGCCTAGCGAGAGCAGGAATCAGCTTCGCGTAGCGCATCTTGCAATTCCAGCAAGGATTAAGAAACACAAAAAAAAAGACGAAGCATAAACTTCGTCTGTCTGATAAGTAAAGGTTTAAAGGCGAGTAGGACAGTACCTTGCACTTTCCAGCAAGGAGGAAGAAACAAGTAAGACGAGGCGTCGAACCCCGAAGCTATTTAGCCTTTCCAAATTTCGCTCTATAAAAAAGGAGATGCCCGCTCGAAGACGGGCATGACAAGATTGATTAAGTAAAGGTTTAAAGGCGAGTAGGACAAGGCGTCGAACTTCTGAAGTCATTTAGCCTTTCCAAATTTCGCTCAAAACCGAGCGAGACAAAGAACGCTTTGGCGTAGCGTATAATAATACGTGAGCCAAAGCGTGATACAGTATCGCGATGTGTTTTCAGCGAAATTTTAACCTTTAATTGCGTCGCCCATCGAGAACATCGGCATATACATTGCAATCAAGAGGAAACCGACCGCACCGCCCAAGAACACGATGATGAGCGGTTCAATCATGCTCACGACGGCATCGACGGCTGCATCGACTTCTTCGTCGTAAAAGTCTGCAAGTTTCAGGAGCATACCGCCGAGGTTACCGGTTTTTTCACCAACACCGGTCATTTGAATCACCATGGGCGGGCATTACCTGCGAGGGGGACTGCAACATCGTCCTTGCGGACGGGAGAGAAAACAAGATAAAAGGATTCTATAGATTCTACCCGGGCATCCATATCCCAGAAGGCAAGACACTGACCATCAGCGGTAACGGGAAACTCGACGCCAGCAGCAATGGTGATGGTGCGGGCATCGGGGGCGGTAGCAATATTAATTACTTCTTGCCCGATACCTATATTCCTTCTGGCAATATCATAATTGAAGGAGGTTTCATAACCGCAACGGGCGGTGATGATGCAGCAGGCATCGGGGCAGGAATGAATAATAATGTAGGTGCGATTACCATCAACGGCGGAACGATTAACGCAACGGGCGGTTATGGTGCAGCAGGCATCGGTGGAGGACTCACAAACTCAAGAGAATTGACGGTGGGCTCGATTACCATCACGAATGACATAACCAAAGTCGTTGCGACAAAGGGCGTCGACGCCCTCCACAGCATCGGCATAGGATCCAATTTTAATTATAGTAGCGCATATAGTAGCGCACAAACTACAATTACATCCATCACCATCTGCGGAATAACAGTAGATCCTATCGCTGACGAAACCTATGTTTTATTCATCCCTAAAAAAATACTCGATATCGAGGAAACATCCGGCCAAAAGCACGCCCTCATCAACGGCATATACAGCGGAGAAGACGCTCTCAATATCGACAAAGATACGGATGTCGATACAGTGACCATCATACGCACGTTCGCAAAAATCACTAACAAAGACGACAGCGGCAATCTATTACCCAATTTCTCCACCATCGTATTCCCGTTCGATGTCGAGGGAAAGAATCTCGAGGGCATAGAAATAGTCGCGAAGTTCAGGGGTGTCGTCAAGAACAAGACTACCGGCATCAAGGAAGTGAAGGCGGAACGTACCTGGTGCGACGAGGTCGCTAATGAAAACTGCC
>CADCDO010000052.1 GCA_902800345.1 Fibrobacter succinogenes
TGCAAGCGCTGCAAGAGCGTGTTGAGGAAGCTATCGCGCCAAGCCTGATCGTGATACTGGCCCGTGAGATAGCGGTCGAGGAACTTCTTGAAGCCGTCAATCTGCTGGATGGTCGCAGGGCCCGTTTCGGCAACGCCTCGCGTTGTGCGCTTCGCGCGGCCCTCGCCGTTCGCGAGTGCCCCGGAACGGCAAAGTTCGTACAAGCTAATCGAAACAGCCTGTCCCAAGTTCAAGCTCATGAGTCCCGGCACCGGAATTTCGCACTGGTACGTGCAGGCGTTCACTTCTTCAAGCGCAAGCCCGCAAGATTCGCGACCGAACACAAGCGCAATCGTCCCATCTTCCGGGAGCATGTCAGACAAGTTCTGCACCATCGTATGCTTGATGGAACTTGCAAAAATACGGCGGCTATATGCGACCGCGCAAGAACAATCGCCAATGGCGTCCTCGAACTTGTGGACGACCTTCGCATTGTCCAGAATGTCATGGCTATTTGCAGCCGTGTGGTAAGATTTGTCCAAGACTTTGTCGCGCTTCGGATAGACAATATAAAGTTCCGGCAATGCATAGCAATGCATGGCACGTGCGACAAAACCCACATTGTGCGGGTGTTCCGGTTCTACAAGTACAACTCTAAATTTACGCATAATCAAAAACTCTTAAAAAATTCTTCCTGGATCCTTCACTGCGCTACGCTTGTTCAGGATGACGCCTCATTGACTATCCACTTAAATCCTTTTCCGCGGATCTCGTTTTCGATAGTCTCGCCGGGTTGAATTTCGGCACCCTCAAAAATCACGGAATGTTTGACTTTCACGTCGGCAGGCAAAGCAACACCGAGTTCCACAACGGCCTCGTTCGGATCATGCCCAAGTTCCTGCAATCGCGCTTCCACAGCAGCCATGAGACCTTCGGGCGAACCCATGTCAATCCAAGTCGCATGGAGTTGCGTCATATCGACAAACGGAGCACGGCCCGCAGCGATTTCCTGCTTCCAGAATTCACGGATATCGAACTCGCCGTCACGAATCCGGGCCAAAGCATCGTCGCTGTACCACGAAATTCCAGAGAACGTCGCCGCCGTCCCGACTTCGCTTCCGAAACGTCCGGCAACACCCGCAAGACAACCGTCCGCACCCACGCGGAACGTGTTCACCTTCGGGAAATCGACTGCCAAAAGCGCCGCCTCGCAACGGTTCGAGCCATCGGCCTTCCCCGCCTCGTACGCAGCCCGCGCATTCGCCACGAATTTTCTCAAGTCAAAATTGCAGTACGCGTCGCCATTCATAATCAAAAGGCCGCCACGATACCCTGCCGCATAAATCCGGCGCAAAGGTCCCGCCGTCCCGAGAATTTCAGGCGTTTCGACCCAGACTTTTTCAAAACCGAGGCGTTCGCCCTCGCGCACGACCTGTTCAGCCAAGTAATGCGCGTTCGCATGCAAACGAACATCGCCAAGCGACTTCGCGCGTTCCATCTGGATTTCGAGAATACTCTTGTCATAAACGCGAACCAACGGCTTCGGGATTTCGTTTGTCAAAGGTCTAAGCCTAGTGCCAAGACCCGCAGCCAAAATCAAAACGTTCAATTTACCGTCAGTCCGCATCATAACATCGGCCATTACAATTAGACCATCGCCGCGCTAAATTCGGCCTTGCAGATAAGCGTTTCGCCCTGCAAAATTTCACCCGTATATTTGTAAATGCCATGGCGGGCCATCACGAGCGTTGCCTTGAGCGTCAGGTCCTGCGGCGGAATGACCGGAGCGCGGAAACGGCAGCTTTCGACACCCATGAAAGCCGGACGCTTGCCTTCGACTTCGGCCTTCTTGGCAATCATCGTCAAGAGCGTTGCGGCCTGTGCCATGGATTCAATCTGGATAACGCCCGGAAGCACCGGATTGCCCGGGAAATGTCCGGCAAAGAACGGTTCCGTACCCTTCACATGCCACACGGCAACGATCGAGGGCTGGTCGCCTTCGGTAAGTTCAAGGATTTCGTCCACAAAAGCAAACGGAGTCTTTTGAGGGAGGAGGGCATGGACTTGTTCTTCATTGTAAAGCATAAGGTAACACCTTTTCTAGGATTGTTCTGTGGCTCAAGTGACCACCGTTTATGATTTCCAGACGAACTTTCGGGAGCTTAGGTTTCGCAAAGCAAAGGTCTCCCAGCAAGTCTAGGATTTTATGACGAGCGGGTTCGCCCTCGACTCTGAACGCGGGGGCATTGACCTCCGGAGAATCGTCGAGCAAAAGCCCGCAGGATGAATCCACCCCACTAAGCAAACCTGCCTTGCGGGCTTCGTCAAATTCTTTTTTTAAAATAAAAGTTCTCGCGGCAAAGACATTGTACAAGTCTTCCGCAGAATAAATGGAAACATTCGCCGCCGACTTGAAGGAGCGCCCCTCTTCGTTCCGTTCCAAGATATATTCCACCTCGAACGCCTCGCTCGGCATGATTTTCACGGAGCCGTAAGGTTTTTGGGCCTGAGCAGCATCCGAGACATCCGTACGGAACAAGTCCCAGCCATCATGTATCGGGGCATCGAAAAAAGCAAGTTCTTCGGGCACGCCCACATTTCTACGGAGCGCATTAAAGAACGGGAGCGCGCTGCCGTCCATCAACGGGACCTCCGCTACACGTCCTGCGCTTCCCTCTTCGTTGCAAGATACATCGACCGTAAAACTGCGTGACGGCCACATCAAGAAAACGGGCGCAAGGTGCTCCGGGGAAGCAAGTTTCACCGCATTCGCCCCTTCGCAGGAATCGTAAATAGCGGTACGCGCAACGCTAAAATTCAAATCTGTAAAACACTTGGCACAGTCCGTGCTGTAAAAAAAGCGACCGCCAACCCGCCATTCGACGCGAGGCTCCAGTTGCGGATTACGCTCCTGAACCTCGATTTTTACGCTTGCCTTGCCATACGACAAAGAGGCTGAACTAAATTCCCACTGCTGTGGTTTTTTCCGAGAATCTTTCATCATTTAAGTAACGGGAATTTATAAAAATATTTTGCATCCAATTGTAAAACAAGAACGAAATAGTGGTTAGTATGCAGTGGTTAGTAAACAGAAATGTAAAAAGAACGTTCTTATTGCATTCCCAACCACAAACCACCAACCACTAACCACCAACCACTAATCACTAACCACTGCGGCGCAGCCGCCTACTTCTTCCCCATCATCCGTAGTTTCACGACGGAGCGGCGCCACACGTCGATTTCTTCTGCCGGGTATCCGGCATAGACTTTGCCCGCCTTGAGGCTCTTCGTCACGCCCGCCTTGGCTGCGACCTTAACGCCCTTGCCAATCGTCAAATGCCCCGCCGACTGCACGCCGCCTGCAAACTCCACATCGTCCTCGACCGTAACGGAACCGGCAACACCCGATTGCGAAGCAAAGAAGATGTTGTTCCCGAGCACGCAATTATGCGCAATTTGTACGAACGTATCAAAGTGGCAATCGTCACCGATGACCGTCGGCGAAACAAAGCCCGCCGCGACAACGTCATTCGCGCTAAAACTGCAACGGTTCCCGATGCGCACACCCGCCAAATGCGGGACCATCCTCCGCTTGCCCTTATACTCGTAAAATCCGAAACCGCGAGGCCCAATGACAGAGCCCGCCTGGAACACGCAATCTTCGCCAATCGTCACACGCGGATAGACGGTCACGTTTGCTTCGAGTACGGTACCGGCGCCAATTGTTGCGCCTTTCATCACGACGCAATTCGGGCCAACGACAACATTCTCGCCCACAACGCCTTCGACAACGGCCGAAGCATGGACATGCGCCGTTGCGGCAATCCTCGTCGGCTCGAAGACTTCGCGGCATTCGACAAACTCTCGCAAGAACGTCACCATCGCATGGTAAGGATTTTCGACCGGACACACAAAGTGAACATTCGGCAAAAGCTCGGAACGTCCATTGACGCAATATTTTTCATATACCTTCGGAACGAAAAGCAATCCAGCACAAACGCCCGCAAATGCACTAGCGCTCACGCCACCCGCATTCCCGGCAAGTCCTGTTTCCGTTTTTTCATCGCCCGTCCAGAACGAAACATCATGCGAGCCCGCCCGATCAAGGGATGAGAAACCAGTCAGTTCAAAATTTAAAAAGCCCTCATCCGAAGGCATTATAAAATTCATTTGTTTCAAAACTTCCGATAACGTTACCGAAAGCATCATTCCTCCAGCGTAAGCATGCGCATTTGGCATGCAAACTGAATTGTTATACGATTGCCGAGTTTACCACTCAAGTCCTCGCCATCCAGCTGAATGTATTCGTTATCAGCAAGGTCAAGCGTCAACGACCGAACCTTCCGCGACTTGAGCAAATATTTTTTTAAAAAATAGCCAACGACAGGAATGTTTCCCACCGCAATCGCTAGTAAAAAATTCAACATATTCGGCACACAGACAACTTCAAGATAGCCATCTGACATGTCGGACTTGAAAAAAGGATTGGCGCCACTGGCAAAACTCGGGATATTTCCGACAATGACCGTCGTGTGGCCCGTCAAATCAACGTTTTCAATAAGTTCCGGCGTATTTTCGACCATCGACAGCCAACCACTCTTTAAATGGTAGGCTCGATCTGCAAAGAACCGCTTGACGTAGTGAAGTTTATTTGCAATTACGGAATTTGATGAAATGACGCCTGTCGCACGGTCCTGATTAAAATCGTGAGCGATTCGCGCATCAATGCCCGCCGAAAAATAATTTGCCAAGGCATATTTTCCATTCACGGTCCAAATATCAAACGGTCGCGATTTTGCCATCAAAAGCCTACGCACAAGATAAAGCAAACCCTTGTCGGTAAAAGGCTTATAAAGTCCAAGCACACGGGCAAGGTCATTTCCCGTTCCAAGCGGAATAAGTCCGATATGAACCTTGTCTGCATATTCAGACGAAAGCATCATCGACAAAACAGAAGAAACGGTTCCATCGCCACCAACAGCGATAAGCGTTTCCGTCGATGAAATCGCATCCTTAATTTGTTCATTCATCGCTTCCTTGCGCGTAAACTCGGATTTCCATTCATCGGACTTAAAATCCATGGATTCCATAATTTCGGGCAAGAACTTATGAATAACCTTCCCTTGACCACCCCCACTCACCGGATTTATGAGGAAAAAGAACTTATACATTTTTTAAAAGTTCATCCTTTGCGTCCAGGTAATGCTCCACGCCAATTTTAACGTTTCTCAATTCATCAGTCGTCAGCGTCCTTACGACATGCGCCGGAGTCCCCATCACAAGGGATCCTTCGGGGAACTCCTTACCCGCCGTCACAAGCGCTCCCGCACCGACAATGCAATTCTTTTTGATATGGGCTCCATCCATGATAACCGCCCCCATGCCAACAAGAACGTTATCTTCAATTACACAACCATGCAAGACAGCACCATGCCCGACAGTCACCTCGTCGCCAATACACACGCCAACACCCGTTGAAACATGAACAGTCACATTATCCTGAATGTTGGTCCGATTGCCCACTTTGATTTCCGCCAAGTCGCCTCGCAAAACGGCATTGTAAAACACCGATGAATCATCACCGATGCTAACTTCGCCCACAAGGCATGCGCCTTCTGCAATAAAAACGCGTTCTCCTAACTGGGGAACTTTACCTTTATACTTGATTAAGGAACCCATGTTTTCCAATTTACAAAAATACAATCAAGAACGAGCATGCAATCTTTTAAAAAAAGGAATGTTTCAATGACAGATTGTCAACGGTCTCTTGAATATGTTCTATTTTACAAAATATGTACAAAACTAACGGTATCGATATCGAACGGATTTTTAAAACGCAACGGCAAAACCGTTGGAAAATTGCACAAACGACAGCAAACGAGCGTATTCAAAAGCTAAAGAAGCTCCGGTGCGCCATCGTCCAAAATCAAGACGCCTTCTACGAGGCGGTCTGGAAAGATTTTCACAAACCGAGATTCGAAGCCTGGCTTAGCGAAGTCTTTCCCGTCATCGAGGAAATCGACTATACCATCAGCCACCTGAAACGTTGGATGAAAGGCCAAAAAGCGAGTCGCGTGTTCTTCTTGCCCACGACCCAAAGCAGACTCCATTACGAACCGAAAGGCTGCATCCTCATCTTTTCGCCATGGAACTACCCGTTCTTGCTACTCGTGAACCCGATTATTTCGGCTATTGCGGCAGGGAACGTGATTATCGCAAAGCCATCGCACAAGACGCCCAACGTAAGTGCCTTCATGGCTCGCCTTTTTGCAGAGACTTTCCCCGAAAACGAGATTGCATTAATCGAAGGCGACGGTTCCGAAATTGGAGACAAGTTATTAGAGTTTCCTTTCGACCATGTTTTCTTTACGGGGAGTCCGAAAATCGGCGCCCATATCGCAGAAAAGGCCGCCCAAAGCCACGCAAGCGTCACGCTCGAACTTGGCGGAAAATCGCCCACGATATTACTCCCCGACGTGGACATCAAGCGCACCGTCAAACGAATTGCCTGGGGAAAGACTCTCAACGGCGGACAGACTTGCATCGCGCCGGACTACGCACTTTGTCCGCAAGACAAAGTCCAGGAATTCGCCGAAGCGTTCGCGAACGAAATCAAGCAAATGTACGGCGATACCGACGCCATGCGCCACGAAAGCAAAGACCTGGTCCACATTGTCGATAAACGCGCCGTCGAACGCCACGCAGCACTCATCAAGGACGCCATCGCAAAGGGCGCCTCGCAAGTTATCGGAGGCGTTTGCGACATCGAGAACCGTTATACGCCCATCACAGTCCTTACAAACGTCACGCCGGACATGGATATCATGAAAAGTGAAATTTTCGGACCGATACTCCCCATCATGGCGTACAAGACGCTTGACGAAGCGGTCGAATTTATCCAGAACCGGCCAAAACCGCTTGCGTTGTACATCTTCGGAAAATCCAAGCACGACACACGTTACGTTTTACAGAACACGACATCCGGTTCCACCTGCATAAACAACACGATTATCCAAATCGAGAATTTGGATGTACCGTTCGGTGGAGTCGGCATGAGCGGCACAGGCAACTATCACGGCTTTTATGGATTCAAGGCGTTCAGCCACGAACGCAACATCATGCGGCAAAAGAGCTTCGATGCCGTTACATTTTTCCATCCGCCGTATGGAATCATTTCAAACAGTCCTCGATCCAAAATACAGAATTTCGCTGAAAAAGCTTTACGGTTCATAAAGTCAATGTAGTGTAGGTTAACCATGGCATCTTTACTTTACAGATTCGCTTGTCGAGCATTCCAAAAAGTTTTTTCGTCGGCGTACACTTTATGCCTTGGCGCGAACCTCAAATTATTCATGGCGCGGGGCGCTTACGCGAACTTCCGAATCTTGGATTTTTTGCAAAAGCGATCGGGGTTATCCCTGCAGAATTAGACAATCACGAAGCGTCCAAGCTGTTCATCATGCAAATCCGCGAGCTCAACCGCGCTATGGGCATTCCCGAGCATTTAGACGTGATCCAAAACGAAGACATCCCGACGCTCGCCAAGTCCGCTAGCAAAGAAGCAAAACCGCTTTACCCCGTGCCCAAAATTCTAAACGCGAAAGAACTGGAAACGCTCTATCGCATTGTGAAAGGGACAAAGTTGTAGCCCAAGAATTACTTTACTTGAAAGCGGTCTTTAATTTCTTGCGGAATGGGGAACGGACGTCCACGTTTCATGTCCATCAACACCCACTGCGTCTCGGACTCGAAAACGACCTTGCCATCGGAGACACGTTCGAATCGGCACTTACGCACGCTCATCACCTTGCTGTAACTTGCAACCCACGTCGTGCCACGAACTTCATCGTCCAAGAAAGCCTGGTTCTTGTACTCCACAAACTGCGTATGAATCATCCAGCCGCACCCTAGCTGGTACATGACATCAGTCGCACCGACAGAATCGGAATGAGCAATCGAAATATCCTGCACCCACTGCACCGCCCACACATTGTTCATGTGGCGATTTTCGTCTATCATTTCAGGGGTCACCTTGAAAAGCTTTTCAAACTTCATCGGATTCGCATTTTCATCCATCACAACAGCCATTGTAAGCCTCCGTTTGTTATAAATGTAACAAAAAGTCAAGACGAAAGAACGCTTGCAAGGCAAGCTACAGACGAGAGACGAAAGACTCGTCATCCTGAGCAACGCGATATAGAATTGTCGGCAGCTTGCTGCCCTACAATTCTTAGGTTCGTAGGAGCAGGATCCAGTGAAGGTTAGTTGGTAGAGCTTAGAACTTAGAGCTTAGTGGGCTGAAGACAGAAGGTAGTAGACAGTGAACGCATCACAGCGCTTTAGCGCGACCCCATACCTTACAAAGCTCTAAAATTACAGTTTTTATTATCATGAATCGCATAACATTCCCATTTTATGTTATTTTTTTTTCGTTAAAACATAAAGTGAGATAATATATGGAATGGAACGATTTCACAAGTCTGACTGCCGAGAACATGCAGGCTATCTGGGAATTCAAGACTAAGGACCCTTTTTCTATTTTAGGCATTCACCCGCTCGAAACCGATCGTGGAATAAAGACAGTCATCCGCACATACCAGCCACAGGCAAGCTTCATTCGCGGCGAATCTTGTGACGGCTCCGAAGAATTTGACTTTGTGAAACTTGGCAACACGGGCTTTTTCGAGGCTATCCTCGACATGGAATTCGAGCCGTTCTTCTACAAGCTTATCATCAGACAAGAAGATGGAAACGAATACACCTTGGTCGATCCGTATGCATTCATGCCGGTACTTTCCGAATATGACCGTTACTTGATTGGCTCCGGCACTCACTATGAACTTTACCGCAAACTTGGCGCGAACCTCGTCGAGCATCAAGGTTTCAAGGGCGTTCAATTTGCCGTTTGGGCTCCAAACGCGCAAGCCGTTTCCGTGGTAGGCAACTTCAACAGTTGGGACGGCCGCCGTCATCAAATGCGCATGCTCGGTGCAAGCGGCATCTGGGAAATTTTCATTCCAAATCTCGGTGAAGGTGAACTTTACCGTTTCGAGATCCACGGTGCGGACGGACAGCTCCACGTGAAGGTCGATCCGCTTGCAAAACTCGCAGAAGTCCGCCCGGCAACAGCCTCCATCACCACGCACCTCGACGGTTACGAATGGGGCGACGACCTTTACATGCGCACGCATTGGGCAACGAAAGTTTTCGGTTCTCCGATGAACATCTACGAAGTCCACGCCGGGTCATGGCGCAGGGATCCAGCAAACCCGGACCGTTTCCTCAACTGGGACGAGCTTGCCGAACGCCTTATTCCCTACCTCAAGGAAATGGGCTACACGCATGTGGAATTTCTGCCCATTGCAGAACATCCGCTCGACGAATCCTGGGGCTACCAGGTGACGGGCTACTACTCCCCCACGAGCCGCTACGGCACTCCCGACCAGTTCCGCCACTTTGTGGACCTTTGCCATCAAAACGAAATCGGCGTGATACTCGACTGGGTTCCGGCACATTTCCCGAAAGACGCACACGCGCTTGGCCGCTTTGACGGTACAGCCTGTTACGAACATGCCGACCCGCGCCAGGGCGAACACCCGCACTGGGGCACTTACATTTTCAATTTGGGGCGTAACGAAGTCAAGAACTTCCTCATCGCAAACGCCATGTACTGGCTCAAGGAATTCCACTGCGACGGCCTGCGCGTCGATGCAGTCGCCTCCATGCTCTACCTCGACTACGGCAAGGGTCCCGGCCAGTGGGTCCCGAACAAAGACGGCGGCAACATCAACTACGATACGATAGAATTCCTGAAGCACTTGAACAGCATCATGGGCCGTCTCACGCCGCATGCAATTTTGATTGCCGAAGAATCCACGAGTTTTCCGTCCATCACGCGCCCGCCAGAGCAAGGCGGTCTCGGTTTCCACTACAAGTGGAACATGGGCTGGATGAACGATTTCCTCAGCTACATCCAGCACGAACCGATTCACCGCAAATACCACCACAACCAGCTCACCTTCAGCATGGTTTACGCTTATTCTGAAAACTTCATACAAGTTTTCAGTCACGACGAAGTCGTTCACGGCAAGGGTTCGATGCTTGGCAAGATGCCGGGCGACAACTGGCAAAAATTTGCAAACCTCCGCCTCACCTACGCGTTCCAATATGCACACCCGGGCAAAAAGCTCAACTTCATGGGCAACGAATTCGGGCAGTTCCGCGAATGGAACGAAAAACAGTCGCTGGACTGGCACTTGGTAAGCTGGGAAAGCCACGGAAAACTTTTGCAGATGATGAAGGTTCTGAACCACATCTACAAAGAAAATGCACCGTTCTGGGAAATCGACCATTACTACACCGGCTTCGAATGGATCTGGTGCGACGATGCGGACAATTCCATCGTAAGCTTTGTCCGTAAAGACGACCATGGCAACATGATTCTCTGCGTATTCAACTTCACGCCGGTAGTCCGCAACGATTACCGCCTGGGCGCACCCGCCCGTGGCGCATGGAAAGAAATCTTCAACTCCGATGCAGAAATGTTCGGCGGCAGTAACGTCGGAAATCTCGGCGAAGTCTGGACGCAAGACGTGCCCTGGCAAAACCGTGAGTGGAGTTTGAGCATCAAGCTCCCGCCACTCGCCGGCGTGTATTTCAAGCTAGAGAAATAGAAACTCCATAATATCGGTTTTATTCACACATCAAAAAATCCCTACAACTGAATGTAGGGATTTTTCGCAAATAAAAAACGTATAGACGGTTTCGGAACCCCTAGAGCGGAGTCCCGAAATGCTTATTCTTCTGCGCCTTCTTCGTCGGCACCTTCTTCTGTTTCAACAGGAGCAGCAACCTTGCCCAGCAAGACGCTCACGTCAACAGATACGAGACCCGCGAGGCTCTTCACACCCGTTTTCTTATCTTCTTCGACCTTGGCGAAGTTGGAAACGATGATGTTTGCCGTGCTGGCTTCAAAGCGGCGAGTCTTGTTCGCGATGTTCATGGAGCCCTTCGTCGCCGGGAAGAATTTCGCTTCGAGTCTAGCCATGTCCTGCGAGGTTTTCACAGTCTGGAGGCCTTCGCAAGCGATAGCCCAAGTCGCCTTGTTCATATCAATGGCATTATTGACGAGTTCAAGGACCATGGAGTTGCCCTTGAAGGATTTGGCAGTCGTCATTTCGTAATGTTCTCTAGCCTGGTTGACGTAGTTTCCCTTCTGCATGAAGAGCATGGCGATAACGCCAAAAACGAGAACGGTAAGAGCAATGGAAATATTCTTTAAATTCATATCGTTCTCCTTTATTCAAAATGGTATTCAGCCGGCTTTTCGATTTTTAGGCTTTTAGAAAGGTTGAACTGGACTAGGGCGCTGTAGTCGAGGTTCTTGAGTTTGCCCTTGGCAAATTCGAACTTGATGACACAATCTTTTCCGCAGGCAACTTCCTTGGAATTTTTATCGCCCTTGATGAGAATCGATCCTTCGGCAAGGCCAGCCTTTTGGAAGATGCCGTTTTGCACATTTTCGTTAATGCCGGCACCCGTGTAAAGGTGAGAAATCTGCTTGAATCGAGCGTCCTTGTCGGCTTCGATAGCAGCAAGCGTCGTGTTGAAAGCGGGTTCGGTCTTTACACCGGAGAGCACGGAATGGACAAGTTTCCAAGCCATGCTGTACTGGTCAATGGAACGCCACTGTTCCACGAGAACTTGCGTATTCTTTTCCAAGTAGCTCGTTTCCTGTTCGTTCGCGGTTCTCTTGGCCTGTTCCTCATAGCCGCCCTTGAGCGTCATCAGGATAATGATGAGAGCGACGAGGATGACAATGTCAACCACGACTAGGATCTTCATTTTCTTTTTATCCATATTATTCCTTTTAAAAAAAGAGACGTTTCAGAAACAATCTAAACTTTAATTTAAAAAAAACAAGCAAATTTAAGTTAAAAAACGAGTCTATCCACGCCTATTTTTTATATTCTTCACATATGAGCGAAGATATCCATAAATTACCGTCCCAAATCATCTACGAAAATCTTAAGGAAATGATGCGCGCCAAGAATACCGCGCACGAATCCATATTCAAGTTTCACTGGAAAAAAATGTGGCCGTTCAGCCTCATCTGGCCACAAGTTGATTTTATCCGTATCGTAAGGCTCATGGGTGAACTGCGAAAGAATGTCACCTCGCAAAAAACTCTTGCAAAAGAAGCAAAATCAAAGGCGAAGCCCTACGAAAAAACATTCCTCGATACCGTGCCGGCCTATCTGGACAGTCTAGATACCTCCTGCAAGTGCCTTGCGGATGTCGCCCAGTGGAAGCAGGACATGCTCGAAAAGAAGCTTCACCACGACGTCAAGATGATGCGCGATGTCTCGGAGTACAACCAGATTCTCAAAGCTTACGAAAAAGCCCAAAAAGATCTTGTCCAGGCAGGAGCGTTTGTCCGTGCCGGATGGGTGGAAGCGCTCCAAGGATTTATAAACGAAACCGAAGGCGAACGATGCCCGCAGTAAGCGTCATCATCCCCGTGTACAACACCGAGGCATACATCAAGGATTGCCTCGACAGTCTTGTTGCGCAATCGTTTACAGATTTTGAAGCCATTATCATCGATGACGGATCCACCGACGAAAGCGCAAGAATCGCCGCCAGTTACGCCTCGATGGACTCGAGATTCAGGCTGATCGGCCAGCCGAACAAAGGGCTTTCCGAGGCCCGCAACACAGGACTCAAGATTATGCGCGGCGAATACGTCACCTTTGTCGATAGCGATGACTGCGTAGCACCGAACTTTCTTGAGACGTTGTTTTTCATCGCGCAATTGCACCAAGCCGATATCGCTTGCTCGGCCATCGAAAACGTAGACGAGGCCTACAAGCCAGACGGAAACGCCCCCAGCGTGGCGACGTCCAAATGCCTCACCGCCGAAGAAGCTACGAGAATCGCGCTGTACCAAGACTCCCTGCCGGATTTTTCCGCTTGGAACAAGCTGTACAAAGCCGAACTTTGGAAAGAGAACAGATTCCCTCCCGGCAAGTATTTCGAAGATTTCGCCATTGTCCCCAAAGTTCTTTTGGAATCAAACAAAGTCGCCGTTACCAAGACAAAGCTTTATTTGTACCGCAAGCATTCGGAAAGCATTCTCGCGACAGCGTTCACTCCTCAAAAAGCCATTTTGCTAGATACCGCGGAGAATGTTTTTGAGTTCATGAAACCTATGTCGAGGCCCCTGTACAAGGCGGCCCGCAGCATGCTCATGAGCGCCAGTTTCAGCATTCTGATGCGTACAAAAGATTCCGAAGAATTTAAAGATTACCGCAAAAGGGCATTTGCACACATCCGCAAATTCCGCTTCGGCACGTTTTTCGATTTGAAGATCCGCATGCGCAACCGCATGGCAATCATGCTCTCGTACCTCCCCCGCTTTTTGTTCCTCAAGTTTTTGAAGAAAGGCATTTCGTGATTCCCTTGACGCCAAAAGAAGTCGTTATCCGCATCGCGCGGCACGTTCTCGGAGAGAGGCGCGTTCACGACTATTTGATCAAGCGTGGAATCGAGTTAAGGCGTTTGAACGAAGGGTATGGAAATTGCGAAAGTCGCGACGACAGTGCGAGTGGCGACAGCCATTGCAAGAACTGCGCAGATCATGAGGTCAGCGAGAATCGCACAAGTCGAAAGACGCTTGTGTTCATGGTGGATGGAAAATGGATGCACGGCGGGCTTACGGACAGATTCCGCGGAATGGTAAGCGCCTATAAGTTCGCCATCGAGCACCATCTGGACTTCAAAATTTTCCACACTTCTCCTTTTTTGTTACAAGAAATCTTGCAACCGAACAAAGTCGATTGGATTATTGACGAAAAAGAAATTAGCCGAGACAGTGCTGTCGCAAAACCCGTGTTGCTTTACCGCGAAGACTTTGACAACGATTCCGCTTTGGAACGGCAGCTCGATGCAAGCCACAAGCAATTTCATCTGTATTCGTGCATTGATACTGTAGGAGAAGATTTTCCGAAGTATTTCAACGAACTTTTCAAGCCGTCGCCGGTTCTTGAGAAAGAACTTGAGCAATACAGCAAATTACTGGGCTTCGGCTACACGGCGATTTCGTTCCGCTTTCAGAACATGCTTGGAGATTTCAAGGAATTCACGTTCAAGGAACTGCCTGATAAAGCCAAGCGGGAACTGATGAACGCAGCTCTGGATACACTCAAAAAAGAAATCGCCCATGTCCAGGAATCGTACGGAAAGCAGCCCGAGACGTGCAAAATTTTAGTCACGGCCGAAAGTCCAACATTCATTGCAGAAGCCGAAAAAATCTCAAACGTCATCACCGTCAAGGGCAAGAGCATACACATCGATTTCAACAACTCCACCAACGTAGCAGACTACTTGAAAGCATTTACGGAATTTTTCCTTATTTCAAGAGCGTCGAAAGCGAAGCTCTACCGCAACCGCAAATACAAAACATATCCGTCCAATTTCCCGAAATACGCCGCAAAACTAGGAAACGTCCCTTACGAAATTGTGGAAGGATAACGCCCGCTAGAATTTCAAGAAATTTTTGGGAATGAACAACTTCGGCAAGCGCAGCCAAAAACTGGGTGAAAGCGAAATCACTTTGGGAATCAAGCGTATCGCCGAGAACTTATCTTGAGCCGCCACCGCCGAAAACCAATTGGCCTTCCAAGCTCGAACAGCCTTTTTGTACAACGGGTGCGAACTGTAGTTGTCCGACAAGATTCTTAGGATTTCGCTATAGATGCGGTCGTGATTTGTATGCATGTTATCGCCATGTTCACGGTAATAGCAACACACGACATCTTTCAAGACGGGTTGCGGTCCATAATGATAAAGGATTTTCAGATAAAGCGGATAGTCCTCGAAATAATACCGCTTGTCGTAGCCGCCAATCGCAAGAATTTTCTCAAGCACGAACATCTCGGCACAGCCGTGCAAAGCCTTTTTCCCAAGGAAAGATTCCTCAAATGAAACCTGTGGTGCGCTACGGAGATAGCGCACATCCATTTCCGTACCTATTTTACCGTCTTCAAATAACGGTAAAATCTGTCCAAAGCAAGCAACTGCCTCAGGATGAGCATCCAAATACTCGCTCTGTTTTTTGAGGCGGTCCGGCGGCATCATATCATCCGACGCAAAAGTACAGAAGTAACGCCCGCGAGCAAGCGCAAGACCTTCTTCGAGAGTCGCCAACAGGCCCTTGTTCGGTCGGTGGACGTAAGTAAAACCAAGTTCATCTGCAAGACGTTTCAAAATTTCCGGAGAACGGTCCGCACTTCCATCATCAATGACAATCAATTCAAAGTCAACACCAGTTTGGGCCATCACCGAACGCACTGCATTTTCTACATACAGTTCATGGTTATAGCTTGCAAGAAATACAGAAACTTTGGGCATCATCTTTCTGACCACTTCAGTCGAAAAACTACAACAAGTAACGCAAGTAACGTCAAGAAATTTTCAAGGGCATACGCCATCATCGGTCCGTTAAATTCATACAGCTTTATAAATCCATAGGAACCACAGGCAAGCACCATCTGCGAACAAATTTCAATCGTCAAAAAAACTTTCGTTTCTCTACGGGCAATCAGCACAAGTCCAAGCGCCCACGCCCCGACACGGAAGAAATCGCCCAGCAACTGCACCGGGAGATAGTCGGCAGCCCCCGCATACGAAGACGAAAGCATCACCGCCACAACAATCGAACGGCCAAAGTAGAGGATGACGACAGCAACAAGCGCAAGCAACATCGATTTCACGAAAATCGGCCGGAACATGTTCCAGAATTCAGATTTGGTCATCTGCATCGAAACTTTGGGCAAAACAATGACACCGAGAATTGCGGAGAAAAGGGCAGTCAAGAAATCAGAAATTTTCCAGATGCCCTGCCAAATGCCTGCGGCATTCCATCCCAGTTCCGCGCCAATCATCGAACGCATAAAGGTAAGCACTACAGGCGTAAGGATCATCGGCACAATTCCCATCAACGCATACGATACCCACGGAGCACGGATATCAAGCGCCGTCTTGCGGATTTCGTTCAGACTAAATCCAGAGCGGGACGCAATTTGCGCGGCAAAGATTCCTGCAACAACGGATTGAGACGCTACGATAGAAAGTACACTCAGCCTCCCCGTATAAAGGAAAAACGCCACCCAAAGCATCTGCCAAAGCGACGACACCATATTGATAAGCGCCCAACGACGGTAATACCCGAACCCGTTCATCACGGAGGCGGTAATGGTAATGACGTTCGTCGCAAAAATTCCCGGCAGAGCAAAAATGATGGCCGCCTGCACAAGACGCGGATGGATGTCCGGGAAGAATTTCTCTAGCGGGAGCATAAAGCAAAGGACAAGAGCGACCGCAAAAGTGAGAATGCTCGCATACGTCGTCAAACGAAAACCACCGCGCCACACGCCACGCAACTGTTCCAAGTTATTTTTATTCTGTGCGGTCAGGCTCACCCATCCATTCTGCAAAGCAAGCGAAGAAGTCGCCTGCCCGATGGTCATGAAATTCAGGAACTGTCCCACACATGCAAAAGCAGCCGGCGGAAGAAAAACGGCAAGCAGTTTATTCACAACAAACACGCGGACGGCGTTCAGGACGGTCACCATTCCCGAGCCCATGAACACCTTCCAGAAATTCATCTTATCAGAACTCATTAATTGCACCAATTACTTCAGAGACTTCATCGTCCGTCATCACAGGGCTCATCGGAATGCTGAGCACAGTCTTTGCCATCGATTCCGCAATCGGAAATTCACCGTTAAATTCGCCTGCATAAGCCTCCTGCAGATGCGGAGGAATCGGATAATGAATAAGGGTCCCGATTCCACGTTTTTCCAGGAACTTTTGCAATTCAACACGAGATTCCTCGTTCTTCAAGCGGACCGCAAAAACATGCCAGACATGCTCCGAAGGCGTCGATGGAATTTCCGGCAAAAGCACCTTGGAATTTTTGATTTCGCGAGAATAACGCGCCGCGATTTCGCGACGGCGTTCGTTCCACGAATCCAAATGAGGAAGTTTCGCAAGCAAAAGTGCCGCCTGCATTTCATCCAGGCGGGAGTTCACCCCTTTAAACTTGTTCACGTACTTCTGCTCGGAACCGTAATTTCCAAGCGCACGCACAATATTTGCAACATCGGCATCGTTCGTTACGACCATTCCCGCATCGCCAAGTGCACCCAGATTCTTTGTCGGATAAAAGCTATAAGCCGCCGCAGAACCGAACGAGCCCGCAGAACGGCCATCACGAAGGCGCGCCCCGTGAGCTTGCGCGCAATCTTCAAAAAGCAGCAAATCACGCGAATTCGCAAATTCACAAATTTCATCCATGGCGCAAAGACGACCGTAGAGATGGACCACAAGAATCCCGCGGGTCCGCGCTCCACACGCATTTTTCAAGAGTTCGGGATTCATGTCATAGCTGTTCTCGGCCGGTTCCACAAGCACTGGCTTGAGCCCAACCGCGCTTACGGCAAGAACAGTCGCGATATACGTATTCGACGGCACAAGAATTTCGTCGCCCTCATGCAGCCGCCCCAATTCCATCGACGCACGAAGCATGAGCGACAGCGCGTCCAGACCGTTCCCGACCCCCACCGCATACTTCGTGCCGCAATACTCAGCAAACGCACGCTCAAACAGTTCGCAAAAATGTCCGCGAATGTACCAACCGGAATCCACAACGGAACATGCGGCATCCTTCAACGAATCCATATAAGGAGCATTCAAACGTTTCAAGTCGAGAAAAGGAACTTTTGCCATAACGAACCGATTTAAAATCTTTTATTCCAATATAAAAAAAATCGGCTCCGCAAAACGGAACCGATTACTGAGCTACGAAGGGCTCGAACCTTCGACCCACGCCTTAAAAGGGCGTTGCTCTACCAACTGAGCTAGTAGCCCGAGCAGGTGCAAATATAAAAAAACTTTTTGATATTGTAAAGGCATTAAAAAGCCAAATAAACAAAAAAAATTGTACGAACATCAACTAAACCTCAAATAATTTCTTTGATTTTTTATAAATTTACACCATGGATTTATTGAAGAAACTTACAGCAGTTGCAGCATTTGCTATCGCGTGTCCGGCAGCGGAACTAGGCTATTTTTCAAAACACGATGCAGGACAAGAAGTTTTTTCATTTCTCTCGACATTTGACAGTCCGCGCAACGCGGCTCTCGAGAAATCGGCATCGGCCCTCCCTTCTACCGACCCGTCGATTGCACAACTGAACCCGGCCGCGCTCACCATCGCCGACGGCAAGAAGCGCGTCGCAGAAATCCATTGGCAGACCGGAGAATTTGCTGACAACCAGGGAACAATTTCTTACACGACCCAATACAAGAAATTCATCTTGCAGGTTTCGTACAACTGGCTTTCTTACGGCACCATCGTCGGGTACGATGAATTCGGTAACGAAAATGGAAACGAATACACGCCACGCAGCCAGCTAGCCACAGCCACGGTCACCTACCCGATGAAGCATATCCGTTTTGGTGCATCCCTCAAGTTCGCCTCGGACAAGCTGACAGGAGACGCCGGCGACCAGACCGCAATGGCGGCCGCATTTGACTGGGGCTTGACCTGGATGTCCGAAACCAAGAATTACGGCTTTTCGTTTGTCGCAAGAGACTTCGGTGCGATGCTCCGTGGATACGTCAAGAACGAGGCCGATGAAACTTATCCGTTATCGCAGACATTTGCCTTTGGCGGATTCTTTAAGCCCCGTAGCGTCCCCCGTTTGACCATGTTCGCGGAGACGGACTTTCCGCGATTTGCCGAACCCGACTTGAACCTCGGTGCGGAATACGCTCTCGGTGAATTCTTCCGCATCCGTGCTGGTTTCACGCGCACATGGCTAGACCTTTCACGCGACATCAAGGAATTGGCTTCTTCGTCCAGCAGACCGGATGAGACTAACGAGGCACGCATTTTCAGCCTCGGTCTCGGCTACAATTCCAGCCTGTTCGCCTTTGACTACGCATTTTCCTACCTTGCAGAAAGCTTGGGCTACGAGCACAGGATCGGTCTCCGCGTAGAATTTTAAAACGTCCGGAACAAACGATGCGGCAATTTGACGTTTTTGTTTTTGACGAAAACTTTGACGAGACGCAAGACAAACTCCCCCAACCGCCATTCACGGATCAAGAACTGGGGTGGTTCTTTACGAACGATTGGAACAGACATTTAAGCGATATTGAAGGAGAATGGGTTGTCTTTGCGCACCCTAGCATTAACATCGACCGCCTTTTTTTGAACAACGTAGCGGACGTCACGGATTCGTTTCCGATGGTCGATGCCTTCGCCCCGCGCATTCGTACAGATAAAGGAAAATTTCTCGGCGGATACTTATTGAATCGGGCCGTAAGGGGTTCGGGCTTTATTGAAATTGACGAGAATGCCCCCATGCGCTATGTGGCGGCACCGCACCCGCATCTCGCCATTTATTCAAGACGGATAATCCAGCGCATCGGTGGATTTGACACGACGCTTCCAGAAAGCGCAAGGCTCGCGGACTTCACACTCCGTATGATGCACGCCGGCGGTAAAATGTTTTCTGTTCCGTATCTCGTCGCCCAAGCGACAACAGACGAAGCCGAGGCCGCAGCAAGTATGCTTTGCCCCCAAAAAACGCACGGTCCTGAGAAAACGCACGATTCAAAATCGGAAATGAGCGATCTCCAAGCGGCTGCAATTATTTTATCCAAATCCTTTGGGGCCGAAGCCTCCATTCCGTTTGCCCTCCACCACCCATCCGTCATTCCGACGCTAATCCGCAACCGCAAACAGATCAAAGAAAAGCACAAGGCAGCCACACTCCTATCCAAGCTAAAAGCGGAATTCTTGAAAGAAGTGGTTAGTGGTTAGTGGTTAGTCATTAGTCATTGGTTATTGGTCGTTAGTTTGTGTTTCTCCGTCATCCTGAAGGCGAAAGCCTGATATAGAATTGTTGGCATTTTAATGCCTTACAATTCTTAGGTTCGAAGGAGCAGGATCCAGTGATGGTTTGGGCTATGGGGTATGGGCACGGCACAGAGTGCCTTTGGGGTTTGAGGTATGGGCGATTGCTCATTGCTCAAAGCCTTGCAAAGCAAGGCGACCTCAAAGTGCGAAGCACGACCTCAGAGCGAAGCGACCTCATAGCCCAAAGCACCGCAGGTGCGTGCTCATACCCCACAACCCCCTTCCTGCGCCTTCGGCGCAAAAAAAAAAGAACCCCGCCGATTGGCGAGGTCCAAAAGCTTTTTTAGCGGAGGTGTGGGAATCAATTTGCTTAGAGCGTTACGCCCACACCACTAACACTATTTAAACTTTAATTAACCCTTGTAGTTGGTGATAACGCGAGCCATTTCGCAAACCTTGTTGCTGTAGCCCCATTCGTTATCGTACCAAGAGCAAACCTTCACGAAGGTCGGGTCGAGCTGGATACCAGCCTTGGCGTCGAAGATAGAAGTGCACGGATTGTTGCGGAAGTCGGTAGAAACAACAGCGTCTTCGGTGTAGCCGAGGATGCCCTTGAGTTCGCCTTCAGAAGCTTCCTTCATAGCAGCGCAGATTGCTGCGTATGCGGCGTCCTTGTCAGCAGCCGGAGCGTTCTTGAGTTCAGCAGTGAGGTCAACGAAGGAAACGTCAGAAGTCGGCACGCGGAGAGACATACCCGTGAGCTTGCCGTTGAGTTCCGGAAGAACCTTACCCACAGCCTTAGCAGCACCCGTAGAAGACGGAATGATGTTTTCGAGGATGCCACGGCCACCGCGCCAGTCCTTCTTGGACGGGCCGTCAACGGTCTTCTGAGTAGCAGTTGCAGCGTGAACGGTGGTCATGGGACCTTGGAGATCGGAGCAAGGCAGTTGGTGGTGCAGGAAGCGTTGGAGATGATCTTCTGACCAGCATAGGTCTTGTCGTTCACGCCATAGACGAACATCGGAGTGGAGTCCTTGGACGGAGCAGACATGATGACCTTCTTGGCACCAGCCTTGAGGTGGGCTTCAGCAAGTTCTGCAGTGAGGAAGAAACCAGTGGATTCAACAACGACGTCTACATCGAGAGCGCCCCAAGTGATGTTGGTCGGATCCTTTTCAGCGAAGATCTGGATCTTGTTGCCGTCGACGATGAGGAAGTTGCCTTCGACCTTGATGTCGTGGTTGAACTGACCGTGGACGGAGTCATACTTCAGCATGTATGCGAGGTAGTCAGCGTCGAGGAGGTCGTTGATACCGACAACCTGGATGTCATTTGCGAAGTTTTCCACAGCAGCGCGGAAGACCATACGGCCGATACGACCGAAACCATTAATACCGAGTTTGAGAGCCATTATTGGATCCTTTTTTATATTGTGAAATGTTTGCACCCCCACACGGGGAACGCTCAACTGCCCCCAAATCTATTAATTTTTTCTTTAATTGTCCACTCATTCAAATAAAAAAGCGGATTTGGATAAAACTTTTTTGTAAAAAAATTACATCTAAAACCATTTTTTCAGGATAGCTGTTGTCATTGCAATAACGTTTTAATATATTTAGGCACATGAAATTCGTAGCAAGCATCAACTTCTGGTGGTGGCAGGCCCTATAGTTAGGAGTCTGGTATTTTTGCTACGGTATTCAAAAAGAAGCAGGCTCCTCAAAGGGAGCCAATTTTTTTGCAAAGATTTTGGATACCCGGCAAGAACCTGAAACGGATGCACACTACAACACAAAAAGGAAAATAAAATGAGAAACTCTCTCAAAATCGAAGGTCAGGTCAAGACTTATCTAAAAGAAGACGAACTCCCGAAGGCATGGTACAACGTCCGTGCCGACATGAAGAAGAAGCCCGCTCCCCTCCTGAATCCGGGTACCGGCAAGCCGGTGACCTTCGAAGACCTGCAGCCCGTGTTCTGCGACGAACTCATCAAGCAGGAACTCGACAACGACACGCCGTATATTCCTATTCCAGAAGATATTCTGACCTTCTACAAGATGTACCGTCCGTCTCCGCTCGTTCGCGCCTACTTCCTCGAACAGGCTCTTGGCACTCCGGCCCACATCTACTACAAGTTCGAAGGCAACAACACCTCGGGTTCTCACAAGCTCAACTCCGCTATCGCTCAGGCATACTACGCCAAGAAGCAAGGCCTCAAGGGTGTGACCACCGAAACGGGCGCTGGCCAGTGGGGCACCGCTCTTTCCATGGCTTCCGCTTTCTTCGGTTTGGACTGCCAGGTTTACATGGTAAAAGTTTCTTACGAACAGAAGCCGTTCCGCCGCGAAGTGATGCGCACCTACGGTGCCTCCGTGACGCCGTCCCCGTCCATGACGACTGACATCGGCAAGAAGATCAACGCCGAATTCCCGGGCACCACGGGTAGCCTCGGTTGCGCCATCTCCGAAGCCGTGGAAGCCGCCGTGAAGCAGCCGGGTTACCGCTACGTTCTCGGTTCCGTGCTGAACCAGGTGCTCCTCCACCAGTCCGTCATCGGTCTCGAAACGAAGGCCGCTCTCGACAAGCTCGGCGTGAAGGCCGACCTCATCATCGGTTGCGCTGGCGGTGGTTCTAACCTCGGTGGCCTTATCAGCCCGTTCGTTGGTGAAAAGCTCCGTGGCGAAGCCGACTACGATATT
>CADCDO010000053.1 GCA_902800345.1 Fibrobacter succinogenes
AGCTTCGAAATTCCGTATGTTGGGAAAACTTTAAGCATTGGTAATGAAGCATATCGCATGTCCGAAATTATTGATGTTGTTGACCAAGTGCGTTTAAATTTGCTTTGCTCGAGTCCGTATCTGTTGAATCTAGAATATAAACCATTCCCCCGAGCGGTTCAAAGAGATTTTGGTTTAATGATATACCCGTTTCAAAGAATCTAGAAGTTCATACGCTTGCAAATCGTCTTCAAGTTTATTGACCGCATCTAAAATCTTTTCTTCTTCAGAAGAAGTCAGTTTTAAAGTATTTAGATAATCTAAAAGTTCATAAAAACCTTCTATTTTGTCATCTTCAAGTAGTATGCCTGCAGTCGCCTTGGGATCAAACAACCAACGTGTAGATTCTGGTATATTCTGAATATCAGTCGTATCAGACGAACTGGACGAAGAAACGGACGACGAGGATTCCAGCGTTCTCGACGAAAGAGGAATTTTATATGGAGAAACTGCGATATTCTCGCCAAGTATTTCGGCAGCACCATCACTATCATGTTTTTGAGAAACATCCTCTTTTTGCTGAGCGGAGGCGCATGCCGAAATCGAAAACGCAGCCGAAACCCCCAAAAGGGCGGCAAGTCTTGCCTTGGTTCTGGGGCTGAACTCGCTAGCTTTTTCGACTTTTTTGCGCTCGATTTTCATCACATTAATTAAAGATAAATAATCGGGAACCCTTCGCGGTATTCCTTGATAATGTACGGATGCATTTTGGCGTACTCGAAAATCTTTGCACCGAGACCGTTCTTTACAAGTTCTATCAGCTCAGGCCGGGGCGTTGCGCCGATAGCCGGGCATGTGGGCGTAAGCGCGATGACGAGTTCGCCGTCTTTGTCCATGATGCGGAGCGGCCAGATGGAACAGTCGAAGGGTTTATCTTCGGGCTTCAGGATGCAGCCGCGATTTGGGTCCAAGAACGAGCAGGGAACCTCTTCTTCGGGGTCGTCGGTGCGGTAATTGTTTTCAAGAACAAGGCGGTAGGCACAGTTTTTTTGCGGGTCGTCAACTGCGCGGAACTCCCCCACCACGCCGTATTCATTGGGCTTGCTCAGTTTTTCCACGACTTCGGGCGGGAACAGCGGCGTTTCCCAGAGGCTCTGCCGACGGAAGGAGCAGCAGAACTTGCATGCGGCGCATTGACTTTTGGAGAGAACAGAAGAAAGCATTATTCCCCCACCACAACATGGCATTTATCGAGAACCGTTTGCGGGTAGTACGAAAGTTTTGCCTTGCGGAGGCCTTCGATATTGATATCCTCTTCGCGGTTGATCAAATGAGCTCCCGTAACCCAGAGCTTTTCGGCAAATAGTTTGTTGATGATGGCATACCCGCCATTGATTGCATATTCGTCGATGACTTTTTCAAAATGAATATCCCAGACACCAGATGCAATTTCTGAAGCTATCGTCATGCCGACAGGAACGCCAGCCACATAGAGTACGGCCCCCTTCATGCCGAGTTCATCGAAGTTTTCGAGAGCCTCGCAGATGGCGCAGTATTCCGAAAATCTCGACTTTTCGTCTTCGGAGCGTTCGGCCCAGGCAGCCTCTTCACACTCGCAGGTGCATTCGCAGTCCGGATTCGCCAGGTCGTCCAACTTTTCAATTTTGAGCCATTTCTTTTCGACTTCCAGTGCGTCCGCGTAATTTTCGGGTGTAAGCGGGCGAATTTCGTAGTCCGAGTAAGTCCTGTTAAATCGGGAAACGTGGTTACGCTTTTTCTTGTACGGGTTCCCGGCGAGAGTCGCAAGACTTTCGGCAGAATAGATGTAGTCGCTGTCGCCGCGATTTTCAGTAAAATGAAGGTGCGCCCCCTCTGCTGCAAAAACCGCTCCGAAGTAATCGCGAAGTTGCTGAGCACGGATTTCATCCACTAGGCAGAATTCCAGCGGACGGCCCGATTCGCGGGCATCGGCCTCAATAGCTGCTAGAGCCTGCGGCAAGTCGCCCTCCCCAAGCGGAAACGCATAGCCCCGGCGGCTCCCCTGTCCGTTATAATAGCGGAAAAGAAACCCATCTTGCAAGGCAATCAACGTGCCGTACTTTTTGCGTAAAAGGTAAATGTTTGCAAAACCGGCATCACTCCCTATGTACCCCGAATCGGCGACCGCACGCATCGAAGCAAACATATCCGAAAGTTCTGGCGTTTTGAAATCTATCAAAGTATCCCTCTAGTTTTTCCCCTAATTCCATACCCTTTTTTCGGAGGCTTTTTGAATAATATATACTCAATTTGCTTTTTTTCGCTAAATTTATATTTTAAAGGGTAACATTTTTGCGACTTCAGGTGTTTAATAAATAAAAGAATGCTATGAACCTGGAGACCCAATGAAAAGAATCGTCATCTTGAACGCGAGCCCGCGCCCCAACAGCAATATCAGTCAAATGCTCGGCATCGTCCGCAATGAACTGTTGGCTTGCGGGGACAAAGTTTTTTATGTCGATGTCGGCAAGCTGCAATTCCGTCCGTGTACCGGTTGCATGACATGCCGCAGCACTCACGATTGTATTTTGCCCGAAGACGATGCCAAGGAAGTTTTGCGTTTGGTGCAAGATTGCGACGGACTGATTGTCGGTTCGCCTTGCTATTGGGGCAACATGACAGGTCAGTTGAAGACGTTATTTGACCGCTGGGTTTACGGCATGATGGACCACAGCGAACGCGGTTACCCGATTCCCTTGTTAAAAGGCAAAAAAGCCGTCATAATCACCACTTGCTCAACGGCCTGGCCGTTCAACATTTTATTCAAGCAGTCAGCGGGGACAGTCCGCGCCCTCAAGGAAATCCTTTGCTGGAGCGGTTTCAAGATTGCAGGCATACTGCAAAAAGGCGGTACCATCAAGAACAAAGTTCTCACCTCACGCGAAATTGCAAAGTGCCGAAAATTCGCCCACAGGCTTCACTTAGGTGTTCTTTAAAAGATTTCTTTAGAAAAGCACTCCGTAATGGGGATGAATTTTCATGGTTCGTCCCTTGACATCGTATTGAGGCAAATTTTGTTGCTTTAACGGAGGACGTGCAACTGCCTTTTTGAGGCCAACCCAATGAACCGGAGGCAAATCAAGATCGTTAGGCACGTTTGGTCCGCCCTTCGAGTTGACTAAGACCTTCATTATATATGTCACGTATTCATAATGGAAATTCGTAATGTACAAATTCTGCACTTCAGGATACATATCGACATATGGTTCATTTGCAACAATCCCATAAAAACGACCAGGATTGCTTAGGCTATATCGCATGTAGAAACCATTGATTGTATGACCGTTTCCATAGATGGTTCCGACAAAGGGGGTTGCAGTGTTCAGCGGGAACCATTCAATAACTTTCAAAGGACTAACATAATCGTTACTTCTTCCATCCATGATTTCGTTCAAGTCAATATCGTTCATAATCTTGATACAAGATTTGATCGGAGGTTTTTCCTGCAATCCGCTATTCGCAATACTGTTAAAATAGTACAGTTCGTTAGCGTTGGTCACAAGATAGCAGCCATCCGCATCTATTGCAGGTTTTACAGGTGTATAAATCCACTTGGCATAAAGGTTTATTTGACTTTGATTAGTGTAAACAAGATAGGGTTCGTCAATAATGCCCCTCGTTTCATCAAATTTTTTATCGACTCCATCGAACCAACCTCTGAATGTGCAGCCTTCACGAGTCGGTTTTTGGAATACGATTTTATCACCGTTCATAGCTTCATCAGGATTTGACAAGTCCCCCATCGTACCGCCATTCAAGTAATAGACGAGTTTGACTTTTGTTCCGTCCCACTTGCCATAAAGAACAAGATCTTCGGTATTGCCCGTAGGCAGTTCCGTAACTCGGGTGCTGAAGGTTGAATCTGTAAACCATCCCGCGAAAGTACGGCCATTTCCCATGGGTTCGTACAGCTTGAATGTTGCAGAATCCGCATAACGGTAAATCGGGTTCCGAAGCGCTTCATATTCGTACGAGCCGTCGTTCACGTAGGTGATGGAATAGCCGCTTTTCCATTTGGCATAAAATTTTTGGTTGCCCCAATCCGTTGCAAGAATTTTATCTACGGGTTCTTTGAAATTTGAATCCAAAAACCATCCTTCAAAAGTATCGCCCTGTTTCGTTGCGGGGTTCAGTGTAATTTCATTCTTTGGAGTGTAATAAGCGGGATTTGACGTATCGTTGACGCCACCATTCAATACATAGCGGATGTCGTAAAAGGGGCCGTTCAATTTTGGATAGTCATCAGTCCCGACGGACTGCGTCCAAATAGGAATTGAACTGGCCTCGTTCAGCTTTGCAAGGATTGTTCCGTCAGAAAACTCCGCGGAAGATGAAGCTGAGGCTTTAAAGTCGTCCTGTTTGTACAAATCCAAAAAATAGGTGTTTTCAGAAATCACGTCGTCAGCGTGGTCGTCTCCGCATATTCTTCCTCTTCTTTTCCCGATGCTAGAAACGTCTCCTTTCGCGTTAGATGTTCCAGCAAAAAAAGAATTCTTGACAGAAACCCTGCCGGCCAAGCCCACTAATCCACCGACATTATACCCCATCAAACGACCTGCATAGTAGGCGTTTTCTACGGTCAAAACATAACCATCGCCGTAATAATAATCGACATCGTCGTCCTCATAGCCAGATGGGGCCATTCTTGGCGGAGGCGCAATATCTAAAAGGCAAGAGCCTCCTGAAGCCATATCGACATAACCCACAAGCCCGCCTGCAGTTCCGTCATCACCATCGACAGTCGCTGTGCTATAGACATTTTTGAGTAGAGCCGCTTTGTACGAGTAAACATAAGAGAAAAACGATCCGGCATTATCTCCGCTAAAATAGGAATCGACAATGCCCAAATTTTGGATAGTCACTTGCCCCGAACCGTCAAAAAGCAGTTTTTCGACGAGACCGACGTTGCCGTACAAGCCCGAAATGACATGACCATTCCCTTCGATGACTCCCTTGAAAACTTTGAACGGTTTCCACCAATAAAAATCACCCTGATTCAGAGAACCGTCGTTTGCCAAAAGATTCTTGTTGACAACGATATCGTTCTGGATAGACACGCATACGTTTTTATATTTTTCGCTTAAGGAGTCCGCCATTTTCACGGCGCCATATAGCTCGGCGGCGTCTGTTACCTGCATACAGCCAAATTCATCCAGTTTTGGCCTTTTGGATACCAAGCCCCATCGCGCATATACGGAAATGCCAACATCGTCCTTTATGTAAGAACCACCGTCGCAAGGGCGAATATATTCAACGACCCGGTTGTCATAAAGCAGGTTGGTATGACTCTTTTCGAACCAACCCAAAAATTCATACCCTTCTTTCGTGGGAGGGTAAAGATAAATTCTTCCTAAATCGTTTTTGTCGAAATGATAAGAAGATATGTTATCTGGATTGTTCGTGCCGCCTTGCAAATCATAAACGATCCGGAGCACATCCCCTTGGTTTACAGCAAAGGCATTCGCAGCAATTAACAAGCTCCCCCAAATGGCATAAAAGGCTTTAAACACAACTCACTCCTTATCGAACAAATAGGAATCCATCTAGCGTTAGATGGACTCTCTACTTTTCATAATATAGCTTGTTTTAGAATTTAAAGACAACTATGGGGAATTTTACCTTTTTGAAGCATTTGATTTTGTTGCATGCGTTGCATATAGTCTTTTGCATCAATAGAACGTTTTACGGTAAATGTTTTTCCCTGCGCTATGGATTTGCACGACATACGGCTTATTCGCTAAATATGCCACAGGCACAACCGCGGAACCGTCAATTCGCCGACGCAGCAAGAGCACGCCATTCAGGTCGTGAATCGTGAGCTGTAGCGGCGCTGATTTTACGGGCGGCTCATGGAGCAACGCGCTGACAAGCAAGTCTCCCCCGCGTTTCGACACGGTCACTTTGGCAAAAGCGACCGGAGCATTTTGCGAAATGATTTTAGTCTTCCCTGTATCCGGTTCCACATAGGGGTGCGCCGGATCATCAACAATAACTTTTATATCGACAGTGCTTTCACAGCCGACAGGATTCACGTAAGTTCCCGTATAAACGCCACTGCTCTGCCACTGCAAATTCTTGAAGCGAGCTTCACGACCCAGGTAATAGAAATCGTTCGGGCCTTTCCAAGTCCAGCGTCCACCATCGTAGGGGTGCGGGCCGATTACGAGCGAATCGCCGGGATTCACCTTGACTTCGGTCGTTTCGTTCCAGCCGCCATTGTGAACCTTGACGTAAGGAATAATCGTGCTCGGAGTGCAAGCACCGCCTTCAGCGCCGTCGATAACCATCGTTGTTACCGTGTTGGATTTAGCGGTCATGGATAGCGATTTGTTCGCAACCGCGATATCGGACTGCGGCTTAAGACTGCCGGGAAGTTCAAAACGCACAACCTTTGCGCTAGTCCCGATTTTGTCGAACTTCGTCAAATCAAAATTGTACTTCACATCACTGGAACCGCTGTTACGCACCACAATGACCAGCGCTCCGTCAGGACGCAGGGCGGCAACGGTGTTGCCATTGTCGCTGTCGATGATGCGCGAACCCGGACGGATGTAACGGCTGAACGCTGCATGCATGTAGTAGCGCGGCATATAGGAGAATGTCTGCTTTTTATGGTCCGCTTTGATAGAACGCCAATTCTCGGCGGGGTCAGCAATCTGCCAGTCCACCCAAGCCTCGGCCTTCATGTCGCGCAAGTCCTGGATAATCACATTCGCCATCCACAAGGCGATATGCTCGTCACCGCTCTTGCTTAACGGACCTGTTTCGGACTGCCAAAGACGCTTGTTCAAGCCAAAAGCCCTGTTGTAAAGTTGCTTGCGGTAGCTTCCGTCAGAATAGCTGTGCGTGTTCACCTGGCCCAAGTACGAAAGCGCCTCGGAGGTGTAGTTGCCCAGCTGGTCGTGAGCCTGCTTGATTGAAGTCTCATCGGCAGCACTCACGGACGTTTCCGGGAAGAGCCCCTTCTTCTTGAGAGCCTTGCCCAGTTCCACAATCATCTTGGACTGGTTGTTCTTGAAGCCGCAACCCTCCTGGCCACCGTTGGATTTCCACCAGCCGGCGCTGGGTTCGTTGAACGGCTCGACCGTACGGAACGTGAGCCCCCATTCCGTCTTGAAATGGAGCGCCACCTCGGAAAGATAATCCGCAAAGTCGTCGAAGTAATCCTCTTTCAAGTTGTCGGAACCGTCGTTACTGCCCGAGACGCAGCCGCTCTTGGTCATCCACCACGGAGGGGAATTGCTGAACGCCTCAAAGATTGGGTCCTTGACAACCTTATTGAGCCGAAGGGCCACGCCACGTTGAGCAGGATCTGCGGTCCAGTCAAAATTGCCTTTTTCCGTGGGCTTGTAACCGGGAACCTTGCCGCCGCCGTCACCTTTCGTGAGGTGATTGTGGCCAGGCTGGTCACCGCCGCCAATGTTGTAACGGAAAATATTATAGCCGAGGCCCGTATCAGGGTCGGCGACCGCCCCCAGGAACTGGTCGCGATTCGTTTCACTCCAAGCCCCGACGAGTTCGGCCCACCAGCAAAGGCTTGTTCCCCAGCCTTCGAATAGTTGGTATTTCTTGCCCGGATCCACGACGACTTTCGTCTGCCCATGTGCGGCACCGCATGCCAGGCCTGCCGCAATCATCCAAATCAGTTTACTCTTCAATTTCTCAACCCCGTATGTCTCAGCGCATTTCTTGCAGCGCGGTTCATCACTCCTAAAAAATCCATTATTTTAACGAAAAGCGGACACCCCGCCATGAAAAAATATGGATTTATTTTCAATTTTTCCAGATAATTTCGGCACGCTTCATAAAAAAAGCCCGCACATTGGCGGACTTTATCGGTAAATGACTAATCTTTCCTGGACTTTTTGCCACCGTAGTAGCCATAATGACCGTAGTAACCATACCCGTAGCCGGTCCTATGTTCGCAATGGTTCAAAATGAACGCCTTGGGCTTGTCGCAGTAGCGGTTGATGTTCTGCAAGGATTCCTGGATGGATTCCATCGAATGGCGTCCATAGTGCAGGACAATAAGTGCAATATCAACCAACGGGCAAATCATGTAGGTGTCGGCAACAAGGTTTGTCGGCGGCGTATCAATGATAATCTTGTCGTATTTCGAGCGGAGTTCATTGAGCAAGTTCTTGAACATGTCGCCACGCAACAGTTCGAACGCGGCCATTTTGAACTTACCGGATTCCAAGATGTCGAGACCCTTGATGTTATTGCTCCTGTACACCGCATTTTCGAACGTGACTTTTCCCATAAGCACATCAGCAAGGCCGATTTTCGTAAAGCGGCACGTTGCCTTGCGCATGTCGGCATCGATATACAACGTCTTTTTACCGACCATTCCAAACGTCGTGGCAAGGTTCGTCGAAACAAAGCTCTTGCCGACGCCAGGCATGATACCAGTAACCATGATAATCTGATGGTCCTTGTTGACGTTGAACGAGAAATCGATGGCCGTCAAGATGGACCGGATCGATTCGCTGACGGAGTCATCCGGGTTCGTCATCACGAATGTCTTGCGAGTCTTGGTAAACTTGTGGTTCAAGTTCTTGTCGTGATGTTGCGGAATCTTGGCCAAGACGCTGATGTTCGTTTCCCTTTCGATTTCGGTAACGCTACGGACGCCGTTACGCAACATGCGCAGGAGGAACACAAGAATAATGCCGAGCATCAAGAACGCAGCAACGGAACAGATGATGATGTTCATTTTCTTGGGCTTGCTCGGAATGGAATCGATTTGGGCGAAATCGACGATGCGGACGTTGCCCACTTCGCCTGCACGAACAACGCGAAGCTGCTGGACCTTGTTCAACATGTTCGTGTAAACTTCGTTGTTGACGGCGACATCTTCCTTGAGACGCATGACCTCCTGCTGGGTCAAAGGCATCTTTTCGGCATTCTTTTTCAGCTTTGCGATTTCGGCCCTGAGTTTGTTCTGTTGCTTGACAATAGTCTGGACATTCGGGTGCTCTTCCTTGAACAGGCGTGTGACGGCCTGGCGTTGCTGCTCCAACTCCAACAGCTGGCGCTGCAGTTCGTTTTCTTTTTGCAAATGGACCTGCGTTTCACCCGTGATATCGACGGATCCGATTTTATAGCGGTAATCGGCCAAGACTTTTTCCACACTGTCCAGTTTCGACTTCACGCCCGGCAATTGCTTTTCCAAAAATTCAAGCGTCTTTTCAGCTTCGGCGCTGCGCATTTCGACATTCTGGCGCAGGTAAGTTCTTGCAATGGTATTCAAAATGGAAGCCGCCCTGTCAGGGTAACGATGGCTGTAGCTAGCCCCGATAATTCCGGTCTGCTTGCCTTTTTCGCTAACTTTAAGTGCATTCTTCAAAGAGGCAATCGTCCTTAGCGGGCTCATTTGGGTCAGGCGAAACATTTGGCCCGGCACCGCAAGCATCTTCGACACGCGGATATCGAGCGTATCGCCGCCATAACTCGCCCTGCTCATTTCGCCAACTTTTCCTTTCAGGAGCACTTGTTCATCAGGAGCAATCACTTCGAACGAATCGGTCGCAATCGCCCTCGCCATCCATTTTTCGATGCGCGCAACCATCGGGATGTAAAGGGAGTCGAGATCCATGCGCCCTTCGCGATGCAAGAAACGATCACCGGCCCCAACAGGGATTGCATTGAAACACAAATGCTCTGCCTCGACGACATAGCTTAACACCATGCGGCTCTTGATAAGTTCGATTTCGGCATCGGCTGGGCTCGCCATGTCCAACAGGGCACCCATTTCGCCCATCGACTTTCCGGTTTTGCCACCCTTGACGTCAATCTGAAGCAATATATCGCTTGTATACTGCGGTCGAAGCCACGTCGCTATGGCGACACCGACAACTGCACCGACAATGATGAACAGAAATAAAGTAAATTTTTTCTCCCAAAGAATCTGAATAGCTTCAAGCAACGTTATGGTATCATTGCTTTGCGGCATTTGAATTGAGGTTTGGCTAATAACCTTGTTTTCTTCTTTTTCGGACATAGTCGATCCAACTAATTTACTTTTTTATGCCAAAGTTAATTTAATTCTTTTATTTTGTCATTCCTATCTAAAGAACCTAACGCACTATCCGGCAGTCGGACTAGTGCGTTAGGAAATCTTTTTTCAAAGAATATTTTTTGCTTTTTCGTTCAAACTGTTACTTCGAGAACGGAACGAGTTCAACGCGACGGTTTTGTGCCCTGCCATCGGCATCATCGTTGTCGGCAATCGGTTTTTCGCTACCGTAACCAACAGCACGTAAACGATCCCTGGCAATTCCCTTCTTGACAAGGTACTTGACAACCGCTCCGGCTCTCGTTTCGGAGAGCTTGAGGTTCTTCTTTGCAGAACCCCTGTCATCGGTATGGCCCTGAACTTCGAGGTTGGCTTCAGGAATTCGGTTCATGAGGTCCGCAATATCGTCGAGCGTGCCATAGCTGCTCTTGGTGAGTCTTGAAGAACCGGTCCTGAACTTGATGCCCTTCTTGAGTTGATCTAGGTCTTCTTTCTTGTTGACCGGGCAACCTTCGGTATCGACACGGACACCCGGGAGCGTGTTCGGGCACTTGTCAGAAACGTCAGGGACACCATCCTTGTCAAAGTCCGGCATGCATCCAAGAGAATCGACTCCGAAACCAGCCGGAGTTCCCGGACACCTGTCCCTATCATTGGGAATTCCGTCATTATCGTTATCGAGGACGCATCCCGTAGAATCAACTTCGATACCCATCGGTGTGTTCGGGCACTTGTCGAGATAATCAGGCACGCCGTCCTTATCGTAATCAAGCGGGCAACCCGTCACATCGACAGTCACGCCATTCGGTGTATTCGGGCACTTGTCCTGAGCGTCGCCTACGCCATCCTTGTCGAAATCGAGCATGCAACCGAGGGAGTCGACAGAAAGACCTTCAATGGTATTGGGGCATTTGTCCTTAATATCGGAAATGCCGTCCTTGTCGGTATCGACTCTGGCAAGGGAATCCGCGATAGCCTTTTCGCGGGCAAGTCTCTCGATTTCTTCAAGAGGACAGCCTTCTTCGTTGACGGCGGCACCCTTCGGTGTACGTGCGCACTTGTCGTCTTTGTCCAAAACACCATCGCCGTCGGAATCCTTGGGCTTGCTCTTGGCGTCAAGCGCAATGCTCAAGAGAGCTGCACCGGAGAGAAGCGGAGTGGACGCATAACCGTAAGTCGCATTTATGCCACGTTCTCCCTGATAATAAATGGTGTAGCCCCTGCCACCCTTGAGTTCCTCGTCGCGATCGAATCCGTCCTTGAACAGACGGATCGCCACTTCCAGACCGATGGCAAATTCTACGTTATACGGAAGATGGAAACGGAAACCCGGCGTGAGAAGCATGGGATCCACCATCGGGTCGAAATCATAACGGCCGACATCCTGCAAACGCATTTCGGCGGAGAATTCGATGAACGGAGTCAACCACGAGAGCGCATTCCAGTTAAAGCCTGTGCTGTAAACGAGCGTGTTGGTCTCGTTGATATCAATCGGATAGACGTAACTGGCGGCAAGGTTCCACGTAATCGGGGCGCCCAGACTGGTAAAGTCGAACGTAAGGGCAAGACCTGCACCAAACACCCAGTCATCGGCCGTAAACGGATGCGTATTCTTTTTCCCGTTCAAGTACCAGGCATGGCGGGGACGCACACCGGCACTCTGTTCACCCGTCGGAACGTAAAGGTCCAGCATGAGCGCAGTGCTGAAAACTCCGGCCGACGCAAACGGAAGTCCAATCTTTGCAAAGAGATCTAGGTCCCCACGGCTTGTGGTCCACATGTTGGCGGCTCCACCCGGGCCGTTGGAATTCGCATGTTCGTAGTAAACAGGAAGCGACGCACCAATATCCAAAAAGTCCAGGATACCCAAACTCACGAAGAAGTTACCGGCCTGAGAATAGTCGGCATCGTTGAACGAATAACGTTTCCCGTTCGATTTATAGATGCCACCGCGTGATAACCCCCATGAACCAAAAGAGAGGTTTCCTCCCGTTCCGAGATTAACCTGCCATTGTCCAAGAGTTTTTGCATTGATTTGATGCAAGCCCTCCGAACCGCCCATGATTCCAGCCTGGGAAAAGGCTAGAGATGCCGTTAGCAAAGCTAACGAAACGACCTTTTTCATAGTTACCCCACTTTTGTGTTTGTTTGGTTGATGGATGTCGATAAATTCATCTGTTCCGATTGCTTTAGAATGGTACTATTAAACTTTTCAGGAGTCGTAAATGTGGGAACGATTTCGTGCAGGGCGCGGATGGCGATGGCCTCGTCATTTTCTGCGGCCGCGTTTTTGAGTTTCCACAGTTCGTTAACGAACTTGGAGGTATCAATATCAATCTGTTTTCCGATGAAGATAAGCTTGTTCTTTGTCTTTTTCAAGCCTTCTTCGTTCATCAAAAGTTCTTCCTTGATTTTTTCACCAGGACGGAGTCCGGTAAACTTGATGGGGACATCCTTGTAGGGAACCTTGCCGTACATACGGATCAAGTTTTCAGCAAGCGTTACGATCTTTACCGGCATGCCCATGTCAAGGACAAAGATTTCACCACCTTGCGCAATACTTGCGGCTTCGAGCACCAGGCTTACCGCTTCCGGGATCGTCATGAAGTAACGGATGATGTCCGGATGCGTTACCGTGACGGGTTTACCTTGCTCGATCTGCCGTTTGAAAAGCGGAATGACACTTCCGTTACTGCCGAGAACATTACCAAAGCGGGTGACGACAAATTCGGTGTTGCTGTCCTTTTGCATGGACATGAAACGGACTATCATTTCACAACAACGTTTGGAAGCTCCCATGACGTTAGTCGGATTCACGGCCTTGTCCGTACTGATCATCACAAATTTCTTTACGTTGTTAAACATGGCCAAGGTTGCCATATTGAACGTTCCAATAACGTTGTTCTTAATCGCTTCCATCGGATTGTTTTCCATCAGCGGGACATGCTTGTGCGCCGCCGCGTGGAATATGATTTCGGGATGGTAAGTCTTGAAAATCTTGTTCATGCGGAAATAGTCGCGAACGCTTGCGATTAGCGTCACAAGATTCAACGACGATCCGTATTCCATCACCAGTTCTTGCTGAATATCGTAAGCGTTATTTTCGTAAATATCGACAATGATGACTTGCTTGGGATTGTACTTGGCTATTTGACGTACAAGTTCACTTCCGATGCTTCCGCCACCGCCAGTCACCATACAAACTTTATTTTCGATATAGGCTCGGATGTCCTTGTTGTCGAACTTGATGGGGTCGCGTCCAAGCAAGTCTTCGACCTTGATATCGCGAATCTGGGTGGCAAAATTAGTGGCTCCGTCCCCTATCGCAGAACTATCCAAAAGGCTCCCGATAAAAGGAAGCACCTTCACCGGTAGTCCGGTTTTGCTGCAAATGTCCAGAATCGTCTGGCGGTCCTTCGGTGGGCAGCTTGGAATGGAAAAAAGAATCTGTTCGATGTTTTCCAGCTTAGCAATTTTGGGAATATCGCTTGTACCGCCTGCGACAAGAACATTTTCAAAAGGTTTGCCAATTTTGTAACGGTCATCGTCAATGAGGCAGACGGGATAAATTTCGGCAGCCGCGGAGGTCGCCACTCCGTTTTCGGCATCTTTCGTGCTGAAACGGATTTCATCGAGCAAAAGTTTTGTTGCATTTCCCGCCCCGATAATCATGGTGCGTTTTTTACGACCTTCGATGAGTCCCGTATTCACAAGCGAAATGAAGGCGTTCCTGAACAAGTAGCGGAAAAGGCATACTCCGATACAAGCGAGAACAGCTTGCATCAAGGCAAACTGCCAATGCAACACCCGGCTGATAAGATAAAAGAACACCTGCGTTGCAAAAATGCCACAAACAACACCCTTCACGCAACTTAAATAATCGCTACGGTTGAGATAACGCCAAAGCTTGTTGTAGGCACCAAAGTAAAGCAAGCTGCTAAAGCAAAGGATAACACTCAATAAAAAGATGGCAAACTGATCCGCACGATCAATGGGGGCCGCAACCAAGGGAAGGACAAAATTCGCAAACAACCCAGCGACAACGACAATAAATGCATCCGCCATGGCTAAAATGCGTTTGCGGACTCTAAAGTTGACAAATAATTTATGGAACTTAGACATGATATTTTTCATATTTTATTGTGTTGTGCCATATACAAATATAGTTATATTATGTTACCAATGAAAGGTGGTACGAACAAAAAAAGCGCGTTCATCACCGAATGTCATGTCTATTTCAAAGGATGCATACCTCCCGATATAGCTAACAGAAGGTGAAATCGTATATTGGAGGGGGGCCTTGTGGATAAAACGCTTGCGCACGGTCTTGTACGGGTCATTGATGTCGCTACCGTAATCGACTCCTTTCCAAAGCCATTTGTTGTGAAGTCCCAAGAAGAATTTGGCCGAAGGGCTCCAGTAAAGTTGACCATAAAGAGTCCAGTCAACCGCAAGCGAATTCGGACCGTTCGGGTTTCCGAGCGGAAGGCCCAAGTGTGCAATTTGCGCTTGGGCGGTATCGTAATGGCAGTATGCAAACGGTTCGACGCGGGCGATTTCGGCAATCGTCCCGAACTGAATCATTTTTCCCTTGACTTCGGCATCGTGCGCCACTTGCATACCCAGCATGGCCGCCCAACGATTATTGCTGTAGCGGTTCTGATAAACGGCATAAGGCGATTCCATGTCGTCCAGGAAAAATTCACCGTAGAGGCGAGCCGACTTAAAAAGTTGGACATTCATGTCGAAAGCGATTGCCCCGTTGTTCACGCGTTCGGTATAGTTTCCCTTTTCGATAAAGAGCGGCGCGATTGGGACGAATAGCCAAGGCTTGTTCTCGTTGTAGAGAATTTGAATTTCGGAAATGCCGAAGGTAAAACGGCTGAGGGCGAGTTCGTAGCGGTGGGCGTAAAGATTTCGGTCGTTTAAATTGTCCTTGCTGTAGCTCCAGGAATTGACGCGAAGATCGGCATAGGCGCTAAAGATGCGCAAAGGTCCAAACGTAAGGTCCAACGTGAGCATGTTGTACGGGAGCGCAAACTGATTGAGCGAAAGATTGTTGTAATAGCCCGGTCCCCAGTGCAAAACGTCACGAGCAAGCTGCAGGCGCATCCAGGAGTAATTCAACGCGAAATGCGCACGGTAACGCGCAAAGCTCACATAATCGATACCACCGTCTCCGCGCTCCTTGGACTGGACATCAAAGACCTCATGATCGTAACTTTTGGGTTTCTTCGCGGCATGGCCTTCAGAATAGATTCTCGCATCCAAGTCAAAATCGAGCGAATCGGCGAAACCGCGAATGAACAAGCCACCGTCGAAAGCCGGCCAAATGGTATCGCCCAACGCCGAAGACGACTTGTAATCGATTCCGAGAACCGGGCTTACCGCAATCGCAAACTTGTGGGAAGACGATTCCTCGCTTTTGAAGTACGCCATCGCATTGGAATTGTTTTTCGCGAAGTCCTTGTGGAATGCCGTATCACGACGCGGGTAGGTAAAGAAATGATGCCCCTCGCCTACAGTCTGCATGTGATATTCCATGAGCATCGGCGCGTAGTCCAGGCCGCGCAAATTACGCGTACGCTCCGCTCCAATAACGGGTGAACGTCCTGATTCAGCAAACGATACAATCGTCGCTAACGTTATGCCAACCCAAATTTTTCTCATCCACTCCCTCCAAGAAAACTTTATTCTTCGGCGTCCTTGTCGATGACTTCGGCTGCAGAATCGCCTCGAACAGCAACTAGGCGGACCCCATCAAGCGTCAGATACGGATCGTACGTGTCGATAATCTTGGTGTGACCGACAATCGTGCGACCCCAGCCACCTGTCGCATAAACAGGAACATCCTTTTTGCCCATCTCCTGTTTAATTTTAGAAACTAATGTTTCAAGTTCCGCCATGAAGCCAAACAAAAGACCCGCACGGATGGCATCATCCGTGTTGTTTGCTATAAGATTCTTGGGCCATTCGATGCTCACCGGCAAGAGACGCGCCGCTTTTTCGGTAAGCACATCCAAGCTAGCACTAATTCCCGGGATGATGATGCCTCCGGCAAATCCGCCGTCTTTCATCACGTCAAAAGTTGTCGCCGTTCCCATGTCGATGACAATTGCGTCGGAAAGTCCGCGTTCCCTGAGCGCAATGACGTTGCAAAGACGATCGGCGCCCAGCATGCTCGGGTTCGGGTAAGCAATCGGGCAATTCAGGCAGTTCGTAGAACTCACCACCTGCACCGGACGCTTGAGAAGTGTCTGCAAAGCTTTAATCCATGGACGTTCAAGAGACGGCACCACAGTAGAAAGACCAACATGCGTAATGGATTCCGGTTTGATTTTCGAAAAATGAATGAGTCCGCCGATGCGGTTCATGACCTCGTCCGAAGTGGTTTCCTTGCGGGTCGTAAGTCTCCAGTGATCGACAACCTTTTCGCCCTTGAAAATGCCAAGAACAGTGTGGGAGTTCCCCACGTCAACAACAAACGATAAAGTGTTCTTTAAAGTTTTTTTCATCGCGGTAAAAGATAGTAAATAGTTGGTAGAACTTAGTTGGTAGAGCTTAGTCGGTAGAGCTTAGATAGAAAGCAATATTCTAAGCTCTAAGCTCTAAGTTCTAAGTTCTAAGCTCTAAATTCAAAAACGCTTGTTTCAATTCCCGTGTAGCGCGTTCCGGATCCGGGGCCTTCATGATTGCAGAAACGGCGCAGATGCCGGCAATGCCTGAACCTTTGAGAACATCGATATTGTCCTTGTTGAGGCCGCCAATCGCATTGACCTTGACGGGAACCGCTTTGACGATAGCCTTCAAAGTCTCAACACTAGTGAGAATGGTGACAACTTTGGTCGTTGTCGGGTAAATCGCCCCTACACCCAGATAATCCGCGCCCTGTTCGTAAGCTTCGAGCGCCTGAGGAACAGTCTTTGTAGTTGCCCCTACTATTTTATCGGGCCCCATAAGCGCACGCGCGATTTTCACAGGCATGTCCGTTTGCCCCACATGAACGCCTTCAGCGCCAATGGCTAAAGCGACATCGACGCGATCATCGATAATTAGCGGAACTCCGTAGCGTTTGGTGATTTCGTGTGTCGCCAAAGCAAGTTCCATGTATTCTCGTGTCGATTTGTTTTTTTCACGAAGCTGGATGAGCGTGGCTCCGCCTTTGCAAGCGGCTTCGACGGTCGGCAAAAAGCGTTCTGCAGGAACACTCGTGCTATCGGTAATAAAATAGAGTGTGGTGTCAATATTTTTCATCAGGCCAAAACTAGAAAAAATAAACTGCAATGAGGATGAATTTTTAGAGGTGGTAAAAGCCAAATAAATATAAAAACACTAGCAAAACGTGGCGCTTTTATTATATTTTTGTAACGAAAAATCTTAAACTTTTTATAATTCAGAAAAAATGAGAGGGAGTCCGTAGTAGTGAAAATTTTTGTTTACAACATTGTGACAGATATCAACTAAAAAGCTACGTTTTGACAATATTTGACGAAACAATGTATATTTATCTTTACGAGAATGGAGAAACAAAAAAAAGGTAGGTAATATTATGACTACTTTACGTTCACGAAAAGGCGTCACTATTATCGAGCTCATGGTAGTTTTTGCCATCATGGGATTTCTCGCAACGGTTGCCGTGCCAAAATTTTTTGGCGTTGCCGAAAAAACACGAGAAAAGGCCGACTTGATGAAGTTATACTATTTGAGAGATGCTCTGAACAGGGCGTTGATCGAAGATATGGATGCTTTTTCAAAATATACGCCGACCCAAAAAAATGCTAATACAAGTGATTTAGCAACAAGTCTTTCAACAGGTCTCAACTCCAATAAGGGAGCAACGTTATTTGTAATAGAATTGCATAACGAGCTCACATTAAACGTCCAAGGAAGCCATGGTAAAGCCAATGATAAAATTGGCCAGCAATCTATCAACATTTGCCCAATGATAGGCAGTGGAGGAACATGGTTTGAAGCACTCAAGGAAGCTCGGTTTGATGGTGTTGCCGATATCATCAAAGATAGACTTAACGGTAACAAATTCGATTTTAACAGCAGCACATATTCAGCGACGCCATACGTCAATCAAAATAACAAGATAGATTATCGTACGGCTCCCAAAAATCCAATGTTCCTAAGCAAGGCTCTAAACCATGGCAAAAGTAACGAAAACACTCGTTATACCATGAGCGTCCAGTGGAGTCCAGGAAACGAAGGTTTTTCTGTCGAAGTGTTCCTTTTGCCTAATGGAAAAGATTGGAACCAGGCATACAGATCTGATAACGGAATCTGCTTCTCCACTTACGGACGAAAAGGTTGCGCTAAAAGTAATTAAAAATAGCTGTTAGGTGTTAGTCATTGGTCATTAGATAATGATGGAATTATATTCCTAACACCTACAACTTAACACTATACGTACAAATAATCGTTCAGCACGGGCTGCATGCCTTCGCCGCTCATATCGGCGTACATTTTGTCGATGCTGCGACCGTCATTGATTTCGAACTGTTCGTCGCCACCTTCCCCGTCGTCGTGACCGCTGTACTTGCTTTCGTGGTCGCCGATACCGGTCGAGACGCCCGCGGAAATCTTCGTCGCGGCTATTTTCACGATGCCGTTGCGAAACTCCTTGCTTTCGCGGCTCGAAACCGTGATGCCCACGAACGGGAGGAAAATACGGTAGGCGCAAAGCACCTGGCAGAGTTCCTTTTCGTGAACGTCAAGCGGGCTGATTTTTTCGTTGTTCACGATCGGACGAAGGCGCGGGCAGCTAAGGCTCATTTCGGCATGCGGATACTTCTTTTGTAAATAATACACATGCAGAGCGCTTGCGAGAGCGTCACGGCGGAAGTCCGAAAGTCCGAGAAGCGCCGAGAATCCGCAACCGCGCATGCCGCCCATGAGGGCACGTTCCTGCGAATCAAAGCGGTACGGGAATACGCGCTTGTGGCCAAGCAAATGAAGTTGTTCATAGCGCTTACGGTCATACGTTTCCTGGAACACAGTCACGTAATCAACGCCACATTCGTGCAAGTACTTGTACTCGTCAACGTTCACCGGATAGACTTCGACGCCCACGAGCTTGAAATACTTGCGGGCAAGTTTGCAAGCTTCACCGATGTATTCGACACTGCTTTTGGCACGGCTTTCGCCCGTGAGCAACAAGACTTCTTCCATGCCACTGTCGGCAATGACTTTCATTTCGTGCTCAATCTGTTCCATGTTCAGCTGCATACGCTTGATGTGGTTGTAGCAGTTGAAGCCACAATAGACGCAGTAATTTTCGCAGTAGTTCGCGATGTAGAGCGGCGTAAAGAGATAAACGTTGTTGCCGAAATGGCGACCCGTCTCAATCTTTGCCTTGGCGGCCATCTGCTCAAGGAACGGCGCTGCTGCCGGAGAAAGCAAAGCCTTGAAATCCTCAATGGAGCAAGTATCGTGTTGCAAAGCGAATTGCACATCGCGCGCCGTGTATTTGGACGCGTCATAGCTATCAAAAGCAGCAAGAACCTTGTCGCGAATGTCGGAGTGAATCACTTCCATTCCCGGCAGGTATTCCATGATGTCCGTGCGAACAGACGGATCCGTTTCAATCCTGTGCTTACGTTCAAGAGCCGCCGGCGAGAGATTCCCGGAATCAAAAAAATAATTGTTGTCTTTGCGTTCGTTTTCCATGAGTCAATAGCCGTTAGTCAATGGTTTGTAGAATGCGTCATCCTGACGACCAAGGGGAGGAAGGATCCAGTGACGTTTAAACTCAAAAATAAACACTTGGCTGGATCCTTCACTTCGTTCAGGATGACATTTTCAATAATTCCTCATTCCGAAATATCCTAGTCTCGTAAAAATCCTGTGAGCGGATCGGATGCGGATGCTCCGCGGGAAAGCACTCGACCAAGCCCGGCGAGGTAAGCCTTACGGCCCGCTTCAATCGCAAGTTTGAATGCCGAAGCCATCTGCGTAATGTCACCCGCTGTTGCAAGAGCGGTATTTGCCATAATGGCGGCAGCACCCATCTCCATGGCGGCACAAGCTTCGGACGGTTTACCGATACCCGCATCCACGATAATCGGGAGTTCGATTTCGTCAATCAAAATCTGGATAAATTCTTTTGTGCAAAGACCTTTGTTCGAGCCAATCGGCGATGCCAACGGCATCACGGCGGCTGCACCGGCATTCACGAGATCGCGAGCTACGTTCAAATCCGGATACATGTACGGCATCACCACAAAGCCTTCTTTTGCAAGCGTTTCCGTGGCCTTGATGGTTTCGGCATTGTCAGGGAGCAAGTACTTGGTATCGCGCATAATCTCGATTTTCACGAAGTCGCCGCAACCGAGTTCACGGGAAAGTCTCGCGATGCGGACCGCTTCTTCGGCATTGCGAGCGCCTGAAGTATTTGGCAAAAGCGTGACGTTTTTCGGGATGTAGTCGAGGATGTTTTCGTGTTCCTTCGTGTTTGCACGGCGAACGGCAAGCGTTACAATCTGTGCGCCGGCATCCTTGACCGCAGCTTCAATGAGCTTGAGGGAATACTTTCCAGAACCGAGAATAAAACGAGAATCAAATTCATGACCGCCAATAACAAGTTTGTCAGAATTCATTTGCATGTCCTTTATGGACCTTGAGTCACGTCGCTCTTGCCATCGCCACAGAGATAAAAACGTTTTGAAATCTTACGCGTCTTGATGGAATTCGCATCGTCCGTACCCGCCATCCCGGAGGCCGCCACAAGATATTTTTGCGGATACTTTTCAAGGACCGCGTTTACAAGCATCGATTTAGCTTCAGGATTGTCGAACGCTTCACATACAACGTCGACGTTAGCCACGAACTTGTCAATGTTTTCTTCCGTAATTTTTTCGTCGTACGCTTCAAGTTCAATGTACGGCGCGATTTCTTTCAAATTCTCGACGAGAGCAAGCGCTTTGGGCTTTCCGACTTGACAAGCCTTGTACTGCTGGCGCTGCAAGTTCGTCACGTCAACACAGTCAAAATCCACGAGAATAAGTTTCTTAACGCCAGCACGTGCAAGATTGATGGCGACATTAGAGCCCAGTCCACCTACACCACAGATTGCAACCGTGGCCTGTTCCAGTTTCTGAACGATTTCTTCGCCCTGTTTTTCAACAAGAGCACATCTAAATTCATCCCTGCTCGGGATTTTACCGCAGGCCATCACCCGCCTCCAACAAAGTTCACAACTTCGACGACATCCCCCGCTTCGAGAACGACCTCGGCGTACTTTGCTTTAGGGACAATTTCCAAATTGCGTTCAACGGCGATGCGTTTTGTATCGTAATTCGCGAACGCCAAATATTCGGCAATGGTCATGCCTGCCGCTGCGACGTCTTCACCGTTGATTTTGACTGGATTTGAGTTCAATGGAACCTCCCTACGTTGGCATTATCCAAATCAGGTTCGGTCGAAGTTTTCAACTTCCTCTCAGCCCGTT
>CADCDO010000054.1 GCA_902800345.1 Fibrobacter succinogenes
GTCTGTCGATCTCGGCAAGATGCAGGGTACTCTCGTGAAGCTTCCGCTCCGCGACCAGATCCCGGTCAAGCTCGAAGAACAGCTCGTCGTGGAATACTATTCTCGTTAATAGAAAACCGACTCGAGTTGCAAAGACTCAAGCTTTTAAAGACGCTCGCAGAAATGCGGGCGTTTTTATTATTTTATCACAAATGCAAGTTTTTCTTCGTAAGACAAGTCATTTATAGACTTGCCAACTTTTTGGGCATATGCAACAAGCGCACGATGATCATACCTACAAGACGGAGCATCTTTATAGGGATTCGGGAAACCCAAATATTCGCTTTGAATATCCGCTAAATTCATGGTCTTTTTATCAATTCCACTCATAAGTGTAATTCTCCAAAAGTATTAAAGTAGCATTTTAAAATAGTCCTGTAAAGAGCGACAATATTCAAACACCCATAACACTTTTTCAACATTTCACCTTGTAACCAAGACGGCAGTCCAATACATTTCTATTTTACTTGTCATGAGAAACATTTTTGAAGAAATTGGTAAGACTCCCGCCGAAATCGAGGCAAAACTGAACAAGGCTTTCGCCCAACTTTTTGAAGGCGATCGCGACAACGAACGCATTTGCTTTGACAAGGGCGACGACATGGCGTACATCGTGGATATCGGTCACAACGATATCCGCTCCGAGGGAATGAGCTACGGCATGACAGTTGCCGCACTCCTCGGCAAGCAGGACCTTTTCGACAAGCTCTGGAAATTTGCCAAGACGTACATGAAAAATAAAGAAGGCGACTTGGCGGGCTATTACTCCTGGCAGGTTTCGACTGCCGATTTTTCGATGATGGACCCGGGGGCGGCCCCGGATGGCGAAGAATACTTTGCCGCAGCGCTCCTCTACGCCGCTAAGATATTCAATTGCGATAATTACAAGCGCGAAGCTGTCGAGCTCATTAACGACATGGCACACAAGCCGCAGTCCGGCGAAGTCTATACGATAATGGACGTGAATGCCGGACTCGTGCGATTCTCCCCGATGAAAGGGAACGATTTCACCGATCCAAGCTACAACACAGTTGCATTCTACAGAATGTACGGTGAAGCCAGCGGTGATGGCATTTGGAACAAAATAGCAGACAACAGTGTCGCCTATTTGAAAAAAGCATGCCACCCAATCACGGGACTCGCCGCCGACTACAGCGAATTCGATGGGACTCCGAAATCCACGCCATGGAATCCGGAAAGTGACTGTTTCAGCGGTGACGCTTGGCGCGTTATCTGGAACATGGGACTTGACGCAGCAAAATTGCAAGACAAGGGCGAACACACCGACGTGAGCGACTGGGAAGTTTCTGCAGTCCGAAAAATTCTCGGCTACCTCGATGGACGGCGCCCGTACCTCGCCGACATGCGTGTCGACGGGAGCGCATTCCCGCGCGAGGCAAGGCTTGCCACGGGCGGCCTCATCGCGATGAACGCCGCTTCAACGGTAGCGCTTCCCGCAGGCGATCCACTTACCAAGCCATTCGCCGAAGACCTTTGGAACATGGAAATCCCGACCGGCACATGGCGTTACTATGACGGATTACTTTATATGCTCGGGCTCCTCGCCTGCTCCGGAAAGTTTAACGTTTGATTTCTATTGCATAACGAGACTTTACTGGACCCTTCGCTACGCTCAGGGTGACGAAAGCGAAACGTCAACCTGAGGGCGGAACGCCCGAAGAAACGAGTGCAAGGCGAACAAAGCAGGGCTGCTCGCAGACCTATTTGACGCTTCGCGTCACATTTTGATCTCAGAAATAGTCAAATAAATTTGACTGCTTCATTCGTTTTTTGATGTTTTTTGAGCCGAAGCCTCGGACGGCGTAGCCGTCAATCCAGTAAATTCTAGAGTTTCTCGACAACTCTTCCGAGCGGGGTTTGCATCTGGCGGCGCTGTTCTGCATATATGGTTGGCGCGACAATGTGGTAAATCGCTTCTTTCACCATCGTCCCAACGTTGAATGCAAACGAATCAAAAACATAACGATAACTTTCAATCGTATCGTCAAAACCAATCACATAAGGTGCGGGCAAATTTCTAGCCTTGAAATAATCGATAAGCGAAGCCGCCACCCAATCGTTCGAACAGACAAATTTATCCAATGTCGCATTTTTCAAAAGCGATTCAAGGATGTTATCCAAAAGCACCTGACGTTCAACGCCCTCACGTTCGGCGGCATCGGCCAAATCGAACGGCGAGGCAAAGCGGTCATCAACAAGCGGCACCACGTCCGTCCCGACTTCAAGCAGTCCCTGCAAGCGAGCCTTTGACCAAAAGCTAGCATGGTACGGCGACAAGTAATAAACTTGTCCCAAATTTTTATTCTTGAGGTAACGTCCGACAATCACGCCCGCTTCTTTACCAAATGCGACATTGTAAAACGCCCACTTTTTCTTGTTACGAGCGCTGACAGGCACTTTATCTGGAGCGTATTCCCACCAGACCGAAATAGGATTCTTGAACGAGGCAAAATGAGCAAACAACATAGAAGCGTCTTTGACTAGCCAAGTTGAAAGAAAGACTCCAAGACAATGAGAATCGTTCTTGACGATAAAGGTATCCCCGTTCGATAAAAAAAACTGGTTCGAAGATTCGTGATACCCGATAAACTTCACCGCAATTTTCTGTTCTGCCGCAATCTGCGCAAACGTACGAAAGACATCGGACTCGCGTTCCGATTCTATTTTCAAACGGCCAAATTCATCAGAACGGTGTATAAACAAAACGTAATTCGAAGTCTTGACAGAACGTTCTTCGCTAAAAAAGAACCGGTGTCCCACATGGCGCAAAATTCCCTGCGAGCACTTTTGCAATAGGAATTTTTTTACAATGTACGACGAAACGCCGTAACGGTTCGAAAGTTCCTTGCATGACGGAAGTTCGTCAAACGCATTGAGAGAGCCGCTATCCAAATCGTTCTGGAACAGACGTTCTACAACAGAATAAACGCTTTCTGCAGGTTTAACCTCTAGCGATGGTGCAGCGCCCCAAAAGCATCCCTTGCCGTGAACCAGCTGAATGCGCCCCTCTTGTGCCAAAAGCTTGTACGCCCCATGAACCGTATTGACAGAAAGACAAAGCTGTTCCGCCATTTTTCGCACAGAGGGCATTTTTTCACCATCGTGGAATCCGGCATCGACAATAGATTTTTTGACGTCTTCAATCAGCAACTTTAAAAACCTCTTTAAAACATAAAATAAAAAATTCCCACCACGAAATTTTGTAAATTATGCCTTATGAGAATTGGAATAGCATTTGTACTTTTATCAATCTGTATCGCCGTAGCCGCACCTACAAAAAAATCATCGCCTAAAAAATTCAAGGATCCCCGCGACGGACATACTTACAAGATTGTCAAAATCGGAAACCACAATTGGTTTGCGGAAAATCTTACATATAAAACTCGCGGCAGCTACTGCTACGATGACGACAACAAGAATTGCCAAAAGTTCGGACGACTCTATACGTGGAAAGCGGCGATGAAGGCTTGCCCGACCGGCTGGAGCCTCCCCAACCGCAAAGACTGGAATTTCCTAAGTAAGTATCTCGGCTCTAGCAAGCGCAATGGATTTAGAGTCAAGCAGGCAGGTCAAAGGATTTGCTTTGGCAACAACGAAATGTGGAGTCCCTACTGCGAAGCCACCAAAGCTTCGTTTACAGTTCCAGGTCAAAGCGATGCGCATTTTGCATACGAAGACATGGACAAGTCGGCGTTTTTCTGGACCGCAACCGAAGAGACGACTTACATTGCAAACTTCGTGACAATTGGCGGCTACAATGAACGGTATGCGGAACGGGCCATCGAAGAAAACAATGCTTTTTCCGTCAGATGCATTGAAAAATAATTTATATAAAATTCACGGATAAACAAATTTTTCGTATAAAAAAATTCCCTCGATTTCATCGAGGGATTTTTTGTTAGAGTATTACGTTTTAATCACGATAGTCGCGGTGTCTGCGTTCGTGGTCGCGATGGTGCTTGCGCGGCGGCTGCGGGCGATTGAAATCGCGATGAAGGTCTTCGCATTCGCCGATGGTACGAGCGGCAAAGAACTTCTTGTTACGCGGATCCATGCACTTGATGCGGTCGGCGCGGTCGCGACGGAAATCGATTTGCATCCAGACGTCACCGTTGCTGCAGTAGAAGTCGAAATTGCGTTCCTTTTCACCACGGATGCATTCGCCTCGGCTGTACATACTCTGATCGTTACCGTAACGTTCCGCATGAATTCTGTCATGGCGGTCGCACTTCGGTTCAGAATACTTGCAGCTTACCACCGGAGCCGGAGGAGGAGGTGGAGGTGGCGGAGGAGGAGCGACTCGGGTGGGTTCCTCCTTCTTGGGTTCAACGTTGATCGTCAATGCCATAGCGGAAGTACTAAGCAGCATGAACGACATCGCGAAGGTAAGCATAAGCTTGTTCATATGACCTCGTTTTACTTTAAATGTTACAACATAGACAATATATAAATGCAATTGCAAAAAAACAATAAAATACTTCAATAATCAGCAACTTTATTGTTATTTTTGAAATTTTCAAGTCAAAAAAAGACGCACGCAACCATTTGCGAAATTCAATCATCAAAAGGTATTTGAAACAAAAAAAGCAAGCTGCTGCGACACTTTAAATACATCAAATTACAGCGTCGCAAGCGACTTGTTTGGGACTTGTCCAATGCCCGTGCAAGCACGGTCGCAGCGTTCGCCTTTAAATTAACAAAAAACAACTTCGTTGTTTTTCTAAATATTGCGCCTCGGTTATAAAAACGTACAAGCTCATTTTTGCAACACTCGGCTTAGATTAACTCTTCAGCGGTGATTTTTTCGTCGTGTTCGGGTTCCTGATAACAGGCATCCGGCACCTGGACCTGGTTCTGGAAATAAGCCCTGTGGGCTGCAATCACCTTTTCGCGAGCAAACGCAGCGTCCTTCCAATCCCCTATTTGGACGTCCTTGCCTTCGAGTTCCTTGTAGTTCTGGAAAAAGTTCTTCGTAATGCGAAGGAACATCTGGTCCACATCGGTAATGTCACAGAACGGACGCGGGTTGAATGTCGGCACGCCAAGAACCTTGTAGTCCTTCTTGCCACCGTCAGTCATGTCAAGCGCACCGATAACGCGGCAAGTGCAGACTGTCCCCGTAATCATGGATGCGGGACTGTATATGAGCATATCTAAAGCATCACCATCGTCAGCCTTGGTGCTCGGGATAAAACCATACGTGCAGGGGTAGCTCATGGAGCTCAAAAGGCATCGGTCGAGACGGAACACATGCAGGCGTTCATCGTATTCATACTTCAAATTCGTGTCTTTGCCGATTTCCACGACGCAATCCACTTCGTAGGGATACTTGCGTCCAATTGGAAGATCCAGATAGTTAATGGCCATTTGTTCTCCATATAGGCCCACATCGAGCCACTTTTTCGTTTTTTCTATACGATAAGTAAAATTTAACTTTTATTTACAAAAATTCAAGGGGCGATCAGGTATGGGATCGAGGCTAAAGCCCTTACCTCACAATCCCCATAGCCCATAGGCCGCAAGGCCGCCCTATTACCTGTTACGCCAGCGCTGCGTTGTCGTTTTTCCGGTGATACCCCATGTAAACTTAGGTTCACCCTTGTCCGGACTATAACCGATTTCAAAGCGGATTCGGTCAAGCGCCGGAACCACGATATGGAGGCCACCATAAACGGCACCTTCGTAGTTTTTCCAGCCGGGCGCCCCCTTGTCCCAAAGAACGCTACCGTCAAGCCCAGCCACTAACTGGACTCCGTAAAAGAAGTTGACACCCCACAGCGATGCGGAACGGCGTTCCAGCAAGACAAAGCGTTCCTCGAGCGTCAAGAGCATTTCATGAACGCCCAGGTGCTGCGCATCCGGTTTTTTAAGGCCACGGAAGGAGTTCGTTCCACCGTGGTAGAAATAATCGTAACGTTTCACATCGCCCGGACGCAAGCGAACCAGCGCGGACGCCCCTGTGATAAAGCGTCCAAACGTATAGTAAGCCCGCGCATCTTCCAAAAATTCAACATAGCTTTCACCGCGCGAACCGCCCGCCCCTACATGAGTCACGGCGCTTTCAAAATAAAATCCCATGCGGGAATCCTGTTCGCTGTCGCGATAATCCACGGCTACGCCAAGCCCAAATTCCGGTAAAATCCCCGGTCCTTTTTCAAGATAACGATAAACCGCCTTGCCGAGAATGGAATAATGCGGAAGCAGTTTCCAGTTCACGTCCAATCCTAGCAACCAGCTTGCGTCCCGGAATTCACGGATATCATCCCAGCTGTCCGTCCGAGTAAAATCAATATTCCATCCCAGCGGAATACCAAACAGGTAGGGAGAACTCGCATAAATGGCGTATTCATTTTTTTCAAAAATCGGATCTATCGCCGTGCGGTAATGGACCTCGGCACGAATGTCCTCGCCAAGAATATTCAGGTTCGCAAGCGCAAGCCCAAGCATCAGGCCGTCGCGATCAGTCGTTTTGCTGTCCGGCGACGGAATCCAGCGGAAAATTTCCTTGAAATGGTAAGTTAGCTTATACGTATTCAAAGACTGGATGGACGGGAAATAGTTTGAGGTAGACGGGCTACGGTAATCCGGTTTCGTCACGGGAGGAGGAATTAAAGACGAAAGGGCTCCCGTACTCGACGTAATTCGGGAGACGATAGACGAAAGCGAGTCGGTGTTCGACGCAAGGCGAGAAACGAGAGACGAGACTGAGTCCGTATTCGACGTAAGACGGGAGACAAGAGACGAAAGGGTATCCGCATCAGACGAGAGACGGGCTATAAAAGACGAAAGCGAATCGTTATTCGACGAGAGACTCGTGACGAGCGAGGAAAGTTCATCCGGGTCAGGCGTACGCGAAGATTCCCCGGAATTGCTTGACGAAGGCTCTGGTTCCGATTCACTAGGAACCGCTAGCATTTCATTGATGGATTCCTTTGTCGGTTCACAAGTAACGTAAATTTCGGTAAAGAGGTCGAGGTCCTGAAGTCGGAGCTTTTCGGATTCAAAATCCTTTTGCGAATACGGCTTTCCGACCTTATTGATAAGTTCCCGCAAGACAACATGCGGCTGGGTATGTTCTAGACCATTGAGTTCGATTGAAGCAATCATCGCGCCATCGGCACAGGGACCGGAAGCATCCATAGAAAGTCCAGCAAAGGAATGGCCCGAAAGGCTAAAGATAGCCGCCACAAAGGCACATTTTTTTAAAACACTAAACATGGACGGAAATATAAAAATTATATTACCGCCCATTTAATTTTTGAAGACTATACAGAGTTTTTCTATATTTGCAAACGTTAGAACGTTTCCGAGGTTATTATGTTAGACTTTTTTTCAAATTACTGGCCGTACCTGCTAATCCTGGTCGTGGTCATTCTGGTATTTTTTGCCCTTCGCGGAGTTCTTAAGGGATTGAAGGCAAGAAGTCCTTTCAACATGGAAAACATCCGTAAGAGCACCGAACCGAACTTTCTCGCGCTCCAGCAGAAGTCCAAGGCTTTGCTCGCCGATGCCGACATGATTTGCGAAATCAAGCCGGGCACCGACCAAGTCATTCCCAAGAAAGAAGACATCAAGTTTTTCCGTCGTGCCGTTTCACAGAAGTTTAAGCTTGCCGTGTTCCAAGTTCCGGGAACGAACAAGGTGGTATTTTTCTTCTGCAAGACCGAAGCCGGCATCAAGAGGAGACTCCAGAACCTGGTCATCAACCAGAAGTTCCGCGAAGGCAAGCACCCTTACATTGACGAAGCTACCGGCGAGAAGCTGAGATATCCGAAGGCTTAGATATAGACGAAAGATTGCTTCGCTTACAGACGAGAGATTGCAATACGATATCGTCTGAGAGTCTAATCCTTGAAGAATTTAGTTTATTTTGCCCCGGTCAAAGTACCGGGGTCTGTTTTTTAAAGAGACCCAAAGAGAACGCATGCGAACATACCAAGACCTAGCCATTGCCGAAGAAGAACAAAAGCTTGTCAGCGCGATTGCATCTTCAAGGAATTTATTAATAGAGGCGCCCACCGGTAGCGGCAAGTCATTGTACATTCCGTGGTTCTTGAGCAAACACTTTAGCGGGCGCATCGTCGTTTTGCAGCCGAGACGGATTGCAGCACTCGCCCTCGCACAGTACTCCGCGAAACTGCACAACGAGCCGTGCGGAAAGACGGTCGGTTACCAGTTCCGGCAAGACAGTTGCAAATCAAGCGACACGCGCATCCTTTTCCAGACATACGGAAACTTTTTGCAAGAACTTTTGCATGGCAAGATGAATGCGGAATGGGTCATCTTTGATGAATACCACGAACGCAAAGCCGACATGGACTTGCTCTTTGCGTACTTGCTCAAGTTGCAATCGGTGAGCGGTGCCGGAAGCCACGAAGGCCAAAAAGTACCGAGAATCGCCGTGATGAGCGCGAAGCTCAACCGCGATGAAATGGAACAGTCGCTTGGAGTCAAATGTCTCGAACTCGGGCACCCGCTTTATCCAGTACAAATTATACATCAAAAGCCGGCTTCCGGTGTAAATATCAGCGCCGGTCAAGGAATCGAAAACGAAGTCGTACGCGCCTTGCGCACGCTGTACCGAAACAACATCTGGCAAACGACACTCGTATTTTTGCCAGGCAAGGCTGAAATTGCCCGATGCCACACCGCTGCAAATGAAGCTTTTGGAGCAAACGCAGCAGAATTCCTGGAGCTGTACGGCGGGCAAGACAGAGAAACGCAAGAGAGCATTTTTGAAGAAACGGAACGTCCGCGGGTCATCTTTACGACAAACATTGCAGAGACATCCATCACGGTGCCAAATGTGACTGGCGTTGTCGATAGCGGCATCGAACGAGTGAGCGAATACGACGACAGCGAAAAAGTGAACGTGCTGCGAACGCTCCCCATCTCCATGCAGAACGCCATACAACGTAGCGGTCGAAGCGGACGAACGCAAAACGGATGCGCCATCCGCCTTTGGACGGAAGAGGCCGAAAAGCACATGCCGCAAGGAATCGTGCCTGAAGTCTTGCAAATCGAGCCGTCGGAACTTTTACTGCAGAAAGCGGCACTGGAATTAGACGAGAGAACGGGCAAAGCCCTACAGACGCAAGACGAAAGAGCTAAAATAAAACTTCCTACGGCAATCCCTGAGGCGCGCGAAAAGACCGCCACAGCGATGCTCGAAAACTTCGGCATGCTTAAGGACGGTCGCATCACGGAACTTGGCGAACGCGCCATCCAGACACCTATTTCAAACATTCCGCTTGCGCTGATTTTGGCAAAAGCGGAACGTGTCACAGACCTCCCCGACCTTTTGCTTGCCGCCATGGCATGGATTCATTCGGGTACAGAATTTGTCCAAAAATCAAAAGTATCGCTGAACTTGCTCACGCTCGCAAGCGATACGCTTACAAAGGCCATCAACGTTCCGCGTGAAGTAACGTTTACGTTGAGGCAGCTTAAGGATTATAGAGACTTTATAGACGAGAGACGAAAGACGAGAGACGAGAGACGTGTAGCCTGTCCTGAGCTTGTCGAAGGAAAAGACGAGAGACGACAACCATACAAGACAAGCGACGTGCATGACATTTCAACACAAAGTGAGAGAGCCACAAAGGAAGCTACATTCCCTACTACACATCTTATCGTTCAAAGCCTTCTCGCCGCATTTCCAGACAGGCTCGCGACTCCAAGTGGAAGCGCTTACAAGCTGAGCAACGGCAACACGATCCGTTTGCAAGTTGCAGAACCGCCCTACGCATTGCTCGCCCTCACAATGCTACGCACGGGTGGCGGAAGCAAATCCGAACTACGCGTAAGCCTTTACGCCCCCGTTCCCAAGGAACTCATTGTCAGCGAAAGCGAAAATGTCCGATACGAGCTTTTGTGGCGAAGCGGACAAGAACGTTTCATCGGCGTCGAAATTCACGAAAGCGGCTCGCCCAGCGGCGACATCCGCGAAATTAGCCGTAAAGAAGTCCTTCCGCAAGAAGCGTCGCCCAAAGTTCTTGAAAAACTAAAAAGTCTCACCGTTGACGCCTGGCGGGACAAGCTCGAAAAAGAAAACTGGAACGGTCGCTATCTCAGCGAGAACGTGCAAACGCTCCTTATCAAGATGCGCCTTGCAGCCAAACTTTACCCGGAATACGGTCTCCCGGAATTCAACGAAGAGGACATGGAACTTATCTTCAACGAACTCACGGACGGAATCTTTTTGCTGCGCGATATCAACGAAGACCGTTACAGAAACATCGTCGAAGATTACTTCGGGAAATCCATGTTGGCGTGGTTGCAAAAGACGTTCCCCGACCATTACGTTCTCCCGAACGGCAAGCGAGCCCGCTACAGTTACCAGGCCGTTGCAACAGCCGATGAACAGAGCAGCGGCAAAATTGTGCAAAGTGCTGACGGCGTTCTCGTCGAAATTTCCGCACGCATCGAAGATTTCATGCAGCTTCGCGGCGAGCATAAAATCGCCGACGGCAAGCTCAAAGTGCGCTACGACATTCTAGCGCCGAACTTCCGCACAATTCAAAAAACTTGGGACCTCACAAGCTTTTGGCAAAATACCTACGCCGAAGTCCGCAAGGAATTACGAGGAAGATACCCCAAGCACCCATGGCCGGAGAGAATTGAGGTATGAGCACGCTACGCTGTGGGCTATGAGCACGGAGCTAAAGCTCCTCTGGGCTCGCTACGCTTTGGGCTATGAGGTCGCTCGTAAACTCGCTTTGGGGCTTTTCAAATTGCAAGACCTCAAGCCTCAAAGGACCACAAGGTCCGCGCCCATACCCCAGAGGGAGCCGTAGGCGACCGACCCCATACCCCACACCTACTTCACACTATACACGGCGAGGGTTTTGCTGTACTCGTACCCCACAACCAATAGCGGTTCCCCGTTCGGGCTCTTTGCGGCCGGAATAAACAGAATGCCTTCGGGGCCCCTGTCTTTCGGATCGAGATAATAATCCAGAATCTGCGGAGTCGCACCAGTTTCGACACCGGTAATGTCAAGCACGGCTACGCCGCTCGTGCGTTCAAGCCCAACAAATGCATAGCGTTTTTCGCCCACGATTCCCGTTGTCACGTTTTCCGGTTCGCAGCCCTTGTCTTCACTGCGGGCATCCATCTTGACTTTGCCTTTCTTGGAATTCCAGTTAAAGTAATCAGGCGCAACTTTTGCAACCGTACGTTCAAACAAGTCTCCGGAATCCCACATCAAATGTCCAGATTCACCATCGAAAATGCTGACAGAGCGAGATCCAAAACTGTACAGATACGGACATTTGCCGTTTTCCGTCTTATCCGGAGCTACATTGCAACGTTCCAGATTGCTCACTGAAATATTCTTGAGTTCATTGAGCTGACCTGTGGTAAACTCATCCGCGTCAAGCACTTCCTGCTGCATCAAAACCATCGCCGTCGTCACGTCCGTCCATGCCTTATAATCGTTGACAGGAGCACCTTCATTTGCCGTAAGGACAAACGATTTTCCATTCACGGTAAACGCAGAAATTCCATCAGGCTGACGCAAGCCGCGCAACGGATAATTCCTGATTTCGATCTGTTTGTTTTTCTTGATGTCAAGACCGAAGCCCGGCTTGGAGTGATCCACGTAACCGAGCGGGAAAACATTCAGGATTTTTTTCTTGGCGACATCAAATTTTACAAGCGCATTGTTTTCCTGCAAACTCACCCACGCCGTCTTGGAATCTTCGGAAACCGTAATGTACTCCGGTTCGAGAGACTGCACAAAGCTCTTCACACCAGTCTTACGCACGCCGGCAGCCATCAGCGCAAGCGTATCAAGGCCTTTAAAACTCACAACGGTATTCTGGGGTTTTGCCCAGGCTTTTGCAGCTTTCGAATTCACGGACAAAACGCCAATGCCGCCTTCAGGATCTTCGGTAAAAGTTTCGTCCGGCGAACCTTCGCATGCGACAAGCAAGTTCTTTCCATTCGGAGTGAACGTAATCATGTCGGGCATGTAGCACAGTTCATGCAAGCCAAGGACTTCGAGTTTCTTGCCGTAGCGCATCACCTGCACATGGCCTTTTTTCCATTCAGGATTGTTCAAGAGGCTCACCGCCACGAGATCGCCATGCACCGTCACGCTGGAGGCACCGCCCGGCAACTTCAATTCATTCACCTTTTGCGGATTCGCAGGGTCGGCCATATCGACTACTTCAAGAACGTTCTCGCCACCAACTACGAACAACACCTTCTTCTCGGGCATATATGCCGAGATTTCGGCCGTCGTCATTGAAACAGAAGCCATTTGCTTCAATGTCGTCCCTAACTGGAACAATCCCGCCGGAGCCGGAGCGTCCGGATTTTTAGCAAACGAGTAGCCCGCACAAATTAACAGGCTCATGACAAAAGCGGTTCTTTTCATTTCGACCCCCATGCGACGTAGTCGCGGTTAGTTAATCCAAAATAAGCCACATGATAAGCATACCAAGTCCAAAACCACCAAGTATCGATGCCGACTGCATCATCATTCCATTTTTTTCGTCTTCCTTGGCCTTTTCATCCTTAGCTTTCTGCTTTTCAGCTTGTTCCTGGCTTGCCTCCATCGCAATTCCAAGAGCCTTAGCACAAGTTTCGTTGTTCTTCTTGAGCGTATTGTAACTCTGTTCCCAGTTTTCGCACTTGGCCCTTTCGACTTCGAGTTCCGAACGCAAGGTCTGTTTTTCTACAGTGCACGCGCTGTCACGAACCGCCATCACGCTATCGCGCACGGCTAGTTCCGCAACAAGTTCCGCATTAGCTTCTTCTGCATTCGCGGCAAGCGATTCCGTCGCAGCACCCGCCACAACGAGAACGAACAACGCCGAAACAGTCCACGACTTCACAAGAGAACGAACAACAGAAACCATATAACCTCAATTACATCTGGGCATAGATGCGCGTCCACCCTTCTTCCGGGATCTGAGCGCCCATGACCTGAACCACTTCGTTCGAAACGATGCTGCCGAGTTTACCCGAACGTTCCATGTCCCAGCCGTTCATGTAACCGTACAAGAATCCCGATGCCCAAAGGTCTCCTGCGCCCGTCGTATCGATAGCCTTTGCGGCCCCCGCCGACACGCGAGTGACAACGCCGTCCTTCGCAATCAAGGCGCCGCGTTTGCCGATTTTCACGACTGCGACTTTCGCCTTCTTGGCCAAAACCTCGAGAGCATCTTCTTCCTTGACGCCCGCATAAGCAAAAGCTTCGTCCTCGTTTGCGATGATGATATCGATCATCTTGTTTTCAAAAAGTTCATCGAACAGCTTGCGGCACGCATCCACCACGCCAAACGAGCTAAAGTCGAGAGCCGTTTCAACACCGAGGCTGCGAGCCAGCGTAAACGACTTCTTGAAGCATTCGCCGTTGAATGCACGGTAGCCTTCGGCATAGAGAAGTCCCACGTCGTCATAGAGCGCCGGAGTAAAGTCATCCGAACCGAGGAAATCAGATGCACCGAGATACGTCCACATCGAGCGCTGAGCGTCCGGAGTCACGGCAGAGAACACGCAGCCCGTCGCGACATCGCTCATCCCGAGTTTCGATTCCACACCATTGTTCTTCAAATGCTCCTGGAAAAGTTTGCCCAGTTCGTCATCGCCAATTTTACTGATAAACGCAGCCTTGCCATGCAAGCGCGAAAGTCCGACCATCGTATTGCAAGTAGATCCGCCCGGCACGCGAATCGGATTGTCAAGCGCACCAAGGAACTTTTCCATTTGCTGCCAATCAACCATGTTCATGCCGCCCTTCTGGACACCCTGTGCTGCAATCCATTCGTCGCTCACGTTAGCCAAAATATCAACAAGGGCAGCGCCCATACCAAGAACTTTCTTCATTAGAATCCTCCGCGACGGCGACGCAACTTGTCGCCTGCTTTCAATAAAAACTCACGTTCCGATTCACTCAAGGACTGGATACCATCGCGTTCCACTTTCTTGAGGATCTCGTCCATGCGTTTTTGTTCGTTAACATAAAACACTTCACCTTCGAGAACTTCCGGTTCTTCGACGCTATCATTCTCGTAAGAACGAGAACTCGAAGAACGGGTTCGATTATACTTTTCCGGATGGCTCGAAAATAGGCGGAAAAAGCCCGAAAGCGGCGAATTGTAAATCACCTTCGGACCGTTCTGATAGACTGCCATGTAAAGGAAACCGGCCACGACACCGCCCAAGTGGGCAAAGTGCGCAATGGCATCGCCAGAATTTGCAAAGAGTATGTCGAGCGCAATCATCACCCAAATGGCATGCTTGATTTTCATCGGGATGACAAAGAACATAAGAAGCATACGTTCCGGGAAGAACTTGTAATAAGCGACAAAGACACCCATCAAGGCGCCCGACGCACCGATGATCGGATTGTTCGTAAGCCCGAGCAAGCACATGAAAAAACTGAACAGCGCCGCAAAGATTCCGCAGAAAAAGTACATCGAAACAAAGTGGCGCGTTCCCATCCATTCGGCGACTTCGGAACCGAACATCCAAAGCATCAGCATGTTAAAGAAGAAATGCATAAAGTCGAAATGGATAAACATATACGACACGTAGCGCCAGACTTCGAGCGGACTTGTCGGGAAAAACGCCCCGAAGTACAAAATATATTCGCGCAAGCTACCGTAACCAACCCCCGACAAATTCAGATAATAATTTTTACCCAAAAGAGCGATGATAAAAACAGCGGCATTGGCTAACAACAATATCCGCAACGCATTGGACAAATACTTAAACGGTTTCATAAATCTTCCTAAATTCTTTTAAAAGCATTGAGACCATATTTTTCGGTACAAACTTGGAGAGCAGCGTCTTTTGCTCGGCTGCGCTCTTGGCTGTACCACACTTGAGGAGTTCGCGAACAAGGGTACTGCTCACCACAAGATGTTCCTGGGCACTGAGCAAAAGCACTGTCTCGATTTCACCACTTCCCCCATAAATCGCCTTGTTGTTCCAGGCGACAGCCTGTTCAGCATCCAGATCAGAAGCGTTGCGAATTCCGCGCACAAGGTAACGAGCCCCCACAGTCTTCATAAAATTCACGGTAAGTCCATCAAAGCAGTCCACCATCACATTCGGAATTGCAGCAACAGCAGTCCGCACCATCTCGACGCGGGTAGCCACATCAAAAAGATACTTCTTGGATGCATTCACCGCGAGGAGCACCCACAGTTCATCGAAAATGCTCGATGCCCGCCGGACAATGTCCATGTGGCCCACGGTAAACGGGTCAAACGACCCCGCAAAAACAGCCACGCGACGTTCGCAAGATTTTGCACCGCGACCATCCTCCACCACTGTTTTCTTCTGCGTTTTCGAATTCAACACCATATAGTATAATTTACAAAAATGCGAATAAAAAATGTAAGCTATGAGGTATGGGCACGGTACTTCGTACCTTTGAGCTATGGGATATAAGTAAAAAACCAAAGCGAAGCGAGCCCAAAGGGGCTCTAGCCCCGACCTGACAAGCTCATTTCCTGAAAATTATCAGCGACGATTCCCCATAGCGGCGAACTTGTCCCTGAAACGTATCTTCCGTTGCCCATTCAGGCAACTTGCGGCTCGGCGCCTCGAACACGGCGACTCCGCCGGGATTCAGCCACTCGACAAATGGGCGCAAATCAGGATAATCCATGTCCTTGAACGGCGGGTCTGCATAAATCAAGTCAAAGCCGCCATCAGCACACAACATATCCTTCTTGAGTGTCAGGACATTTGTCTCCAGCAATTTGAGTTTATCAGCAACACCGACCGACTTGTACGAGCGCTCGATCATTCTCGCCTGCGTCCGGGAAAGTTCCACAGCAGTAACGCTTGACGCCCCACGGCTCACGGCCTCAAGCCCCATGATGCCACTCCCGGCAAAAAGGTCCAGCATGCGGAACCCATCGACGCCCTGCAATATGTTAAAGAGAGCTTCCCTTGTACGGGAAGCTGTCGGCCGAGTTTTCATGGAATCCGGGGACTCGATATTGCGTCCCCGTAACATGCCACCAGTAATACGAATCGGCATACTAGCGAAGCACGAACATTTCGACGCGCATCAGCGTGAATAAGTTCTTCTTGGCAAACTTGAGATCCGTCTTCGGAACGCCCATGCGAATCGTAGAATTGGAGAACGCATTGAGGAAGTTCAGCAAGTCGGCAAAGTCCGCAGTAGATGTCACGTTGTACGCATAACGTTTATAAACACCGAAGTCCTCTATTATCGGTTTTTCAAGGCCCTTCAACTGGACCTTGTTCGAAGAAGCCATCGACTTGAACGCCTTGACTTCGGCACCGACTTCGGTAGCCGGAACAAAACCGCGCACGGCATCGAGACGCACCTGCGGAACAGAGAACTGACCAAACGCAGCCACTTCGGTCGCCGCTTCAGATGCAATCGGCGTCTGGAACTGCTTGCTCACCGCCTTAAGACGTTCCATGAGCGTATGCTGGGAAGACGCCTTCATGGCTACGCCGCGGAGGTAATAGTAGTTCGGCGCCTGATATACGCATTCCGAGAACCCGATATCGTCCGGAACGGCCGTATTGAGGAACGACAAGAACTGCGCCAAGGAAGTCTTCTGGAACGAGAGCTTTTCGAGCGGCAAGTAATTGTTGTAGTTCGTTCGTTTATTGTTAAACAAAGCCTGCGGCTTGATTTCGCCCACAATTTCCTTGACGGACATGGCAGCGCGAGCCTTTGCGGCAGCCTGCTCCTGTAAAGCGATTTCTTCGGCGGTCGGACTGGCAGAGGCCGTTGACGTTGTCGAAGCGCTACTTTTTGCACCAATCAAGTTCAAATAAGATTCCGGCAAAACACCGTCCAACACGGCAGGAACGCCATTGACGCTCAAGTAACAGCTGAAGGCGACAACAGCAAGGACTGCCGCAAGAGCGACCGTCAAATACTTCTTCTTGTGCTGACGTTCCACATCCGCAACGTTCGTCACATGCAGATGCTGGGATACGTTACCGACGGTAGACTTTTCAGCCACCGCAATAAGGTTCATGCGAATCATACACCCTCCATCTGATTCAAGGCTGCACCGACCGCGCCGACACAGCAAATCATATCAATGGGGTTTACGCTTTCGTCAGACGGGAGCTGCGATAGCGAAGTCAAAAGCGACACGTTGTATTCACCAAGTTTGTCCATGAGGATATTCGCGAACTGTTCGTTCGAAGCCATTTCACCGCACAAGCGAACATCGGTCACGCCATTGATGGAATTTTCGGACTTGACCAAGCTCATCTGTTCAACAATTTCGTTGGCAAGAATCGGGTACGCCACATCTTCGGTCTTCCCGACCATAGAAAGCGTCGAAACACAACGCAACGCAAGGAGTTCGTCACGGCGCATCCAGGCGAGAGTCACGCCGGAAAAGTCCGCCTTGACGACGCAGACGGCGTCCTTGATCTTTTCGCCAACATCCATCACGTTCATGAGCGAAAGAACATCGACTTCCATGGACTTCGGGGAAAGCATGCGGGAACGGAAACCTTTGCGGAGCGCATCGACCCATTCCTTACGGACAGCCATCACAAGTTCGTTGTAGCCCAACGAGTCATCGCCACTCAAAGTCATTGAATCGACGATATAGGCATTTGAGCCTGCATTGGTGAACAGCTCCAAATACCAGTTCAAGTACTGTTCCTTGTCGGAAACAGCCTCCGGCGGAATATAGACCTTGCGGATAATCGACATCGTTGCAGGCATCGTGACCGAAACAGCCTCGACGTTTTCGATATGATTATCATCGACCCACTGCTGGAGCGTGCTTTCGAAAAGGAATATATCGTAAATAGGGTTGCACTCCGTCGGAAGGACGGCGGCCTTGAGGACCTTTTTTGCGGAAGAATCCACAAGGGCGACCTTCATCGCGGTGTCGCCTACTTCAATACCTATATAAAGCTTCGTTTCACTCATAAAAATACTTATGTAAAGTTTTCTTCCTAAAACTAATCAAAAATTATCGATTGTAACATCATTTCAAGCTTTTTCTTTCCTATTCCCTGCACTTTTTTGAGGTCAGAAGGGCCCTTGAACGGCCCAAATGTGTTCCTGCGCACAATAATTTTCTCCGCGAGCTTGGGACCTACCCCTTTCAAGGCACACAAATCGTCCGCACTTGCGGTGTTGATGTGGAGCGGAAGTTCGACCTTTTTCTTCGGTTTCCGGTGGCGATCATGACGTTCAACCGCAGACGAATCGTCCAGATTTTCGGTCAGACCAGAATCCGCTAATGGATTTATTTTATTTAAAATAATAGCGGAATCCGCAAGCGCCATCGCAGATGGAGGCCCGTTTTCAAGCGTACCCGGAGAGATTTCGGGATTCGTACCAGGGGATACATTCGCGACGACGACAGCGTCACCAACCTCGAACGATTCGATAGAAGGGAGTCCCCAAGGGAGATAGCGAACGATTAGACCTATTGTAAAGAGAATTATTGCAAGTTTGAGTATTCTTTTTTCAGATGCGTTCATTGCCTTTTCTTAATGGTTCATCTAGAGAAGGATATAGCAAACGATCTAATAAAATTTTCTCGACCTGCTCGGCGTCCAACGGGACATCGACAGAGATGCTCGGATAAGCGCTCTGGACTATGCGGATGGGGCGACGCCCAAGAATTCGCATTTGCTCCAGCGAGCGTTCCAGCTCTACTTTACTCTGCGGGAGAGACGCAAACTCGTCGCGAGATTCGCGGGAGTAAGCATAGATGCCCTGGTGCTGGAACCAGCGGCCAACTTCTGCAGGCGGAACCGACCGGTTAAAGTCGATTGCCACACCATCGCGAACGAGCACTTTCACGACGGTCTTGAGACCAGCTTCTGCAGGGTTCAGCGGACATGCGACCGTCACCCAGCAGTCGGGGTGTTCCGAGAGGTCCTTTGCGACATCACGGAGCACGGAAGGTTCTACGAGAGGCTCATCGCCCTGGAGGTTCACGACCAAGTCGAGACCGATCTGCTTGGCGGCTTCGGCAACGCGGTCGGAACCCGTCGCGCATTCTCCCGTCATCACGCAGTCAAAGCCTGCCGCCTTGACAACGGACTCAATTGCCGGAGAATCCGTAGCGCAAACGATATGTTCGAAGCAACCGGCAAGCAACGCCCGTTCCATCGTACGCACAATCATCTCCTTGCCGTTGAGCTTGAGGAGGGGCTTTCCCGGAAAACGGGACGAACCTATGCGGGCTGGAACGATGCAGCTGACCATGACTTTGGATAGCGAGATAAAGCGCGGAATTCGACAAAAAAGCCGACTAGAAAGCCCCACGCGATGCGAAGACAACTCGTCATTGCGAGGACCCTGTAAGGGGACGTGGCAATCTCCGACTACATCACCTTCGGGATGGCGAAGTGATCATTTTCGACAGCCGGAGCGTTCACAAAAGCCTGATCGAGCGTAAAGCCCTGCACCGGCACGTCTTCGCGGAGGATGGTTGCGCCGTTTTCGACAGCGGTCATCGGTTCCACGTTCGAAAGGTCCAAAGCCTTCAATGCTTCGAGATGGTCGAGCATCTTGTCCAAGTGACCCTTGATAGACGGAATATCTTCTTCAGCAATACTCAGGCGAGAAAGCTTCGCCAACTTCATGACTTCTTCACGTTCAAGCATAAAAAACCTCTTTTTTACGGAATGCAAGATAGAAAATTTTAGTGATTAGTGGTTAGTGGTTGGTGATTAGGATTTATGAATTAAGAATAAAAATTTCATTTTTAATTTTTCATCTTTAATTTTTCATTTTTTATCAGGAATGCCTACTTTGCCGAAGAACTTCAAGCCTAGCCTCCATTTCAGCAATTTGCTCTTCGGACATGCCCATTTCTCGTAGAACTTTTTGTGTGTCAGTACGATTCTGAACAATTTTTGCTTCAGCATTTTCAGCCTTTTGGCGCTCCGCTTCGGCCTTTTTGCGTTCCGCTTCAATCAGTTTTTGAGCCTTGACTTGTTCTTCGGTGCGAGCATCGGCAATCCGTTGGCGGTAAACATCGCCGGCGCTGACGAATCCGTATTTTTGTCCAATGCTTTTGAATACCATATTCAACTCCTTCAGAAAGCCATTTCCTAAAAATAAGTATAACTTTCAGAATCAGCCGATTATTGCCTTTCCGCTAGAATTTGTTCCTTGGAATAGCCGAAGTAAGCCATCGCGTTCTCAACAGAAATGACACCGTCACGCACCAGTTTCTTGGCTGTATTGAACTTTTCCGCTTCAGCCTTGGCTTGCGCATCGGCAATTTCCTGGCGGTAAACATCGCCGGCACTGACGAATCCGTACTTTTGTCCAATGCTCTTGAAAGCCATGTTC
>CADCDO010000055.1 GCA_902800345.1 Fibrobacter succinogenes
GCGAGGCCGTCGTAAATTTCGGAGCCGGGGAAAATGAAACCGCGGCGCTTGCAGAGGGAGATGATGTCCTTGAGGGCATCCTGAACTTTCTTTGCCATTTTATATCCTTTATCGGCAGGCTCTTTGGCGTGCCGGACTAGGAACCTACCTGGATGATAGGCCCTGACGGGGGACAAATTTAGCAATTTTGCTTTGACATGGCTGAGCCAAACAAAAAGGCCCCGCTTTGCGCAGGACCTTTTCAACAAAAGTCAATACAATTTAGCGAATGTTCACAATCTTTTGCTGCGTGCCAATGCGGAGCAAGTATGAACCACTGCGGAGTACGTTCATCGTGAAGTTCGGAGCATCGACGCGACCATTGTACATCACGCTACCCTGCATATCGAACAAACTCACTCCAGCGCCTATTTTTGCACCTGTAATTTGGAGCTGACGGCCACTAACAACAGCGGAGAACTTCGCAACACGAGCAATCGCCGGGATGCCGTTCGGATCGAACTTCGTCCATTTACGGTCCTTGCAAACAAAGACTGTTTTAAGCTTGGTTACGTAGTACGTAACGTTTTGACGTTTTTCGGTGCAACTCGGCAAATCTTCTTCTGTCTCGACAGATTCGACCACAACTTCGACAGAGCTGGAAGATTTTGCCTTGGAACTCGAAGACGAGGCCTTTTTACTGCTGGAAGACGAAGCCTTTGCACTGCTTGATGCAGGCTTTGCGCTGCTCGATGCCGGAGCGGCACTACTCGAAGCGGGAGCAACACTGGAGCTGGCCGGAGCAGCCGCACTACTGGACGCTGGCTTTGCGCTGCTCGATGCCGGAGCGGCACTACTGGAGGCAGGGGCAACACTGGAGCTGGCCGGAGCAGCCGCACTACTGGACGCTGGCTTTGCGCTGCTCGATGCCGGGGCGACACTACTCGAAGCGGGAGCAACACTGGAGCTGGCCGGAGCAGCCGCACTACTGGACGCTGGCTTTGCGCTGCTCGATGCCGGAGCGGCACTACTCGAAGCGGGAGCAACACTGGAGCTGGCCGGAGCAGCCGCACTACTGGACGCAGGCTTTGCGCTGCTCGATGCCGGAGCGACACTACTCGAAGCAGGAGCAACACTGGAGCTGGCCGGAGCAACACTGCTGGAAGATGGCGAAACGCTAGAGCTAGACGCAGGCAAAAGGCTCAAATCCGAAACCCAGAGAACTCCGTTACAAACAGAATCCCGATTCGTCGAATCAATATGAACCAAAGCACACCTGATTTCCGCCGTACATACGGGCAAACGAGCAGAACTGTCAACGGCAATTGCCTTCTGTTCCGTGCACGAGCCCTTCTTTATCCAATTAGCATAGAGTTTTGTATCGGTGCAAGCCGTGCCATCCAATAACTTAAGGGCATAATAAACATTATCTAACTTATTTTCCAAAGTCCACCCGACAAATTCATACCCTTCCTTTGTCGGCGTTGGGAGTTCCGCCATTTCGGTACATGCAAACTTTTCTTCTGATTTGCTAGAAAGCGTGCCACCATTCAGTTCATAAGTCACCTTGAACTTTTTGTCCTTCAAGTCCACTTCGGTAACTTTGACGCTGTCCGCAACAAATGTTGCCGACACATCGACATCATAATTTGGCATTTCAAAAACGCAGCTTCCATCAGCAGCAGGGACTACAGGGACAGAACCTGGGCCTACCACGGCATTCCCGGAAGATTCGCTTTTCGTACAAGTTACAGTCACTTTAGAATCAAGATACTTGCTGACTTTAATCGATGCAACCTTGTAACCATCATCGGCCTTCGGTTTCACGGTCACCTTGAAGCCAGGCTTGGTGCGATCTCTCGAACGGTCGCTAAACGAAACCGAGACGGACCCATGATCCGATTTTTTTGTATTTATATAATAGCGCAAGGATTCATAAGAAACCTTTACATAAACCGTATCAGCCGGCATCGCAAAACGCATCCCCGATATTCCGGTCGTTCTCTTTTTTTGTTCTTCTTCGGTTTCCCCGTATTCATCGTAAACAGTGAAACTCTTGAAAATTTTTCCATCAGGAACATTTGGAGAAACGGTCACCCAATGGCCTTGCGGCACCTCCGTTACGACTTTACCATCCTTGATAATGTCAAATGATTTCTCCTCTTCGCTCCCGACTTTGAGAATCGGGTAGCATTTTTGACCTTCAGGGCATGTTTGAGCATTGACATGCAACGCAAAAGCGAGAGTCAAGCCTAAACCTATACAGAGATTTTTTTTCATACTCATCCCTTTATATATTTTACACCAATATTATATATTCATAAAATGAAATACGAAATAAATTTAACTAAAGATTACAATTAGGCAATTCCTTTGCACTTAAAACCTAAAAATTACGCAAAAAAAACAGTTTTTTGTAAAATGAATAAATCAACGCTCGTCCGCTACGTAAACATTCAGAAACAAAAAAAATCTCGGAAATGTAACCAAATATCCTCAATTTTTTTTAATGAGGGATTTTTTCCCCCATTTTAAAGCATCCAATGGAATACATTTTTTCTGTTCCACTCCCCTTTCTTTCATGGGTTCATCGTTTTTTTTTGATATATTTCAAAAGCAATTTTTTTGAGGATTATGGAAGAAACAAGAAGAAAAGGTGTCAAGCCCGTCGAAAACAAGAAAGAACAGGAACGTTGCATTTTAGTGGGCATTGCGACTCCTAAAGTCCGTCCATGGCTTGCCGGTGAACAACTCGCCGAACTGGGGCGACTCGCAGAAACAGCAGGCGCATTCGTCACGCGTAGCTTTTTGCAGCGGGTGCAGAATTTTAGCCCGGCAACGCTCATTGGCGAAGGCAAGGTGAACGAAGTCAAGCGCGCTCTCGAAGAAGACAATGCAAAGATGGTCGTTTTTGACGATGACCTTTCCGGTTCGCAGGTTCGCAATCTCGAAGAACGCATGCCGGGAATCAAGGTTCTCGACCGCACGGGGCTTATTCTCGATATTTTTGCAAAACATGCTGTTACTGCAGAAAGCCGCCTGATGGTGGAAGTGGCGCAATTGCAGTACATGATGCCGCGTCTCACCGGTGCGTGGACGCACCTTTGCCGCCAGCACAATGGCGGCATCGGCACCAAAGGGCCGGGCGAGACGCAGCTCGAAACGGACCGCCGCATGATCCGCAAGCGCATCCAGGAACTCAAGAAAAAGCTGGAGAAAATCGAAGACGCCCGCGAGCAACAGGCCGACAAGCGAAACGACATTTTCCAAGTCGGCATCGTCGGTTACACGAACGCCGGCAAATCGACGCTCACGAACCGCTTGACCGGCGCCGACGTGTATGTTGAAGACAAACTCTTTGCAACGCTGGACAGCACCACGCGAAAGCTGTACCTCGACGGCGAAAACATCATCCTCTCCGACACGGTCGGATTTATCCGCAAGCTCCCCCACAACCTGATTGAAACGTTCAAGAGCACGCTCGGCGTGGCCGCCCATGCGGACTGCATCCTAGAAGTCGTTGACGGAAGCGCCCCGGATTACCGCGATCACTTGGAAGTCACGCACAAGACGCTGGAAAGCATCATCGACAAGGACACGCCGCGCCTCCGCGTGTTCAACAAAGTCGAAGTCGCCGATGAAGCGCGCCGCACGGAACTCTTGCAGAACTACCCCGACGCCATCCAAATTAGCGCCAAGGAGAACATCGGCATGGAACGCCTCCGTGCAGCATTCAAGGAACAGCTCGAACGCTGGCACGAAAAACGCACAGCCGCCGAAGAAAAGGAAAAGGAAATTGCAGAAATGCCATGGCCGGAGGTAGGGGGATGAGGTATGAGCACGGACCTACGGTCCTCTGGGGTGTGGGCTCGAGGCTTACGCCACTCTGAGGCATGAGGCTTTTAGAATTAAACTTCATGATTCGTCATTCTAAGCGGGAGAAACCGCGAAGAATCCAGTCAAGTTTCAAATCGCCCTGGATGCTTCGTTACACTCAGCATGACGAAAAAACATAACGACCCCATCAAGCAATGACTAATGACTAACGACCATTGACTAACAACTATTGACCAACAACCATGAATCGAGAAGAACTTAAAGAAAAATATGGCAAGAAGCGCGTTCCGCACGAATGGCGAAAGACGGACAAATTAACCGCACTCATCGTAACATTTTTCGGTTCGGGAATGAGCCCGAAAGCGCCCGGCACCATGGGAAGCCTCGCCGCAGCGATAGTCGCCTACCCCATGGCCCTTGTCATTTTGCTCCTAAGCGATCCGTCCTGGTCAAGGACTACCGAATGGTCAATTCCTTGTTTTAGCTTTTATTGGGATGGATTTTTTATAGAACCATTTTTTATCAACGCCGCCCTATTCGTCTTTTTTGCGGCCATCCCATTCGTGAAGAAAGCGATGAAGGATACCGGCACCGAAGACCCCGGCTGGATTGTCATCGACGAAGTCTGCGGGATTTTTATGGCGCTCGCCTTTGTCCCACTAGAATTCATTATCGCGCAACCTTGGATTCTTGCAGTCGCATTCGGACTGTTCCGATTCTTCGACATTTTAAAACCGCTCGGCATCCATAAAATGGAAAAACTCCCCGGCGCTTGGGGAGTCATGGCCGATGATTTGCTCGGCGGACTTTATGCAGGGATCGTTATAGCCATTGGGTTTATCATCGCTATAAAATAGCGATGTCGGCATCTACGCTTAAAAATTTTCGTGATATATATTTAGAACGGGTTAAACGTCACTCCAGCCTTGACCGATTTTCTTATATCCATTTTTGTATTTTGTAGCTGAGAATAAACACTTTATTCGCTGGGTATTGGAATGAAAATAAAATTGTTGTTTTCCGGGCTAGTTTGCATTGCATTCTTGTTTTCGTGCGCAAGCAACAAAGTCAATGCACCGGACATTGAAAAAAACAACATCATCAGCCAAACTAACGTTACTGACACAACGAATGAGAATTCGACTATTCAAACCGACAGTTCGGCAAGTGCACTCGAACTCATAAACAGTTCTCTAAATAATACATTCCTCGAGCAAACAATACACAAACCTTTAACACTATATCGAGCTCTTAATTATAACAAAGATACGACAGTTTGGGATACGTCAGACTGTAAGATTGGTAAATCGACTTTTTCCTGCAATCATGTTGACCGGTATGACTACTCATATGGTGTATGGGATGGTTTTTATGATGATGATGAAATGGTTTGGGATTCCAGTCGCAAAAAAATCATTTACGATACAACTTATATAGATATAAATTTTGGAAAAAATGCGCTAGTCCACTACACTCCTGTTACTGAAATCCCTAAACTCGATAGAGAAGCCGTTGCAAAAGCACTTTCCAAGCTCTCTGGTGAAGCTTGTGCTCAAATATTTAAATTTAGATCCAATTACAATCTTGAGGTTATTGGTCTTCCAGGTTTTTCATGGGAAGATCAAGATGCGCTGATGTTTGGGTTTGACGCGTACATTGACAGGGATGATTCCGGTCAAGAGAAGTGCTCTGTTCAAGGAGCCCGTGTTCAGTACACCGAGAGTTCTCATTATTCTATTGTCTATAGTAGATCTCTTCCTGAGCAGCTTGACATAAAGACGCTTCAATTTTTCAATGGCACTCTTAATACATACCAAGATACGACTATTTCTTGGAAACTGGTGTACATAGATCAATACCACCGTGCGGATACTTTGGACATAACCACTAAATTTGAATACGACGACTCCGAGTCTTCAAAAATAAAGTTTTCTGGTTATTACAAAGGGGATTGTTATGATGCCATCAAACCATCTAAATGTAAATAACATTTACACACAAGACATTTTCAAGCCGCTCCACCACTGATTTAACATTTAGGCGACACATAATTAGAACGGGTTAAACGTCACGCCAGCCTTGATAGCGACCGAAGACCAATGGGCCAAACCGTCTGCAAATTTTTCATTGAACTTGTGATAGAACTTGGCGTCCCAAAGCAGGTCTAAATAGATTCGTTCATTGACGCGGAAGCCCACGCCCAAAAGCATACTAAATTCCATGGACGAGTCCAGTTCCCTATCGCGAGCACCATCTAACTCCAAATTATCGAAAAGCGGTATGGAAATCTGAGAGCCTAACTCGAACGATACAAAACTAGAGCGAGGCTTCACTGCAAAAAGAATCGGGAACGCAATCCGCCCACGTTTGTAATCCCCTTTACCGTCATCAACATATAGTGGTTCCGACAAATACAGCGGTGCATATTCAAACAGCACACCAAGCCTTACCGCCAAATGGTATTGCAGCAGGGGCCATTGAACAGACGCTCCCGCCTGAAAAAAAGCGCCCTCAAAAAAGACAATCCGTTCAACCTTTTCGTAACGGCTCAACTGCTTTTCGTTATTGATAACTTTAAAGCCCAAATTCATCGTCATTCCGACCAAGAAATCGAACGGGACCGAGTTTTTCTGAATTATTTCCGCATTCCTGATGCTATCGCGGTGCGCCTTCGCCTGCATCCAACGGTCATATTCGTTAACACTTTCGTCTTGAGCGAAAGCAAAAGCAGCAAGCAACAGAACAAGTCCAAAAACGCGAAACATATCACAGCCCTCGATAAAAGCAATTCAACAACGAACCGTCTTTAATCTATACAAAACTTTGTATAAAATACGGTGTCATTATAAACATCCCGACAAAAAGCAATAAGGCCGGATAGGCGGTAAAGAAGCGATGCCGGCACAGTTCACAAAGGCGGTCGGTCGACCTATTCAAATATTTTATTGTACAAACTCGGAGCAAATTTTTGCAAGTAACCCAACACGAAAATCACGGAAATGATAATCGGCAGAACCCACTTGAAGTAGAGGCGCAGTACGGCGTACTTCGGGAATTTCAAACCCTTGCCAGCATCCGCTTCGGCAAAGAAATTGTCCTGCCCCCAGCCATAACGGGAATTGCAGAACAACACAAACACAAGCGAACCCAGCGGCAATAGCGTATTCGAGACCAAGAAGTCTTCCAAATCCAGTACACAACTGCCCGAACCAAACGGTTCGAATCCCGAAAGCACGTTAAAGCCGAGTGCACACGGGAGTGACAACAGCGTAATAGCGACAAAGTTCCATTTAACAGCCTTCTTGCGTTCCACATTGCGCGCATCCATCCAATAAGCGACAATGTTTTCGAACACGGCCACAAGCGTCGAAAGTGCCGCAAACGACATGAAGAGGAAGAACGCAGCACCGCAAATACGGCCTGCCGGCATCTGCGCAAACACGTTCGGAAGCGTTGCAAAAATAAGCCCAGGCCCTGCATCCGGCTGGAGTCCAAACGCAAAGCAAGCAGGAATGATGATAAGCCCGGCAATCAAGGCGACACCTGTATCGAGCACGCAAATGTGGGCGGCTTCCGTCAAAAGCGAATGTTTCTTGCCGATATAGCTCCCGAAAATGCTCATGGAACCAATGCCGATGCTCAACGTAAAGAAGGACTGCCCGAGAGCCGCAAACACGACTTCGCCAATGCCCGCTTCCTTGAGTTTTGCGAAATCCGGCAGCAAGTAGAACCTGAGGCCTTCGCCCGCCCCCGGAAGCGTGAGCACGCGGATCATCAAAATGAACATGATAATCAAGAGCGCTGACATCATCATTTTCGTCACACGTTCCACGCCGCGTTGCAGCCCGAGCGCCACAATCGAAAGCCCCGCAAACGTCGCGACAACCATCCAGAACGAAAGAAGCGGACCGTTTCCGAGCATCTTGCCGAACTCAGCCCCGACTTCTGCAGGCGTCATCGTCATGAGGTCGCCCATCGTCACCATGCGGTAAAAGTAGAAGAGCATCCAGCCCGTCACCGTCGTGTAGAACATCATCAACAGGTAGTTACCCGCAATCATCGGGACGCCCGCCACATGCCACTTGTGCCCCGGCTTTTCAAGAGCCTTGAACGAACAACCGACACCACGTCTAGAAGCTCGCCCCACAGCAAATTCCATCACGAGAATCGGAAAACCAAAAATCAAAAGAAAGAAGAGGTAAATCAGCACGAACGCGGCACCGCCATACTGTCCCGTGATAAACGGGAAACGCCACACGTTGCCAAGCCCGATGGCACAACCGGCCGCAATCAAGATAAAACCTAAACGGGATTTAAAGTTTTCTCTTTCTGCCATAATTTACCTCAAGTTCAAACTAGAATTTGATAGGATAGAACAAATACCAATGGAATTCCGGATAGACCTGGATCGTCGGAGCCGGAAGCTTGAAATAGTTCAAAGCCTTGATAATCGTGCGGGCCAAACGGCTCTGCGGACGGAAAGCTTCGAGGTCGTAATCCAAGGCCAAATAGACTTCGCGACGCGGATGCGGTTCCTTGGTAAAAACCTTTTCATCGATGCTAAGGCCAATCGCAATGGCAAGCCAGCTCGGGTAATACTTGCGGGCCGACTCCGGCAACAACCTATAGGGCTTCACCGAAAGCCAGAATGTCTGGTTCACGTAGTCATCTGTAAAGACGCCTCCCGAAGCGGCATGGGTCTGGTCGTAATACGCATTGGAATTGATCCAGTAGCTCCACTTGAGATCGACATACTTGAAAACGGGTAGATAACGTTCCGCCATCGGCAAGAATCCGCCAAGACCGCCCGAAAGCACGTCAAAAATGCTAAAGCCCCACGATGGAGCAAAACCATCCTTGATATCTATCGCAATATGCGTCGCGAGCGCAGAAAGTCCCGCATATAAATAAGACTGGAACTCACTAGCCCCGGCCCAGCGGTAACCTTCGTAAAAGAACTCGCCGATGACGACGCCAGCCGCAAAATGGCCGAACTTGTCCAGGTTCAGCGCGTAGTCAAAATCATTCTCAAAACGAAAACTGTGTCCCTTTTCATCCCACCAGCCTTTTTCAAAGACAAACCCGTAGGCAGCCCCGTAAGCTATCAAGGTGAGCGAGGCCACACCGAAAATTTTTCCCGGTTCGATTTCAGACTTGATATCAACGGAATCTTCGCTGCGGTAATCCCATGTGGAATCGCGCCACGTAAGCGGATCCCATGGAGACGACAAAGCTGCCGCCGGGAACACCAGCGACAGCATAAGCAAAAACGCACAGATTTTCGCGTTTATATTACGAGAAGCGAAAGAGCCAATAGAGAACCTGTTGGCCTTACGCATTAATTCCTCGCAAAAATGATAACTCCATTTTGGCCTCCAAAGCCAAAGCCGTTGCTCATAGCGTAGTCAATCTTCTGGTTCACTGCACCATTTGCGCAAACGTCAAGGTGAATAGCCGGATCTTGCTCGAACACGTTGAGAGTCCCATGGACCTTCTGTTCCATGACAGACATGATAGTCACAACGGATTCAAGCGCACCAGCGGCACCCAGGCAGTGACCGATCATCGACTTGGACGAATTGACCTTGAGGTTTTCGAGAGCCGAAGCGGAAGACTGCTTGAAGAGCGTTTCGATGGCAGAGCATTCTGCAATGTCACCGAGCGGTGTCGAAGTTCCGTGCGTATTAATATAGCTAATATCCTTGGGTTCGATGCCGGCTTCCTTCATAGCATTGGTCATTGCGAGCATCACACCCTTGCCATCCGGACGCGGAGCGGAAATGTGGTAAGCATCGGAGCTTGCACCGACACCTGCGATACGGGCAAGAATATTTGCACCGCGAGCCTTGGCATGGGATTCGCTTTCGAGCACGAGAACGGCTGCACCTTCACCGATCACGAAACCGTCGCGGTCCTTGTCGAACGGACGAGATGCAGTTTCCGGGGAATCATTGCGCTTGCTGACCGCCTTCATGCTGGTAAAACCAGCGAGGCTGAGCGGGTTCACCGTTTCGTCGGCACCACCGGCAAGCATCACGTCGCAGCGACCGAGACGGATCATGTCGTAAGCGTTCGCGATGGAGTGGTTGGACGTCGCACAAGCGGAGGTCACCGTGTAAGACGGACCCATCCAACCAATGCGGTTGCAAACTTCACCAGCCGGCATATTCACGATAGCCATCGGAATATAGAACGGGGAAACGCGGGACGGGCCACGAGTGCAAAGAGCCACAGCAGCTTCATAGCAGTACAGAAGACCACCGATACTGCTACCAATGATAGCGCCGCAACGTTCGGGATTTTCGTTTTCCGGAGCAATGCCTGCCTGACGCAAAGCCTGCAAGGACGAATAGACGGCATACTGGATACAGCGAGAGAACCTGGACTGGTCTCTCGGGCTGTAAATACCCGTAGCATCGAACTCGCGAATTTCACTTGCAATGCGAGAAGTGTAGGCCGAAGCGTCAAAACGCTGGATGGTAGCGATGCCAGACTTGCCCTGGAGCAAGTTCTGCCACAATAATTCGGGGGAATTTCCTAAAGAGGAAACGCAGCCCATACCTGTAATAACAACATTTTCCATAATGCGCCAAATATAGCAAAAAAAACGGTAATATTTTTGTAAGAGACGAAAGAAAAATACTATTTGTAATAAAAAAGTCTGTTTTAAGGAATATTCATGCAAGTTTTTAAAGTTTCATCCATATATATGGGTGTTTTGAGCATAGAACTTAGATTTTAGAGCTTTGGTTCGGCAAAAGGTTGGTGAGTTTGCCGAACCACACCAAATGTAAAAAGAACGTTCATCTTGCATTCCTAACCACTAATCACTAACCACCAACCACTAAAATTTCACTGCCTACCGTCTACAGTCTACTGTCTACTTTCTACTAAGTTCTAAGTTCTAGGTTCTACCAACTAAATCCTAAAATGCTATTATTCACCCGTATGCCAAAGAGTTCTCGAAACCTAGTCTGGATGGACCTGGAAATGTCCGGTCTCGATCCAGAAAAAGATGTCATTCTTGAAATAGCGACCATTGTTACCGACCTCAACTTGAATATTCTCGCCGAAGGTCCAGTCATCGCCATCCACCAGCCCGAAAACGTTTTCGAAAGCATGGACGAATGGAACACGAGACACCACAACCAAAGCGGCCTCGTCGATAGAAGCCGGCGTTCACAGTATTCCCTCAAGGACGCGGAACAGGAAACGCTACGATTTATCAAACCATTCACGGAAAAAACAAAGAACGTCCTCTGCGGGAATTCCATCACGCAGGACAGACGGTTTCTTTATAAATACATGCCCGACATTTCCAACTGGCTTTGTTACAGGAATATCGACGTGAGTTCCATCAAGGAACTTTTTTACCGTTGGTATCCAAATTTGGAAGATTTTCAAAAGGAAAAACGTCACGAAGCGTTAAACGACATTCGCGAAAGCATCGCCGAACTCGCCTATTATAGAAAGACCATATTCAAGTAACCCCATGGAAAGACTCCCCTACGCCCAAAGGATGCGCAACCGCTGCATCGCGATTACCGTTCTTATAACCATCATCGTCGCCATCGTTCATTGTTCCACCAAAGAAGATCTGCCTGCAAGTAACGTCGTTGAAAGCAACCTCGCGCCTCTCCCGGATTCAACTGACGAAACAATCGCCGCAAACGACACGAACGCCTTTTACGACACAACAGCCTTCGACACCGCAGCCGCAAACCCGAACGGTCTAGCCGCCCTTAAAGGCATCGAAGACGAAGACTTCGAAAACGCCAAAGCAAAAGACGATGGCACCGTTAGCGGAAACGCCGCCGCACACATCAAGTCGCAAAAGGATCCGTACCTCGCCGAAAAAATAGACATTCTCCTGCACCGCTACCGTCCGGACCTAGGCGTCATCCTCGTCGTCGATACCAGGACCAACGAAATTATAGCCTGGGGCGAACGCCGCGACGATCAAGTGCAAAGCAAGCCGGACTACATAGGGCGCGCTACCTTCCCTGCGGCATCCCTCGCAAAACTCGTGACGATTTCAGCCGCCATGGAAAGCAACCGCTACTCGCTCAACACGCCCATCCCGATGATCGGGCGCCACCACACGCTCTATCTGCGGCAGCTACGCGTGCCCGAAAAGTACAACGGTCCCACGATGGAACTTTCCGAAGCGTTCGCCCGATCCGCGAACCCGCCCATGGCCATCGTCGGAAAATCCGTCGGCGCCAAACGGCTCACCTCCGCCGCCGCAAAGCTCGGCTACAACAGACGTTTCCCGGGCAACGCCCCGAACGCCTCGAGCTACACCGCTCCGGACACAGGCTACGGCCTTGCCGAAGTCGCCTGCGGCTTTACGACATCGACGACGCTCTCGCCGCTTCTCGCAGCGGCGCAAGTCCGCGCCATCCTCATGAAAAAGCCTCTCGAAATTCCATGGGCACGCGACATGGCGCCCTACGCCCCCCAGAAGCCCATTGCGCTAGATGTCGGGAAGTTCACCGAGAACACGTATTACGGACTGCGCGAAGCGATGCTCCGTTCCGTCACGCAAGGCACCGCCCACAAGCACATGTCCACAAAGAACATGGCCCGCAAGAATTTCGAGGCGCTGAGGCTCGGCGGAAAAACGGGCTCGCTCGACGGGAACGACCCCGCCGGACGCTACGACTGGTTCATGGGATTTGCCGAATCGCGCAGCACCCCGAGCAAGTCCATCGTCGTCATCGTCATGCAAATGCACAAGGAAATTCGTTCGCAACCGGCAACGCAGGTGGCGGCAACAATCATCAACTACTGGGCACACCAGAATCTCGACATCAAAAAATAAATTAGATTTAACGCATAAAAGAAAAAGGTTCAATATGGATTTATCTTGGTGGAACTTAATACCGACTTATTTTGATGGCACCGCATTCCAGCTCGGAAGCTTCCCTGTACGCTGGTACGGCATCATGTACATTTTTGCATTTGTGACAGCCTACCTCACCATGTGGAAAATCAGCCAGAAAGAAAAACTGGGCTACACAAAGGAACAACTGGACAACCTCTTCACGTGGATTATCGCAGGCATTTTGCTCGGGGCGCGTCTCGGCTACGTTTTCTTCTACAAGGCGAGCTACTACCTCTCGAATCCGACTGAAATTCTCTTCCCGATGGTTCGCGACGACCTCGGCTACCACTTTGTCGGTATTTCTGGAATGTCATACCACGGTGGGCTGATCCTAGGAATCGTCTTCTGCTACATCGGCGCCAGAAGGAACAAGCTTGATGTATGGAAAACGTTCAACCTCGCCATGCTCGCAGCACCGCTCGCCTACACCTGGGGACGCTGGGGTAACTTCATCAACGGGGAACTTTTTGGCGAAGTGACGACAAGCGCCATCGGCATGTACTTCCCGCTCGCCCACGACAGTTCGCTAGCAACCCCAATCCTCCACCATCCGAGCCAGCTCTACGAAATGTTATTCGAAGGCGTTATCTTGTTCATCGTCTTGTACAACCTGCGCAAAATTCCGAAACTTCACGACAAAATCCCATGCCTTTACCTCATGGGCTACGGACTGTTCCGCTTCTTCATCGAATTTTTCCGCAAACCGGACGCCCATCTCGGACGTATAGACCTCTTCGGCATGAGCCGCGGACAGACGCTCTGCTCGCTGATGATTCTCGCCGGCCTCACATGGATGATCTATTTATTTTATAGAGAAAAGACTAGAGACGAAAGATTAAATATTAGACGGTTCCCCTAACCCCTAGAACCTAACACCTAATACCCTTTAAAGAAATTTTCCCAAAGAGTTTTTTCCTCTTCGAACTTCTGGGCAAACTGCTTGCTCACGTGCTTATAGACGGTCTTGATATTTTCGGCCACTTCGTCCGTCACATACTTTTCGGCGTTGGTGTCATCGGTGCTCGTCTCGTTCATGAGCTTGGACCATTGGCTTTCCTGGTTCTTGCTGCCAAGCGTTGACGAAAGCGACGAATCCTCATAGCACTTGTTGTTAATGTAGACCGTCCAAACCGACTGCGGAATTTTTTCCAAGAAGCCTTTCAGATAAGGTTCCGCGTTGGTCGAATATCCGTAAGAATTTCCAATCAGGCAAATGAGCGGCACATTGATGACCCGTTCCACATTCGCACTGCGCCAGGACTCGTCCGTCATGTTCAGAGCCGCATTGTACAAGTCTTCGGCCGGTTTCGGTTCATTATAGAAGTTGTCGATTCCAAGATGGGCGTCCCAAAGACGTTTGAGATTTCCGGACAACGCAGTACCATCATCTTCGGCCACCACGCTTTCCGAAACATTCTGCTTGACGGGTGCCGATGACGAGACGGAACCGTCAACACGCGCGCTCCCCTCTTTCTGCCCGACCTTTGCGTTTTCAGGGGCTTCGCTTGCGCCATCACATTTGTTCATCACCGTCGAATCAAACGCCGAGGACACGCGGAACTTGTAATAGAACCTGATGTTCCCTTCTTGCGACTGGAAGTAGAGCGCCTTGTAGCATTCGTTATCCTTGAACAAATTCGCCAAAGCCCTGTAAGCGCGGTGTCTTGCGCCACCCGAAGTGAACTTGCCCCTATGGATAGAGACGAAACAGTGGAACGCCCGGATGCATCCGCTCGTATCGATAACCGTGATGCCGTCGTAATTCAGCATCGAAAAGAACATTTTCCTGATAAAGTTCTGTTCGTACAGATCATGGTAGGATTGCGAATCCAGCATAGAATCCGGCTTTATCTGCATTTCCTTGAAGTCTTCAAAAACAATCTTACCCGCATCGAAATTTTCGTCATTGTTGCCATCCCAGGAAGGATCTACGAACAGGCAAATCGTGCCATGAACTTCCCTCTTTATTTGTGAGAAAAGCCCCGCCCAGAAGCCTTTCGGATACGATTCCAGGTTGCTGTCCGTCGTATCGTCAGAAAATTCGTTTTCATCCAAATCGAAACGAATAAGCAGATGGTCGCTCGCGCCCGTCGATGTATGCGAGTTGATGCAAATTTTCGAGCGGTTCATGCATTCAATCAACAAAAAGCCCTTTTCCAAGAGAGCACGCTCGGTCTCGCCGGCGTTTCCGATATCCGACTGGAACACCCCCACCTGAATGCAGGAATCCGCCTTTTCGCGCGAGGGCATCTGCTGGATAATCAAATCGCAGCCACTCTTGCAAAAATGGATGACATCCTTCAGACAGGCCTTTACGCGTTCCTTGAACAGGTTTTCAAGAGCGTCCCCCGAAAAATTGTAGATACGGCGGTTCCAGCCCATCGGCGTGTACCCGTTTCCCATGATGATTCTAAACGTGAAATGGTCGTTTTCCTCTTGGTAATGCGGAACACTCGGTAAAATTTCGATAATGGCATCAACAACAGCTTCCTTCATCTCAGGAAGCTTCCTTAAAAAGAATTCCTTAATTCTTTTTCTATCTAGCCCTATAACACTTTGTGGGGTCTGCAAATCATCACTCATAATACAACCAACAGTTCGTTAACTATAATATACATTTGAAACGATTACCATAGGAACAAACATCTTAAAATTATAAGCGAAAAAACATATTTTTTCTTTAAATCCACGACAAATTTCTTGTAGAGGCGGGTTCGGGCGCCTTCAATTACAGGAGAATCAAAAAAAATTATCTTTTACACGAACTTTAACAGGAGCATTTCAATGGCCGGCATTACTTACGAAGTTGATGACAAGAATATTGTCGAACAAATCAAGTCGGACGCCGCCAAAGCCGCCTCGGAACTCGTCGAAACGGCCCATCTCAAGCCAGGCGACATCGTCGTCGTCGGTTGCAGCACCAGCGAAACATTGGGTAACCAAGTCGGGAGCCACTCCGTCCCCGAAGTCGGAAATGCCATTTATCAAGGCCTCCAGAGCGTATTCGGCCCAAAGGACATCTACATCGCCGCGCAATGCTGTGAACACCTGAATCGTGCCATCATCATCGAACATGAAGCCGTCCCGAACGCAGAAATCGTAAACGTCGTCCCACAGCCCAAAGCAGGAGGCTCCTTTGCGACGGCCTGCTACGCAAATTTCAAGGCCCCCGTCGCACTCGAGCATATCAAGGCGAATGCAGGGCTCGACATCGGCGGAACCCTGATCGGCATGCACCTCCGCGAAGTCGCGGTTCCCGTGCGTCTAAAGCAGAACCACATCGGCAAGGCTATACTTATCGCCGCACGCACTCGCCCCAAGTTTATCGGTGGCGAACGCGCCCATTACGACGAAACGCTCAAGGACGGATACCCGCAATTCTAGGATAAAGGGGCGGATTTTTCTTAGACAAGCTTGATTAATCGTCCTTGACGCAGCGGAGCGAAAGGGCGTCCCCGCGTTCCATACCGCCACAAATCAACTTACCGGCCGGATTTTCATCGGAGAATTCCACATAGCACTCGCCTTGCCCGATGACTTCCGTCGAGGCCCAGAAATATGCTTTTTCTTCGATAAGGCTATAAGTCCCGCCCGTCTTGCGGAAGCCCGCCGATAACGGCTTGAACACGCGAACGTAATCCCGATGGCGGTTCAGGTACTTCAACAACTTTTCATATTCGTCCTTGCTGGGCACATGCCAGCCGTCTTTACAGATAAGGAAAATCGTTGACTTGTCGTAGAGTTTTCCGTACTTGGTGCAGTTGGAGTCTTTATCGTCGTAACAGTAGCTTCCGAGCATGTAGTAGTTCATGTTCTGAGCGGTCCACACCATGCTATCGATTTCCACGGTCCTGTAAACTTGTCCGTCACGCGGATCGCAGAACGCGTCATCGGAAACGTCCTTGCATTTTGCGGAACCTACGACGGGTTCCTCCGAATTTGCACCCGAGCCCGAATCAGAATCTGAACAGGCGGAAAGCGCAAAGGCTATCGCCGCAAAAGCGATAACGGAACGACAAAAATTACAGGAAAAAAAAGACATATCCATTCTCCTTTTATCGGTTAATATAATATATTCTAGAAGCATAGTGTTACAGGAGATTGTACTAATGAATCGTTTTTCGTTTGCCGCCAGCACACTGATTCTTTGCTTTTGGACTTGCTGCGGTTTCTTTTGCTCCAGTGAAACAGACCTTTATCAAGCTTGTGGAATAACCGTAAATGTATATACCCCTAAAAAAGCGGATTCCATACACGTTGCAATCTACAATGGAGATAATTTCCATCAGTTATTCAAGGACAAAATCACCTGCCCCAAATGCGATGCTTCTAATACAAGTAAAAGAGCCTCTTTTTATAAGGATCCAGACGACCTGAGCAATATATCCGGATGGAAATACGGAAAATACTTCATGGCCGAAACCGTTTTTTGCGGAAACAAAAAAACTATTTTCCCAGAAGTCTCGTTTCTAATCGAAAAAGGGAGAACATCCGCCTGGATTGAGGCAAACTATAGCGAACATATTCAGTCGAACTCAACGAACTACGATTTCACTTCAAGCAAAAACGATTCTACATTCAGAACAATACAGAAATTCAAACCTCTAGAAAACGGCTGCGGCATAGATACAACATACGCCCTGGAAGTCGATTACACAGACCTTTGCCACAAGCGAAGCGACAATTATCTTTTCTAGAATAATTTTTTTCCACAACAGGAATACATGGATATCAAAATTCTACGGGCTACAGAAGAATGGCAACGCGCAGGCGCGTATAGTGTACGCATTCAGGGAATGAACCGGCAGCACCATATTTCGCTCCGTGAAGAATTCGACGAGCACGATTGCGACGGCACCAAGTACATCGTCTTGCTGGACGACGAATATCCTATTGCGACATGCAGATTCTACGAGATTGACGCTAACACGGCAACGATCGGGCGCGTAGTCGTCCTGCCGGAATACCGCGGGAAAAAGCTTGGCGCACTTGCGGTTCACGAGGCTGAAAAATGGATCGCAGAATGCGGATACAAACAGATTATCATCGACAGCCGCCTGGAAGCGGTTCACTTTTATGAAAAACTCGGGTACAAGCTCATTGACGAGAAGCCAATCCTCTGCGGCGTTTTTGAATGCACGCCGATGAAAAAAATGCTATAAATTTATCCGCGATATTTTGTACCGTATCCGTGATTTGTCTTGGGACGCAGGTCGTTGGGATACATGACGTCGGTGTAGATATCCTGTTGCAGTTTTTTCACGATGTTATAGACTTCGATGTAATTCGAAATGCTGTCAATGGAAATGCCCGCGTTAGTGGATGTTCTCCGTCCGTTCAGCGTTGCGGGATTTGCCTGGGCGGAAGTCGTGATAATGTCGCCCACGCCAAACCACTGGTCGAAAATGCCGCGGTGCAAATCGACATGCGAAAGTTCCGCAAACGGTTTTGTGTTATAATGCCTGCTAAAGACGCCCCCCGATGCGTATATCGCCTTGTCTGTTACGATATAGCTCGTATTCTGGTAGCGCCTAAACGACAACAGCGCGCCCCCGAGATAAATCCAGACCGGCATCAGGTGCAGCAACATAAAGGGGACCAAGAAAAACGCGGCTTTTTCGTCTTTAGCCGTCATCGAGAACCCGATAACACCAAAGTCGATGAGCCCCCAAAGGAGCGCAAACGGGAGCAGCGGATTGAAGATACTTTCGAAGAGAAAGCACTTCTTATTGGGTTTGCCGGCATAAATGATCTTTTCGTCATCGCCAATCAACAGTTTGAGTTCGTTATCCATAAGCCACTCCTTAATACACCTCTAAATTATATTATCAATTCGATTTTTCGCAAGTCGAATTTGATATTCCTTACATTTTCATTTAAAACTTGAGGAGAATCCCAAATTTTAAGATATATTAAAAGAAATGATTTTTCCGGTTAATTGAAAAATTTTTAAAGACGGAGAAAAATATGGACGAACGGCGCACCAATCAAGCAGAAATTCAAAAGCAAATGAGAGCTATCGGCATGAAAGTAGCGCTCGCCATGGCCCTATTGATGAGTTTCGGGCTTTCACTTACCGGGAACCTGATGGCGGAACGCCCCCCAGAGATTCCCATGGCGGCCATAGTCATAGGCTTTCTGGAATGCTTCATCTTGAGTTTCGCCATCAGCTTTGCCATCGGACTTTTCGTCCCCATGCCCAAGGTGAACGCCGCTCTCGCCCGCAAGTTCCACTTGCAGCCAAGAACCCTAAAAACGCACTTCGTGGAATCGCTAGCCTCGAACTTGATTTACACGCCCCTCATCACGACCGCAATGGTCGTTTTCGTGTATTTCACCATGATGCCCGACGGCCACAAGCCACCGTTCTTGCCGATGTTCATCCATTCGCAAGTTGTGTGCCTTATCGTCGCGCAGGTGCTGATAATGCTGTTCGTGCCGATTATTTTGAAATTCGTGCTGCCGAAAAAACTGTAAACAGTTGACTATAAAAAGTAAACACGCACGGGGTTGTCCGTGCGTGTTTCGTTATTATAAAATGGGAACCCCGGCTAGCCGAAGCGCTTGTTGACTTCGTCCCAATTAACGATGTTCCACAGCGACTTGAGGTAATCTAGGCGGCGGTTGCGATAGTCGATGTAGTAAGCGTGTTCCCACACATCGAACGTGAGAAGCGGCGTGAACCCCTTCGTAAGCGGGTTCTGCGCATTGCCCTCTTGCGTAATCACGAGTTTGTCTTTTGCGTCGGCGGATAGCCATACCCAACCGGAACCAAAAAGTCCGGCGCCTTTCGACTGGAATTCTTCTTTGAACTTCTCAAATGATCCAAAATCACGATCGATAGCGCGTGCGATTTCACCCGTCGGAACGTTATTCGAAGTCGGGGTCTTGAACTGCAAAAAATACAACGCATGATTCAGGAACTGTCCCGCATTGTTGAAGACGCCACCATCGGATGTTTTGACAATATCTTCCAAGGCTTTGCCTTCGAAAGCGCTCCCCGGAAGAGCTAGATTGAGATTACTCACGTATGTCTGCAAATGTTTGCCGAAATGAAACAGCATTGTTTCTTGGCTAAGCACCGGAGCAAGATCCGCCATTCCGTAAGGGAGTGCCGGCATTTCAAATTTACCATTTATGGGCTGAATCATGAAAATATCTCCTTGATTAATAGTCTTTATCATTGCTCAGGAATTAAATATACACAAACCTTTTCAAAAAAAGCAATAAAAAGACGAAACCGTATAAAAAAAAACGAAAATCGGACTTGAGATTTTTTTCATTCACCTTTAAACGAGCTCCGTTTTCGGCAACCAAAGTACGCGAAGCACCACGGTTCGCTTAATTTTTTAAACCATGAAACACCAAAAGAGTAAACGGCACGACGATTATTTTATTCATAGTACCATTAAAAAATGATTTTAGGAGACAACAGATTTAAGCAACTAGATTCCCGTGCTGCCGAAACCGCCGCGGTCAGCGCCATCTAGCAAGCCTTCTTCGAACTCGAGGTGCGGCTGGATTTCCATGATGCGGAACTGCGCAATGCGACTCCCCTTCTCGATGACCACGTCACGGGTTGCATACACGGGCATTTTCCACCAATCGTTCGCACCGCAGTAGCTCGAATCCACCACGCCTACAGAATTTGCCTGCAGAATGCCAAAATTCTTGAACGTGGAACTGCGCGGGGCGATATGCGCCTCGTAACCTTCCGGGAGTTTCATTGCGACACCTAGATGAATGAGCCTAAACTCCCCCGCCTTGAGCGTCACGGTCTCCGCCGCCGCTAGGTCAATCCAGTCAGACTTGCCGCCAATGTAAGTGAGCCTTTGAATAGAATCGTCGAGATATTGAATTTTAATCGTCTGCATGCTGCAAATATATATAGTTTTAGTCGTATGAAAAAAATTATTCTTTTCGCCATCATAAGCATTATTGCGGTATCGTGCTCAACGCCAAAAGAACGGGCAAAGGGCAGCTCCGATAACGGGATGTTTGAAGATGTTCCTGTTTCTTTTGAAACAAACGATTCAAGCCTGCTGCATTTGGCAGTCGCCGTAAAAGCAGACAACTATATCGTGATTGCGGCTCGGCGCGGATTCCAGCCGAACACCTACTACACCACCTTGACGGAACTCATCGATCCGTCATCTGCAGATTTTCGCAAGAGAAAGCCGGACGTCCAATACGCCGCCATCCACAAGGAATCCGAAGAAGACCCAGGCAAGATAATCTGGGCCCTATCCGATTCCAACAAAGCATATATCACTGATTCCAGCGGAGCCTTCATCGCGCTCCCCGGAGAAGGGCGCGGCGGAGCAAAGCCATCCGATTCGCTCAAGGCCATCCGTGATAAAGATTTTCCAGATGCAAAAATAGAGCCTCTTTCGGCCTTTAATGTAATCGCCAAGGACCTCGCCACAGTGCGCCCACGGGTTGCCGAATTTCCAGACAAGGATTGGATAGTCCTGATACTGGAAAACGGCCTTAACAGGGAACACCTTTACGAACTGCTCCCCCTTATGCAAGCAATCAAATCAGTCGGTTTCAAGCACATACAAGTTGGGAGAAATCTCGGCAACCTTGACACCGCGAAAAGCGTCATAGGAACATACCGCCTTTACGATTTTGAGGAAAAGGAACTTCAGGGATTTTACGAAGAACTCTACCGTCCCCTAAACCTGAAGATGCCAAAAATTCAGGCCCCGAACCCCTAATTCACTGGATCCTGCTCCTTCGAACCTAAGAATTGTAGGGTAATAAATTACCAACAATTCTATATCAGCCCTACAGGCTTCAGGATGACAATTCGAGGATGACGTCTCCAATAAGTTCACTTCCTACCGCCTACTGCTTACTGTTTACTAACCACCAACCACTAACCACTTCCTACTAAGCTCTACCAACTAAAAACATCACTGGATCCTTCGTCACTACGTTCCTCAGGATGACGGAGAAACACAAACTAACGACTAATGGACTAACAACCAATTAGTCCTTTACGCAGCGGACGCCCATCATCAGGGATTTCATTCTATTGCCTATACCAACATTATCATCTTTATTTTCCCAGTATATACGATACGCTGTTTCTGTATATTCAGATTCTGTAAGAGTTTCAGTTGAGCTCCAGAAACAAGCTACATAACCCTTCCCCGAGAACTCGCCTGGCAAATATACCGAATTACCGCCAGCGGACTCGCTTTTTTCAAGTTCTCTACTGCCTGCAGGCAACGCCGAAAAAGCGAAACGGTCTTCACCGGCATTGTTCCAACCCGTAGCAGACCTCAGTTCTTTTGCCGCCGTAGATTTTCCACCCACGGCCTCAAATAAAGTTTCCCATTCAGCTTGATCGGGCAAGTGCCATCCTTCAGGGCAAATTCCACGTACTGGGGGAACCGGCGAACATTTTGTTCTAAAACCGCACCCCTTGCCTTTTGTTCCAAAAGCACCAACGCTATCCATCGCGGCAGCCCATGTATAAAGACGCCCATACGTTGTACAATTGCAATCCGCATTGTTATAGCAAGAACTGGATTCCGTTTCATAGTCCAGATTTTGGGCCATCCACCATTGACTGCCGATTTTCACCGTCTTATAAGTTTTTCCATCGCGATTGTCAGCCAAAGTCTCATATTCGCAGTTATCTCCCGCATTTGTTTTGCAAGGATCTGCCAATGTCACGGAATTCGAAGAACCGACACTGCTGCTAGAGACTTCGCCAGAATTTTGCCCCCAATCAGGGCCTTCGATTTCGAGCAATCCTTCTGTCCATTTGCCACGATAACAGGAAAGCCAGTTTCCATTATCATCTTGAACATGACGGACTACGTACTGGCCTTTGTCTTCGCACTTTCCGAGTACATCTTCAAAAGTCAACGCTTTGGAAGAACTGGAGTTATTATCACTTTTTACAGAACTGGACGATTTATCTTTCTTGGCTGAACTGGACGATTTAGCCGTTTTGTTTTCTTTAATGGAGCTGCTCGATACTTTTTTATTCGAATTCTCGGAAGAACTTGATTTTACTTCGGCGGAACTTGATGGAGATTCAATCGACGAAGATATATTTACATCATTTACCGAGGTACTGCTGTCGTCGCCGCACCCGACAAACATCGTAACACCGCATAAGGCAAACGTGGCGATGAAAACACCACACAAATTCTCCGCTTTATTCATAATAGTTTTCCTTATCCTTTAACCATAAATATACAAAACTTGGGAAAAACCATGTTTATATCCCCCAAAAAAAGACTTTAAGAGCCCTTTGCATTTTAAACGCATAACTTTATTATTATTTTTTCAAAGAATACTAAAGGAGGTCCAAAATGAAATCACATATTCCCGAATCATTGATTCAAGCTATTGCAATAATCGTGTTTGGAGTTCTCGTCTATTTCGGTATCGACAAGGCAAGCGACCGGGGTCGAGTCGTACATGTTCGCGGTCTCGCCGAAATGGAAGTCCCTGCAGACAAGGTATTCTGGAATCTAAATTACGGGTTCGTCGGGAACGACATGCAGGATCTTTTCAAGAGCATTTCCCAAAAGAACATCATCGTCAAGAATTTCCTGACCGATAACGGCATCGACGAAAAAACGATTACCTTCAACCCGCCTTCACTTACCGATTACGAAGCAAACGCATACAGCACGAACCATTCCCGTTTCCGCTATTCCATCAATTCGAATATCATCGTCGCCACAAGCAACGTCGATGCGGTACGTGAACTCCGACAAACTTTCCAGCAAAAAATGAACAAACTGATTGATTCCGGCATCGTGCTTAACAGCGGTTATGCTTCGTACGAATTTACCGGACTGAACAAAATCAAGCCGCAAATGATTGAAGAAGCAACAATCAACGCACGTGCCGTCGCTGAAAAATTCGCCAAGGATTCCCAAAGCAAATTGGGAAAAATCCGCAACGCCTCGCAAGGTGTTTTTTCAATTAACGATCGTGACGAAAATACGCCTTACATAAAGAAGGTCCGTGTCGTATCGACAATCGATTTTGCACTTGAAGACTAGTCCCTTAAAAAGAGCCGCAATTATGAAAAAAGAAATCAACGTGCTGGATTACGCAAGCGAAATCATGAATGCCGTCAATCGCGGGGTGTTGCTGACCGCAGCCGCCGACGGCAAAGCGAACACCATGAGCATCTCGTGGGGCTCGCTTGGCATCGAATGGAACCGCGTGCTTTTTACGACGTTCGTGCGCCTGAGCCGCTACACGTTTGAATTTCTTGAAAAGAATGGCGAGTTCACCATCAGCATCCCGCGCGAAGGCTCCCCGAAAAAGCTTATCGCCGATTGCGGCTCCAACAGCGGCCGCGACATGGACAAGGCAAAGGTATTCGGCTTCAGCTACGTGGCCGGCGAAACCGTGAACGTCCCCGCCGTCAAGGAATACCCGCTCGTACTCGAATGCAAGGTTGTCTACAAGCAGCTACAAGACGAAAAGGCCATCGCTCCCGATGACCTCGAAAAATTCTACCCGAAAGACGAAAGCGGCAAACGCGACATCCACATGGCCTATACCGCGGAAATCACGAAGGCATATATCCTGGAATAATTCAGAATTTTCTTAGTCCTTTATGCAGCGGATAGACCGCCTGCCATATTTTCCATTACCAGTAAAGCTATTGATAAAGTTCGTCTCATAGAAATACATTCCCACAGCATAGGCATGCCAGCTACCATCTTCAGGATCATTTAAATCGGTACTGGACCATATATAGGTCAATTCACCAATATCCTTAAACACACCGGACGAAGTCGCTTTACCCGCCGGCAAGGCCGCAAAACCATATTCATCTTTACGAGGCGTATATCCATATCCGATACTTCTATAATAACCAGCCCAAACCGAATCATTGTTCAATGCCGTTGATTTCACCATTTCGAATTCACCATAACCTTTATCTTTCAATCCACCCGTATTCTCGAACAACGTAGCCCATTCATTCCTGTTCGGCACATGGAATCCGTCAGGACAAATTCCCCGCACTTTTTCATCTGAATTACAATAAACTTGATATCCGCAGCCAGCCGTCTTTTGGCTATAAACACTGGCACTGTCCATTGTGGCGCTCCACAAGTACAATCGACCGTATTCCTTACAATTTTCAGGAGAATTGTCATAACAGAAACTGCTGGAATCCAATTCTGCGGTCGCTTGCGTATAACGCAAATTAAGATTTTGGGCAAGCCAAACTTGATCCTTTATTTGGATTGTCTTATAAACCTGATTATCTCTTTCATCGAGAATTTCGCCATACTTCCCTGAATCTAGAAATTCTTGATTCAGATATTTCGTCGTTATGCAACTGTATTTCGAGCAATCGTAAGTTCCCGAAGGCTTTATCTTTGCATCTAATTCACTTTTGGGATTATCGCTAGAACTTGATCCGTGTGATTCATCTGATTTTTCCGAAGAACTAGATTTCACTTTACTGCTACTACTCGATTTATCAGAATGAGAATCAATGTTTTTTGCAGAAGAACCGGAAGATTCATCCCTACTGGCGGAAGATTCCTTGCTTTGGGAATCGCTTGATTTCGTTTTTAAACTAGAAGACGATTGGAGAATGGCGCTAGAACTACTGCTGACGTTTTCTGATTCTTCGACCGGAGCAGAACTGCCATTATCATCACCACAACCGACAAACAATACAGTTACAAAAGATAAAGCAGATATCAAAGACGCTTTTTTCATTTTAAACATAAAAACCTCAACATAATTTCGAATATAAAATAGCAAAAAAGAGTACGAGCGACATTTTACACAACGCAACAGCCTGTTTCTTGATTTTGCGCTAGGGAGTTGATATATTTGAGCTATCAACCTAAAGGAGTTTAAATGCAGACCAACGAAATTCTCAAGAACATCCGCGAAAAGTATAACCTCACTCAGGAACAATTTGCAGAACGCGTGAACGTGACCCGTCAAGCCGTAAGCCGCTGGGAAACCGGCGAAACGCAGCCGAACACCGAAATGCTCAAAGTCCTGTCGAAGGAATTCAACGTATCCATCAACACGCTGCTCGGAGCCCCGCGCCAGCTATTTTGCCAGTGCTGCGGCATGCCGCTTGGTGACGACGCGATGATCAGCCGCGAAATTGACGGCAGCTTCAACGAAGATTACTGCAAATGGTGCTATGCGGATGGAAAATTTGCCTACACAAACAAGGACACGCTGCTCGACTTTTTGCTTTCACACATGCCGAATCCCGACAACACGCCCAACGAAGAAAGGCGCAAGTTCTTCGACTCGCACCTTTCACAACTAAAGCATTGGAGATAATAAAATTCCGCTAGGCAGGATTTTATTTTATCCCATCGGATTTTTCCGATTCTTTCTCGGCCGCTTCCTGGGCGGCTTTTTTTGCAGCCTTTTCGGCGGCATGTTCCAACCGGGCGGGTTTCCCGGCCAAATTGCGGAGCAAGCCGAACAGCGCCGAAAGTTCGTTACGCGTCGGATGCAAGCGCTGCAAGAGCGTGTTGAGGAAGCTATCGCGCCAAGCCTGATCGTGATACTGGCCCGTGAGATAGCGGTCGAGGAACTTCTTGAAGCCGTCA
>CADCDO010000056.1 GCA_902800345.1 Fibrobacter succinogenes
AGAAAACTGCGGAGAAAATACTGCGTCTTCTTCGCGAAAATCCATCTTTGACAAATAAAGAGCTTGCAGAGAAATGCGGAATTACAGAAGATGGCGTTTATTACCAAACGAAAAAGATGAAGTCGAAAGGAATATTGCGCCGTATCGGAGGTGACAAGGGCGGCCACTGGGAGATTTTGTAAAATTTCCTTTCTTCAAGGCGGGGCATGCCGGCAAAACTCAAGGATACTGGAAAGTGAATAAATGAAGGTTAGTTGATTAGACGAGATGACCAATATCGCTGAATTATTAAAAGCCAATACTGAAACGGAGTAAAATTAATGCCTGATGTAGCGTGCATTCACAAAACTAGCGTAACGGGCTTGTCGGCCACGAGGCTATCTGGCGTGACTTTGCAATCCACCACGAAAATTTCCACACCTGCTTTTTGGGCGCCTCGGAGGGCCTTGCCGAATTCCGGATGGATTTTGTCGTCGGGGCCAAAGCGCTTGCAGCCTTTCATCTGTATCAGGAACAGGACGCCGCATTCGTAGGGCGTGCCGTCTTCGGCGGTCATTTGCTCCGATTTTATGCGGGTGAGTTCCGTCAGGTGCTTGATTCCCCTTTCCGTGGGGGCGTCGGGGAAGGTGGCGAAGCCGTCGTGCTCCAGGGTGACTCCTTTCACTTCCAGGAACATCTTGCGGTCATTGAATTCAATGTAGAAATCGAATCGCGAATTTCCGAAGGTAAATTCAGGGCGTACTAGCTGCAATTTCGGAAACCGCCGCTTGTTTGCTCGAATCCATTCTGCCGCTACTTTGTTTGGAGCCTGGCTGTCCATGTTTACGAGAATCGTGCCTCGTGGCGTGACTTTTTCCACCGCTATGAGGTCGTAAGGAGTCTTGCGGGCGGGATTGGTAGATTCTTCGAGGTAAACAACAGCGCCGGGCTGCAGCAGCTCCCTGCACCGGCCTGTATTTTTCACGTGGACTACGGTCTTTTGCCCTTTGATGTTCACGTGGGCTATAAAGCGGTTAGGTCGAGAAATGAATGTCGCCTTTACAATTTGACCATAGTGCATAAATCATGATGAATATACATCTTTCGCAAAGTTCTTGTCAATCCGTTTATTTCGCTTTTTGATGGCGAAGCAAGGGGGCTGGCGTTTGGCCAAATTATACGGAAATTCCCGACTCTGATGAGCCGGGAATTGTATTCAGCTTTTTGTGTTATACTCTACTTGACGAGAATCGGCTTGGATGATGCGAATCCGGCTCCTTTCACGCGGACGATGTACTGGCCTTTGGAGAGGTTCTGGAGGCTGAACGAATGCTCGCCTGCGCTGAGGTTTCCGCGGTGGAGTGTCGCGATGCGTTTGCCGCTCATGTTGAATACGTCGATGCTTGCAAATGCGGCCTTGGCGGTGGTGAAGGCGATGTTCGTGCCGTTCATGTGGAGTCCGGACTTTGTTGCAAATGCGACCGGCTTGATTGCGTTCGGAGTGACCGGTGTGCCGTCTTTGTTGTAAAGTTCGATGCTTGTGATGTGTCCTGTGCTGATGCTTGCTGCGGAGAACAATTCCGTTTTCTTGTTGAATCCGCTGATGACTTTTCCGTTGTCTGCAACCATGTTGTCGAAGAGTACGAGTCCGCTGAAGCCTGCGGCGCCGCCTACGATCAATGTGACGGAGAAGAGGTTGTTCAAGTCCATCGGCTTTTCGTTGCCTGCGGCATCGGTGTAAGTCGAAATGTCGAATTCGCAAGTGCTCTTGGCGCCGTCGTTGAGCCAGCAGCCGTCAGATGCGGACTGTTCCCAGGTCCATTCCTTGTCTTTGGAGCCGTCGCGGACGAAGGCGAGGCCGACCCAGATGCCGTTGTTTTCGCCGCCGGAGCCTTTGTTTTCGATTTCGACGGTGATGCTCTTTGCGCCGGTCAGGTCGGGGACTTTCTGGAATTCGATGTTGGCGCCGCTGTCGTTGAATGCCTTGAACGTGACGCCCATGAGGAGATCGACGTTTTCGGAATTTGCCTTGGCGGTGTCTGCGCTGAACTTGGCGTTCTGCGTAGAAGTCGGGCAAACTTTAGTTGCGGTGGCGGCTTCGTTGTAGTTGTCCCAGCCCGGCATTTCGTCGAGGGTGATAATGCGTTCGTCGGCGAGATTCTTCTGCCATACGCTTGCGGCGGTCTGGCTGACGAAAGCGCTTCCCCAAGATTCGTACCACGGCATCCACCAGCTCCATGTTGCTCCTTCTTCGTACATCTTTTCGACGTCTGGAATGGGGCCGTTTTCGCTGAGGGAGAGAATCTTGTTTGTACCGCCCTTGTTGGCAAAATCGATGAATGCGGCGCTGTTGCTCTGGTGGTCGTTGGCTTTGTTGTAAATGTCAACGCTCAAAATGTCGTAGTAGGTTTCGCCCGGAGTCCATGAAATCTTGGATGCATCCTGCGGGTTGAAGTCCCAAATGAGGTTGTTCACTCCGTTCGTGAATACCATGCGTTCGTAGAGCAGCTGATAAAGGGCCGCGAACTGTTTGCCTGTGTGTGTGCTCCACCAGAACCAGTTTCCGCCGGATTCATGGAGCGGGCGGAATATGGCGGCGACGCCTTCTTTCTGGAGGTCGAGGAAGATTTTGGATACGAGGTCGATGTCTGCAACGATGGCCTTGTAGGCGGTCGAGACGGTGTCCCAACTAGTTGTGCCTGTGATGAATGCTTCGGTGAAGTCAAATTCGGTGTAGGTGTCGTGAGCGCCCTTGACGTAAAATTCCACTTCTTCGCCTGGCCTCCAGTGCCATGTGAATGCCGGGATGCCGCCTTTTTTCCAGGTGGTTTTGGCGATGTCGATGGCCTTTTCGGTATATTCCTTGAACCAGCCGTCGTTCTTGTTTGCACCGGTGGCGTTCATGAGGTCGGTGCCGATGAGGGCCGGGTATTTGCCGCCGGCCTTGAATACGGCCTGCACGTCTTCGTGCTGGGTGGCATCGCCAATGGTGTAGGCGTCCATGTTGCCTGTCATGACGCCGGAGATGGTCTTTTTGCCAAAGTTGTTGACGAGGAAGTTGTAAAGCTTGATGGCGGACGGGGTCGCGTTTTTGGTGACGGGGGCGTTGCAAAGGGTGAACGCCTTGGCTTCGTACGGCTTGACTTCGATGTAATCGACGTCGATCCAGCCCCAGCTATTGGTGATGGCGACGGTGTTCTCACCGGCGGCGAGGTTCAATACGGTTTCGACGTCAACGAATTTGCCCTTGTCTGTCACGGGGAAGGAAACTTGGGAGGAATTGCTGCCAGCACCGACGTTGTTAATCTTGTCTCCACCGTAATTGTTCATGTAATGGATGACGATGGTGTATTGGCCCGCTTTTTCGGCAGTCACCTTAGAAAATGTGATGTCTCCGCCGTTCATCTTGACGTACTTGCCGCCGGAAGCTTCGGCGTTGGAGGCGACTGCGGCGTCTTTTGTGATGGCTGCGTCTTCGGCTTCGTATTGAGCTGCGAAGGCGGAACATGCAGCAGAGAGTGCGCATGCTAAGAAAACCTTTTTGAATCCCATATTCACTCCTTAAATCTATGTTCTCAAAATATATTGAAAAAAGCAAAAATGCAATAACATTTTTGCTTGAGAGAAAAAAATATGCTTATGGGAATTTTATGGTGTGATTAAATGCACTTATTTAAAAATTTTGGAACCTTGCACCAAAAATAAACGTGCGACTTTCGCCCGGTTTGATAACGATTAAATCTCTGTGATGGTTTAAAGTATCGGGTTCCGCGGTCATTGGCTCAATGGCGATGCTCATGCGGTCAGGCGGTGTGTAAATCTGGATGGCGTTATATTGTTCGTCGCCTACCTTTTGCCAAATTTGGAGCGATTTGGTATCGCTTTTGAGCTCTATGATAGCTAAATTGTTCTCAAAATTTTTCTTATTCTTGCTGACGAAAGTGCTTTCGCCCTGGTTTAAGCAGAAACAATCGTTGATGAATTCGTCGCCGAGGAGTCTGCTGCCTACAAAACGCGTATCCGGCTTGAATTCGCCCGTTGGGATGTCGGCCTTGTCGAGAATCGCGAGGTTCGATTCGGGGAGTGCCATCTGGAGGCCGTTGATTTTTTCGCCGAGCGTGTAATAGGGGTGCCAGCCTTCGGAATAGGGAAGGTCGCTTTTGCCGATGTTCGTGACGGTCGATTCGACGGTGTAGCTTTCGCCAGTGAACGTAATCTTGTTGACTGCGCGGAAGGGGAACGGGAATCCGGTGAAGGCCCCCGGCCAGTCGATGGCAAATGTCGCGACGCACTTTTCGTTATCGCTTTCGAAGCTCTCAAATTTCCATTCCTTGTTCTGCAAGAAGCCGTGGAGGGCGTGCGGCGCCCAGCTCACGTTATTGACGAGCTGGTAATCGCCTCCGTTCCAGTTGAACTTGGCGTAGGCCACGCGTCCTGGGAACGGGGCGAGTCGGCAACCGGCGTTGGTGTCCGGGCCGATTTTGAAGATGTCGTCGCCTTCGCGGTAGCCAAAGAGGAGGTCTTGGAGCTTGCCGCTGTTGTCGGGGATGCGCCAGGCGTTGAGTCCTGCGCCGTAACCCGAAAGAATTTCAAATTCAGCGCCGTCGTCGCGCTGCAAAACAAAGCACTCTACGGTGCCGATAGGGCGGGAAATAAGTTTAAACTTGCTCATGGTGGTTAAGATAGAAATAAGTAGCTTGTGTCATGACGTGTATAGTTCTACCAACTAAAAAAAGCTATCTTTCCCGTCATGGATTCCCAAACGATTGTAGCCCCGATGACGCCTGCGGGCTCGGCGCGGACGAATGATGAAAGAGTGTGGGGTAATCTAGAAAAAAGCTGTCTGGGGGTTCTTGATTTAATTTGTATGAATTACTGCGTTTTTCTCTTGATTTTGAATTTTTGGTGTTTTTTACGTCAAAATGATAGGAAAATTTCATTTTCTGACGTAAATTTTTGTATAAACTAATGATTTCTGGCCGAAAATACCCGATTTTGGTGGCGCCGGGCTGCTTTTTCCTTCAAAAAATTGCCTGTTCCGTCAGTTTTTTGAAAAATTTGCCTCCAATATCTCGCGAATTTCTCAAAATGTTACAGACAACATTGAAATTTTACGTCAATTTCTTTGAAAATTCACCATTTTTGACGTAAATTTCGACCTTTTTTCAATTTCACCCCTTTTTAGATTGCAAAGTTCTAAGTTCTACCAACTAAAAAAAGCTATCTTTCCCGTCATGGATTCCCAAACGATTGTAGCCCCGATGACGCCTGCGGGCGTGAGTGCCGTTGCCGCCATCCGCGTGAGCGGTTCCAAGGTGCGCGAAGTGGTGTGCCTGTTGTTCGGTGAATCGGCGCTCAAGAATTTGAAGCCCCGCGAAGCGAAACTGGCGACGGCTCGCGACTATCGTACGATGGTCGGCGATGACCGCAAAACGGCGCAAGTCATCGACTGTCTCCTCTACATCTTTTTCGAAGGCCCGAATTCTTACACCGGCGAAGATGTGCTGGAACTTTACCCGCACGGGAACCCGATTATCGTCCGCGAACTGATTCAGGTCATCAAGAGCGTTGATGGCGTGCGCCTTGCGGAACCGGGTGAATACACGCGCCGCGCTTTCTTGAACGGTCGCATGGACTTGGTGCAGGCGGAATCTGTGGCCGACGTAATCCACAGCGCGAACCGTGACGAACTCAAGAACGCCCATCGCTTGCTTGGCGGTGCGCTCTCGAAAAAAGTCAAGACGCTCACGGAACAGGTGATGGACATCTCGGCGCGCCTCGAACTCGATGTCGATTTTGCCGAAGAAGAAGCCGACCCGGATTATGCTACCTGGGGCGTGAAAATCTCTGCGATTCGCGAAAGCGTGGAATCCATTCTGAAAAGTTTCAAGGGCAAGGCGGCGGTCAGCCGTTTGCCGCTTGCGGTTCTGTACGGTGCTCCGAATGCGGGCAAGTCGAGCCTCGTGAACGCACTCCTCGGCGAAGACCGCATATTGGTGAGCAACATCCCTGGCACGACCCGTGACTTTGTTGAAGTTCGCTTGTTCCTGGACGGGGGCGAAATCCGTTTGGTCGATACCGCAGGAATTGCGGACAAGGCGACCGACGCTCTCGACGCTCTCAGCATGGAAAAGAGCAAGGAAATCCTCGCCGAAGCCGACATGAAGATTCTGGTCCTCGACGGGGCGGACGACAAATGCGAAGAGCGAGCGTCGCAGCCATGCTTGCATGGGTATGACCGAGCTCAGCATTTGGTACTTGAGCGAAGCGAAAGTACAAAGACGAAAGACGAAAGAGGCGAATGCTGCGGGGATGCTTGCGTACTCATAGCTGAGCCGACAGGTCTTGGCACGAAGTGCAAAGACGAAAGTTGCGACCGCATTTGCGCGGGCATGACAAACGAAGAAAACGTCATTGCGAGGAACGATAGTGGAGCCTGCCGCGAGCAGAGCGTGGCGGAAGCAATCCAGCCGGATTTTGTCGTCGTTTCGAAGAGCGACTTGGGCGCTTCTCGGCCGGGCGGCGCCTCTCGTCTTCCTGAGCAAAGCGAAGGATCCAGTGAATCTCGCCTTCGCATTTCCTCCAAGACGGGCGAGGGGCTTGCGGAACTCAAGCGCGCGATGAATGCCGCTCTTTTCAAGAAAATTGAAAATTCCGAAGACCTCTGGATTACGAGCGAGCGTGAAAAGACCTGCCTCGAAGAGGCTCTCGCGGGCATAGACCGTGCGCTTGCTCTTATTCGCACGAATCCGGCGGTGGAACTCTTGGCGTTCGAAATGCAACTGGTGCGCCGTTCGCTCCAGAGTATAACGGGCGAAATTTCGTCCGAAGATGTTTTACAAAAGATTTTTGCGGGGTTCTGCATTGGGAAATAGCTACTTGGGCGTCATTCTCGCCATTTTTGCATTTGGCACATATATGGTCCCGCTTAAGGCGTGGCCGAGGTTTTCGTCTTGGGCGTATCTTTCGTGTGTTGCAGTGGGCATGGTCGTAGGCGAATTGATCGTTTCGCTTGCGACACACACGTTCTGCGTCATGCCGGTGGGCATCCTCTGCGGGTTTCTTTGGGTGCTTGGCGGTGCGTTCTGCTTTTGGGCGGTGCAGGTTGAAGACTTGACGGGTGCCGGGGTTCGGGCCATGGGCATGAGCATTCTGGCATCGTTCTTGAGCGGAGTCTTGATTTTTTCGGAATCAACCTTGCTTTACTTCTCGATTCCGGCGATATTCCTGTTGCTTTTCGGTCTCAAGTTGCTTGCTCCGCTTCATGGGAGTGTTTTTAAAAACTGGCGCTCGCTTTTGGCCGGAGCCGTGTTTGGGCTTTTTTTGATACCGTACAAGTTTGCCAATGTCCCCTTGTTGGAGTTCATGAGCTCGTTTACGATAGGCATTTTTATTGCGGCTGAACTTTTAGTGGGAATTTTGTGCCTAAAACGTCGAGCGCTTTTTGATTACTCGCTCGCTCCCTCGGTGGCGTCTATCCTCATGGGATTATTGTGGATGATCGGGCAGCACGGCTGTTTTTGGGCGATTGACACGAATGGTGCTTTGGGCTATGCGGTGGGGTACCCGTTGACGCAGCTCAATTTGCTGGTGAACCTGCTTTGGGGGGTTGTCGTGTTCCAGGAATACCCGACAAAACGCCAAAGAATCAAACTTGCGATCGCGACTTCGGTCATTTTGGTCGGAGCGGGGCTTCTGGCGTTGTCCAAAATGTAAAATTTTGTTGACTTTTGTAACATCGTTGTGCAATATCGGCATCCTGACAACGAAAAACATGTAAAAAAAAGAAATTTTTTTGGGGAAATTTCATATAGAAATATATGTTTATACCATGAGTTGGTGGAAATATCTCTTAATAAGTTCTTTTTTTGGTTCGTCGGCGGTGTGGGCTATTCAAGCATCACCGTTTCTTATCAATTCCACGCAGCCGGATGGGTCCGTTGTGCAAATCCGGAAGGTGGGTAACGAACATTTTAACTATACATTGACCGGAGAAGATAGCGTACTTGTGGTGCGCGATACGGACGGTTATTGGAATTATGCCGATGAACATGGCAAAAAGACCGGGATGAGGGTCCATGCCAAGTCTAAACGTGGCAAAAAAGAGCGGAATTTCCTCGAAAAACGCGATTCTCGCCAAATTCTTGAAAAATTCCGTCAGCATCATCGTGAAAAACGCGAAAAAGAGCGTGAATCCCAGCCCATGATGCTCCAATCTTCTGCCAATAATCCGATGTCGGCGAATGAATGGGGTGCCTGGGGTGGATCGACCCAAACCTCCAACACGAATTGGCCAACTCGTCCGGCGCTGAATTCCGTCAGCAAGGAAGGCGAAGTCCGTGGACTTGTCATCTTGGTTCAGTTTAGCGATGTGAAATTCAAAAGGGACAACGCCAATGAAGAGTATTTGGACTACCTTAACAAAGAGGGCTATTCCGATTATTTCATGAGCGGAAGCGTCAGGGATTTCTTCATCGAAAATTCGATGGGTAAGTACAGGCCTACGTTTGACGTTGCTGGGCCGATTACGCTTAAAAAATCCCGTAATTCGTATGGTTCCATGGTGGATCCGAACAATATAGCGGCTGGGGCTGTCAACGCCATTAGTGAAGCGATGGATTCGCTTGTGGCTCAAGGTAAGGACTTCTCTATTTACGATACCGATGGCGACAGGGTTGTTGACTTTGTCTATATGATTTACGCCGGTGTCGGTTCTGCAGACACGGATGTGGAATCCGCTATTTGGCCGCATTCCTATAATGTGGCGAAACGCCTCACTCGTAATTATTCCATGAACCGCTATGCCTGTTCTCCGGAAATCGACGGCCAGTCGTACATGATCAACAGGAATACGAAAGCGTTGAACGGTATTGGAACATTTTGCCATGAATTCAGCCATGTGCTTGGACTTCAGGACCATTACGATGTGAATGTGAACGATTCCCGGACAAAGACCCGCTATACGCCTGGTAAGTGGGACTTGATGGATGCCGGTTCCTATAACTGCCCGCAGAACTCGTCCTATACGACGTCCTGCTCGCCTGCGAACATGTCCGCGTTCGAACGCTATAGTCTCGGATGGTTGGAACCGCGTCGGCTCGAAATTTCGGACACGACATTTGTCCTCAATTCTATTCTGCAAAATGACGGAATTGTGTTGACCTCCAAGAACGATAACGAATATTATTTTGTCGATTTCCGCGTGAAGGAGGGATTTGACAAGGGGCTCCCGAACAGGGGCATGTTGATATGGCATATCAATTACGACAAACGCGCCTGGTATTACAATACGGTCAATACGTCGGACCCGATGCGTGTCGATTTGATAGAAGCAGATGGCGAAGCTAAGGGCACACCCAACTCCATCGCAAACGACGCGTTCCCGACGAACCGTGTCAATAGCTTTAACGGGTTTGTAACGTGGTCTGGCGACAGTCTCGGCCTTGAAATTTACGACATCAAGATTGTCGATAGTACGGTCACCTTTAAAACTCGTGGTAGCCGCGTATCGCCTGATTCTGGCAAGTCTTCTTCGAGCAAGGTTGAAGTGTCTTCTTCGAGTGAGCTTGTTTCGTCATCTAGCGTCGTCGCATCTTCGTCAAGCGTAATGAGCTCGTCTTCGATAGCCTCTAGCAGCAGCAGATTCGTTTGGTATTCGTCTTCTGTCGTTCGTTCTAGTTCATCTAGCGAATTTGTTCTTATTTCGTCGTCCGAGTTTAGTTCGTCTTCGAATGTTCAAACATTGGTTTTTGAAAGGCATCCCGTTTTTGATCGTGTCCAGCTTTCTGTGGACAAGGGCGTTTTGATGGTGAATGCGGATGTCGAAGGACTCAAAACAGTTCGCTTGTTCGATGTCAACGGAACATTGCTTATGACAAAGTCATTTGATGGCAACTTCTGCAATGTTCGGATGGACAAGTTGCATGGAAAATCTTTCGTCGTTGCGACGATCGATGCTGATGGACGGCTCATAAAAACGCAAAAAATTCGAGTGAAATAAAATGAGGGGCTTAGGCCCCTTTTTTAGTGGCCTTCCAGGACTCTGTTCCAGGATTGCCATACGAATTTTTTTGAGGAAATATCTAAATTGCTTAGTATGAAAAATCTTTTTGCTAGAATTGCTTTGTGTTGCTCTCTGGTTCCTGCCTTTCTTGCGGGAACGTCCATGGCTGCTGTGAATTTGCCTGTGCATAAGGAAGTCCTGGATAACGGACTTACCGTGCTTTTGTATCCGAACGCTCAGGCTCCTACGGTGAGTTTTCGTCTGTTCTATGTGACCGGGTCCGTTCATGAAGTTCCCGGCAAGTCGGGACTTGCCCATATTTTGGAACATGAACTGTTCAAGGGAACGAAAAAAGTCGGCATTTCGGACAGCATTGCCGATGCCAAGTTCATGGCCACCCAGGATTCCTTGCAGGCTTTGATTCGTCCTGCGAAACTTGCTGGCGATACGGCTCTTGTCAAAAAACTCGCCGCAGAACACGACTCCGTGCTGAATGAACACCGCAAGATTTTCGTCAAGGACGAACTGTGGGGCGCCTACCAGGCTGCTGGTGGAACAGGTCTCAATGCTTTCACGAGCGATCTCTTGACTGCTTACACGGTGACCCTCCCTAAAAACAAGATGGAACTTTTCATGTGGCTCGAATCCGACCGCATGCAGAATGCCGTGCTTCGAGAGTTTTATTCGGAACGTTCTGTCGTCCGGGAAGAACGTCGCATGCGCTATGACGACCGCCCGACGGGCCGTTTTTATGAAACGCTCAATTCCATGATATACGAAGCGTTCCCGTACCGAGTGCCGACCATCGGCTGGCCCAGCGATATCGAGAACCTGACGCGTGAACAGGCCGAAGAACATTACCGTAGGTATTACAAGCCACGCAATGCGATTCTCGTGCTGGCGGGCGACCTGGATACGCTTGAAACGATGAAGGTCGTCAAGAAATATTTTGGTCCAATCCCGACGGGTGATGCGTTCCCGCCGCTTACGGTGCGCGACCCGGAACAGGCGGGCGAAAAGCGCCTGATTGTCAAACGCAAGGATGCCCCGAACTTATATACGCTTGTCTTCAAGACTCCTGCCGTGGGCGACAGTACGCTTTACGCTCTCGATATTGCCGAAGGCGTTCTGAACGGTCGTTCCGGTAGGTTATACAAACGTCTCGTCGAAGAAGAAAAACTCGCCGTTGGCGTGAGTGCAAGCAACAGTCCGAACAAGTACATTTCCGAGTTTTCCGTACGTGTGAACTTGCGCCCCGGTGCCGATCGTGAAAAGGTCGAAAAAGTGGTGTGGGAAGAACTTGAAAAACTCAAGACAGAACGCGTGAGCGAACGTGAATTCCAGAAGGTCAAGAATGGCGCCTATGCGGCTCTTATCCGTAGCTTGACGGACATGGAAAAAGTGGCGACGATGCTTGGCTGGTACGAAGTCTATGGCGATTACCGCATTTTCCTTAATTGGGCGGACAACTTGGATAAAGTCAATGTGAACGAAGTGCAGGCTGTGGCGAAGAAAACTTTCGTCCGTGAAAAATCCACAGTCGGTTTCCTGGTGAAGGAATAGTAGGACGGAATCATGGCGTTCGTTCATCTACAGACTCATTCTGAATTTTCGATTTTGCAGGCTTCGGCCCGGCTTGACGATATTTTGGCGGCGGCCGCGGCAGAAAATGCGCCCGCAGTGGCCTTGACGGACCACGGCGCCATGTTTGGAATCCTCGAAATACAGACGCGCGGAAAGGACTTGAACAAGAAGCGCAAGGAAAAAGGTCTCCCGCCGGTCAAAACTATTTATGGTTGCCACATATACGTAGACACTCCAAGCGCAAGCCAGAAAGATCCGACGACGTTTGAACGCTTGACGCTCCTCGTCGAAAACGAGAAGGGGTATTACAACCTGCTCCGTATTGTAAGTTACCGTTACGAAGATGGCGACCGCTGGGCTGAAATTCCGTCTGTTCCGCTGGAGACGGTGAACGAGTTCAAGGAAGGCGTGATTGCGATTGCCGGAGATTTCTTTAGCCGTTACGGACAGAACGTGGCGGCGGGCAGGGATTCCCTCGCGCTCGAGTACATGGACCGCCTGAACGAGATTTTTGACCACGACCATTTGTACCTCTCGGTTTGTGATAACGGTATTCCGCAGCAAAAGCGCGTGAACGAGTTCAACGTGGAACTCGCGAAAAAGTACGGTCGCGAAGTCGTGGCGGTGGGCGATGTTCATTACATAAAGCCCGAAGATGCGATGGCGCACAAGGTGCTCCGTTGCATTGCGCTCAAATCGACGTTGAACGATTTTACGGACAAGCGTTTCCCGACGGACCAGTTCCATTTCCGTTCCGAAGAGGAAATGGTCAAGCTCTTTGGGCATATCCCGGGAGCGATTGAAAATACGGTGAAGATTGCGGAACGCTGCAACTTTACGGTAAAAACCGGTATCGGTGACGAGTTCTGGCCGCGCTTCAAGATTCCGGACGAGTTCCTCGCGAGCGAAGAATGCGCGAAGATTCGAGCCTTCATGAAGGCGGAATACGATGCCGAATATCCGGTAATCCGCGAACGTGAACTCAAGGGCGTCATCAAGGACCGGAAGAAAAAGGTCAGGGCGAATTACTGCGCCGAAAAGGGCATTGCCGAAGACGCCTTGACGGATGCGGACAACGCCGAAATCGATCGTTTGTCCCAGCCGGAGTTTTTTGACGACGACGACAAGAAGGCTTGGGAAAAGAATACGCACCGCTGGTGTAAACCCGGTGGCGATGCCGACGTGTATATCACGCACTTGTGCAATGAACGCCTCAAGTGGCGATTCCCGGACGAAGATTTCAAGTTCCCGACCCACGAGACCGACGTGGGCAAGCGCATGTACAAGGAAATCAACTGTATCCGCAACATGAACGTGGCGGGTTACCTCTTGATCGTGTGGGACTTCATCAACTGGTCGCGTGAACATGGGATTCCCGTGGGGCCGGGGCGTGGTTCTGCTGCAGGTTCGCTTGTCACTTACATCATTGGCATTACCGACATTGACCCGTTGAAGTTTGATCTCCTTTTTGAACGTTTCTTGAATCCGGAACGTGTGTCCATGCCGGATATCGATACCGACATTGCGGATAGGGACCGCGGTCGCGTCATCCAGTACGTGACGGACAAGTACGGCAAGGAGTGCGTGGGGCAGATCATTACTTACGGTATGCTCAAGTCCAAGGCGGTGATTACAGACGTCGCACGCGTGCTCGGATTTGCTCCCGGCGAAGCGAAAGCCATTACGGGGCTCTTCCCGCAGCGAACGCTGAATTTTAGTTTGAAGCAGGCGTGGACGGGAAAGGACAAGAAGGGCAACAATCTCGAAGATGGTTACAGCCCGGAACCTTTGCAGGCGCTCGTGAACAGCCGCCCGAGTTTGCAGAACTTGTGGAACATCGCGCTTACGCTTGAAGATTTGCCGCGCCAGACGGGCGTGCATGCTTGTGGTGTCGTGATTACGCCGACCCCGATATACAACTTGGCTCCCTTGTACCGTGCCGCTCCGGAAGATACGCCCGTGGTGATGTACGACAAGCATTACGCCGAAGACATCGGACTTTTGAAGATGGACTTCCTTGGGCTCATCAACTTGTCCATCATTCAGGATACGGTGAAGATGGTCGAGCAGAACAGGAACATCAAGCTTGTGATGAACAAGATTCCGATTGATGACAAGGCGACCTTCGAACTTTTGGGCAAGGGCCTTACGACGACGGTGTTCCAGTTCGAATCTCCGGGCATGCAGAAGTACCTGCGCGAGCTGAAGCCGACACGAATATTTGACCTTATCGCTATGAACGCCCTGTACCGTCCGGGGCCGATTGACCAGATTCCGCACTTTATTGCACGCAAGAACGGCAAGGAAGAAATCGACTGCTACCATCCTGATTTGGAACAGGTGCTTGGCGAAACGTACGGCGTGATTGTGTACCAGGAACAGGTGATGAAACTGGCCCAGATTTTGGGCGGTTACACGCTGGGCGGTGCAGACAACATCCGACGCATCATGGCGAAGAAGATGCCGGAGAAGATGGCTAAGCTCGAACCGGAATTTTTCGAGAAATGCTTGGCCAAGGGCTACGACCGCGCCATGATCCAGAAGGTGTGGGATGCCGTGCTCCCGTTCTGCGGATACGCGTTCAACAAGAGCCACGCTGCGGCTTACGCTTACGTTGCTTACCAGACGGCGTATCTCAAGACGCATTACGGTCCGGAATACATGGCTGCCTCCATGACATCGAAGATGGGCAAGACCGAAGACACGGTGACCATCATCCTGGAGTGCAAGCGCCTCGGAATCGAAGTCCTTTCGCCGAACATCAACACGTCGCTCGGCGTATTCTCGGCGAATGCGAAGGGGCAGATTCTATACGGGCTTGCGGGCATCCGCAACGTGGGAATTGCGGTCGTCGAAGACGTGGTCGCAGAACGTGAACGCCGTGGCATTTACAAGGATATTTTCGATTTTTGCAAGCGCGTGACGGAATTCCAGGCGGCGCAGCCGGAAAAACGTCCGCCGCTCAACAAGAAGGTGCTGGAATGCCTCATCATGGCGGGCGCCTTGGACGATTTGCCCGGGAGTCGGGCCGTGCAAATAGCAACGGTCGACCGTGCTTTGGAAGTGGCCTTGCGCAGCCAGGAAGACAAGGCGATGGGGCAGGTTTCGCTGTTTGACATGGGTGGCGGGGCCGCCATCCAGAATACCGCCGAAGTTTTGGAAGATGCGGAAGAATGGACGGCGATGGAAATGCTCAACAAGGAACGCAGCGTGCTGGGGCTGTTCCTCTCCGGGCACCCGCTGGACGAGTTCCGCCCGGAACTTTCAGGCTTTACGACGTGCTCGCTTTCGGAAGATGAAATCACGCGGCATGTAGGCGATACGATTGTTGTCGGTGGCGTGGTCATCAAGATGCGTTCTATTGAAACGAAGCGCGGCGATACGATTGGCTCTGGTGCCGTTCAGGACTTCCATGGCGAAGTCGAACTGTTTTTCAAGAAGGACGTTTGGGAGCGCCTGCGCGATACGGTTTCGATTGACGACCGCGTGCTTGTGAAGGGTGCGCTCGAACAGCAGCGTGATCGCGACGGTTATCAAATTATCGTTGAAGAGGTCTTGCAGCTTGACCGTGTACGTTGCGACATGGTGAGCCACATCCATGCGTCTCTTTATACAGGAATGCTCACAGACGAATTTTTGGATAAGCTAGAAGTCGAAATGAAGGCGAATTTGGCCGACGAATACACCCGTGGGTGCGAATTGGTGCTTCATTTGGAGGCAGAGTCGGGTTACGAACATGTTGTTGTTCTAAAGAAATATAAAGTTGTATATACTCAGGAATTGTTGCAGTGGCTCAGGACCGATCTGGGTGCTCTGAAGGTTTGGGTATCAAATCGTGCGAAACGCTAACGAAGAAAAGAGTCCTTACATCCTCATTTGCGCAGGCGAAGATTCCGGCGATATGATTGGCGCCGAAGTCGTTGCCTCTGTTGTACGTCATGGGTTTAAGGCGGTTGGAACGGGCGGCCCCCTCATGCAGGAACAAGGCCTTTCTCCTTTGTGGGATTACAACGAGCTCCCTGTTTCGGGAGTGGGTGACGTTGTTCCGAAATATTTTTCGTTAAAGAATGTTTTTGAAATTCTCAGTGATGCTGCGGAATCCAGAAAGTGCCTTGGTATTATTGCAATTGATTATCCTGGATTCAACATGAGGCTTGCCCGCCTTGCAAAAAAGTGGGGAAAACCCATGCTTTATGTGGGGCCTCCGCAAATTTGGGCTTGGAAATCAAAACGTGCGAGCTTGTTTAAACAGGCGGATAAGATTCGTTTGGCGGTGTTCTTTGATATAGAAGCCAAGGCGTATCAGCAGATGCAATGCGAAACGATTCGGCTGAAACATCCCGTGACATGCTGGAAACATCGTCATATTGAGCGCAAGCCCGACATGGTGCTTTTGCCCGGAAGCCGCCGTGCAAGTGCGCTTCGCAATCTGCCCGCTTTTGTGGCTGTTGCCGAAAAATACCGCAACATTTGGGCCGAGCGCTATAAAGGCCCGATACCCGATGTCGTTGTAATGGCCTCGCGCGAAAGTCTGGAAGTTCCGCTTTTGGTCGCTCTCGAACAACTCCATGATGGACGTTTGCCTAGCTGGCTGAAGGTGGCCGTGGCTCCAAAGCAACTCAGCGACCGCTTGGATTTTTATGCGAGTTTTTCTGCTGCAGTGACATCGTTTGGAACGAGTACGCTCGAAATGGCCTGCGTAGGAACTCCGTTTGCGGCTTGCATGGTCCCTGACTTTTTGACATTTTCGATGGGCCGCTTAATGGTCCGTTCTGAGTTCTTGTCGCTCCCGAATGCGATTCTTGGCTGTGGCGTGACCCCGGAATTTATTATTCGCAATAAAATGAATAACCGTATGGCGGAATCCATTGTTGACGCTATTTTCCAGCAGGACTACGGGACTGTATGTGAAATAGCCTTGCGTCTTCGCAAGGCGTTGAACGTTGGCAAAACTACGGACGAACTAGTGTCTGAATTTCTTGCTCAGTTCGTCGAGCGTTAAGCGCATGAGCGTGGGGTTTCCGAACGGGGATTTGAGCGGGTCCTGCGTAATCATCAATTGAGCGACGAGCGCCGTAATTTCTTCGGGTTTGAGTTTGTCGCCGGCCTGGTAGGCGTTTGTCTTTGCCCATGATTTCGCAATCGCCTCCTGGAATTTGACCATGTCGTTTTTGGTATCGTTCTCGTCGACGTCGTTCAAAAAATCGTGAACGGCTTTTGCTGCACGCGAAAGCGGGAGCGAACTCGGGATGGAACGGATTTGGAACGTGTCTCCACCGAACGGCTCGACGAAAAATCCGAGTTTCCTCAGTTGTTCGTCAACGTTGTGGAATATTTCCTTTTCTTGTTTGGAAAGGTCTATGAGTTCCGGGAACAGGAGTTCCTGGCTGTCTTGGGCAATGTTGTTCTGGAGCGATTCCATGGCTTGTTCGAAAAGCACGCGCGTGTGGGCCGCATGCTGGTCGATAATCAGGAGACCGTTGGAATCTTCGCCTGCGATGTAGGTGTTTGCAATTTGGAAAAATGCTGGCGGTGCCCACGGAACGTTTTGTGGCTGTTCCGGTTTCGTGAGGTCGTTCTCAAGCGAAATAATCTTGCCATATTCGGGCAGCGAAAACAGGTCCTGGACATCGTCGCTTACGTCGTACTTGGAGCGTTTGTCCGAGAGCGTGCTTGCGGATTGGGCTGGCTGTGATGGGACCGGCTTGCGGGGAGTTTCCCATGGAAGGTCGTTTTGTACCGGATCTTTCAGAGACTGAGCTTGCGAACTGGGCGTGAACGCTTGTGGGGTTGCTGTAAAAGGTGATTGTGCGTTCGATGAATGGGCTGGATTTTCGAAGGGGGCCTGCGCCGGTTTTCCCATGAGTTCGTCGCTCAAGTCGATGAACGGGGAGTTCGCTTCTAAATCCTTGGTAAATGTATCGCGGATGGCGTGCGTCACCACGAGAAACACCAAATTGCCGTTTGCGAACCGGACCTCGCGCTTAGCCGGGTGGACGTTGATGTCGAATTCCATGTCGGGCATGTCGAGAAACAGCACCGTGACGGGTTTGCACTGCGCTCCGTACGGCTCGTAAGCTTGCGACACCGCCTTGCTCACCATCTTGTTTTCGATGGGGCGATTCCTCATGAAAAGGAATTGGTGGTTGCGTTTGCCGTTCGTTTCAGTCGTGGGGGAGATGTAACCGGTCACGTGGACTCCCGCTTCGGTGTAATCGACGGGCAATAAACTCTTGGCGACTTTGGAGCCGATGGCTTCGGCGATACGGCTGCGGAGTTCGCCGGGCACGCCTGTAAAGACCGTCCTGTCTCCTATTTTATAGTCAAACCGTATTTCCGGGTGCGAAATGGCTGTTTTTAAGACAATGTCCAAAATGCGGGAACATTCGGAGGTCTCGCTGCCAAGGAACGTGCGGCGTACTGGCGTGTTGTAGAATAGGTCTTCAACGAGGAACGTGGTGCCACGGCTAGCCTGGACGTCTTCTCTTTCGATGACTTCGCCGCCCTTGACGACAATGCGTCCGCTTTCGCCTTCTTGCGTGGCGCTTGTGATGGTGAGTTTGGATACGGCGGCGATGGAGGCGACCGCTTCTCCGCGGAACCCGTTTGTCTGAAGGTGAAACAAATCGTCTGCGTTCGTTAGTTTAGATGTAGTATGGCGTAAAAAACAGAGTTCCAGATCGGCACTTCCCATGCCTTTTCCGTTATCTTGAACCTGGATTTTTTTCTTTCCACCTTGCTCGATTTGTATTTGGATTCGGGTGGCTCCGGCATCGATGGCGTTCTCGATGAGTTCCTTGACGGCCGATGCTGGACGCTCGATAACTTCCCCGGCAGCAATTTTATTGATGATTTCGTCGGATAAAAGGTGAATTTCTGCCATTTTTTGCTTTATATGTAGCTTTTTGTTCAGACAATTGATATTGTATTGCTATATTGTAAATATAGCTAATGAATTTGAATGAACAAGTGAGGTGAGTGAAATGGTTTCAAATCTATTCCTTCAGCTAGCACACATTGAATTGCTTATGTCATACCCGGTCAAGGACATCTTGACCTTGGTCAAACGAGATTCGCGGTTCAACGTGAAACTTCTAAATGATTTGTATTTCGAAGATTCGTACGTAGATGAAAGCGCTTACCGATTCATCATGGATAACATCGTCGCATGGCTCTATGAACGCGGCGAGAATCCGGATGATTTCATTGATCGCATCGTCAAACGTTGTGCGGCATTTGAAGTTGTTCCTGCTCGTAGCGTGCTCCGCTCCTACTTGCCGTTCGTCTCTTCGTTCTACACTGCTGAAGACGCTCGTGAACTTTGCCTTGAAATCATACCGAAACGTTATCCATTCCTCACAAAGGCGTCCATTCTTCGCAACGTGGTCGAAGGTGAAAACCGCAGGGTGGACTTCACTTTCCAGTTCGAGACGCCGGGCGTACTTGCGGCAAACCCGATGCGCTGGATTCGCAGCATGATCAACATCGGACCGCTTCTGTTGAACACTCCCGCTTACGAACACATTAGCTATATCGCCACACAGACTTCGTTTATCGAAGCGCTTGAAAACAGAGTCCCCGCCGAAATGAAGGATGACGGTGGTGTCTATATCAAGGATGAACTGGTGGGTCGCCATACGACGTTCGGCGACTGCATCGAAGAAAACAAACTTGAATGGATGAGCGATGTGGAAAAGAGCATTGGTTGTGTACGTTCCTTGGTGGACATCCGCGACCCGAAGACCGGCGCCGTGCTTATCGAAAAGGATTGCTATTACGGTGCTCCGGCCTATATTCTCGACTTCAACTTCAAGGCGAACGTGAATGCTTCGGAACCGTTCATCAAGCTGATGAGTTCCGTCGTGAAACAGGAATTTGCGGCTTGGGCTCCGCTCCAGAAGGCTCATGAACAGCTTCTTGACGCCATGAACGATTCTGTCACGATTGTCTATTACAAGAGCGACGATTCTATCTCCGTGAACAGCAAGCACCTCATGCGCAACGTGCCGGCACGTATTCTTCGCAATTTGCTTCGTGAATATACGGTTACGGGTCGTGAAGAATACGAAAACCGTGAATTCAAGCGTGACCCGGCCATTTGCATGGATCCGCTCCGCCCGAACTTCGAGAGCCGGTTGAACCGCGTTATCGCCCATATCAATGGCTCCGACGATCCGGAACATCCGAGCGAAGGCGTCAAAAAGTTCTTCGAAATCGAACGTCATCGCCGTGGCGGTTTCCGTTTTGTTCCGAAGTGCAAAATTATCTTTAGAGAAGAATAAATTTACTTTATTCTAAACTTACGGCAGTCTTTGCTGCTTGTAAGAGAAAAAAAAGGTAAATTTTATTGAGTGAAGAAATAAGAAAAAGGAAAGAACCAAACCGGATACTAATTGGTATATTTGGAGTGTTGAGAATGGTTGGAAGGGTAAATCCTGAAACGACTTTATCATTGCTCCCCTCCTGATAGGTTCAAGGTTCTGGAAACCGCTCAATATTTTCTCCTTCTTAGGAAAGGGCTCTTTT
>CADCDO010000057.1 GCA_902800345.1 Fibrobacter succinogenes
GGAATTTCACTCACTAGAGGATTTACATGAAGACCATTACGGTAAACCCGAAGACTGTCTCCCGCAAGTGGAAGCTTGTGGACGCAGCTGACAAGCCGATGGGACGCGTTGCAAGCGAAGTTGCTCGTCTCCTCATGGGCAAGCATAAGGCCATCTATTCCCCGAACGTCGATACTGGCGATTTCGTGGTTGTCATTAACGCTGAAAAGGTTGCTGTTTCCGGCAACAAGGCTTTGCAGAAGCAGTATTTCCACCACACCGGTCACATCGCCGGTGAACGTTGGATCAACTTTGCCGACCTCTTGGCAAAGCACCCGACTGCTCCGCTCGAAGCTGCCATTTGGGGCATGCTCCCGCACAGCGCTCTTGGCCACAAGATGATCAAGAAGCTCAAGATTTTTGCAGGTGCCGAACATCCGTTCGCTGCCCAGAAACCCGAAGTCGTAGAACTTTAATTTAGAACGGAGAAAACTATGGCTACAGCAAAAAATAAGAAGATCTACCGCGGCACTGGCCGTCGCAAGAACGCTATCGCCGCTGTGATCCTGAAGCCGGGTACCGGCAAGCGCACAATCAATGGTCGTGATTTTAAGGAATACTTCCATTCTGAAGTGCAAGACATGATCGCAAATCTTCCGTTCGCCATCCTCGGCAACGCTGAAGAATGGGACGTCGAAGTTACCGCCCGTGGCGGTGGCATCGCCGGCCAGATGGGCGCTGTCCGTCTCGGCATCTCCCGCGCATTGGTTGCTAACGACCCCGAAGTCAAGCCCGCCCTCAAGAAGGAAGGCCTCATGACTCGTGACGCTCGTGCCGTTGAACGTAAGAAGTTCGGTCGCAAGAAGGCTCGTAAGCACTTCCAGTTCAGCAAGCGCTAATCTGCGAATTTGCTTTTACGGAAAACCCTGGCTCCTGCCGGGGTTTTTCTGTATGCCCTGTCTTCAGGAACGTCGTGATGGAATCAGGTGGAACTTTTTCACGGCCAAGCTTTTTTCCCATTCTTGTTTTGTGTATATTAAGTTTCGTATGAAATATAAAGCGCTTTTATTGTTTTTTTCGCTGATTTTTGCAGCGTGTGAATCTTTCGAAGATTCATACATTTATCAGATTGACGAAACGGAAAAAGAAGTCCTGCTTACGGACCTTAATGGGTTGCAATTTTCATTGAGTTGTCGAGTCAGAAGTGGCGTAAAGAAATGCGGAGTCGTCTTTAATGGCTTTGTCCCGAAATCTCAAGACAGAAACTGTACGCCCAATAGCTGTACCTATACAACTACTTTGTTTGGTTTTCTGGATGCTTCGCTTCTGACGTTACAAGTCGAGGATGAAAATACTCACGAAGTTCAATCCATAATCGCTTATTTCCAAGATGACAGCACGTATATGAAGGGCTCTGTTTACGTGCCTTCTTCCATGAATCAGAGACAGCGCAAGAATGTCGGTCGAGATATTACGTTGAACGGTTATTACGAGGGCGATAGATGGATTAATCTTGATACGACTATCGCTATCATGGATACTATTTTTGCAAACGACGAGGGCAAAATCCGTTTCAATGTTTCGGATAGCAAGGGAAACCGAGCTCGGTTCGCGATGGATCTTGGCGAGGTGCTCAAGAACTATGGCAGTAGAGACAGCGAAATTTGTTATGTCGGCTCTAATTCTTATGACGGTCCTAGATCGACTGTTCCGAGAAATTGCTGGATAGTGAATTCTTCTGAAGTTATTGTAGAGCCGGAAGAACTCAATTTCGAATTCGGCGGAAAAAACAATTTCATCGATATGTCGGGCACGAGTTGTATTTCGGCTGACGATTCTGTTCCCACTTGTAGAATTGAATTGAGGTGATTCTTATGGCTAATAATCGCGTAAATAGAGTTGCCGTAATTCTATTGTCTTTGTTTCTTGCAATACCCGCATTCGCCGAGAATGTCGGGGCGTTCCAAAAGTTCAGCATGGGCGTAATGCTTGGCTTTGGTCCTTCTGTGCTGACCAATGGCGACCGTGGCGTTTATAGTGACAATGTCTCGATCGGTTTTGCGTTGTCCTTCAGAATGGCGTTCCCGCTGACAGAGCGGACATCGTTGCTCGCGGATATCGGTGCGGATGGCTGCTTTGGTTTTGTTGACAAGTCCTCTTACGCTTACCGTAGAGTAGTTGATTCTGTTTCGACATCCGCCTTTGATATTACTGTGATGTGGAATGCGTTCTTGACGGAAAACTTCTTCATGTCGGTTGGTCCGAGCTTGAGGTTCCCGAAGATCAAAGAGTATGTACAATTGGACGGCAAGGAAGTCTATTCGGGGGAACCCGAATATGCGAATGACCTTTGGCTGGACGCCGTACTCGGCTTGGGCTACAAGAACGGCGCCTTCGAAATAGGCCTAAGAATCGGTTACGAGTTCCTGGGCATGTATAAGGAAACGGATAATTACTTTGAAACCGATATAAACGAGTTACGGTTCAGAGTTTACTTTACTTATTGGTTCGGACAGTAAAATGTCACCAACGGCCAATATAACCCATGACTAAAAATTATCCGGCCTGTCGAACATGTGCGTCACGAATTCGACGACTAGCGTTTCGTAGGCTTCGTCGCTGAAAATAGGTTTCTGCATCATGTCGATAGTCTCCTGTGAGAGACTGCCTGTTTTGGCGAGTTCTTCTCCACCCAGGCGGAACTTTTCACGGAGCATGGCGAGACGGCGGGGGCCTCCGCGGTGGTCCAGCGCGCGCATTTGCGGACAGGCGATGAGCGTGTAGCCGTCGTGGCCGAGGATGATGTCGAACTGCTTCACGATGGGTTCATAGACGACATCGATATCCATCCAGGCGCAGCTTGAAAGCAGGATGATTTTTTGCCCTTCTTTCTGGAACTGGAGCCCGTGCAGGTTCGAGTTCTTCGCATTGACGCCGTCTTTCAGCTTTTGGCCCATATAGGGATGAACCATTCCGACGACGCGGTCCATCAGGCATTTCATTTGACCTGGGACGCCGAACAGGTACAGCGGGAAACTCCAGATGACAATATCCGAATTGGTGAGCTTTTCGCGAATCATCGGGACGTCGTCGCCCTTGATGAAGCAGCTGCCGTCTTCGCGGCCCCAACAGCTGAGGCAGCCTCGGCATGGTTTGATGTTCATCTTGTCGATAAAGATGTATTCTGTCTCGTAATCTCCGTTCTGCTCTAACCCTTCGACAAAAGCTTTTGTCGGGATGAGGGTGCCACTGCGCTCATTCTTGGGGCTTGCGACCATCACGAGAATTTTCTTTTTTTCTGCCATGTGCACAAATTTAGAAAAATTGCAGGGCTTGCATAATTAAAAGGCTGCATTTTGGATCCTTTTTTTTGCAAATAATGAAAACAAAAAATGAATTATCGTCAGAAATTGATGAAATAGTTTGTATGCAATTCTCGATCTGTCTTTTTCAGCTACGTTTTTACCCTTTTCAGGCTCATTCCTAACTATTGGATTGTAGCTTCAAATGTCTTTTTTGCCAAATCTCTCGTCTTTGGATTTTGCACATGTGCTAAATGCTAGGCTCAATTATGTCAAAAAACAAGTTTTTTGCCGCAATATTCGCCTTACGCATTTATCGCTTCGCTCTAATCCCAAATGCTGGACTCGGTCATGCCCACGCAGGCGTGGTCGCGCCTCTCGCCCTACGCATTTGTCGTCTCTCGTCTATTTTTTCTATCTTGGCTCTCTTTTTTGCCAAATCTCTCGTCTTTCGTCTTTCGTCTTTCGTCTATTTTTTCTATATTTGCGCTAGCTCAGACAATATCGCCTGGGCATAAACAATCACCGGCTTGCAAGAGTCGCTTCGGTGGCGCGGTACTTTTAACTTCGCTTTGCGGCTTAATTGCGGTCCGGGTAGTAACAACCGAAAAGGAAAATATACTATGGCTAATTTGCCTTCCGTCGAAGATCTGCTTGCTGCAGGCTCCCACTTTGGTCACCAGACTCAGCGCTGGAATCCGAAAATGAAACCGTACATCTTGGCAGAAAAGAACGGCATCTACGTTCTCAACCTCTCCAAGACTCGTGACCTCCTCGAAGAAGCCGCCAAGGCCGCTGCCAAGATTTCTGAATCTGGCAAGACCGTGCTCTTCGTTGGCACGAAGCCGACTGCACGTCAGTGCGTGCTCGACGCTGCTGCTGCTTGCAACCAGTTCTCCGTCACCAACCGTTGGTTGGGCGGTATGCTCACGAACTTCCAGACTGTCCGCAAGTCCATCAAGAAGATCGACAAGATCGACGCCATGGAACAGGACGGCACCTTCCAGGCTCTCTCCAAGAAGGAAGTCCTCGACAAGAATCGTGAACGCGCCAAGCTCCTCGATGTGTTCGGTGGTATCCGTGAAATGGTGAACCTTCCGGGCCTTCTCGTCGTGACCGACCTCGCTCACGAAAAGATCGCTGTTGCAGAAGCTCGCCGTCTCCACATTCCTATCATCGGCATCTGCGACACGAACGTCGATCCGACCCTCGTGGATTACCCGATTCCGGCAAACGACGACGCCGTGAAGTCCCTCAAGCTCATTGTGGACTACATCGCAGCTAACGTCAAGCCGCGCGTCGCCGCTGAAAAGAAGGAATCCAAGGAAGAAGTGAAGAAGTTCGACAACGGCGAGGACAAGTAATATGCAGATTACCGCTTCCCTCGTTAACGAACTCCGCCAGAAGACTGGCGTCGGCATGATGCAGTGCAAGAAGGCGCTGCTGTTGCTGCAAAGCGCGCAGACAAGGCTGCCAAGGAAGGCCGCGTTTACCTTATCGAAACCGCAGACAAGGCTGCTGCTTTCGAACTCACCTGCGAAACCGAACCGGTTTCCAACAACGACGACTTCGTCGCTCTCGCAGCCCTTGCTACCAAGGCTGTCGAAACGCAGGCCATCTCTTCCGTCGAAGACCTCAAGAACGCTGTTGTTGACGGCGTCAAGATCAACGACCGCCTCCAGGACGTCCTCGTGAAGATTCAGGAAAACATTGACTTCCGCAAGTTCGCCGAAGTCAAGAAGGTCCCGAATTCCGTGTTCGGCCTTTACAGCCACATGAAAGGCAAGATCGGCGTGATTACCGAACTCGCTTTCGAAGGTACCGCTTCTGACGAAGCTGCTCTCAAGCAGGCTGCTAAGGACATCGCTATGCAGGCCGCCGCATTTGCTCCGGTCGCCCTGAACGATGCTGCAGTTCCGGCTGAAACGATCGAAAAGGAAAAGGAAATTGCCAAGGCTCAGATCGAAGCTTCTGGCAAGCAGACCAAGCCTGAATTCATGCAGCGCCAGATTGATGGCCGTGTGGCTAAGGTCCTTAAGGAAATCGTTCTCGAAGACCAGGAATTCTTCATGACTGAAAAGAACCCGAAGAAGCTCTCTGTCAAGGACTACCTCCAGGAAGTCGTTGCAAAGCAGCTCGGCCTTACCAGCTTGAAGGTCGTGAACTTCATCCGCTTCGAACGCGGTAACTAATTTTTACTTTTAAAAAAAAAGAGAATGTTGAGATGAAAAAACTTTTATTCATAAGCATTGTTGTGTTCCTTGTCGCTTGCGATGATACCGCTTCGTCCCAAGACCAATATTTTGCGAATTTACCGCAAGAAAAATACTCTAGTTCCTCATTTGAAAATATTGAGGAAAGCTCCTCTTCACAAGCGCCCGTTGTAAGTTTATCGTCTGGAACGGTGGAAGAAAGTTCTTCGTCAGAAGTTTCGTCTTCTTCTCAGGAGGCTGCTCAAGACTCGGAAAAGCAAATACCTAAGTTGGACAAACTCCCCTTTGACACTACGGGAATCCAGCCGAATCTTTTGAAATATACGATTGATCCTGATACTTACACTGACGAAGATCGTGCAAAGAATGGTCCGTATTTAGGCCATAACATTACAGTTGAAGAATGGAGTAATCCGTCTTGCACGGTCCTGCATGTTTATGAAAGCGGCAAGATTGTGACCGATTTTGTGGGCTTTCATAGTTTTTCGAATTGTGTTCTCGTTGTACTGGAAGATTCGCTCATGTTTTCGAATGCGCAAAACTGCCGAAACATTCCTGTTTGGGGTTCTTGCCGGAATGATGAAGCTTACTCGAAAAAAATCATTGTGGGCAATGACATCTTTTATTACAGCGAATCTGAACAGCAATTGCAACTGACGCAGGTGACCGATTCGACAATAACCATTTGGCTCACGAAAAATCCATCTTATGTTGTTCCTGATTCTGTTACTGCGACCAAAACTTGGAAAAAGAGTGTCTTTGAAGGCGATACGCTTGTGAAGTTTGTTGGTGAAAGCCGTAACCCGGATTACGTCGATACAATTGCCATTGAAAAGTATAACCTCACAATCACAGACTGGGGCAATACTTGGATATTTGCAAATGAAACCTGCACTACCGCAGACTATGTGAAGAGTGCCACAAGAACTCCGGAAGAACAATGCGAAGACTGGGAAAACTATCGCAACAGTTTTGTGGACTGTACTGCACGAAACATGAATTTGCCCGAAGGCGTTTATCCTAGACTCTGCCGCCCCACCAAGATTGACGACCGCTCCGTCTGGTGCATCCTTGATAGCGAAATGCCAACAGTAAGCGATTAGAGTATTTTTCATAGGAATGAATGTTGTTAAAATAGGTCGTCCCTCGCGGGACGGCCTGTTCTTTTGTAAAAAAAATATTGATTTGTCAAAAATGCTTGACTTTGCTTTTTTATTGCGTCTCTTTACTGTAAGAAAAAAAACATAAGGTGGTCTGGTTCATGCATAAAAAAATCCTTGCCCTTTTGGTCGCATTGTTTTGCGTTCCGAGCGTATTTTCCCAGGATATTATCCATTTGAAAAGCGGTCAGGACGTCGAGGCTAAAATTATCGAAATGGACGGTGAAAAAATCCGCTATAAGAAATTCAATTATCAGGACGGCATGGACCTTATATTGTCGTTATCCAAGGTGGCAAGTATTACTTATGGCAATGGAGAAACTGAGAATTTTGATGTGCCGGAGCCCGCTCCCGCTATTCAAACGATTCCAGCTCCGACAAATTCTGAACAAACTTCTGTAGAACAATCTGCGCCGGCTTCGGAAGTGACGGCTCCAGTGGAACAGGCCACTACAACGGAACAAACGGCGCCTGAAACGGTTCCCGTGGCAGAACCCAAGCCTAATGAAGTCGCTCCTGCTGCAGTGGCAGCTCCAGCTTCTGTGGTGCAACAAGTTATGGGGCCTTCGCCAGCGGATGCAAACGCTGTTCCCCAGAAACCCCTTTATTATGAAAATTCCGCTGGCAATGAGTATGTTGTTGTAAAGAAACGCAAGAAAATCCCTCCGATGGAAAATCCAGAATCGGTCTGGTATAAGGCTCCGAATAACGGATTCAGCATTTGGTTCCAGCCGCTGGGGCTGGTGATGTGGGGACCGGTTGTCGGTTTCAGTGTTCGCCATAAAACGGCGTTCATGATTGACGGTTATGTGAGACTGCCTCAGTTCGGTTTCGCTTATCAAAAGGCCTCTGATGATCCTGACGAAATGACGGGCGTTGCGTTCGGTTTTGAGGCGAAAACCATCTTTGCGACGCGTAATGGTGGCTGGCTGGTTGGCACTGTTTTTGATATCGGTGTGACCAGGGCTATTTACGACAAGGGCATGTATGATGAAAGTGAAAATGAATGGTGGACTTTTGTCGTGGGATTCTCGGGCGCCCACAGATTCTGCTTCGGCCGTCATTTCCATATGGACTTGGGACTTGAAATGGGTATCCTTTATGAACCCGATGAAGATTGGCGACATTCTAATCCGGAACACGCCTACTATTCACCTTCTTATGATAGAACATATGATGGTCTCATTGCGCTTTTCGGACAGTTCGTCTTTTCGTTTGGCGTAGAATTTTAACAGGGAATAAAGGAATGCTTTGCGTTGGCAGTCCTGTTTGATAAACCGTTCATTTCTTTTTAGCGGGACTTGGCAGTTCCTGGAGCATCGCTTCTGTTAACTGCGCAAGTAGCGCTTTATCTGCAATTTGTTCATCGGTGATGCGGAGCATGGGCTTTGCTCCATCGTAGGGCAGTTGCAGTTTTGCGTTTGGCAAGAGCGCTTTTGCGGCAGGAACCGGTTTTACAAGGAGCCTGTCGTCATATATTCCGCCGAAGACTTTGCTCTCGGCGTATAAAATGTATTCGCCCATCATTTTGCGGGTCGTAACGTGCGGCCCGTCGCTAAATTGGCTTACAACATAATCGCGGAATTTTTGTGAACTGGGCATAATTACCTTTTCTCTCTTATCGGGTGTCTAATAACGGTTTTCAACTTTTCCGGAGCGACTTTGCGCGCGTCGGAGAGATAAATCTCGTGATGACGCCTAGTGTCCGAAATATCGTTTTCGTAACCGTTATCGGCGATAAACTTGTCCATAGCAGCGATAGTCGCAGGTTCGTCATCGTACGAGCCGGAATGCATGCACTGCACGCAAAGCCCTTCTTCAATTTCTAGAAATCCGACTTTCGAAAAGTCCATTTTCTTTTTGCGGGTCGCTTCTTCAATCGCCCAATCGAAATCGGCTTTGGTAACAAAGTCTGGCAACCTGATGACAGAAATCCATTGGAAGTTTTCCTTGTGGCCGTAATCAATCCCGTCAAGATTTTCTTGCCACCAGAATCCTTCTAGCGGCGGCACCACGTAATCAAAGTAACCTTCGATTTTATGGTCGCCTTTCTTGCTCATCTTAATCGTATAAGCGATTCCGTACAAAAGTTCGATAGACTTTTTGTATTCGCCATCTTCTACATTCGGATTGCCCTTGCCACGCACCGCGATGTAGTTCATCTTCGGGACGGTGACGATTTCCGGCTTGCCCTTCGGCATGTAGAATTCCTTATACTCTTTCTTGAAATCAAAAGGCATGATTACTCCTTGACGAACGACCCGATTTCCACCAGATTCCCTTCGGGATCGGCGATGTAGCAAGTGCGTTGCCCCCACGGTTCCGTAGTCGGTGGCATGACGCTTTTCGCTCCTGCCGCAGTGACTTTGGCATACGCCTTGTCTACTTCAGCGTAGTTAGCGACGCCCAATGCTATTTCGAAATGTCCGTTGACGCCTTTGCAGTAAGCGTACTTTTGGCTTGTCATTTTCTCAAAATCCGATTTTCGGAACATCAGGAACAAAGTGCCGTCTTTCTGTAGGAAAACATTGGTCGTGTTTTCATCTTCCTTGATTTCAAAGTCCAAGACATCCCTATAAAAGCGGACCATAGTTGCCATGTCATCGACAAAAATTCCAAAGCCCTCTAATTTCATTGCAAAACCTCCTTGTGCTACATACACAAATGTACACTATTTTAAAAATTTGTCAAGCCTTTCCATACAGAAAAAAGCTTGCAAATACTTTTTCAATCCGTATGGAGCGATTCTATTTTGATTTCAGACAACGCACGGAGTATTTGCTGGAGGGTCCTTGGATGCTGAATCCCTGACTGTCGCTGTTGTAGCTTAAGTTGAAATAACGGACATAGATGTAATCGTCGTCGGAGTTGGAAGTCTTGCTTTCTGCGATCCAAAGAGGGGCGTTTTCATGGTTGGCCGAGGCAAGGGAGAATCCATAAATATCTGTACCGTTGCCACCAGCTTTCCAGCTGACTTTTGATTTAAGTTTTAGTCCGGGGTAGTCTTCAACTCCTGTCCCGACATGTTGAAGTAGTGTTTGAAAATCTTTCAATTTAGGCAGCTGCCATCCATCGGGGCAGATGCCTTGAACTGTTTCTGGCATTTCGCAGAAGGCGTGATTGCCGCAGTTCAGCCCTTGTTTCGAAAGCTCCACGGAATCAATGGCGGCGGTCCAACTGTAGAGTCTGCCGTAGATTTCGCAATTTTTAAGCGAGTCCTCGTAGCAGCTGCTACGGCCAAGAAGGCTGGGCGTAGTAACACTGTCTGCGTAGTTCAGATTCTGAGCCATCCATGTTTGGTCGCCGATGGTAATGGTCTTGTAGGATTGATTGTCTCGCGGGTCCGTTACTGTTCCGTAGGTAATATCCGGATTTAGCAAATCTTCCTTGGATTTGATAGGAGCGGCTGATTCATCCATAATGCATCGGACAGATTTGCTTAACATGTTGTCCTTGGCGCTGATTTGCACTGTGTCTACGCCTGCAGATAGGCGGAAGCATATATTTGCTCCGCTGGCAACTGATGAATTCGTCCAGTACTCTATATATGGAATTGTATCGTAAGTGAACGAAAAATTACGAGCGTCCAAATTTTCGGGAATGGCGCTAAAACCCACGAGGTCCGTTCCATCGCCTTCGTTCCAACCGATTAGGGACTTCAATGCTTGCGCAGTTTTGCCGTTGGAAAGCGGAGTTATGTAGCTGATTAATGTTTCCACGTCGGCGTGGCTTGGGAGGTGCCATCCTTCCGGGCAGGATTTCTCAGCGGAAATAATGCTGTACACTCTTCCATATTTTTCGCAAGAGTCCCGGGTTGTCTCCAAATCAGGATTTAGGTAAGTGTAAGCACAGGAATTGTCATGTCCTTTTACAATATAGTTGTTGTTCTGTGCCATCCAGGTTTGGGTTCCGATTTTTACGGTTTTATAGCTTTGCTGGTCGCGGGTGTCTAGAAATTCCCCATAAGAAATGGTGGGGTTGAAAATGCTTTCGGCCTCGCTGGAGGAACTTTCCTGTTTTTCGCTACTGAGGCTCTCCGTTGATGAAGAACTGGAGCTTGATGCAGGCGTAGAACTCGAACTTTCTACAGTTGCATTTCTTTTGCTGGAGGAGGATTCTGCGTTAGTATTGGAACTGGAGGATTCTTCCTCGGCAGAACTTAAAGACGTTTCTTCGCTGGAGGAAATCGGGTTGTCTTTGGCGCTGCTGGGATCGTCTCCGCAGGCAACAAAAAATGTGGCAAATACAAATCCGACGAAAAATTTTTTCATCATACGAAAACCTCCTAATCTATTGGAAAATATAAAAAAATGTTTTCTTAGAGTATATAGTTACAATTAATAGTGTTCATCCGATTATAATCCTTTCTTTGAGGCTTTATCACACCACGTCATATCCCGCATCAGACAAGACTTTCAGCGCTTTCTCGAAATTTTCGGCTTTCCCATTCATCATCTCGTTCAATAGTATTTTGGGGTACATCATCTATTTTGCATACGAGGGATATTTCTTCGTCGGTCTTGCCAATGAAATAAAAATCCTTATCCGTATCGACATCACTAACGTCCGCTACTTTACAGACTGTTAGTTTGTGATCCAATTTCTTTATTACCATAAATTCAATCGTTTGTTAGAGTTTTACTTTCGTCGTTGACTATACTAAATACAAAAGATTTAGGACGTTCGCCTCCCCAAATTAACTCCAGGCCAGTAGCACCATGCAATAACAGCGGGAATGAGGGACGAGACACATCGCAACCAAGTAAAATCATTGATACAGCTAAAACCACCAACCAGAGCGCGAAGGCTGTAGAGCACAACAATGGTGATGACTGCCATACGTGTCAAGGGCAAGCGCCGGATGTCGCCGGTAGCCGAGAGTGCGTAAAGTCCAGCCACGCAGAATGCAAAGGCAAGACCGAAGGTCAGTACATATAACATCCAGATGTGACTGGACACCATCTGATGCATAAAGTCTTTAATTCCATAGGCTTCGAATGCCTCGTCTAAAGCGAACAGGCAGCATACATGACCAATAGCTATAAGGAAGTGGAGCGCCGCTCCGAATCGTAATCTTTTCATGGTTTTTATCGCAGTTCGTTGATAGCCTTTTGCAAATTTGCGAGGAATTTCCCGGCGTGAGCCCCGTCCATTTGCGTGTGGTGAAACTGGAACGAAACCGGCAATTCATAGCGGAAAAACTTTCGCCTAAACCGCCCCCAAATCATAAACGGGTTGTTGAAAATGCCGGAATTCATGCCGACCGCGCCGTCGATTTCCGCATCGATGATGGCCGATGTGCCGATGACCATGCTGTTCTCGGACAAGTCCCAATCCGTACAACTTTCTGCCACGATTTTTGTGTATTTGAGGTAGTCACGGTTGAATGTCACTAAATCTTCGGAATACGGGATGTCGCAAGAGCTGACTTCGCCTTCGTCATTTTTCACGATTGTATTCACCGCAATCGAATCGTATTGCATGAGCTTGCCGTTTACCGGGAGCATGTAAAACTCTTTAACGCTTGCGGCCGCCTTGCCGATGCAGTAATCCATAAGCATGTTGAACTTCAAGCCGCGCTTCTTGCTCACTTTCACGAGTCTTGTGACGTTTAGCGATTTGAAAAATGTCACCATCGGATTTGGTGCTTGCATCCAAAACTCAAATGCTTTTGCTCGAGTTGTACTTTTCGGATCAATTTCTTTTGCCATAATGAACTTTGGTCACCTCCAAAATTGCAGTCCGCCCCAAGATGGGGCAGACTATAGATATAGTTTATTCTATAGGAATCTGGATAACCGAGAGCCATTTTTCAGGGTCTTCTTGGTTCCAGGGCCCGTCGATGTAGCTGGTGCGGGGCTTCCCTGCGATTTTGTAGCCCTTTTCTTCGATGTAGCGGAACGCTTCGATGAACGACTCATAAAAACGTTCGTAAGGGCCAATGTGCTTCATGCAGAGTGCCTTGGGAACAGCCGGAATGCGCTTAAACTTGATAATGTCGCTATCTGTTCCCATTTCCACAACTTGTTCGCAGTATTCGATATCGACATCTGTCGGGGTGTATTCCTTGTTGTGCTCGACAGTAAAGCAGTATTCGGGCTTGGGGCACTTGCAACCGAGGCGTTTCATTTCTGGGCCGATTTTTTCGTAGCACATGGGGCCCAGCGCTTCGAAGTTGGGAATGATTTCCCGATGACTTGCCACGATGATTTCCGGCAGAGACTGGATGCTGAATTTATCCATTGTATTCATTTTCTTTAGAGAATTCTTCCAGTTGAGCAGTTGGTCGCGGCGGGCAATCAAACGTTTCAGTTGCGTTTCCGTTTCCTTGATTTTCTCTTCCATCTGGTGGATGCTCGGCGTGTGCGAATCGTCTTCGTACAGTTCCTTGATTTCGTCCAGCGAGAATCCGAGATTTTGCAATTCGCGGATGCTTTTCAACTTTTGCATCTGATCGATACTGTAGTAACGGTAACCCGTCAGGTTGTCCACGTCGTGGGGCAATAGCAGACCTTTCTGTTCGTAGTGACGCAAGGTCTTTACCGTCACCTGCATCAGCTGCGAGAACTCTCCGATTTTGAGTTTGGTTTTGTAGTTTGTCATCGTACGATTTTGGTTAGGATTCGAATCTGCTAGAAATATAAGGCCTGCCCCAAGGGACGAGTCAAGGGGGTTTATATTTTTTCGAACGATACGGTTTATTCTTTCATTGATATTTTGCCGATTTTATAGCCATAATCCGGCAATTCTTTTTTATACGTCAAAAAGGAGTAATCTACTCCTTTTTATGCTCATGCACGAACGTACACTAATTTAAAGGCTCTGTCAAGATGGCCTGTGAAAAAAATGTTGGTCTGCAGAAAAGACGTGATTTGCAAGTCCATTGTAAACTAATGTAAATTTTTATTTTTGTATCATTAAAAACTTGCTTGATGATACAAAAAAGAGTATATTGTAATTACGAAGGAAAATACTTCGTGTTAGGAGGATTATGAAACCGATAACAGAATATCGAGATTATCGCTGCTGCATGCAGGACTTTTACGACGAACGTAAGAGGACTAGCTCGTTTACGTGGCGCGAGTTTACTCGACTTGCTGGTTTCTCGTCACCAATTTATTTGAAATTGGTGTGCGAAGGAAAAAGCAGCCTCAGTGAACTCGGAATCGAAAGGGTTGCCTCGGCCATGAACTTGGGCGGCTTCGAATATGTTTATTTCCGTCATTTGGTGCACTATAACCAGGCAAAGGACGACGAAACGAAAAAGAATGCCTTTGCCAGCATGATGGATATTGCGAAAGCCAACAAAATCCGGGTGGTGGACAGCGATGCCTTCACTTATTTTGAATCCTGGAAAAATCCGGTCTTGCGCGAACTGGTGGCAATGATGCCGGGGGCTACACCCGAGGCTGTTGCCGAAATGTGCTGGCAGCCAATCACTGCAGATGAAGTTCGTAAATCCCTGGATTTTATGGTGAGTGTCGGGATTTTGCAGCGCAAATCCAAGAATGTCTATGTGCAGACGGACAAGGCCTTGGTCGGTAATTCCGAAGTGATGCCAGTGGTCGTTCGCTCCATGCATCGTGAAATGGCCGGCTTTGCACAGAAGGCCATTGACGAGTATGATGTTCATGATCGTGACGTTTCCGGTGTGACCATGGGGATTGACCGGGATGCCTACGAACAAATTGTGCGGGAACTGGAATCCTGTCGCAGAAAGATTGTGGCTATTGCCAACATGAGTAAGGAACCATGTCAAGTTTATCGTTTGAACTTGCAGATGTTTCCATTGTCAAAGAATACACAAAAAAAATAATGAGGAGTTATATGAATAAATTTGCAAAAGTAAACGCTTTGTACTGGGGATTATTGGGAGTCCTTGTATTTACGGCGTGTTCGAATGATTCCGCAGTTTCCCAACATTATGGTACAACCGAAGAGAAGAATGCATTCTGGAATGAAACAGCCAATCTTAAGGATTGGAATGTCATGAAGGGCTCCGAAATTAAGTTGGAGAACACTGATGGTGCATTGCTCGGTCGTGTTTCACTGAAAAAGTCGGGCTCAAAGGACGCAGCCCGTGCCGGTATCGCCTATGACGTTTCCAACCCGGACGGTTCTCCTGCAGACCTTTCACAGGGCGGTGACGGCATATGCATTGCGTACAAGTCTGACTTTGATGTGGAAGTCCGCCTCGATACGGCAGATTATGCAAGTTCTTCTGTAGATAAGGATGTGCCTTTTGTGAGCCTGAATATGAAGGATTCCGGAACAGAAAGCCATTGCGCATCTTGGGAAGATTTCAAGATGAAAAAATCGGATAAAACGGATGGTTCCGATGTTGTCAAGAAGGTGCGTTCTGTGCAAATCGTTTTTGTGGGCGAGTCGGGTTCAACGGGTGAATTTAGCATTCAACGTCTGTCTCCTTATGTTCGCTCGGATTTGTGGATTGGTAAATCAGACGGCGCTCGCGTAAAGACAGGTTATGCTAAAGGCGATGAAGGAACTTCTGGTACGATGACTTTCTTTGAAGATTCTTCCCATGCCTATTATGAATGGATGTATGATCTCCCCGAATTCGGCGTCTTTCCCGAAGATTATACGGAGCTGGACAAAAGAATTGAAAGTCATGAAGGTTATTATGGCCATGTTATCTTTAATGATGTTAACTCCAATCCGGACATCGGTTTTGAATTCCTTGTTGCAGGGAAAACCACTAAAAAGAACAAGGATTTCATTTATACGGCAGACGTGTCTGGTTTGTGGAAGGGCATGTGCTTGGAATATGAATCGCAAATGGATATTGTAATGGAACTTGTTCCTGGGGATTCCTCGGCGGGCACCCTTGAAAAGAAGAGCAAGACAATGACTTTTGCCAAGAACAACGATATGGAAAAGAACTGTGTGGTATTTGCCGATGGCCTGCAGGGTTCCGATAGCGATATTCTTAAGCATCTGGCAAAGATTCGCTTCAAGTTCGCAAAGGAAAACAAGGCCGGAACGATGGTCGGAATCAGACGTATTAGCGCCTTGGTGCCGGAAAATCTTTCGGTCAAGGAATCTGGCGAACTCAAGGAAGTGAAGCCCACGGAATCTTCTAGCTACAAGTCTGGAAAGAGCTTCTTGTGGGACGGTTCTAAAGATGGCGACCATGTAGACCTTGGCATTTCCGGTGCAAAGTCCGGTGGAGTTTGGACAAATTCTCCCGAAGAAACGGATGTGTATAGATTCAATTTCCCCGAAGGTCTCGAAGCTGACGATGACGGATATGTCATTGCTTCCTTGGTGAGCAAGTATCACAACTTCCAGGGCCATGTAAAATCGCGTGACGTCGATGACGATATTGCAACAATCGGCTTCAACACCGTAAGCAAGAAACAGGAACCGGCCGATATTAGCGCTTGGAATGGCTTCTGCATCCATTACAAGACGGATAGTGAAGTCAGAATAGCGCTTGTCACGGATTCTGCAGCAAATAAATACTGGTATGCCGAAGTTGATTATTCTGATGATATGGTCTGGGGCAAGGTTTCTTGGAGCGCCTTCAAGAATATCAATGAAGAATCCAAAGAAAAAATCGAAGATGTCGTTGGAAAAGTTACCCAGGTCCAGCTCCGATTCCCGCACGATGGCAAATTTGTCGTAGATAAGTTCGGTTCCTACGATCAGTGCGGTAAGTAAAAAAGTCTGAGAGTGATTGTATTAGGAGGAAGAATAGCCACGGGAAACCGTGGCTATTTTTAATGTATGTCCGTTTTTACTCGCTATAGACTTTATCGTCTAGCGGACGGGTGCATCCCCATTCCTTGGCGAAGTTGTCGAATTTCCGATTGACGATGCGTTTGAGGGCGATGGCCATAATTTGCCGTGCCGCCCACGGAATCTGTTCTGGGCCCGTGAACGATTTTGCTTCGGGGAACATGAAATTCCCATTTTTGGCGAATAGCTTGCCCATCGATGCATAGGCGTCCAACATTTTATCGGTCATCTTCTTGATGTATTCGTTTTCGCTCATGCGGAGCATGAAACTGCCGCCTTTGACGAGCGTCCCGCCATAGATGCAGCCAAGCTGCGCCGATAACGACTTCAAGAATTTTTCGCCAAGACGCAGCTGGTGCCCTTCGTCGAACCCGCCATGAAGAATAAACGAAATGTTTGCAGGTCGCACGCGTTCCGTGGGGAGCGTTGACAAGAATTCCAGTAAGAGGCTGGGGACGCATTCTACATAAAGCGGCAACGCGATGATGATGTGGTCGTTGGCCATGAACGCTTCGCGGATTTCGTCCCACTTGGAACTGTTCGAAATGGAGTAAAGTTTATGCGTTACTCCGGCTTCTTCAAGTCCCAGGGCAAATGATTGAATGATTTTATTTGTATTGCTGAACTTCTTGACGCGGGGACTTCCGTTGATGATGATGATGTGCTCGATTTTTTCTGGAGTGGAGGAAGAATTTGCGGAAATGCTTGCCGCCGTCATTTCGGCTGTTGCGAATTGGCTTGAGGCATCTTCAAGTGTGAGGACTCCTAGCGAACGCCCTCCGAGATTTGCCGCCGTGCGGTTGCACCAGTCTTCAAGCAGATGCTGGTCGCCGTTGCCCTTGTAAATGACGCCCACGTTCAGTGAATGGTAACGCAATTGATGCCGCATCCATCCATCACGGAAAATGATGTACATGTTCAGCATAGGCATGATGCGGTCTAAAACCCGCTTACCGCGATAATCGAGGAAACCGAAATGCGTATCCGAGACAATCCATAAATTGTCCGCCTTTACCAACTTCTTGATGATGGTCTCGTAGTCATCCTTGATGGCGCAGATGCCTGGAGTCTTGAGCCAACACTGGTTACAGCCCATGCAGTGGGCTATCTTCATATTTGCGGTATTGATGATTTCTATATCAAAATCGTTATTTTCGAGCAACTTGTTTATCTGTTCTGTATAGTCGCCAAATTCCAGTGTGTTTAGTACCAAAGTCATGCTCTCTTCTCCTTGAAACGATATCCAAGCCAGTGGGCGAATATCAGGTTCGCTATCATAAGTACGATTCCGATTGTGCTCAACATGGCGAGCTTGCCGCACGGCGTTGTGGCACAGATTGCGCTTATCATGTAATACGCGTAGGGCAACATCATGATTGATGTCGCAAGACCCGGAGTATAGCTCCTGATGACAAGCCACTGTACAATATGGACAAAAAAGTGTATGGCAAATGCCATGAACAACGCAATCCACAATTCTGCCCCGAAAGGGCCCCGGGCAATAGCATAAACCGTCGCGAAAATCAGCAAGACAAACTCTTCGATGACCGCGATTGTAAACGCTTTAGTCGTGAGGCCGCTCAAGTGATGAACGATGTGTTTCGCTTTCGGAAACCTCCTGATTAGACCGTCCTTGTGCGTCAAAACCCATTGATGTTGCACGAAAATTTCTTCGGCATCATGGATGATGAAAGCGAACGGGAACGAAATAATCAAGAACAAGTCCATATCTCTGTAACACATGAAGGTTAGAAAAATGTCACCGGCATTTACGTAAATTTTTATAAAACTCCGTTATCGTAAAATATAACAATGTGGTATGGCACTATGTGCGTATTAATTTGTATATTGTTTCCATGCTTAACTATTTATTCCTTTTTCTTGCAATTATCCTGGAGACCGCCGGCACGACCCTCCTGAAAATGTCGGATCAGTTTACGAAGGTTCTCCCTTCAATCTTTTCGCTTGTCTGCTACGTTGGCTCGCTCTACCTGCTGAGCCTCTGCCTGCGAACAGTCCCCATCGGCATCGCGTATGCCACCTGGTCTGCGCTCGGAATCGCGCTAATCACCATCAGCGGTATCTTCTTTTTCAAACAAACCCCCGATCTTCCCGCTGTCATCGGTTTAGTCCTAATCGCCATCGGCGTTGCAGTACTTAATTTGTTCTCTAAAATGGACGTGCATTAGGCGCTATGTGCCAAAGTCGAACGCAAAAATTAATAGGGTATAAAGCGTGTTTTCTCTTAAAAAATAAGCAACTTATAAATAGTCTTCTTAATCAAGAGATTGCTTAAGGTGAGCGATTTCATCATAAAATGCAAGGGCTAGGCAAATCGTTTCTTTTGTATTGGACCTAAGAAAGTCTTCCTTAACTCACGCTTGCTGTGGAATATAAGTTGCTCTGATTTAGAGAGTTCCCCGTTTTCGCTTTTTAAGCTGAGAAGTTGTAAGGTACAAATCAAATCTGCAACTTGGAACAGTTTGTAATCCTTAGGCAACACTTTTCGGAGTGTATAAGAGGATAGTTCCGTTGAAAGAATGTAATTCAAGATGCGGTTCAACTCGTGTTGACCGTTGTCGTAATATAGGACTACATCTTCAAAACTTTGAAAGAAACCTAGGTTTTGTCGGATGAATAAAGACATTTCTCGGGCCATTCGGCCTTCTAACGTCAGTGTCGTTTCGCCTTGTCGCTTTTCAAAGACGAATGTCTTGTAGGAAATCGGGGATTTTAGAACAAAGAAAAACAGACTTATAAAAAGGGACCTTCTTTTGTTTGGCGGTTCATTGACAAAAATTTCTTCTCTGCGAATAAGCGGAGCCGTATGAATAACAAAATCGTTGTCGAATCCAAGTGATTGAACCTTGGCGTTCAAAGTCTGAACCTGAGAGTTTATATCTTTTGACTGGTCGTGGATGACGAGTGTCACGATGTAGTATGGTGATTTTGAGTCGTAGGGACCAAAATCGCCGCTTTCGTCCACAAAAATGCTCAGACAACTCATTCCACCTCCAAACAAAAATGGCGGACAGTTTGCCCGCCTAATTAGGTTGAACCTGGGTCTTTCGACCAGCTCATTAATAATATACATAAATTTCAACTTAAAGTCAATAAAGAAATGAACAAAAAAGCACCATTTTGCATGGCTCTGTCAGGCCATTTTGTACAATCGGGCGGTCTTAGCAAAAAAAGTCGGTTTCGTAAGCCCCTCCAAAACTGTTTATTCACTACAGAATTGCAGAATTTTCGCTGAAAAAGGCAATCTGACCGCCGCAGCGTTTATGTAGCTATACAGTTTGACCTAACAGAGCCAAACGGTCATTTTCGCAGCGTTTTGGCAGTCTTTGATTAGCCTGACAGAGCCGTCAGCACGTATTCCCTTTTGAGCAAATAATGTTATTTTCGTTATTATGAAACATATTCTTCTTATTCTCGCAATTTTTGGAGCAGTTCTTGTCCACGCCCAGGAGATGGACACAACCTACATCAAAAACGAACAGGGACAGACCGTCGGGATTATCCACGAAAAGGGAACAGTGCCGGTAATCCCCAAAGCAGCACCCGCATATGCCTATAGCGCACAGCAAGACTCTATTGAAGCGCGTTATACAAAGAAAGCCGAGCGCAGTATACAATTAGGGGGCCGCTACACAATCGCCGGGGCTTTTCTGTAGAAAAAGTATTATATTAGTTGTTGATTATGCGTATCTTTTGTGTCTTGTTCTGTGCGCTTGTGATAGTGGCTTGTTCGCCCACAGATAAGGTCGTTGCTGGCAGGAAGGCGACGTGCAAGGAATGGCGGGACTCTATAAAGCCGGAGGATTTGGTTTCATGTCACTTGGGAAACCTGGGACTTGACTCCGTTTTGGATTCCCTGTTGTTATGTTTTTTTGAGAATGGAGATAGGAGAATTTTCTGTTCGGAAAGCGGGAACGAGTTTTCTTTTTGGCAGGCAAGTGAAACCTGTGATTCCGAAAAAGGGTTCTGTGTAGATACGATAAAGGAAATGCCGGATGAGAACTGTCGACTCGAAAACATCCCCGTTTTTGTAAGCGGCGTTACAATAGAGAAGTCGGACGACAGGTATTCGATGTATGGCTTATGCGGTGATTTTGGTTGTAGTGAGGATTTCCGGCAAAGAATCGAGTCTTGCGGAAAAAAATATGGCATAGATGTAATTCGTCGATGAAAAAGTCTGCTGCTGATTTGATTGTGAAAATGTCGCTTGGTGGGCGACCAAAGTTAGGTGTTGGTGAACTAATTTTATAATCATGTTTCTTGGAAAATAAGAATTCTTAGGCTCTGTCAAGTCAGATTGTACGGGAAAAATTGCATAGCAAACAATTCGCGCCTTGTAAGCCCCCCGAAAACTGCTTTTTGGCGTCCCAGACGCTGTTTTTTAGCTATTCGGCCACCTTGGACCTCCGCAGCGAGTTCGCAGCTATACGGTCTGGCCTAACAGAGCCTTTTGCATTTGCGTTAGGGATAGAAACCCCATAAACAAAACCCCGACTCAGTTGAGCCGGGGCAATTTCTTTTCGCGTTTCAGTAGGCGGCGTAGCCGCGATTATTTCCTAATCACTAGCCACTGACCACTTCTTACGCCTGCTTGTAGCTGTCGAGCGATTCCACGCGGAGGCTCTTCACAAAGTTGTAGTGCTTTGCGACTTTGCTTCGATAAACTCAGCACAGGCTCTTTCGGCGAGGTTCAAGTACACCTTCATGCTCTTGTCGAACAGTTCCGGTGCCTTGGTGGCGTCGCGGAGGAGCAACTGGGTCATCACGCAGTTGGCGGCCTTATAAGACCGTTCGGCTTGCGCCTCACTCTCACCTAAAGGTCGCCATGCCCACATAAGTGCTAAAGCACTAAGTGGTCAAAGGTCGCCAACACGACTCGTTAATACGAGTCGCTTTGTGCTCACAGTTGTCGTAGATGAACATGGAAAGGCCGCGGGCGTCGTGGGTGCCTTCTTCGGAGCGGGCGAGCACCAGGTGAATGTCGGAGTCGCCGTTCGTGATGAAGCGCTTCACGCCGCTTTATTATATGGAAGGGGGAGGAATCCCCCTCGCTCCAGCCCCGGCCCCGCCCTTATAGTCGTTCCCTTCGGGAGCATGACCGAAACCCGCCCCGGCCGGGTCTTACGCTACCCCCACTGCGGGGCTCAGACGCCGCCCCGCAACGCCTGGCTTACCGCAACTTGTCCAGCTCTTTCCGAAATCAGACTTGTTTTAGCCTAAACAAGCAGAATAGGTGCTTGCTTTTCTCTGAAAAAGATTGTATATTTAGAGTAACAGGACCCCCCGCACCTCTCATTGATGTGTCCCAGGGGGGACATTTTTTTTATGGAAATAAAAAAGGCGACATCTTATAGGGAGCAAGTAGAAAAAATCGAACAACGCGGCTGTTGTATCGAGAATGTTGATGATGCTGTTCGCTGCCTTGAATCCATAAATTATTATAGGTTGTCTGCATATTTCTTGCCGTTTAGAAAAGCTGATGGTTCCTATAATGCGGGAACGAGTTTTTCGAGAATTGTACAGATATATGAATTTGACCGATTGCTAAGAAGATCGCTTTTTTCGGCGCTTGAAGAAATAGAAATTTCAATGAGGGCGAGGCTAGCTTATTTCCATGCGCATAAGTACAGTCCTATCGGGTACTTGGATGCATCGATTTATTCACGTTCGCATAAGCACCAGAAATTCCTTGATACATTCAATAGGGAAGTAGGACATAGTACAAATGTTCCATTTGTGAAGCATCATCTAGATTGCTATGATGGCGTATTTCCTATTTGGGTGGCTGTGGAGTTGTTTTCGTTTGGTATGCTCTCCTATTTTTATGCCGACCTTGTCCTTGCGGACCAAAAGCACTTTGCAAGCGAGTATTATAAGACTGTCCCAAAGAATTTAAAAAGCTGGCTAAGGTGTGCAACCGACTTGCGGAATATTTGTGCTCATTATGGGCGGCTCTACTATAGAATCTTCTCCGCAATTCCTGCAAATATTGAGGAAGTAGAAGAAAAAGACGAACGCTCTCTTTGGGCGGTGTTCCTTGCGGTGCGGAATTTGTATCCGAACCGCAAAAAGTGGAACGAAGAATTCCTTCCATCAATTAAAGAATTGTTTGAAAAGTATTCGTCTGCAATTCAGTTGGAACACATTTCGTTCCCTGAGGATTGGGCGGTGAAGGCTGTTGCTAAGGAAGAATAATCTTTATCAAAGACCCTTTTGTGTCTTTCTAAATCATCTTTTTTTTTGTAAGATAATAGTTTTGTAATGCAATACTATGTGATTTTACGGTGAGGTTGGTATGGAAATTTATAATCCTGGATCTTTTTGTGGAAAAAAGATATTGGTAACGGATACTATCAAAGTGTCAGAAAGTGAGTGCGAAAAATTTTTCTCTCAGTTTAATTTTTTGGAGTTAGCAAGAAAAATTTGTAGTTTGTCTTCAAATTTGTTTCTATCTGAGAAGGTGGAACAGTTTAAAGATGTCCCGTATACAGATAGAACTTTGTGCGAGGCTGTTATTCTTGCTGCAAAATACGCAAGAAATGAAAAATTGACAACTCCTACGGATGATGGCTTACGATTGGTTCTTCGTATTGCATCGGGAGAAGAAGAAAAGAATCTTCTAAAGCATTCGGATGCCCTTGAGATGATGACTCTAGTTTCTTACGAGCAATTTCGGGAATCACCGATGCATATGGTCTCTAGAGCTTGGTGCTTGTTTACAGATGCTTGGCCGTCAAGAAATACTATTCAGCCTTTAAAAGAAATTGAATCTATTGTAGGAATTTCATATAGATCAATTTTGTTTTTTGCTATGGCTGCGTTAAAAGATGGATACTTATTTCCGTATGATAATCCTTCTGAATTATCGTCTTTTTTCGGAGAAAATTTACAGGAAGATTCGCATTTAAAGTTCTTGGATTATTTTTCTTCAAGGAAGACCGATTGGGTAAACAGATCTGTTCCTCCAGCTTATATAAGCAAGCCTATTTTGAATTCTGAAAAAATTCCTGTGGGCAAAAATGAAGTTGTTTATTTTGTCCCTGCAGTGAACTATTTATATGCTCGGGTTACTACAGGAATATATCACGATTTATCTAATTTCTATAATAGAGGTGCTAAAAAGAATCTATTCCGAGAAGAGTTTGGCCATGCTTTTGAAAAGTATGTAGGTATGCTTTTTGATTTCTACTTAACTTCGTTTGATATATCTAGAGAAATTCTTTATGGGAATCGACAAAATAGAACGGTAGATTATTTTTTAAAAAAAGATAATGAATTGATTTTGGTCGAGGTTAAACAATCTGGTATTTTTTCGAATGCGAAATTTTTAGGGGATCACCATTGTGCATCGAATAATTTGAAAAATAGTGTTGGTAAAGCTATAAAACAAATTAGAGTGACCAAGAGTTTAATAGCGAATGGTTTACAAGAATTGTCTGCATTCAAGAATTGCACTATAGTCCATAGTTTGGTTGTTTTGTATGACCGCTTGTATAATGCGAATAGTATATGTAAGGATTTGTTGAGACCAGAATTTGGAAACCTTGATGATATAAGTGTTATAAATATTTCAGAATTAGAATCTTTTCTTGATTTGCAAAATCAAAATCAGGATTTTATTGAAATTCTAAAAAACAGAGCTATTAATTATCCAACATATGATTTTAATGAATTATGGGCTCATTTTTATAAAAATCGAGTCGATAATAAGATGTTTCTGAAAAAATATTACGAACAGGTGATGCCTCAAAAGGCATAAGTGAAAATGTTGTTAGTTATTCCGTTGCGATAGTATTTTTTTCCAACGTGGAATACCGTCTAGCGGTTGTGGATGGGGAGGCTTTTTCGATTTTTCGGACAAAAAGGCTCGCCTTTGTAAATATCTTATACTCATTGGTCGCTTATAAGTTATTTTTGAAAAGTAAAAAGAGTTTAGCTCTTGTTCTCTAAGTGAAATCTCGACCATTTCAAGTAATCGAAGACAGGACGAACTCCACTATAAAAAATACAAATCCAGAGTAGATATGAGCTTTAGTATCAATTGTTTGGAAATAACATGTACAGGCACGAATCAGAAAAAAAATTTATATGATAGATTGTATAAAAATTTATCAAGTCGTTTTTACCTTTTTAATGACTATTATACCGTAAAAGATGGCGGTGTTATACTTAATAAGAAATCTAATTTTTGTAAAAATAAGGGTTTCTTTTTAAATAGAGTTAATATGCAAGCTATTGTTGGTATGAATGGTAGTGGGAAAAGTTCATTGATGGATCTTGTTTACATGGCTATCAATAACTTTGCGTTTATGCTAGAATGTGATTCGAAAAGAAAAAACAATTGGGATTTTGTATATTTCGTCCCAAACCTTTGGGTGAATTTATTCTTTACAATAGACTCGATTGATTATGTTTTGGATTGCAAAGATTGTTCTGTCAAACTTTCTATAAAAGAAACTCAAGAAATTCTTGTCCACTATTATATAGATTATAAAAAAAGAAAAATTTCAAAGCTGGAATGTCATGCAGAGCTTAATCAAATTATAAAAGAAAATTTCTTTTATTCGGTAATTTCGAATTTCTCATTTCAGTCGTTTATTCCAGCTTGCTATGAACAAAATGTATTTTACCGTTATAGTGCCTACTCTGAAAGGAAAGCTGAAATTACGCATGGGAAAAAAAGTTGGATAACTCAGATTTCTCATAAAAATGATGGCTATTTTTGCCCAATAGTTTTAAATCCGGATCGTGGATACTGGTTTGTTGATCTTAATCAAGAAATAAAACTCTCAAAGGAAAGATTTGCTTCTATCCTAATCTACGACTCATTTTTAAAGAGAGAAAATGAGAATGTCACTAATAAGAAAATCTTTGAAATTAAATATGAATTCAATGATTTAAGGATTTCGTACAATCGTAATTTTGTTTCGAAAAAACTGAATGAAATCAATGGCCTAAAAAAGATTTCCGAGAAAAAAATTGGGCATCAATTAACCTCCGATAGACTTGTCGTTGAATTTTTTCGTGAGGAATTAAGAAAAGAAAAAAAAGCTTTCTACACAACCATCTGTAAGTATTTGAAAATCCACATTTCCGAAAAATCTCCGGATATGAAAATCCTTGCTTTTGCGTATTTGTGCGGTAAATTAATTCTAATTACAAAGAAAACACAACAATATTCTAGGTTTCAAGAGAGTTTTTCTTTTTCAGAAAGCAATGGATTGTTCATAAAAAGAGATAAAGAAAATCTTTTTCGTCGTTTTTTGAGAGAAGTTCGAATGGATGTGTCTCATACTACAAAAAAAATACGTCGAACAATCAACTTTCTGCGAATTAGTGAAAGCCATTTTCCTCAAGGCAGGGAATTCTCTTTTATTGAATCAGGATGCGAATATATAACTCGAATATGTGAAAGTTATGTTCAAAATTTTAGGACTGTAGGAAGGAAAAGGCTATCTTTAATTAGTCCAATGGAATCGTCGAGCATAAATCGGCATACTGCAAAATTTCCATCTACAGCATTTGCCGTTGATGATAGTCTGCCACCATCTTTTTTTGATTATGATTTAATACTTGAAAAAAATGCAAATAATCAAGTTGAAAAAATTTCGTATTCTCACTTGAGTTCAGGTGAACTTCAGTTATTGCAGACTTTATCAGCTCACATGTACCATGTGCAAAATTTAGTATCTATTGCAAAAGATAATCAAAATCGGAAAAGGTTAGATAGACGTTTCAATTATCATAATCCTGAACGCGAAAATGAATCGTTTAAGGGAGCTAGAACTGAATATAAAAATGTGAATCTTGTCTTTGACGAAGCTGAAATTTGCTTTCATCCTGAATATCAGAGAATGTTTGTCAAGCGGTTGTTAGATATGATTGATATGCTGGAAATAACAAAATACTGTTCTTTGAATATAACTATAATGACTCATTCTCCCTTTGTTTTAAGTGATTTCCCAAAAGGAAATGTTTTGTACTTAAAAGATGGACGAATGGATAATGAATGTGAACGTAAAAATACATTTGCGCAAAATATCAGTGTGCTGCTGAACCAGGATTTTTTCTTAGATAATTTTATAGGAGCTTTTGCAAAAGAAAAGGTTAACAGTTGGATTGATCGCGTATTGGATGACAATCCATTTTCCTTGAAAGAATACAAAGAATTGAAGTTTTTTGCTTCAAATATCGGCGATGAATTAATCAAAAATATTCTCCTTGAAAAAATCGAAAAAAGGAAGCCGTAACCGAAATGTTTAGATTACTGATTGATGACAAAATCGAGGATGTTGCGAAACTGTACGCTCAAAAATTATTTGACAAACATCCGAAATTAGAAAAACCCATATCGAAAGATGTGAACGGGAATGTAGATAAAAGGAAGGGCTTATTTCGTTTAATAGAGTTGCTTAAGGGTAAGGAAAATAGAAAATATCGTTCTTATGTGAGAAATATCATAAAAAAATTTGATTCAATCTTGAAATTAAAGCCATCTGAATTTGATAATTTTAAAATAAAATATTTTAATCAGTTGACTCCCAAGGATCTTGAAAAAAAAGTGATCTCAGGGAACGAAAAGAAATTTCATGAACTTGTTGTAGAATTCATGAAGTATGATTATGCGCGAGAAAAGTTAATTGAATTAACCAAGGATGAGCTTGAAATAACAACATGTGTGTATTGTAACAAAAATCCCCCTTGTTCAGTTGATCATTATAAAGCGAAAGCGAACTATCCTTTTCTTTGTATAAGTTTCTACAATATGTTTCCTTCGTGTAAAGATTGTAATCAATTGAAAGGGGATAGAGAATTTTCTGACGATTTCGTCCTCTACTGTGAAAAAGGGGAAGAGCAAGACCCGTACATATTTAAACTTGAAGACGGCTTGTTAAATTATGTGCGAACTACGCCAAAAAATCATGAGAATTTTATTATTGATATTGGTGCCAAGGATGGTCATTCCTTGGAACAATTTGGCGATGAAGATGGACATTTGAAAATAAAATATCGTTATAATGATAAATGCTTTCATGCAAAAGAAGTATTGGAAATGATTTATAAAATGTATGGTGGATATGGGGAGGAAGATTTGAGAGTGTTGAAAATGACCTTTCCTAAATTAGATCCTAATCAAGAAAAAATGTTAAAGCTCGTGTTGCACAATTCGATAGATATCCAAAACACCCATAAATGTGAATTTAACAAAATAAAATTTGATTTTGGGAAACTGCTAAAAATTATTTAATAGAAAGGGTCTTCGAGGCCGTAAAATAAACTGTGTCACAATCCACCCGCAATAACACAAAACCTTATTATAATGTAGGGAAAGGATTGTGACAATGACTAACAAAGAACTAGATTCCGTAATGACCAAGGCCAAGGAGCAGTTCAAGAAAGGCGAACCGCTATTCGGCAAAAATGGAGCTTTCCACTTCATGCTCGAGGAATTCCTGAACAAGGCACTCGATGCAGAAATGGACGAACATATTGCAGAAAACAAGGGGAACGGAGGCAAGGACAGACGCAACGGGAAAATGAGAAAGGCTGTCCAGAGCGAGTACGGCCCCGTTGAAATCGAAACCCCGAGAGATAGGGACGGTTCCTTTGAACCCGAAATGGTCAAGAAACGCGAGACAATACTTGCGGAAGGCCTATCCGACAAGATTATCGGCCTGTATGTGTAAGCTTCCCGAAATTGTTATTGTATCTTTGCTAGATTTTAGATGTGCAAAAACTTTTCCAAACAAAGAATCAGCATTATGTTCCGCAGTTTTATCTGCGGAATTTTTCTAGCGATGGACGAAGTATTCGGAAGATTATCCTTGAATCAGGACGTCTAATTGCGACGTCATCAATAAAGGGAGAATGCTCAGAAGATTATTTCTACGGAAATGATGGCTTAATTGAAACGAATTTAGGTGCTGTGGAAGAAGAATGTTCCAAATGGTTGAAAGAATGTTTATCTATTGAAAATCCTAAAAGAGAACTTCCTGTTATTGTAAGGTGTTGGCTTGCAAGATTTGCGGCAGTTCAGTATATGCGTACTAAGAAGAATATTGAATCTCTTTCAGATTCTGATAAACGGTTCAACAAGCTTCTTTCGAATCTGTACGAAAGAGATTATGGTCCTGCTTCTGTTCCTAGTATTTATAAAGAAAAGGATTATAGTAACCTTCCTGGGCTGTCTTTTATTACAGCTATTCTAAATAGCGGTGCTCTTATTGATTTGACTGCAGTTTTATTGGACAATGAGACAGATGAAGATTTTGTTGTTTCGGATAATCCGGTTGTATTTCAAAACCCTTTGATTGAGAAATATGCATTGCAAAATTGTAGTGGATTTTGTACTAGGGGCTTGCAGATATACTATCCCTTGACTCCAAGAAGAATGGTGTGCCTTTATGACTCTAGAGTATATAAATATTTGGGTAAGAATATAATTAGCCTTTCTTGTAAAAGAGATGTAGAATCTTTGAACAAGCTGCAGTTTATGAATGCCGACAAGAACATTTATTTTGATTCGGAAATATTGAATCTTGAAAAGTACATCTCGTTCAGAAACGAGTACGAATCTAAACAAGGTGAATCTGTTAGTATGATTGAAAATCAGGATGCCCTAGGGATGTATTTGATTCAACAATCTTCAATTATGCCGAAATTTGGATTTAAGCTTTCTGTTTTCAAGATAAAACCTGAAATGCTGCGTGAAGCGTATGCTAAAGACCCTGTTTTCATTTGGAACTGGGTCCGCAATCCAACATTGTGTAGCTGGGTTTGTGAATTTGTGCAACTCGTTGAATTGGGTAAATGGAATTGGCTTGAATTCAGCAAGTTCTATGACAAGAAATGGAAAGAATTGAAATCTATGGTTTAAATTCTTTCATAGTCGTTGCTTTTGTTAATCCTAGTCACCAAGATTAGTTTAGATTTATTCACATGGAATAAATCTGCGACGTTTATAAGATAACCAACCTGGTTAATAGCAAGTGCTATATCGGCCAGTCTTTCAATATTTCCTCCCGCTGGAAACGGCATACCAGGTCTTTGGACAAGGTGAAGATACTCTATGAAGAGAACCCTCTTCGTAGTTTTTTTTGGAATATGGTATGCTTGTGGTTTACAAGGAGTCTATAGAAAAAGACCTCGGCTCATCACCGAGGCCTTTAATTTTTTTAGATCCTTCGACTTCATTTCCGCTGGCGGTTCGGCAGGCTCGCCGACCTTCGGAAACTTCGTTAAGGATGACACCAAGGCGTGCGAACGCCCCGCTATCAACTAAGCTTGCTTATAGCTCACCATCTCGTCAACCTTGAGTCCCATCACAAAGTTGTAGTGCTTTGCGACTTCAGCTTCGGCGAGGTTCAGGTACACCTTCATGCTCTTTTCGAACAGTTCCGGTGCCTTGGTGGCGTCGCGGAGGAGCAACTGGGTCATCACGCAGTTGGCGGCGAGTTCGTACAAGTGACGGCTGCAAAGGTCGGTGAACTCGTTGTTGTTCGCTGCCTTCACAGTTTCGATGGCTTCGTTGAACTTCGCGTCCATGGCCTTAGCGCGGGCCTTGAGGCTCTCGTATTCGGCGGCCACTTCGCCCGCTTCCAGTTCCTCGAGCATCTGGCTGTAGGTTCCGGTGTTGATGTGCGGGAGCGCGGCAACCGTCTGCAACTGCGTCGTGCCTTCGTAAATGGAGGTGATACGAGCGTCGCGGTAGAGGCGCTGGCAGGCGTATTCGAGCATGTAGCCGGAACCGCCGTGAACCTGGATGCTGTCGTAGGCGTTCAGGTTGGCGTATTCGGAGTTCATGCCCTTGGCGAGCGGCGTGCAAGCGGAAGCGAGCTTCTGGTAAAGCTTGAGTTCCTTCTTTTCGTCGTCGGTGAGCTTGCGGGTGCGTTCGATGTCTTCGAGGCACTTGTATATGTCGACGTAACGAGCTGTCTGGTACAAGAGGGCGCGGCCTGCATCGAGGCGAGCCTTGATGTTCGAGATCATTTCGTAGACGGCCGGGAAGTTCACGATAGCC
>CADCDO010000058.1 GCA_902800345.1 Fibrobacter succinogenes
GGTTGCGCCCTGTTCATGACGGCTGAGCACAACTTTGATGCTGGAGTCGAGGATGGCATCGAACATCGGAATGGCCGATCCACCGGGATAGCCGAAAATAGTATCGACGCCTTCACGCTTGAGGCATTCGATAATCACTTCGGCACCACTTAAGGTCTTATTTGCCATAATTTTTCCTGTCTTTTAAAGAATAGATGAAAATTTAGATGGATTGAAATATAGGAGTATTTTTTGAGGGTGGCAAGAGGTAAAATTGCGATTTTGTGAAAAAATTTTAAATTTTTGAAGAAATTTTATTTTGAAACGACCTGTTTTTCTGTAAAAATTGAAATTTTTCGAAGAAATATTGAAAAATTGAGATTTTGATAAATTAAAAATTGATGATTTTTGATGTAAAATCGGTGCTGTAAACAGTTTTGGTGAAAAAATAACAGATTTTGTCGGCCCTCGGAGTCTCTGGGAGGCTTGCTCGATGTGATGATGGCGGGCATGACGATGCGGTCTTGTCGTTTAGCTCTTGTCGTTTTGAAGCGGTCAGGCGATAGAATCCGATGCCTTTATTATATAGTGATTAAAAACAAATTGTTTTTGGACTTGTGTTCTAAAATTTTCTATTTTGCGAATATGATTAAAAAGATTATACTATCGCTTATTCTTGCGGCCGCCTTTGTGTTTGCCGCTGACCCTGTCACCATCGAAGGGCGTTTGACCGAAATCCCGGGAAAAATGCCTAGCAACGACCTGTACAGTTACGTCTATGTATTCAAGTACAAAGTCTCGAAGGTGGTTTCGGGCAAGCTCGATGCCAAGGACGTTCTCGTGGGCGTCTATAATCCGCTCATCGCTCGTGGAAAAGTCAAGGACAAAATGGCCGACAAGGCGAAGGGCAACGTGAGCGAATTCAAGGCGAAGGCCAAACATACGCTCAAGCTCATCCCGCTCGAAGGCAACTGGGACGGTGCTGTCGAAGACGAATACTTTGACGACGAAAGCCCGAGATATTTGGCAATTGAAGTGAATGAATGAAAAATGGTCATTGAGCTATGGGCACGGAGCTAAAGCTCCTATGAGGTCGCTCCGCTTTGAGGTCGGCTCTACGAGCCTTTGTGCAAATGCGATATAGCCCAAAGGGAGCCGCAGGCGACCGAGCCCATACCCCATACCTCACTGCCTACTGTCTACTTCCTACTTCCCACTAATCTATGGTCTTCTCTTCCCAGATTTTCCTTTTCTACTTTTTGCCGACGTTCCTGGTTGGCTATTTTGTGCTTTTCAAGCTTGGGGCGAAACATTCGCTTCTGAACTTGTTCATCACGATTTTCAGTTACATTTTTTACGGCTGGCTGGAACCGTGGCTTGTGTTCCTCATGTTCGGCTGCACGCTCGTGGTCTATGTGGCGGGGCGCTTTATTTCGGCACCCAATGCTAGCAAGTTCCAGCGGAATTTTGCACTTGGTACCGCGATTGCGGTGAATCTCGGTGCGCTTGGATTTTTTAAATACTACATGTTCGGCATGGGGATTGTGAATGATTTTGCGACGATGCTCGGTTGCGAACCGTTCTCGATCATGACGGTGCTTTTGCCGGTGGGCATTTCGTTCTATTCGTTCCAGTCCATGAGTTACGCCATTGACGTGTGGCGCGGAACCGCTCCTCCGGTCAAGAATTTTGCGACGTTCGCGTGTTACGTGGCGCTTTTCCCGCAGCTCGTGGCGGGGCCGATTGTGCGTTACAATACGGTTGCTGAAGAACTAGAAACTCGCTCGCATACGCTCGAAAATTTTATTCGTGGTATCATTTTTTTCTGCTTCGGCTTTGCTGAAAAAATTTTTCTGGCGAATCAGGTGGGCATTATCGCTGACCGCGTTTTTGCGGCGGACGCTCCGGGCGTCATCAACAGCTGGTGGGGCGCACTTGCGTACATGTTCCAGATCTATTTTGATTTCTCGGCGTACTCGAACATGGCTATCGGTCTTGGCCTTATGCTCGGTTTCCACTTCCCGCGTAACTTTAACGGACCGTACCGTTCCAAGAGCATTACCGAATTCTGGAAACGCTGGCATATCTCCCTTACGAGCTGGTTCCGCGATTACCTGTATATTCCGCTTGGCGGCAATCGCGTAGGCAAGGCCCGTCTGTATTTTAATTTATTCATGGTGATGTTCGTGAGCGGTGTTTGGCATGGCGCAAACTGGACGTTCGTGTGCTGGGGCCTTTATCATGCGTTCTTTATGATTGTCGAACGGGCAAACAACAAGAACGCCTTCTATTACAAGGCTCCGAAGGTTGTTCAGCTAATTATTACGCAGGTGATTGTGCTTTTTGGCTGGGTGCTTTTCCGTGCGGATTCCATTGGCGAGGCTGTTCGCATGTGGAAGAATATGCTTGGACTCAATGCTACGGCTGCTTCTGATATGATTTTGACTGCCGAGATATTTACGCCGAATTGTATAGTGTTCATGATTCTTGCGTGGATGCTTGCTTTTTGGAAGTTCCGTAGCTTTGACTGGTGCGATAAGATTTCTCTCAAAAAGGCGTTCATCGCGCTCGGATTGTTCATCTTGGCGACGCTCGCTCTCTTTACCCAAAGCTATAATCCGTTCCTGTATTTCCAATTTTAGCGGCGAAATAGTGGTTAGTAAGCAGTGGTTAGTAAACAGGATTGTAAAAAGAACTTTTTAATTGCTATCCTAACCACTAATCACTAACCACTAATCACTTGCATTTTTTTATTGCATTCGCTCATACCCCATACCCCAAAGGGCCGAAGGCCCGAGTCCATACCCCAAAACTTTACTGGATCCTTCCTCCTTGCAGTCGTCAGGATGATGTCCCTAAGTTCTACCAACTAAGTTCTAAAATTTCCTTTACTATATTGTTATTCATGAAAACAGGTTTGAATAAAATACTCCTCTTACTTGCTCTGGCGACGGGTGTTGCCTTTGCGGACCCGATTCCCGCTGAAGCGTTGACTCAGGGCGGTCTCCCGATGCGGGACCGTCAACTTCGCGATATTGGCCTTGTGCTGCGTGGTGGACGAGGAGGCTTTATTGATATCGGTTACACTTATACGCCCTCGTCCGAACAGTTGCAACTCAAGAGTCAGTACGGCGTCCATAACGGTTATGCCTTCAGGCATCATTATGGCGTTTTCGGGAGCTGGGTGCTTGATCCGGTTTCTCATTTTGGATTCCTTACGTGGTTTGATCGCACGGGTTGGGATTCACAGGATTTCTTCTTCTTCCCGCATTACGGGGATTTTGCCCATATTTCTTCAGCGCTCACATGGGGCTTTTCTTATACGAACTCAAAATATGACGCAACGGTTGCTTTAGGTTTGCAGCACCAGAATCTGGAAAAGGCTGGGTGGAGAGCTTATCCGCACGAAAGTGATTCGTTGTTGTTCTATTGGGCGCATGCTCGTTTCAAGAATGTGAGTTTTCAGGGTAGCTTTTACCGCAATACGTTCCAAACGCTGCGGATTTCCTTGGAGCTGGAATCCCGCGAACTTTATGGCGGTGCAGGGAACGGTATAACGACCTACTTGCCGAACTTGAGTGCGACTATCTATCGCCGCAAGACTGGTGACGATGATGATAACTTTATTCGGTTGAACTGGGAACAAAATCTCTACAAACAAATTTTGTATGCAGATGTTTCTTATGATTTTCCGGATGATGGATTCCGTTCGGCGGCTTTGAAATATTATCCGGACCCGTCCCGCATGATTGGTTTTGAAGCCTCTTGCTTGCGACGTCATGAACGTTCAGGCGCAAAGGACTTGCTGTGGGGTGGTGCTATCGATTTGTTGTTCTTGCGTTTTGCTTATAATTCAGCGTTCGATTATGAGAATATGTTCCACGCCAAAGGGACGTTTATTGTTGAGTTCAAGTTTAACATCGGTTCTACTCCTGATGGAAAATTCTTTGGACGTGGAGCTCCGAAAGCGGCCCCCATGGAAACGACACAAAGTCAGTTCGATATGAAAAAGTTTATGAAAAATCGTACGGAACAAAATATGGGAACTCCGACGTACGATGCCCAAGGAAACAAGATCCTTCATGCGAAGGGAATCCGCTACGAAAAAGAAGGGGCCGGGACTACTTCTAACGAAGGAGGTTACTAATGAAGTATTTGCGTTTATTCCTTTGTTTAGTTGCGCTCGCTTTGACGGCTTGCATGAGTCATTTGTTCGTAGATACAACGACTAGACTCCAATTGGAAAACAAGACTGATGTCACTATTTTGGGACTTGATGTCGTATCCGAAGACGGTTCTTCTGTGCGCCCTTGGATTCGCGACACGATTGAACCGGGCGAAAAGAGCCGTGTCTTTGAAGAAGACTGGGTCGGAACATTTAGGGTTCGCGTGCGCTTTGACAAGTGGAATGCTGGAGCGTTAGTCTCCATAGCGAAGGCATGTGGTACTTATAGCAGGCCCAATAGAGTGTACAATACTTTAGCCAAACAAGGCGAACCGAACGTAATTGAAAAAAATATAAGCGGCTGCGGTTCGGAAGAAAATGTTCATATGGTCTATACTGAAACGGACCTCGAATTCGAAGGCGGCAGCCAGTATCTCGTTGTCTCGCAAGACTCCACCGGAAACGTAGCGTTTAAGTTTAAGTAGGAATATCAGCGATGGGCACGTGCTTCGCACTCTGAGGTCGCTTCGCTTTGAGCTTTGGGCTAATGCTTTTATTTCATACCTCAAAGCCCTCTTTTGCGGGCGACCACATACCTCATATTTCCTAACCACTGTTTACCAACCACCAACCACTCTCTACTTGTACTTTCACTATGTTCAAGTACCAATAGTGCGCAAGGTTATGACGCAGCAGAATACTTGTATTCAGATATGGCATAACCGCAGTCACGAACGCCTTGGCGTTCAATGCTAGACTCGGTCATGCCAAAGCAAGCTTTGTCGCGACGCTCGTCTTACGCATTTGTCCTACCGCCTACATCTTACTTTTTTCTTTCGTCTAAAACCTCAATTACATCTAATAATTAGCCACACGGATTTGCTCAGGACTAACGTCCTTCGCTTTAATAATTGCAATAATAAATTAGACGTCTGTGAGCACCGTTAGGTGTGAACCAATCCGTGTGACATCCTGCATTCGCAAACCACCAACCACTTCCTACCACCTACATCTTACTTTTTTTTTTCGTCTTTCGTCTTTCGTCTTTCGTCTAAAACCTAATAATTACTACATTTCGCTCCAGTGCAGATAACTAAGTTAAAGATTTTTGGTTTTAAGTCCTTCGCGCAAAGGACGGAAATTAACTTCCCGACGAAGGGTCTTACGGCGGTCGTGGGGCCGAACGGCTGTGGCAAGTCCAATATTACGGATGCCATCCGCTGGGTGCTTGGCGAACAGAAAGCAGCCGCTTTGCGTATGGGCAAAATGCAAGACGTTATCTTTAGCGGTACCGAAGAACGTGCCGCCATGAGTCTTGCCGAAGTTTCTATCGTCATCGACAACAGCGACGGCACTCTTGCTTCTGATTATTCTGAAGTCATTGTGACGCGCCGCGTGCATCGCGACGGTTCGGGCGAATACCTCATCAACAACCAGGAATGCCGTCTGCGTGACGTTCACGCTTTGCTGTTTGACTCGGGCTTGGGTTCGAGTACGTATTCGCAGATGAACGCCGACATGATCAAGGCGGTGCTTTCGGATAAGGCCGATGATCGCCGAGTGCTTTTTGAAGAAGCTGCCGGCGTGAGCAAGTACAAGCAACAGCGCAAGGAAACGCGCCGCCAGCTCGAGCGCGTGCAGATGGATATGGAACGTGTCGAAGACAACTTGCGCAGCGTGCGCCGCTCTGTCCGTCTTTATGAAACTCAGGCCGAAAAGGTCAACGCCTACAAACAGTTAAATACGCGTCTCCGCGAACTCGATTTGTCTGTCAGTTTGGACAAGTTTGAAGATTACAAGGAAGGCTTGGCCACGCTGGATACGACGACCAAGCGCATGAACCACGAAGTGGAATCTTCCAAGACGAAGGCGACTGAACTCCAGGCGAAGATTGAAGAAAAGAAGCTTGCCATTAGCGAAGACGAAAACGCCTACCGCGACTTGGAACGCGAAGTGCAGGCTGCGACGATTGCCCTCAACGACTTGAACAACAACATCGTGCGTTTGCGTGATTCCGTTTCGTCTCTGGAAACCTCGAACGAAAAGGCTCAGGGCGAAATCGAACGCAGCGAACAGAAGTCTCAGGAACTCTCCGAAGAAAAGGCCCGCCTCGAAGAAGAAATTGCCGTTCTCGGTAGCGAAAACGACATGGACGAGCTGAATGCGCTTTTGGAACGTGAACGCGAAACGCTCCAGGTTATGCGCGACAAGGTCGATGACTTGCGTACGCAGTCCCGTGAGCTTTCGAACGAACGCTTGCAGGCGACGAACCGCGTGAACTCCCTCCGTGGCCGCTTTGAACGCATGGATGCCGAAGTCAACATGCTCCAGACGAACATCGCGAAGTGGCTGACCGAAATTGAAGGCCTCGACAAGCAGAAGTCCGATGCCGAAGCGAATATCGCCGAAATTCAGGCGGGCATCGAGGACACGAACCGCGAAATCGAGAATCTCGAAGAACAGCGTGCCACGCGCGAAGAACGTTTGGAATCCGAACGTACGGAACTCACCGAAGCGCAACAGAAATTGCAGGGCTTGAAGAACGAAGAAGCGCGCTTGCAGTCGAGAATCGATGTGCTCCAGAGCGTGATGAACGAAGGCTCGGACGCAAACCGTTACCTCAAGGAAAACAAGTCGAACCTCATTGGCGGTCTTGTTTCGGAACGCATCGAGGCAACGCCGGAATACGCTTCGAGCGTCGAAGCTGCTCTCGGTGAAATTCTCGATTCTGTTGTCGTGAATGGCGACAGTGCCGTGAATGAAATTGTAAATGCGCTCAAGAGCGAAAACGTGGGCAAGGTGCTCATGTCGCTTGTCTCGAGTGCGGCTCCTGCTTACGACAAGCCGGTGAACAATCCGGGCGTTGTGGGCTCGCTTAAAGATTTTGTGAAGACGGACGACGAAGTTTCTCCGTGGCTTTCGGGAATCCTCTCGCGCTATTTTGTTGTAGATTCTTTGCAGACGGCACTGAATTTGGCGAAAGAATACCGTGGCGAGAACTTGAATTTTGTCACCGCCGATACGATTGTGCGTACAAGCGGCCTTGTGTCGTTTGGCGTTTCCACGTCGGGCGCGCTCTCCCGCAAGAACGAAATTGCAGATGCCGAAGCGCTTTTGGAAAAAGTGCAAGGCGATATTTTGGCTGGTGAAGAGAATGTGGACCGCTTGCGTGAACTCACCGAAGAAGACGCGCAGATGCTCTCGTCCCTGGTCGATGAGATCCGTGAAAAACGCGACTCTTTGCGTGGTGGCGATGCTTCTATCCGCATTCACCGGAATACGGTTGAAAACTGCACCCGTCGCTTGAACCAGCTCAATGGCGAAGTGACGAACGCGCAGAACAGAATTGAAGCGGCGGCGCAGTCCAAGAACAGCGATGCGGAACTTGCCGAAGCCGAAACCGAAGTCGAAAAGGTCGAAGAACGTTACCAGACGATTTCGGACCAGCTGGGCGAAAACGAGACGATGCTCCGCGAAAAAGAAGAAGATGTCCGCGAACTCGAACGCAGCGCGCAAGACAAGACTTCTCGCCTCAAGCAGAATCAGAACCGCTTGGTCGCCATTGCGGACCAGATGGAATTTTTGGACAATACGATTCGCAACCGCCGTGAAGAAATCGAAAAGAACACGGTTTCGATTGAAAAGTTCGAGACGGATTGCAACAAGCTTGCTGACGAAGCTCAAGTGAAAGATAACGCACTCCGTGAACTTGAACGCAACCGCGACCTTGCTCGTGAACGCTATGACCTCGTGAGCGGCGACCTTGAAGGTTGGCGTGACGAAGTGAACCGCCTCCGCGATGACATGATTGAAAAGATGAAGGAACTGAATGACGTTGGCCGTCGTCAGGAATCCTTGCAGAACAATCTCGACCGCCTCCGCGAACGCATCACGAACGAATGGTCTGTCGATTTGGACAATCCCGAAAATGTGGAACGTGTGGAATACACGCAGCCCGAAGCCGACCGCGAAATCCGTGAACTCCGCGGCAAAATCAAGGAACTTGGGCCGATTAACATCAACGTGATGGAAGATTACGAAGACGAAAAGAAGCGCCTCGAAGAAGTCGAAAAGCAGTTCGACGACCTTGATCGCGCCCGTGCCTCGCTTGACCGCACCATTACGAAGCTCGACGACATTGCCCGCCAGCGTTACCTCGATACATTCGCCCGCATCCAGAAGAATTTCCAGTTCGTGTTCAGTAAGCTGTTCCTCAATGGCGAAACGAAGATGAGCCTCGTTGAAAAAGTCGATGAAATGGGCAAGCCCATGGACATCCTTGATGCTGACATCGAAATCAACGTTCGCCCGACCGGTAAGAAAATGCGTGGCATCAAGGCTCTTTCCGGTGGTGAACATGCGCTTACTGCAACGGCGCTCCTGTTCGCAATTTACATGGAAAAACCGTCTCCGTACTGCGTGCTGGACGAAGTTGACGGTCCGCTTGATGACGCTAACGTCGGTCGCTTTATGGCGCTCCTCCGCGAATTCAGCAAGCAGACCTTGTTCATCGTCGTGACGCATAACAAGCGTACCATGGCCGAAGCCGACATGCTTTACGGTGTGACCCAGGAAATCAAGGGTATTTCCCGCATCGCCAGCGTTCAGCTCGCCGACGCCACTAAGTTTGCGATTTAATTAAACTTGTAAGCAGTAAGATGTAGACTGTGGGCTGGATTGTCGTTCCGCTCTTTAAAAAAGTTGCATTTTTGTATTTAAATTTATTGACGATTAAAATTGCGTTTGCATTACTTTTAAAGGAATAGACGATGCTCAAACCCGCAAATAAAGAAGAACTGAAGAAAATCATCGAGAACCGCATTCAGACCGAGGGACCCGAATGCGACCTGAACGACATCGATGTCTCGGACATCACCGATATGAGAGGGTTGTTCGAAGGAAGCAAATTCAATGGCGACATCAGCCATTGGGATGTGTCAAACGTGACTGAAATGAGTTTTATGTTCTCTAATACGCCATTTAATGGAGATGTCAGCCATTGGAATGTGTCAAATGTGACTAGCATGAGAGGAATGTTCTCCAATACGCCATTTAATGGAGATGTCGGCCATTGGAATGTGTCAAACGTGATTGAAATGAGTTTTATGTTCTCCGATAGCCAGTTCAATGGCGACATCAGCGAGTGGAATGTATCCAGCGTGAAAAATATGGCAGCTATGTTCCAATGCACCAACTTCAATGGCGACATCAGCCGTTGGGATGTGTCTAATGTGACTAACATGAGTTGTATGTTCAATAGCTGCCAATTCAATGGCGACATCAGCGAGTGGGACGTGTCCAACGTGACTGACATGTGCGGTATGTTCTCTCGCTGCAAATTTACTGGCGACATCAGCGAGTGGAATGTGTCAAACGTGACTGACATGCACGGGATGTTCTATGAAAGCAACTTCAATGGTGATATCAGCAAGTGGGATGTGTCCAACGTGACTGACATGATCGATATGTTCTACCGTAGCGCATTCAACGGCGACATCAGCAAGTGGAACATACGCCCTGATTGCTGTATGATATTTACAAAGTAAAAGTCCTGACTGCGATACCAAAACGTGTTTGGAAAAAGTTCCTAAATAAAAGCCCAGCTTTTGTAGAGCGCCCTTCTTAACATTCAAAGCCTTGATGCGGATCTGCACAAGGCTTTTCGCTTTTTTTCTGATAATTCCTATATTTCCGTGCGTGAAAAAAACTGGCTTAGGTTTTATTTTTGCCATTCTTTCTGCGATTTGCTACGGCACGAATCCGCTGGGCGCCTTGCATTTGTACGCCCAGAATTACTCGCCGGAGACGGTCCTCTTTTACCGTTTTTTCACGGCGGCGATTCTCCTTTTGACGGTGATTCTCGCGAAGGGCTCGCATTTTAAAATCTCATTCCGCGAGGTCCTTGCGCTTGTCGCGTTCGGATTCCTCTTTGCGGTGAGTTCGCTTACGTATTACGCATCCTTCAAGTATATGGACGCAGGGCTTGCATCCACGCTATTGTTCCTTTATCCGCTCGAAGTCTCGGTGCTCATGGCCATTTTCTTCAAGGAACGTATAAAGGCTTGGACAATCGCTTCTATCGCGGTCTCGATGGCGGGCGTGGCGCTCTTGTATCGCGGCGACGATGGCTCGACGCTAAGCTCAGTGGGATGCCTGCTGGTGTTTTTGTCGTCCATAAGCTATGCCATTTACATGGTGATGGCAAACCGCATCAACCTACAGATGGGCGCTGTGAAGATGACTTTTTACGCCATTTGCTTCTGCCTCGTGTTTTTGCTGCTTTATTCAGTGACACTTGGCGCTGGCCTCCCGCCGCTCTTTACGCAGGCCAGTTCGTGGGGGTGGGGCTTTATGCTGGGCCTCGTGCCGACAGTGCTTTCGCTTATCTTCATGGTCAAGGCTGTGAAAATCATCGGCTCCACGCCCACGGCAATTCTTGGCGCTTTGGAACCCGTGACCGCAGTGACCATTGGTGTGACAGTGTTTGCCGAAACGCTAACGACGCGCATCATGGCAGGCATCGCCTTGATTCTCGGCGCCACTGTGCTTGTGGCCGTGAAAAAGTGATTGCTGGGCAATGGGGGCGCCCCTTACGGGTGCTTTGGGGTATGGGCTATGAGGTCGCCCCCTTACGGGGGAATTGAGGTTTTCATCAGTCTGTCATGTCGCTGCGATAACTACTGACTAATGACTAATAACTAAGTCCTATATAATACATTTTGTACTTTTGGGGCGACAATTCCCGCAAATTTCTACGTTTTTTCCTCATTTTTCCGGAACTTTTTAACGGTTCCGTTTGTAAATTTATTTACATGAAAAATTTATTCCAAACTCTTTTGCTTTTTCCGATTGTGGCGATGTTTTCGTCGTGCAATAATTCAACAATTAGCCCGGAACCGATAAGCTACACTCCGGATGGACAATGTACGATTGAATTGTTGGACTCCAAGACGGACGAACAGTTGGACTCGTTGCGCTCTTTTTGCGACACCATCTTTATCCGTAGAGTCGTGAATGTTTATAAAGATACCGTCTATGACGATACCATATTTACAGGCAACGAAAAATATACAAGTTTTATCTATTTAGACCGTAAAACAGATAAGTACGATACGCTTACTAAATTTACGGCAGAAAAAAGCGGTGAATCGGGGCCGTGCGGTCGAGTCCCTATTTATTGCACTCTTGATTCCTCTGATACGCAAAAGACATTTAGCTGTACAGAAACCAGCACATGTTATATGTACAATCTTATGGCAAGAGATGTCGAAACAGCGGTTATTCGTTTGCCTGATGTCCGTCTTCCGGCAAATTCTTTATTGTGCTCTCAACCGGGGTACCGCTGTGTGGTTGATACTGTGTATTACGATACGTTCCATACGACATTACGAACAATTGCACGTGATACAACGTTCCTGAATTACGGGGCTAATGCGTGGACTGATTATGTTCCTGCCGTGAATGCTCCCGCGTTCGATACAGCCGCGTTCCGCAATGCACTAGATACGCTGGATACGCAAAATGAAATTTTTGGAATGGATACTTTGCTCACAGGATATTCTATTTCGGTGGAAGGTTTGCCGGACTGGGTTTTAGATCCTAACAAGATTCTCTGCCCCCAAAATGATTCTCTAGTTATTTGTTATAAGATCACTACGAAATATAGACCTTACGGAGTCGCATATACTTACCCGACACCTTATACTCAAAGTCGTTTTGTCCTAAGAAATAATCTTGAAGCCCCTTTGGAAAAAGACACGCTTATCACTTGGAAATTGAAATACAGTTATGATGAAGGGAATTCTTTTAAAAACAATACCGATTCCCTGACCATCACAACGCTGTTTAGAGGCTTAAGCAATTAGAACTTTATGGTATGGGCAATGGGGTCGCCCCCTACGGGTGCTTTGAGGTATGAGGTTATTGCAATTAGAACAGCTCAAAGCGAGTTTACGAGCGAGCCCATAGCTCAAAGCGAAGCGACCTCATAGCTGACGTTCTATTTACTATATTCTTTGCATGCAGACTTCATGTTCAATTTGTAAGAAAGAGTTTAACGACAAGGTCGGAATGTCGCCTTTGCAGAGTAATCTTGCCATCCGCGTCCGCAATAGAATCGGCAATATCTGCCCCGAATGTCGCGATGAAATTTGCAAGACCAAACGTGGCCGCTGGAAGATGTTCTTCTACGATTTGAAAGTCGGCTTCCTGTGCTTCTGGTTCCTGGTGCCTATCGCCATTATCTTTATCGCGTTTACGCTTTATCTTGCGTTATACGTGCTTTAGTTTTATGCCGTTTAGAATAAAAATGTTTTTTCTGCTTGCGGTCACGTTTCTCTCGGTGTCCTTGTCGGGATGTTCGCTAAAAGATAAACCCCGCCAACATTTTCTTTGGAAAATCTCCGATCAAAATTCTAGCGTTTATATTCTCGGTAGCATTCACTTTGCCGATAAGACGTTTTATCCACTCGATTCTGTTATCGTAAATGCATTTGACCGTTCCGATGAACTGGCTGTAGAAATAGACATCAGCGATTCTAGCGTTTACCAGAAGAGCGTGCTTCTTTCATCTTTGTTGGGAAAACTTGATGACGATAAAACCTTGGATATGTTTCTCCCTGAAGAAGCCCTTTATTCGCTCGATAGCCTTTGCCTCGCGTGGTCTATTCCGGTGGATTTCTTTAGCGGCTATAAACCTTGGGCCGCAGCTATGACCCTTAGTTCTATAGCCAATCAGCGCGCGGGACTTGATGCAAGATTGGGTATTGATTTGTATTTCTTGACCATGGCTCGGAAAATGAAAAAGAAAATTATTTCACTTGAAACGGTTGAATTGCAAGTGAAATTGTTTACGGGTATGGATATTCCTGATTCCATCGGTGTTTTTGCCATGAAAAATATGATAAAAGATATTGCCTTATTGGATTCCTCTATTGCCAAATTCAAACTTGCATGGAAAACAGGGAATGATTCGTTGCTCGCGTATGCTGCGAATATGGGGGCAGACCGGTTTAACCATGAGGATTCTTTGATGCATGAATTTATGTATGATAAGATTTTGTATTCGCGTAATGACCGTATGGCTGATTCTGTTTCCAAGTTCCTTGATGAAAATCGCAATGTCTTTGTTGTTGTCGGGGCTGCGCATCTGACCGGACATAAAAAAAATGTCATTGATATTCTGCGTCGCAAAGGCCTGAGCGTAGAACGGTTATAGTTCTCATAGAAGATAATAAAATTTTCCCTACTGTTAGAAATAGTAGGGATCAGGCATTTTTGTAGATGAAAATTACTTTGTTAGCTTGTGGTTGACATGCGCTTCGACAACGTTGACTACATAGTCTCCGAGTTTTTCGCAGTCGTTGATGAGGTCCATGTAATGAACGCCAAGTTGATAGCTGTATCGCCCAGCATTGATGTCGTCAATGTTTAGGTTTTTGAGCATCTTGCGGTAATCATTGACTTTGAATTCAAGTTTTAAAATGTTTTTGGGGTTGACATGCAAATTTCCTTCAATGATAGATTTCATTTGCGAAAGCATTTGATCGCAAAATTTCATCATAACATTAATTCGTTCGTACTGTTCCTCACTAAAATCTTCTCCACCGCTGAACTTGCGATTGAGGACTCGTGCCATGTTGTAGCAGGCATCCCCGATGCTTTCAATTTCGGAGATTTCCTTGAGCATGCACTGCAAAGCTGTTTTGCTTTTAGGACTTAGATGACCTTCACTTACCTTATTCAAATAATTTCCAATTTCAACTTCTAATTTGTCGCTGATGCCTTCGTATTTTTCGATGCGCGCAAAGAGCTTTGTGAATACGTCTTCGTCTTTCAAACGGAGTAATTCTGGAACGAACCGGAACATTTTGATGGTGCGTTCCACGAACAGGATGATTTCTTTGCGAGCCTCGAACAGCGAGAGTTCCGCTGTACTCATGAGACCGCCGCTGATGAACTTGATGCTGAAATCTTCGCCGTCTTCCTTTTCACGGATAATTTTGCAAATCAGCTTTTCCATGGGCTTGATAAACCAAATGAGCAACATGACGTTGCACAGGTTGAATGCTGTATGGAAGCCGGAAAGCGCATAGGTGACACGGACGCTTGCCTGGGCAATCTGCTCTTCTGTTTGCGGCACAAAGGTCGGGTCGAAACCGACTACGTGGCAGACCATGTTCACAAATGGATTGAAGATGATGAGCACCCACACGACGCCGAATATGTTGAAAAGCATGTGGGCGAGGGCCGCACGCCTTGCTTGCGTACTGGCCGAGAGGGCCGCCAGGTTCGAAGTGACCGTAGTACCAATGTTTTCTCCCATCACGAGAGCGATGCCCTGGTAAATCGGGAGTACGCCGCTGCTGCACAGAATAAGCGTAATGGCCATGATGGCCGCCGAAGACTGCACGCACATCGTGAGGATGCCGCCCAGCAAAAGGAACAGAAGCGTGCTGAAGATGCCCCAGCCACCCGTTGCGGCAAAGAAATTGATAATGGCCTCGTTATGCGACAAATCCATCGCTACCGCGTTTTCGCGCAATGTGGTGAGCCCGAGGAACATGAACGCGAACCCGAAAATGAATTCGCCAAAGCTGCGCACGCTATTCTTGCGCACATAAGAAAGCGCGATGCCGAGTCCGAAAATCGGCCACACGAAGCTGCTCATGTTGAACTGGAAACCGAAAATCGACATAATCCATGCCGTAGCGGTGGTTCCGATGTTTGCTCCCATGATTACGGGAATCGCCTGCGTCAACGTCAAGAGCCCTGCATTTACAAAACTCACGGTCATCACGGTAGCTGCGGTCGAGGGATTTTACCAAGCGTTATGATTTTCGGTTCTTCTGCTGTGGAATTTGTGGTGCCCGCGTGGCGGAGTAGCGCTTTAACGCGCGAGATAAATTCCAAGATGCCGAAAGGCTTTGCGATATAGTCGTCTGCGCCCAGGTCGAGGCCCTTCACCTTGTCGAGCTCAGTGCTCTTGGCCGTGAGCATGATGACAGGGACGTTTTTTGTGCTTTCTTGTGCGCGGAGCCGCTTCAAAATGCTGAGGCCGTCTTCTCCGGGGAGCATGATGTCGAGGATGAAAAGGTCGGGGATATTTGCTTTGACCTCTTCGTTCATCGACTTTGCGCAATCAAATGACTTGACTTCAAATCCGCTGCTGTTGAGCGCATACGTCTCCAATTCGCGAATTTCGGCGTCTTCAACGATGTAAATCACACATTGTCAAGATAACAAGTCCGGCATTGATTTTCAATGCTAAAAAATGCGGTTTCGCAAAGGTTTTATTTCCACTTTACATGGATTTTGCAAAAGGGGTGCCGAAGGAGCCAAGCTTAAGGACATGTAGCCGGCGATACTTGTTCGGACGGAATATCGCGGGTCATGGCGCTCTCGGCTCCGAGGACGCTCGCGCAGCTGATGGCAAACTGCGTGCTTAGCGGATGAAGTTCGTGAACACCTTCTTTTCAGCGACAGGTTGCGGGACGCCCGCAAGCTTCCCGGCCTCGATGCTCTTGAGGAGCCAAGCCATGTTGCGGCCGAGTTCGCGCATGATCTGCACGCCCTCTTCGTCCTTGAGAACGTCTTCGGGACTGGAACCGTGGACCATGTTCCAATAGCGCGATGCCACGAGGGGCTGCTGTGCAAATGCGGGGTACTTGTTCAGCGCGTCGAGCGTGGCGCTGGTGCCTGCGCGGCGTGCCGATGCGACTGTGGCGGCGGGCTTGAAAAGCAGTTCCGCTTCGGCGAGGCCATAGAGCCTGTCGAGGAACATCAGCATTTCGCCGCTGGGGGAGGCGTAGTAGACCGGCGAGCCGTAGACCACGGCGTCGGCGGACTTCAAGATTTCCTTGGCTTCGTGGACGACGGCATCCGTTTCGCCCTTGAGCACGCGGCTCCCGACAAAGAAGATTTCGGTTTCGATGCCCGCGGCGTTGAGTTCGCCCGCGACAATGTTCAGGGCGGTGTAGGTGCAGCCCTTTTCGCGACGGCTGCCGTTAAACAAGACGACTTTCATGATAAGCTCCGGTGTGCTTAAAAATTAAATTTATTTCGACAATTTAGAAAAAGCGTTTCTATTTCGGGGACTGTATTTTGCAGTTCTTGAATTAAGGCCATGGTTGATTTTTTTGCTCGAACGGAAAGCTTTGGCACATGTATGATAGAAGCGTCCAGGTATTTGTCTTTTCTTATGACGTAAATATCAAATGGCGAAAAAATTTTTCCGTGAAGAGGAACAGATGTGTCTTCTGCATTGAAACTGAGGTATGCTCTTAAAAGATTGTCTGCCTGTAATTTCGTTATTTGGGGAGCTGGACAGCTTCCAATGATTGTCCGGTCACAGAACCACCCGCCATCGGGAGTGTAGTGGCAGTGTTCATCTTTTACGTAATGGACTGTTGTAAAGATTTCATTTTGTGTCGCGTTAATAATTAGATAAGAGGCGAATCCATCATTGTATATAAATTTATCTGTGATTGCGATGCTGTAATCAAAATTTCTTTTCTTTATATGTTTTTGGGGTCCGTTGCTTACCCTAGGATTGATGTCGTCAAGCTCGTATTCGGGGGCGTAATCCATTTCCTCGTAATGTGGAGCAGGTGTTTTCCCCAGAATATATGCAGCATAAAAAATATAACACGCTAGGGCGATAATGCAGACTATAACAATAACTGTGAGACAAATTATTGCTTTTTTTAGAATCTTCAATCTGTGCTGAATGTATTTTTTAGATGTCACACCGTTTAATATACCTTTTTGTATTTTAACGTTTTTCTTTAAATTATTTTCGAGCGTTTTTTTTGGTGACTATGCGAAAAAAAACATTATCGTTGTCATTTTATCAAAACGAATTCGTTTTTAGCCTTATAAAAAGTGAATTTCCCAACTTATTTTATGGTAAGTAAAGTTCGTATGGGAGGCTTTATGACTTTTTCAATTAAGGGAATTTCTCTTTTTGTGGGTTCCATCGCATTTTTTGGCACCCTTGCCAGTGCAGCAACGATAAACGTTGACATGGGCAAGGAATACCAGCGCATCAGCGGTTTTGGCGCCGCATCGGCTTGGGCAGGGTCCATCACCGACAAGAATGCCGCTTTCCTCTGGGACTCCACAAGCGGCGCCGGGTTTACGCTGCACCGCATCCGCATCGCCCCGGACGGCACCACCTCCGAAACGAGTATCGCCAAAAAAGCGAGTGAATATGGCGTCAAAGTCTGGGCAGCCCCGTGGACTTCCAGATACACCGTAAATTACGACGGCAACAAAAAGCACCTGGATTTCAATCACGCCCAGGACTGGGCCAACACTATTTTAAAGTTTACGCAGGAGATGCGAAAAGCAGGCGTCAACTTATACGCCATTTCGTCGCAGAACGAGCCCGATGGCACCGGCGACAACCACTACGAACCCGATGAATTGGCCCGTTGGGTTGGCGACTACCTTGGCCCCACCCTCGATACCACGGGCATCAAAATCATTGGCACCGAAGCCATAAACTGGTACGGATTCCCCAATTACAAAAAAGCCTTCTTCAACAACCCCGCCGCCATGAAATACACGGACATTTTTGCAACGCACGAATATGGCGGAGACCCGGCCGCCTACCCCGAAATCCATGAAGCCGGCAAAGAATTCTGGGAAACCGAAGTCTACGATCTCGGAAGCAACAAGGAAGACGTGGGTATGGGAAGTGCACTCCGCGTTGCAAACATGATTCACGACGCCCTAACTATTGCGAACATGAACGCCTGGCATTTTTGGTGGATTTATTCCTGTAGCGAACCCAGCTGCGGCAACGGGGCCATTTGGCCGCAAGGACAAGGGAGCCCCGACAACGTAGAACCCACCAAGCGACTCTGGGTCATGGGGAACTTCAGTCGCTTCGCACGCCCCGGCGCAAGGAGAATCGACGCCACCAAGAATCCCGAAAGAGATGTAAAGGTCACCGCCTACCGCGATTCCCTCAAGACGAAAATCGCAGTCGTCATTCTCAATTCCAAGAACGAGGAATTCAAGGCGGACTTTGACTTCGGAAGCACAAAAATCGGAAGCTTCAAGCCCTACGTCACCAACGACAATAGCAACCTCAAGGAAGGAAGCAAAGTCAAGGTCGATGGCACAAAATGCAGTTACAATGTCCCAGCCCGCAGCGCAACGACCGTCGAATTCGCTCTGTGGCAAGAGCCAAAGGTTGATCCTCCCAAAGATTCTACAGAAGCAATTGCTTTCAGGAGGATTTCTGTACCCCAAAGCCGTCAAAGCTCATATAAAGTATTTAGCCCAATCGGAACGTTTATCGGTGAATTCCAGGCCGGACATATCGGCGAACTCCGCAACGCCATGACAAGCGCAGGCTTAAGTCGCGGCGTGTACATGGTCAAATGCGGGAATGCAAAAACGCAACATATGATTTTGAAATAGCCCAATTCAAGATATAGGCTTCAGTAAAATGAAAAACGCAGGCTCGTGTTGAGTCTGCGCTTTAATGTTCTGGATCCTTCGCGGCTTTGCCGCTCAGGATGACGTTGAGGGGGCGGGGCTTTCCCCTCTTCCAACCACCCTACTTCTTCACGTGCCTATGGTACTCCTGGAGGCTGCACACTTCGAATCTTCCGAAGTCGTGCTTATCCATGAGGCCTTCCACGGTGGAGGTGAGGGCGGCGATGGTCGTCGTGATAGGAATGCCCGACACGACTGCCTTGGAGCGCATCTGGATTTGTACGCTTTGCGTACAGTCTCCTTGCTCGTCAAATGAGAATATGCAAGCATATTCTCGCTTTCCTCGCTGCGTTGACATTCGTCGACCATGGCTTCGGCGCCGGTTTGTATGCTGCGCATACAATCGCCTCGTTCGTCAAATGAGAACGCAAGCATTCTCGCTTGACTCGCTTCGTATGCTTTCGGTGGTGTTCACGATCCACTGCACTTCCTTATCGTGGATAAGGTCGAGCAGGTTCGGGCGGCCGCGGGAGATGCGGAACACGGCGCGGGTCTTGATGCCCTCGTTGTAGAGCATAGTGGAGGTGCCGCGGGTCGCGTACAGTTCGTAACCGAGGTTCACGAGCTGGCGGATGAGCGGTACTGCCTTCTGCTTGTCTTCGTCCTTGAGCGACACGAAGATGTTGCCCTGGCTCGGGACCTTGTTGCCGGAAGCCAATTGGCTCTTGAGGTAGGCAAGGCCGCGGTCGCGATCGAGGCTCATGACTTCGCCGGGCTCATGACTTCGCCGGTGGAGTTGTACACTTCGTGTACAATCTTCTCGCTCGTCAAATGAAAATAAGCAAGCTTATTTTCGCTTGACTCGCTTCGCTGCTTTCATTTCCGGAGAAAGCGTGATATCGACACCCGGGAAAACACCGCAAGGCGAGCGTTGCGCCGAAATGCTTGCATTTCGGCATAACCGAGCCGAGGATGTTTCTGTAACTTGACGAATGGGAACACGGCTTCTTTGACGTTCAGGGATAATGACCGTTCGGCTTACGCCTCACTCCCACCTAAAGGTGGCCATGCCCACATAAGTGCTAAAGCATTAAGTGGTCAAAGGTCGCCAACACGGCTCGTCAATACGAGTCGCTTTTGGCTCACCGGGTCACCATCCCTAACGCGAATGCTGGGGAAAAATGCTACTTCAGGTTTTCAATGAAAGAATTCAGAAGAGTTTCGCTGATATGCCTTTTGGACATCCGAAGAATTTCGGCGCAAGCTAAGGCTTCCTCTTTATTCAGTAAACCGTTCTCGTTGGTGGCAATCAAAATGCCAATCGTGCCGGTAATACGCAGTTTCATCGTCGTGGCTACGTGCCTTGCACGAACTTCGTCAACAATCAAAAGATCACTCTTGTTTTCGTCGGAATAGACGATGGCTTCGCTTTCGCCAAGATCCAAGCCCGTTATACGCATCAGCATGCCGACGGCGTTGTTGTTGCTGACCGAAACCTATTTGAAAAAATCGCAGGATTTCACCTGTTCGGCTTCTTCCTGAAAATCCTGGTTTGAAGTCAATTCTTCGTAAACGGCCTCAGGAAGCAGGACCTCGCCAAACAGTTTTCCAAGAATGTCAAGACGATTGATTTTAAGGAAAGAGATTATCGGAGTTGATCAGATACGACAATCATTCTTACCTCTTGGCAAGGAGCTCCATGACGTTGGCGGCATCCTGTTTGGCTTCATCCCAGTTCTGGTCGATATAGGGAATGCCCTCGCTTCCGTAAAGTTCGATGAGTTCCCATTTGGAAATGCCCAAAATTTCCGCGGCACGCCCATGGGAAATAGTCTCGTTCTTGATAAACGGATACAACAGCAACGCATTGCGGCGGAGTTCGTCGCTCTTGTTATCGCACACCATAAGGTCTGCAATATCTTCTGGAATGTCCATTGTTACTGTCGGCATAGGATACCTCCTATTCCCAATATACATTTTGGAGACGAAATCGCAAGTTTTTAACCTTTTCAATATTGAAATGGACCATATGAATGAAGCTAATAGAGCTTTTATGGGCGTTCCCGCACATATATGTGTGGTCGGGCTATATTCTAGGGGCAATCGCCTGTGCTTACGCTTGTCACTTGCCTCCTAGAACCAAGCCTCGCTTTGCGAGTCTTGTCCCCAAGGGGTCATAATCCCTAACGCAAAATCATTTAAGCAATCGTTTCACGCACGTATGCGATAAACTTATCTAGAGACCAAATTTCATGACGACGTTCTTCGGGATATGTCTTTATATATGGTTTAGGGACAATCAGCCTTACTTTCTCGGCTTGCATTTCATCTAGTTGGGCTACAGAAATACCTTGTTGCAATGTGCACAGATATTTATAATCGTCTTTCAGTCGATCCGCTTCATTGAGAACTTGACGCCAACGATCTTTGCATGTGGTTTTTGCAGCAAGCGAAATCAGTTTCTTTGCAGGGTATGTTAAATCATGATATGCTTTTTTAGACGGGAAAATGAAATCAGGCCTTTTATTTCCTTCGGTCACTACCTGTTCTTCAAAAGGCAAATGGTTACCGTCAAATATTGCAGCAAGATGATGTTCTAGACTTTTTCCTGCACGACTTTTTCTCCGATTCAAGACTTGGTTTGCCATATCGACAAATTCATCAACCGAGGGAAACCCCTTTGAAACAACGTTTCCATAACGAGAATATTCTACCGCCTTGAAAATATTGTATTCCATGTCCGTCCAATCCAGTATTTTTTTATCTGGATTTGTCAATATCAACGATTGAGGCGAAATTGTCCTATCACAAATATCCCTTGCGATAGCAGACATTCTTTCTGAATTAGGAAAATCAATTCCTTGGTCATCCATATCTTGAATGAATGTCTTTATCAAATCATTATCACTTGTAGGCTTACAACTATCAATTAAGCAATTTGTCTCGTGGGGAGACAGACCAAACGCATCCAAGAATTGATTTATTTCGTCATCTGTATTCAAAACAAATGCTTGGTAATTATCTTCATTGCATTGGGTAAATACAAATAGAGATCCCGTATATTCAGGTTTGAAAAAAGGCGTATGCGTAATTCTATATTCATTTCTTGTACTTCGTCCATAATAAATGAACCGAACTTCATCTGAAACAAATTCTTCATCGAAATGCCAATATACTGAAACAATACGATCTTTATTATTCCCTTTTACTCCAGGAGAATCAAATAATAAAGAGAAACTATTTTGCGGAATATAAATTCCCGATTGATGACTTTGTTTGGGATCAGTATCATTCGCAGACAAGAACTTACAAAACGTTTTCTGTCCCAACGAGGCAACTTTTATAGCATCAGAGGCATTATTTTGCATTTTATTCTAACCTCTTCGCAATTAATTTTGCAACATTTGCCATCAACGGCACAACAACCGAATTTCCAAACTGTTTATACGCCTGCCCATCGGAAACTGTTATTTTGAAAGAGTCCGGAAAACCTTGCAACCTTGCGCATTCACGCGGAGTCAATCTTCTTGGATTTTTATTTCTTTGCGCAATGAGAATTTCCGAGCCATCTTTATAGTACCTTGCACTTAAAGTTCGCGATACCCCATTTAGCGGAGCTATTCCATAGCCGAAGCCGTTTCCTGCAGCTTTATGTTTTGCAGCGTACGCTTGTAAATAACTCCACAACTTGTCTGAAAGAGTGTATTTCGAATCAGGTTTCTTCTCAAGAATATCTTTTATGGTTGGTTTCGGCTCCACAGGAGTTATTTCAAACTTAAAATCAATTGGGGTATTGAACCGTTGCCTATCAAAACCGACAATGAGAATACGTTCGCGATGTTGCGGAACGAAGTTCTGACCGTCTAGGACTTTATAGAAAATTTCGTAATCTAGTTCGTCCAATGATTCTTGAATAACCTTGAACGTATTGCCTTTATCGTGACTGCAAAGGTTCTTGACGTTTTCAAGCATAAACGCCTTCGGACGTTTTGCTTTGATAATGCGACAAACATCAAAAAACAAAGTTCCTTGAGTTTTGTCTTCAAAACCAGTCGCCCTTCCTAAACTATTTTTCTTGGAAACCCCTGCAATAGAAAACGGTTGACAAGGGAAGCCGGCAACTAGAACATCGTGATCTGGAATTGTTTGCGCATCAACTTTAGTAATATCTCCATCGGGCATATCTCCAAAGTTGTCAAAATATGTTTTCTGACTAAATTTATTCCATTCATTTGTGTAAACACACTTTCCACCTGCAGATTCAAATGCAATCCGCATTCCGCCAATTCCCGCAAACAAGTCGATAAAAGTGAACTTGCCGCTCTTGGAACTCTTTACCATCACGTCGCTCCGTGTTGAAAGTGAACGAGTTCACTCTCGTGGGAGCGGTTCTGGTCGATTCCTTTAGCCGGGATGCGGACAAATAGAAACGGCGGGGAGCCGACTCACTCCTCGCCTAGAATCGCGACATTTTCAAAAAGAATACAATATACCCGCAAAAACCCGAGCGAATACAGTACGCTCAGGGTACACTACGCCCATGCATACCATGGGTCGTTGCGAGTTATCGCCTTATTCCTTATGTATGAAATTGTCGAAGTTTCAGATAGAGGACAAGAGTATAACTCAGCGAGTTCACTCCCGTTTTGCATCTATCCAATTTTTTTGAAAATAAAAAAGGCGTGGAGTTGAATGCATTTACCTACCTGAGGCCTTCGACTGCCCTACACAAATAAACGCAAACAACTCACGCCCCCAAAGGCCGTTTGCGTAAGGCAGACTGCTATAAAAACAATAAACCATGTAGCAAAACGATGCGGCAGGCATACGCCGGTCGCAGACGTGAGCGTTCGTCTTATCCTCTGTGTATGAAATTGTCGAAGTTTCAGATAGAGAACAAGAGAAAACTCTATTTTTCAATGCATAATATAGATTATTGAAATGACGATAGGTGACACTAGAGTGTTTCCGAGAGAAAAATGCGAAATAATTCAAAATTCTCTTGACATCTACCCCTAGAATGCTTATATTTATACTGCTCAAAAGAGCAAAAAAAACAAACTATGAAGCCCCGCCTTTTTATGCTTGTAGGCGGAAGGAGAAAAAAATGTATAGCGATGCAAAAATCGGTGGTGTTGGAATCTGGCTTGACGAAATCGTCCCCTGCCTTAAGGATACCGAAACCGGAGAAATCAAGGAAACAGTGGTGTTCAGGATTGAGAGTCGCTCGTTTCTGAAAAAATTCAATGAAAAGAACGGATGGGGAATCGACTGGATTGAGGTCCCCAACGATGTTGATGTGTTCGCACTTGCCTTGAAAGAAAATAACGAGATTCAAGGGCTTGTGGGCGTTAGAAACGATAATGGACCGAAGGCCGCGTACTTGCATTGGGCCTGCACGGCTCCGCACAACAACAAACGATTGTATGGTACGCAGCGTTACAGCGGGGTTGGGGGGCATCTTTTTGCTGTTGCCGTTGACAAATCTATACAATGGGGCTATGATGGCGTTATTTTCGGCTTTGCCCTTAACAATGAACTCCTAAATCACTATATTGGAGTATTAGGGTGCTCGCATATCGGCGCACTTCACCCGTATCATTTCATATTAGGGCCGATTGCCGCCAAAAAATTATTGGAGACGTACACTTATGAATGGAACTGAAAAGGCTGATGACATTCTGTCCGATGTGCGGATTCCGTTTTCGGCGGTGCCCGACCCATACAGGAACGCTCCTCCCTGCAAGTTGAACTTGTTGGAACTGGCTCGGTATGCCGACAGGAACGGCAAGGACATAAGCGATCTTACCCAAGAAGAAATAGCTTTGTTCAAGATATAGGCTTCTAGTAAAATGAAAAAACGCAGGCTCGAATGAGTCTGCGTTTAAAGTTCTGAAGGGAGGTTCCGGCTCGGAGGCCGGAATGACATTTAAGGTGCGGGGCATTGCCCCGCCACGTTCGTCTTACTTCTTCACGTGCCTATGGTATTCTTGCAAACTGCAGACTTCGAATCTTCCGAAGTCGTGCTTGTCCATGAGGCCTTCCACGGTAGAGGTGAGGGCGGCGATGGTCGTGGTGATAGGAATGCCGGAGACCACGGCCTTGGAGCGCATCTGGATTTCGTCGACCATGGCTTCGGCGCCGGTTTCGGTGGTGTTCACGATCCACTGCACTTCCTTGTCGTGGATGAGGTCCAGCAGGTTCGGGCGGCCACGGGAGATGCGGAACACGGCGCGGGTCTTGATGCCTTCGTTGTAGAGCATCGTAGAGGTGCCGCGGGTGGCGTACAGTTCGTA